>NZ_QQAS01000021.1:0-1133 GCF_003350425.1 Comamonas sp. AG1104 | reverse complement strand
GTACGACCACCTTCGCGGATAGCGAAGCGCAGACCTTCTTCCATGGCGATGGGGGAGATCAGCTTCACAGTGATCGACACGTTATCGCCAGGCATCACCATTTCCTTGCCTTCGGGCAGTTCGATGGAGCCGGTCACGTCAGTTGTACGGAAGTAGAACTGGGGACGGTAGTTGTTGAAGAAAGGAGTGTGGCGACCGCCTTCGTCCTTCGACAGCACGTAAACTTCAGCAGTGAAGTTGGTGTGGGGCTTGATGGAGCCGGGCTTGCACAGCACTTGGCCGCGTTCCACGTCTTCACGCTTGGTGCCGCGCAGCAGCAGACCCACGTTGTCGCCAGCTTGACCTTGGTCCAGCAGCTTGCGGAACATTTCCACGCCAGTGACGGTGGTCTTGACGGTGTCCTTGATACCGACGATTTCGATTTCTTCGCCGACCTTGACGATACCGCGCTCGATACGACCGGTCACCACGGTACCACGACCGGAGATGGAGAACACGTCTTCCACGGGCATCACGAAGGCGCCGTCAACAGCACGCTCGGGAGTGGGGATGTAAGTGTCCAGAGCTTCGGCCAGCTTCAGGATGGCAGGCTCGCCCTTGTCGGATTGGTCACCTTCCAGGGCCAGCTTGGCGGAGCCGCGGATGATGGGGGTGTCGTCACCGGGGAAGTCGTACTTGGACAGCAGCTCGCGCACTTCCATTTCGACCAGTTCCAGCAGTTCTTCGTCGTCCACCATGTCGGCCTTGTTCAGGAACACGATGATGTAGGGCACGCCCACCTGACGCGACAGCAGGATGTGCTCGCGAGTCTGGGGCATGGGGCCGTCAGCAGCGGAGCAAACCAGGATAGCGCCGTCCATCTGAGCGGCACCAGTGATCATGTTCTTCACATAGTCAGCGTGGCCGGGGCAGTCCACGTGAGCGTAGTGGCGGTTGGCAGTTTCGTACTCAACGTGCGAAGTGTTGATCGTGATACCACGAGCCTTTTCTTCGGGGGCGTTGTCGATCTGCGAGTAGTCCTTGGCTTCACCGCCGAAGTGCTTGGACAGCACGGTAGCGATAGCAGCAGTCAGGGTGGTCTTGCCGTGGTCAACGTGACCGATGGTGCCCACGTTCACGTGGGGCTTGGTGCG
>NZ_QQAS01000020.1:0-1767 GCF_003350425.1 Comamonas sp. AG1104 | reverse complement strand
CCGTAATCGGCCACCGAGAAGATCGGTGCCTCGGGGTCCTTGTTGATCGCCACGATCACCTTCGAGTCCTTCATGCCCGCCAGATGCTGGATCGCACCCGAGATGCCGCAGGCAATGTACAGCTGGGGCGCCACGATCTTGCCCGTCTGGCCCACCTGCAGGTCGTTGGGCGCGTAGCCCGCATCGACAGCCGCACGGCTGGCACCGATGGCCGCACCCAGCTTGTCGGCCAGGGGGGTGATCACTTCGGTGAACTTCTCGGCCGAGCCCAGAGCACGGCCGCCGGAGACGATGATCTTCGCTGCCGTCAGTTCGGGACGGTCGCTCTTGGTCACTTCACGGCCCACAAAGGCGCTCTTGCCGCTGTCGGCCACAGCAGCCGCCGTTTCCACCGCCGCCGAGCCGCCAGTGGCAGCCGCTGCATCAAAGCCCGTGGTACGCACGGTGATGACCTTGACGGCATCGGCAGACTGCACGGTGGCGATGGCGTTGCCCGCGTAGATGGGGCGCTCGAAGGTGTCGGCGGAGTCGACCTTGGTGATGTCGCTGATCTGGGCCACGTCCAGCTTGGCGGCCACGCGAGGAGCCACGTTCTTGCCCGAGGCGGTCGAGGGGAACAGGATGTGGCTGTAGTTGCCGGCACCATTCCCAGCAAGTGCCAGCACCTGGGCCGCCACGTTCTCGGCCAGGCCGTCCTTGAGGCTGGCGCCGTCGGCGTGGATGACCTTGGAGACTCCGGCGATCTGGGCGGCAGCAGCGGCTGCAGCGGCGGCGCCTTCGCCAACCACCAGCACATGCACATCACCGCCGCAGGCCTTGGCGGCCGTCACGGTGTTCAGGGTCGCGGTCTTGATCGAAGCGTTGTCGTGTTCTGCAATAACGAGAGAGGTCATTTCAGTCGTCTTTCTCTAGAATTTTTCATGGTGCCTGCATCACCCGCAGCCGGCCAATCTGGCGCGGCTCAAGCGCGAGACACCGAGGAAGGGCCGCCCCGCACCGAGGGTGTCGTCCCCCTGCGGGGGATGACGCGAGGCGGCTCAGGGGGCCTTAGATGACTTTCGCTTCGTTCTTGAGCTTGTCGACCAGGGCTGCCACATCGGCCACCTTGACGCCAGCGCCGCGCTTGGCGGGCTCGGAGACCTTCACGGTCTTGAGGCGAGGCGTCACGTCCACACCCAGGTCCTCGGGCTTGAAGGTGTCCAGCTGCTTTTTCTTGGCCTTCATGATGTTGGGCAAGGTGACGTAGCGAGGCTCGTTCAGGCGCAGGTCGGTGGTGATGACGGCGGGCGTGGACAGGGCCACGGTCTCCAGGCCGCCATCCACTTCGCGGGTGACGTTCACTTTGTCGCCGGCGACTTCGACCTTGGAGGCGAAGGTGGCCTGGGGCAGATCAGCCAGGGCCGCCAGCATCTGGCCGGTCTGGTTGGCATCGTCGTCGATGGCCTGCTTGCCGCAGATGACCAGACCGGGTTGCTCCTTGTCCACCAGGGCCTTGAGCAGCTTGGCCACGGCCAGAGGCTGCAGCTCGACATCGGTCTCGACCAGGATGCCGCGATCGGCACCGATGGCCATGGCCGTGCGCAGGGTTTCCTGACACTGGGTCACGCCGCAGGAGACGGCGATGACTTCGGTCACCACGCCTTTTTCCTTCAGGCGCACGGCTTCTTCGACGGCGATTTCGTCAAAGGGGTTCATGCTCATCTTGACGTTGGCGATGTCCACACCCGTGCCGTCCGACTTCACGCGGACCTTGACGTTGTAGTCCAC
>NZ_QQAS01000019.1:0-5567 GCF_003350425.1 Comamonas sp. AG1104 | reverse complement strand
GTAAGAGCCTGACGATGACCTACTTTCACACGGGAACCCGCACTATCATCGGCGCAAAGTCGTTTCACTGTCCTGTTCGGGATGGGAAGGAGTGGTACCAACTTGCTATGGTCATCAGGCATAAACTTTTTGTCGGATCGATCGGTTGCCATTAACTTCTTAATGACGCCCCTTTCTATCCAACGAATTCATAGAGTCTTCAATCAGCTTTTCGATTGCGCCTTTTCGGCATAACTAGAACTTGCGTTCTGTCTTTCATTTTTCCAGGCTTACCCAAAGTTATAGGGTCAAGCCGCACGGGCAATTAGTACTGGTTAGCTTAACGCATTACTGCGCTTCCACACCCAGCCTATCAACGTCGTGGTCTACAACGACCCTTCAGGGGGCTCAAGGCCCCGGCAGATCTCATCTTGAAACGAGTTTCCCGCTTAGATGCTTTCAGCGGTTATCTCTTCCACACTTAGCTACCCTGCGATGCCACTGGCGTGACAACAGGTACACCAGAGGTGTGTCCACTCCGGTCCTCTCGTACTAGGAGCAGGCTTCCTCAAATCTGCAGCGCCCACGGAAGATAGGGACCAAACTGTCTCACGACGTTTTAAACCCAGCTCACGTACCTCTTTAAATGGCGAACAGCCATACCCTTGGGACCGACTACAGCCCCAGGATGAGATGAGCCGACATCGAGGTGCCAAACACCGCCGTCGATATGAACTCTTGGGCGGTATCAGCCTGTTATCCCCAGAGTACCTTTTATCCGTTGAGCGATGGCCCTTCCATACAGAACCACCGGATCACTATGTCCTGCTTTCGCATCTGCTCGACTTGTCAGTCTCGCAGTTAAGCACGCTTATGCCATTGCACTATCGTCACGATGTCCGACCGTAACTAGCGTACCTTCGAACTCCTCCGTTACGCTTTGGGAGGAGACCGCCCCAGTCAAACTGCCTACCATGCACTGTCCCCGATCCAGATAATGGATCCAGGTTAGAACCTCAAACGCACCAGGGTGGTATTTCAACGTTGGCTCCATGCGATCTAGCGACCGCACTTCAAAGCCTCCCACCTATCCTACACAGATCCGTTCAAAGTCCAATACAAAGCTACAGTAAAGGTTCATGGGGTCTTTCCGTCTTTCCGCGGGGAGATTGCATCATCACAAACATTTCAACTTCGCTGAGTCTCAGGAGGAGACAGTGTGGCCATCGTTACGCCATTCGTGCAGGTCGGAACTTACCCGACAAGGAATTTCGCTACCTTAGGACCGTTATAGTTACGGCCGCCGTTTACTGGGACTTCAATCAAGAGCTTGCACCCCATCATTTAATCTTCCAGCACCGGGCAGGCGTCACACCCTATACGTCCACTTTCGTGTTTGCAGAGTGCTGTGTTTTTAT
Source organism: Comamonas sp. AG1104 (assembly GCF_003350425.1). Classification (NCBI taxonomy): domain Bacteria; kingdom Pseudomonadati; phylum Pseudomonadota; class Betaproteobacteria; order Burkholderiales; family Comamonadaceae; genus Comamonas; species Comamonas sp. AG1104. Next base: position 4,170 of record NZ_QQAS01000019.1, on the reverse strand, counting down.
TAAACAGTCGCAGCCACCAATTTTTTGCAACCCCTTTGAGCTCCATTTGTACAACTTCACTTACTTGGGGTACACCTTCTCCCGAAGTTACGGTGTCAATTTGCCGAGTTCCTTCTCCTGAGTTCTCTCAAGCGCCTTAGAATACTCATCTCGCGCACCAGTGTCGGTTTGCGGTACGGTCGTCAATAGCTGAAGCTTAGTGGCTTTTCCTGGAAGCAGGGTATCACTCACTTCGTCTGCAAGCAGACTCGTTATCACCCCTCATCTAAGCCTGGCGGATTTGCCTACCAGGCACGACTACAGGCTTGAACCAACATATCCAACAGTTGGCTGAGCTAACCTTCTCCGTCCCCACATCGCACTATTGATCGGTACAGGAATATTGACCTGTTTCCCATCAGCTACGCATCTCTGCCTCGCCTTAGGGGCCGACTCACCCTACGCCGATGAACGTTGCGTAGGAAACCTTGCGCTTACGGCGAGGGGGCTTTTCACCCCCTTTAACGCTACTCATGTCAGCATTCGCACTTCTGATACCTCCAGCATCCGTTACCAGACACCTTCACAGGCTTACAGAACGCTCTCCTACCACGTGCCATAAATGGCACATCCGCAGCTTCGGTAACTGGCTTAGCCCCGTTACATCTTCCGCGCAGGACGACTCGATCAGTGAGCTATTACGCTTTCTTTAAATGATGGCTGCTTCTAAGCCAACATCCTGACTGTTTTAGCCTTCCCACTTCGTTTCCCACTTAGCCAATTTTAGGGACCTTAGCTGGCGGTCTGGGTTGTTTCCCTCTTGAGTCCGGACGTTAGCACCCGGTGCTCTGTCTCCCAAGCTGTACTCGTCGGTATTCGGAGTTTGCATAGGTTTGGTAAGTCGCCATGACCCCCTAGCCTAAACAGTGCTCTACCCCCGACGGTAATACTTGAGGCACTACCTAAATAGTTTTCGGAGAGAACCAGCTATTTCCAAGTTTGTTTAGCCTTTCACCCCTATCCACAGCTCATCCCCTAATTTTGCAACATTAGTGGGTTCGGACCTCCAGTACCTGTTACGGCACCTTCATCCTGGCCATGGATAGATCACTTGGTTTCGGGTCTACACCCAGCGACTAATCGCCCTATTCGGACTCGATTTCTCTTCGCCTCCCCTATTCGGTTAAGCTTGCCACTGAATGTAAGTCGCTGACCCATTATACAAAAGGTACGCCGTCACCCCTAAGGGCTCCGACTTTTTGTAAGCATACGGTTTCAGGATCTATTTCACTCCCCTCCCGGGGTTCTTTTCGCCTTTCCCTCACGGTACTGGTTCACTATCGGTCGATGATGAGTATTTAGCCTTGGAGGATGGTCCCCCCATATTCAGACAGGGTTTCTCGTGCCCCGCCCTACTTGTCTGCAGCCTAGTACCACCGATCGGTTTTCACATACGGGACTATCACCCACTATGGTCGGCCTTTCCATGCCGTTTTGTTAACTGATCGACTATCACTGCAAGGCTCTTCCGAATTCGCTCGCCACTACTATCGGAATCTCGGTTGATGTCTTTTCCTCTGGGTACTTAGATGTTTCAGTTCTCCAGGTTCGCTTCGTGCACCTATGTATTCAGTGCACGATACCTCTTGCAAGGTGGGTTCCCCCATTCAGAAATCTCCGGATCAAAGCTTATTTGCCAGCTCCCCGAAGCTTATCGCAGGCTATCACGTCTTTCGTCGCCTATCATCGCCAAGGCATCCACCATATGCTCTTAGTCACTTGACCCTATAACTTTGGACTCTCTTAGCGAGAATCAAAGCCTGGTGTTCAAAGACTGGTGAGGTCTTGCACCTCACGCGTTATGCCGTAATGTGAATATCTTTGGCTGCATCTTTCGATACAGCTTAGAGAATATTCGTCATTACTAGATAAATTTGCATTCGCAAAATATCTGTTTTGACGCAATCAAAATGTTGCTGGCGGCACGGTGCACAAACCTTGGTTTGCGCTTTCCACCAGCAACGCTGATTTCGACTCTATGAATTTTTAAAGAACAGCCTATTGATCAAAGATCAATATAAAAGCAGTCTGATGCAGACTGCTTTTATATTGAATTTGGCTTTTTTCGCTTTTACCCGGCTTTTGCTTCGCTTGCGCTTCACATCTGCTGAGCCAACGATTATAGCACCTTTCGGCGCTATCATTTTTGGTGGAGGATGACGGGATCGAACCGACGACCCCCTGCTTGCAAAGCAGGTGCTCTCCCAGCTGAGCTAATCCCCCGGGATCCTCTGACCAGATATTGGAATCTTGGTGGGTCTAGTTGGGCTCGAACCAACGACCCCTGCGTTATCAACACAGTGCTCTAACCAGCTGAGCTACAGACCCATTCCATGCAGCCCGCTGTCACTCAGCAGGCCACCTGGCTTGTTCCAACAACCGATAAGTGTGGACGTTCAATTTGAAGCAGCATTTTTCCAGAAAGGAGGTGATCCAGCCGCACCTTCCGATACGGCTACCTTGTTACGACTTCACCCCAGTCACGAACCCCGCCGTGGTAAGCGCCCTCCTTACGGTTAGGCTACCTACTTCTGGCGAGACCCGCTCCCATGGTGTGACGGGCGGTGTGTACAAGACCCGGGAACGTATTCACCGTGACATTCTGATCCACGATTACTAGCGATTCCGACTTCACGCAGTCGAGTTGCAGACTGCGATCCGGACTACGACTGGCTTTATGGGATTAGCTCCCCCTCGCGGGTTGGCAACCCTTTGTACCAGCCATTGTATGACGTGTGTAGCCCCACCTATAAGGGCCATGAGGACTTGACGTCATCCCCACCTTCCTCCGGTTTGTCACCGGCAGTCCCATTAGAGTGCTCAACTGAATGTAGCAACTAATGGCAAGGGTTGCGCTCGTTGCGGGACTTAACCCAACATCTCACGACACGAGCTGACGACAGCCATGCAGCACCTGTGTGCAGGTTCTCTTTCGAGCACCAAACCATCTCTGGTAAGTTCCTGCCATGTCAAAGGTGGGTAAGGTTTTTCGCGTTGCATCGAATTAAACCACATCATCCACCGCTTGTGCGGGTCCCCGTCAATTCCTTTGAGTTTCAACCTTGCGGCCGTACTCCCCAGGCGGTCAACTTCACGCGTTAGCTTCGTTACTGAGTCAGTTAAGACCCAACAACCAGTTGACATCGTTTAGGGCGTGGACTACCAGGGTATCTAATCCTGTTTGCTCCCCACGCTTTCGTGCATGAGCGTCAGTGCAGGCCCAGGGGATTGCCTTCGCCATCGGTGTTCCTCCGCATATCTACGCATTTCACTGCTACACGCGGAATTCCATCCCCCTCTGCCGCACTCTAGCCTTGCAGTCACAATGGCAGTTCCCAGGTTGAGCCCGGGGATTTCACCACTGTCTTACAAAACCGCCTGCGCACGCTTTACGCCCAGTAATTCCGATTAACGCTTGCACCCTACGTATTACCGCGGCTGCTGGCACGTAGTTAGCCGGTGCTTATTCTTACGGTACCGTCATGACCCGGGGATATTAGCCCCAGGCTTTTCGTTCCGTACAAAAGCAGTTTACAACCCGAGGGCCTTCATCCTGCACGCGGCATTGCTGGATCAGGCTTTCGCCCATTGTCCAAAATTCCCCACTGCTGCCTCCCGTAGGAGTCTGGGCCGTGTCTCAGTCCCAGTGTGGCTGGTCGTCCTCTCAGACCAGCTACAGATCGCAGGCTTGGTAAGCCTTTACCCCACCAACTACCTAATCTGCCATCAGCCGCTCTAGTAGCACAAGGCCCGAAGGTCCCCTGCTTTCATCCGTAGATCTCATGCGGTATTAGCTACTCTTTCGAGTAGTTATCCCCCACTACTAGGCACGTTCCGATGTATTACTCACCCGTTCGCCACTCGTCAGCATCCGAAGACCTGTTACCGTTCGACTTGCATGTGTAAAGCATGCCGCCAGCGTTCAATCTGAGCCAGGATCAAACTCTATAGTTCGATCTTGAATTTAAAGTCTTTCGACTGCTCACTCACTTGACGGAATCAAGAAGAATAAATTCTTCCTCATTACTGTTTTTGTGAGCGCTTGATAACTCCGAAGAGTTTGTTCCGAAGAACTGGCTGCTTGCCCTCAAACGCCCACGCTTATCGGCTGTATTTTTTTAAGGAACCGAG
>NZ_QQAS01000018.1:0-8171 GCF_003350425.1 Comamonas sp. AG1104 | reverse complement strand
TGACGCACCAGATTGTGCGTCTGGCCAAGGATCTCTTGCGGCTCGAAGCCGCTGACCTCCATGAACGCCTGATTGGCATATTTGATGTAGCTCTCCGTGTCCGTGGTGGACATCAGAGTTGCATGCTCATCAAAGCTGTACTCCCGCTGGGTTACCGGTGCGTTCACTCTCATATGTGCCTTCTGTGGTCAATGGCCTGACGAAACGAGATACCGCCCAGATTGAGTGAAGCCGGTACGCCTTGGGCACCCCTGCGATCGCTCCTTGAGCGCTTGCTCGTATCAAGTGCTTACATATTCCTTGACTGGTCTCAATTTTTGAATAGAGATCAGATCTGATGTATCCAACTAGCATCGAATCAGATCTGATTCATCAAATCGTCTTGATGGCCTTGAATTAATTTGATACAAGTCAATTTACAAATTCTGGATTCTTCTTGTTCGGCAACCAGGAGAGGCTCATGGATGCAGTGGTCAGCACCAGCTACAGCATGGAATTGGTTGTACTGTCGTACGCGATTTCGATGATTGGCGCCTTCATTGCGCTGATCTCTGCCAAGCGACTTGAGCCGGAGATTGATGACCGTCAGAGCTATCTGATGAGTCTCGGCAGCACAGGGATTGCTCTTGGCGGCATTGGCGTATGGTCAATGCATTTCATTGCCATGCTTGCGCTGCGCATGGACCTTGGAACCGGCTACTCGGTATGGGAGACTGGCGTGTCGCTCATTGCTGCGGTGACGATCTCGGCTCTGGCTTTTCATATCGTGGCTCGCAACCCGCGCAGCATTGTCCGCTTGCTGCTGGCCGGATCAATGCTTGGGCTGGGCGCCGTTGTCATGCACTACCTCGGCATGTATGGCATGCGTTTTGGAGGCCACCTGGAGTGGGACCATGAGCGAATCGCCATGTCGGTGCTGATTGCTCTCGTGGCTGCAACTGCGGCGCTGTGGCTGGCATTTCATACCGTACAGACAAGCATGCGCCTGCTTGCCGCAGCGATCATGGCCCTTGCCGTTTGTGCCATGCACTACACGGGCATGAGTGCGGCCGAGTTCATTTGCACTACGGAAAATCGCCTTGCAATTCCTTCGGGAAGGTATGTGCTCAGCGCGCTTGGACTGCCGATGGTGGTGGCTGTACTGGCCCTGGGCATGTCGATGGTTCTGCTGATGGACCTGGCGCTGGTATCTTTCCAAAAGAGCAGCATAAGAACAGGCATCCCTCGCAAATGAATTCCGGCAGCAGACTGATGCCCCTTGTTATGGAACTCACTTCGCATTGCGCCACCGTCAATCTCGACCTGTCTCGTTGGTGCATGTCGCTCGGTGACGAGCAACCGGACCGTTGATCACCACTCCAACTCTGTCTGCAAGGAATAGGTTCTCGGTACCTGGCTTGAGACGATCTCGATACCGGCACCAACCGCACCTATGCAGCGCTGAAAGCAAGAGGCAACCTTGAAACACCTGCTCGGATGTTTTCTGTATCACAGTGAAATCGCCAGTGACGCCAGTACGAGCTGTGTCGCAGATATCACCAGAGTCTCACGCCGATTCAATGAGGCCCATGGGATCACAGGGATCCTGATTTTTGACGGTCAGCGCTTCGTTCAATACATGGAGGGTCCTCAGCAGCAGGTGATTGCATTGGCCAAAAAGATATCCCTGGACAAGCGCCATACCAATTTCACCCCGCAGCACGAGGCAAGAGGCATAACGAGTCGCCTTTTCTCCGGTTGGAGCATGGCATACCTCTCGGTAGAAGATGCCGAGCCGTTGGCCCAAATGTGGGTTGTCGACGGAGACGCCGCAATGAGTTGCCTGCAGCAACTATTGCCAATGCTGGATGCTGCATAGCAGCTCCATTCAAACTCCTTGTTGCTGAAGCACTCTGATTTGGGCAGATTCGAAGATAGTTCCGAGACCACCGCCTACCGGCCGGCAACGGAATCTCAAACTGCTTACATTCACTCCAGGCAAGACAGTTCTTCTTCAATATCCCTTTGCAACTGACGCGGCGAAACGACTATCCCTTGCATTGTTGGCGTTGGGAATACGGCCGCAAGCATGCCGTCCTTTTCCATACCGGGAAGCCAACGACTCAGGAAATGGTGAACATCGATGCTTGCAGGGGAATTGCCAGCCCATTCGCCAACTGCACAAGCAATCGCGTAATCGGGATGTGGCCAAAAGGGGGCCACAGTATTTCCGTTGCTGTCCGAGGCTGTCACCCATCCACCCTCATTTCTCAGTCCCCACACCAATTGCCAGTCCGATACTCGGCCGATGAAATGCCGATAACGCTGGAGACTGGGAAGTGCCGACACCGCTTGGAACTGTTGTCGATTGAGTGGATATGACTTTTCCATGTGAAAACTGACGCTGGATGAGTGAGGCATTCTGTCACCAGGTTGAAGCCGGAGGGCCAGTCGCTCCAGCAATGACGAATTGGCGACAGCACCGATGCATATGCCCGCTGTGGATCGAACAGTGGCAGCCGCAACCATGAACAGCCGAAAGCGGACTGCCAGCAGATTTTCTTCTTGACCGCGTTGAGTCCAGATCCGCCTCCCCCGTCTCAGCTACCCGCCCACCACCGCCCTGCTCGGCCCTACGCTTATGGCGACCGACAGCCAGCCGGACCGGGATGGGCACCATGACCATCAAGGCAGCGGCGCATCTACCCTGCCCTTGATGCCGCATCCGGACCGAAGGGTCCGGACCTGTTCGCCACGCCTATGCGGCCCCTATAGCCTGGCCATCGGTAATCTCGAAGCAGCTCTCCCCGGCAAAGATATTCGTCAAGGCGGCTTTCAGTTCCTCGTACTCGCCGGCCGCAAGATCAAAGGCGATGGACATTTGCTTCAGTTCATCGATGTCCTCAGCCGCCTCGCGCTTGAACGTGACCTCCGCACTGGTACGCTTCAGCACAAACCGCTCAATGCCGCCATAGCGAGGTCTCTGCTGCCCACAGCACTCGACATGGTAGGTATCCATGCCCAGCTCTTCATCCTGCTCGTCTTCATACTCTTCGAAGGAGCGTTGGAGCATCAGGTAATGCTCGGTGCCATGCTTCTTGTCGGCAAAGCCGACAAGGTGGCAGAAGCCCTCCGGGTCTTTTGTGGCGATGCAGGCTGCGCGAAAGGAGAGAGTATTCATTTGGGTGTTCTTGAGGGTTCAGGGCAGCGACAGACTTGGAGCCGGAATCCTATGCCGGCAATGCCCTGGTCACGAGCGTTGTGGATCGACCGACAGCAGTCTCTCGGCGTTTGCAGAACATGTGCGACAACAAATTCATTGCTGCTTGACTTACTCGGTTGAATAGCCTCGACGCACCGGCGCGACTACTGGCTACTCCAAGATGGCTGTTGATTACTGGCGGAGCAGCCGTAATGTTCCGCGGACAGATTATCTGGGGCCTTCTTGCTATCTGGTCCACAGGGCCAGTACCCCAGACGCAAACCCGATGACCAGATACCCTGCAGGTATTGAGTTCATGGTCGGGCTAGTGATGATGCCATTCATCGAGACGCTTGCAGGACAATGGCTGCCAATTCAGCTAACACGTCGCCAGCCAACATCCTCATGGAGGATTGCCGGACTGGTCTCCGTGATCGTATTCACTGTGCTGCATGGCTACACAGACCATTTTGCGGTCACCATCTTGCGCAGCAAGGATAGATTCGATCAAACTGTTTTCAGGCCTCTGGTTCCTGCATCCAGGCTGCACAATGCGCCTGGATACTCTGGCAAACCATCGACAGGGAACGGCTCAATGGCTTGTCCTTTCGCAACACCATCGCCAGTGTTCGCTGCAATCCAGGTGTGAGCGGGCGTGAGACCAGGTCATCGCGCGCGCCTCGCCCCTGCATGGCCATGCGCGGAATCACGGCATAACCCAGGCCTATGGCCGCCATCTCCTTGAGCGCTTCGACGCTGTCGAGCTCCATCTGAGGGTGCGGCAGTTCACCGGCACGGCGCAGCCAGGCATCGACCACCCCGCGCGTGCTGGCTGATTTCTGCAAGGCAAGCAGAGGCAGGGATCTCAGCTCTGACGCAGCCACCGCATCGCCCGGCATCAGCATCTCGGTGCGAGCTACGGCCACCAGCTCGTCGTGCAGCACGGCAGTGGCCAGCAAGGCGCGGCGGTTGACCGGCAAGGTGACCAGGGCAAGATCCAGACTGTTGTCTTCCACGCGCCTTACGCACTCCTCGGTATTGCCCGTGACCACCACGATGTCGATTCCCGGATGGCTTGCCCGTATCTGGCGCAACACGGCAGGCAGAAGATAGAGACACACGGTCAGGCCCGTACCTATACGCACCTGCCCATTCACCTCGCGCGCATGCGCACTCAGCGCATGGGCCAGGCCTTCCAGCGCCACGCTCACGGCGGGCAGTTGCTCCAGCAAGGCCTTCCCGGCAGCCGTCGGCACAGCACGCCGCCCCACACGTTCTATGAGGCGTGCGCCGAGATGGCGTTCCAGTTGACGCACTTGCAGGCTGACCGCCGGCTGGGACAGTTGCAACAGCTCCGCTGCCTGAGAAAAACTGCCCTCCTGAACGACCAGACAAAAGCTCCTCAACAGCATCAAACCAGGGGCATTAGCCAAAGTTTCACTAATACCTTGCATAAACATCAAAAGATTCCTTATTGGTAAATCTCGGGCGAAGATTACTCCATGCAGAACGCTTCTACTTGTTCCCCCCTTCTTTCCCCGGCTCTGCCGCCGATCGACGGCGACCGCCTGTGGCGCCGCCTCGAAGACCTCGCCCAATTCACCCGAGCCGATATGCCCTGGACCCGCCGCGCCTTCAGCGCGGAATACCAGGCCGCACGCGCCTGGCTGCGCGGAGCTTTCGAAGCCGCGGGTCTGCAGGTGCGTCTGGATGCCGCAGGCAACCTCATCGGCCGCCGCCCCGGCCTGCGCGATGATCTGAAACCCCTGGCCACGGGCTCGCACACCGACACGGTGAATGCCGGGGGACGCTTCGACGGCATTCTGGGTGTGCTGGCAGGGCTGGAAGTGGCCCATGCCCTGCAGGACGCGGACATCACGCTGAAGCACCCCTTCGAGGTCATAGACTTCCTCTGCGAAGAGCCCAGTGACTACGGCATCTCCTGTGTGGGCAGTCGTGCCATGGCCGGTCAGCTCAGCGCCGACATGCTGGCCGCCCGCGACGGCCAGGGCGACACCCTGGGCCAGGCCCTGCAGCGCCTGGGCGCCCGCCCCGAAGCTCTGGCCGAGGCCGATCGCCGGCAGGACGGCTTTGCGGCCTTTGTGGAGCTACACATAGAACAAGGGCCTGTGCTGGAGCGCGAAGGCCTGGACATAGGCGCCGTGACCGACATCGTTGGCATACGCCGCGCTCAGCTGTTCTTTGAAGGTCGGCCCGATCATGCGGGCACCACTCCCATGAATGGACGTAGCGATGCCCTCGTGGCTGCAGCAATAGTGATCCGCCAGGCCCAGCGCCTGGCGCTGCAGTGGAGCCGCAGCGCACCTCACTACGTGGTTGCCACGGTAGGTCGCATGAACGTCTCCCCCAACGCCAGCAACACCGTGCCTGGCCAGGTGGACCTGACGCTTGAGGTGCGAAGCAACCATGCCCCCCTGCTGCAGGAGTTCTGGGAAATTCTGGCGCGGCGCTGCGGCCCAGCTATCGGGCGATTGGGCGTGAATTGGCGCGTGGAGCCTCGCACCCATGTCGACCCCGTTGCCTGCGCGCCGCTGATTGCTGCTGCCGTGGAGCAATCCGCCCAGCGCCTGGGCCTGGGCTGTCGACGCATGCCGAGCGGGGCCGGCCACGATGCCATGTACCTGGCCCAGACCGGACACTCGGGGATGATCTTCATCCCGTGTCTTGATGGGCGCAGCCATAGCGCAGTGGAATGGGCTTCACCGGGCCAGGTTCTGGCCGGCACCCAGGTGCTTGCCGCTACCCTGCTGAGCCTGGATGAGCAAATGGACTAGCTGCAATCACGAATGTGAATGGACCAGGCTTGTCCTGGTCGCGGCCTGTCATGCGTAGATGGGTCCTTGGATGTCTTCCGGGTTCGCCACGCAGCAATGATCGGCTTTTCAAGCTCAAACTGCCGGCCAGGAACGGTCATGAAAACTGGGCACCAGGCTCAGGTGCTACTCGGATCCGGACGGCGCAAGTCGATTCAAAATCAATTCATACTGAAGCAAGTCAGCAGGTGAGAAGCAGCAGAAGACAACCTCTTCAATTGACGAATGTTCCGACAGGCTTTCCTGGACAGTCCTGACAGCCACTTGCGCAGCCAGCTCGATCGGGTACCCATATATGCCGGTGCTGATGCTTGGGAAAGCAATCGAGGCAACCGACCTCTCCTGCGCCAACTCTATGCATCGGCGATAACAGCTGGCGAGCAGCTCTGCTTCACCGCTTTCCCCTCCTCTCCACACAGGTCCGACGGTGTGAATGATGTATTGGGCAGATAGGCGATAAGCCTTGCTCACCTTTGCATCGCCAGTCTTGCAGCCTCCGAGCAGCCGGCATTCATGCACAAGGTCTGGACCTGCCGCGCGATGGATTGCACCGTCGACGCCACCTCCGCCAAGGAGAGACGAATTTGCGGCATTGACAATGGCTCCCACATGAAGCGTTGTGATGTCAGAGCAGATGGCATGAAAGCGTGTGGGCATATCCGTACAGCGAAAGAGCAGGAAGGCTGCCGATACTGCAATGGCAGACCCGTTTTGTAAACACGTTGCCTTTGTAGGTGCCGGCGTAAGTGCCGACGTGCGATGCAGCTGTGTGCGGCCGCGTCCCCGAAGTGCCTGGAATCAGGAAGATCGCAATTTTGAGCGATCGTGACCGTTGCATGACTTCTGTTCTTGCGAACATTCGATTGTCTGTACTGGGTCGATCTGCGACTTTCGCAGTCCGGCCAGAAGCGGACTCTTCTGTGATCGATCGCCAGTTCCGGTGAAAGCCTATTCGAACTAGCCACTGCCTGGCGCCTGAACGACGGCACACCCCGCAACACCAGTCCTTGGGCTCCATTTGTCCCGAGCGGCTGCCTGGCTGGACGCTCGACAACGCGGCTCGCAGCGGCATCCTCATGTCGACCTGTGGCAGTCGTGAACCTCAAATACCACTTGCACTGGATTCACTGCGAAGCAACGTCTTGGCGACTGAAGCCCGCTACAAATGCTGCGTTGAGAGTCATGCACCGAACGAAGCAAGGGCGAATGCTGCGGGCTGCAGCACACCAGAAACTCGCCGCCGCAACTCCATTTCGCCATCTAGCTAGTGTTTTACCGCAAGGGAAAGCACCAAGCAAAAGTACCGCTTCTCTCCTTGAATTGCTTATGAAAAATAAACAAAATTCATCCGAAATTAATTATGAGTAATATCCAAATAAGTATTGAGAGGAAGCAAACCTTGGCAACTCCCTGAACATCAAAAAGACCGCGCCGCACCGACTCAATCGAGACCGGTCCGAACGCTGCAATAGCTCCAGCCAGAGCTCTTCTCCCGAATTTTTCCAAACAAACGCTTGAGCTGTGCCCATGGCACGGCAAGGAGGTGCTGCGCCCAAAAAAGTCTATGACTCAACGGATACCCACGAATCCGAGCACTACTGCAACGGCAGCGCCGGGCCCTGCGCAATGCAGGGTCCAAGGTTGACGACAAAGGGTTCGCTGGTCTGAACCATGAAGCCGTGGTTCCTGAAGCTGCAAAGCAGTTCCCTTCTTGGGCTCAAGAGCGCTTTGTCGGACAAGCCGCAGCCAGCAACTGCCCTGCTTCCTGAGAACAGGATTCTTGCAACCGAGCGGTAGGTCGCGTACGGCCAGTTCGCGCCCGGCTGCCCACCTGCATTCGATTCAGCAACTGAAAAGGAGGACTTCAGCAAAGAAATCAAAGCATGAAGACTTTCTGTAATTCAAAGATTCATATAACGGATCCAGATCTACGGGATCGTGGACACGGCCGTCGAAACCATGAACAACGTGGGCGCAACCAAGTCCAACCTCACACGCATGCCCAATCTGACGGGCAGCGTTCCATCACGCCTGGGCTTTCGCGGCCGCGAGGATCTGGGAGGCGGATTGAGCGCATCCTTCACGCTGGAGATGGGTATCGGCCCCGACAGCGGAGCCCTCAACCAGGGCGGTCGAGGTTTCGGCCGCCAGTCCTT
>NZ_QQAS01000017.1:0-37333 GCF_003350425.1 Comamonas sp. AG1104 | reverse complement strand
GCGATCCAGCATCTGGCGGGCATGAAGGACTCGAAGGTGATCGTGGCGATCAACAAGGACCCCGAGGCACCGATCTTCTCGGTGGCCGATTACGGGCTGGAAGCCGATCTGTTCACGGCCGTGCCTGAGCTGGTGAAGACGATGTAAGTGTTGCCATGGCACCGCGCAACAGGGCGGTGCCAACGGCCCGGGCAACAGTGTCCGGGCCCCGGCCAGAGCGGCACACAAGGTATGTGCCCCGGCCCCACCTGGTTCAGAGATTCAGGAGACAAACATGCAGATTTCCCTTGGTCGCCGCAGCCTGGTGCTTGCCACGGCCGCCTTCGTGACTGCCGCAGGCACCGGCGCATCAGCCTGGGCACAGTCCGGCGACTATCCCGCGCGGGCGGTCACGCTGATCGTGCCATTCCCGGCAGGCGGCCCCACCGACCGCCATATGCGTACGCTGGCCGACATCGCGGGCAAGCACCTGGGCCAGCCCATCATCGTCGAGAACAAGCCCGGCGCGGGCGGCACGCTGGGCCCCGGCACCATGGCGCGCACCGCCAAGCCCGACGGCTACACCATCACCCAGTTCCCCATGTCCATGCTGCGCATGGCACATATGCAAAAAACAGCCTGGAACCCGGTCACCGATTTCACCTACATCATCGGTGTCTCGGGCTATACCTTCGGTTTCACGGTGCGCTCGGACTCGCCCTACAAGAGCTTCAACGAGTACATCGCCGCCGCGCGCAAGAGCCCCGGCAAGATCGAATACGGCTCCACGGGCATAGGTTCATCGCCGCATCTGCTGATGGAAGAGCTGGCCGAGAACGCCAAGGTCACTCTCAATCATGTGCCTTTCAAGGGCAACGCCGACTTGCAGCAGGCCCTGCTGGGCGGCCATGTGGCTGCACAGAGCGATGCCTCGGGCTGGGACACCTATGTGAATGGCGGCCAGATGCGCCTGCTCATGACCTTTGGTGAAAAGCGCACCCAGCGCTGGCCAGACGTGCCCACGGCCAAGGAGCTGGGCTATGGCGTGGTCTCCACTTCGCCCTACGGTCTGGCCGGCCCCAAGGGCATGGATCCGGCCGTGGTGCGCAAGCTGCACGATGCTTTCAAGAAGGCCATGGACGATCCGCGCCATGTCGAGGTGCTCAGGCAGCTCAACCAGGACGCCTGGTACCGCTCGGGCGCCGACTATGCGCAATGGGCTCGGGATGCCTTTGCCAAGGACAAGATACTGATAGACCGCCTGGGTCTGGCTGCCAAATAAGCCACCGTCTGTCCAAGCGCCTGCAGGGCCGGGGGCTCGCAGGCGCAGCCCGCCTGAGATTCGTGAATTCCTGAAACGGAGCCCCTCATGACTGTTTCCCTGCCTTCTCCCGATTCCCCCTTCTCCACACTGGCCGAGCTGATCCGCAGCCATGCGCGCCAGCAGCCCGACCATGCCGCGCTGCGCGACGACCAGCAGACCCTGAGCTATGCCCAGCTCGACGCCCTCATGGACCGCGTGGCCGCCGCGCTGCAGCAGGGCGGCGTGCAGCCTGGCCAGGCCATTGCCATCTGCGCGTTGAACTCGGTGCGTTATGCCGCGCTGTTCCTGGGCGCGCTGCGCGCGGGCGTGGTGGTCGCACCGCTGGCGCCATCCTCCACTGCCGAGAGCCTGGCTTGCATGCTGCACGATGCCCAGGCGCGTCACCTGTTCCTCGACAAGGCGGCCCAGGACCTGGTGCCCGCCGACACCGGACTGCAATGCATCTCGCTGGACGGCGTGGCTGCGGGCCGTGCCTTCGAGGACTGGCTCGCGCCAGAAGGAGCGCAGCCCGCTGCCGTGAGTGTGGAGCCCGAGGCACCGTTCAACATCATCTACTCCTCTGGCACCACGGGGACTCCCAAGGGCATCGTGCAGTCGCATGGCATGCGCTGGACCCATATCAACCGGGGCGGCGTCTACGGCTACGGCCCCGAGGGCACGACGCTGCTGGCCACGCCGCTGTACTCCAACACCACGCTGGTGGTGTTCTTCCCCACGCTGGGCAGCGGCGGCTGCGTGGTGCTCATGCCCAAGTTCGACGCGGCGCGCTATCTGCAACTGGCCCAGCAGCACCGCGTCACCCACACCATGCTGGTGCCCGTGCAGTACCAGCGCATCATGGCGCTGCCTCAGTTCGGCGAGCATGATCTGTCGAGCTTTCAGGCCAAGTTCTGCACCAGCGCACCGTTTCGTGCCGAGCTCAAGGCCGATGTGGTGTCGCGCTGGCCCGGCAGCCTGACCGAGTTCTACGGCATGACCGAGGGCGGCGGCACCTGCATCCTCGAAGCCCATCTGCACCCGGACAAGCTGCATACCGTGGGCAAGCCCGCCGAAGGTCATGACATCCGCCTCATCGACGAGGAGGGCAGTGAGGTCGCTCCCGGCGCGGACGGCGAGGTCGTGGGCCACTCGCCCAGCATGATGAGCGGCTACCACGGCCAGCCCGCCAAGACGCGCGAGGCCGAATGGTTCGATGCCACGGGAAAGCGCTTCATCCGCACGGGCGATGTGGGGCGCTTCGATGCCGATGGCTTCCTGACCCTGTTCGATCGTCGCAAGGACATGATCATCAGCGGCGGCTTCAACGTCTATCCCAGCGACCTGGAAGCCCAGCTGCGTGCCCACCCGGCCGTGGACGACGTGGCCGTTGTCGGCGTTCCCTCCGATCAATGGGGAGAGACGCCCGTGGCCTATGTGGTGTCGCGCACGGGCCAGCCGGCCCGGCCCGAGGAAATCATGGGCTGGTACAACCAGCAAGCCGGCAAGACCCAGCGCCTGGCCGACCTGCGCTTCATCGCCGAGCTGCCGCGCAGCGCCATCGGCAAGGTGCTCAAGCGCGAGCTGCGCGATCAGTACGCTGCGGGGCGCTGAGCCTGTCTTCCATTTCACGATGCCCATCACGAGACAAATCCCATGAGCCATGACACCACGATGTCCGAAGTCCGCCGCCAGGTGACGCCCGAGGAGTGGCAGACCCGCGTCGAGCTGGCTGCCGCCTACCGGCTGGTCGCCCACTTCGGCTGGGACGACCTGATCTTCACCCACATCTCGGCGCGCGTGCCGGGCCAGCCCGGCCAGTTCCTGATCAATCCGTACGGCATGCTGTTCGACGAGATCACCGCATCCAGCCTGGTCAAGGTCGATCACGAAGGCCAGCCGATGATGGAGACCGAGTACGACGTCAACCCCGCAGGCTTCGTCATCCACAGCGCCATTCACGACGGCCGGCCCGAGGTGCAGTGCGTGCTGCACACGCACACTCGCTACGGCGTGGCCGTGTCGGCACAAAAGGATGGCCTGCTGCCCATCTCGCAGCAGTCCATCTTCCCGCTGGTGCGCCTGGCCTACCACGACTACGAGGGCGTGGCCCTGCGTGACGACGAGAAGCCGCGCCTGGTGGACGATCTGGGTGCGAGCAACTTCCTCATCCTGCGCAATCACGGCCTGCTGACCTGTGGGCGCAGCGTGGCCGAGGCCGTGCTGGCCATGTACACGCTGGAGTCGGCCTGCCGCATCCAGATCCTGGCGCAGTCGGGCGGCGGCGAGCTGACGCGCATTCCGCAGGCCATCATTGCCGACGCGGTCAACCAGTCGCGCCAGGTCACCAAGGGCAAGGGCGCGGGCCTGGCCTGGCCGGGCCTGCTGCGCCGTCTGGACCGCATCGATCCTAGCTACAAGCACTAACACCCCCTGAGTCGCTGCGCGCCTTCCCCCGTATGCACGGCACCCTCTCTCGCCTGGCGGGAGGGGACGACACCATCGCCGCGGGGCGACGCGGCCGGCGTAGGCCCTTGCTCGGTGTCCCGCGCTTGGGTTGCGGCCGTTTCGCAGGCAGCGAGCAGTGCTCAGATTCATGGAGAAATCAATGGGAATCCTGGTCAACATCCACCCCAGCATGGGAGCGCCCATCGTCGATGCGCTGCGCGCGCTGGCGCCCGACGTGCAGGTCTGGGCCCATCGCGACGAAGCACCGGCTGCTGAGGTCGAAGCCATGCTCGCCTGGAGCCTCAAGCCCGGCGTGCTGCCGGCCTATCCACAACTCAAGCTGCTGTGCGCCCCCAGTGCGGGCGTGGACAAGCTGCTGGCCGTGTCCGACCTGCCCGTGGGCCTGCCCGTGGCGCGCACAGTCGATCCGCAGCAGCACGTGGAGATTGCCCAGTATGTGGTCGGCACGGCGCTGCGCCATACGCGCGAGCTGAATCTGTTCGCGCGCCAGCAGCAGGCCGGCGACTGGCTGCGCCGCCCCGTGCGCGCCAGCGCCGACTGCCGCGTGGGCATTCTGGGTCTGGGCGAGGTCGGTCGCTTCGTGGCCGGCGCCATGCAGGCCGTGGGCTATCCTGTCGCGGGCTGGAGCCGCAGCGCCAAGAGCATTGCAGGCCTTGCCACGCACAGTGGTGCCGAAGGTCTGCAGCAGCTTCTGTCCACCAGCGACATTCTTGTCTGCGCCTTGCCGCTCACGCCCGAGACACGCGATCTGCTGAACCGCCGCACGCTGTCCCTGCTGCCGCGCGACGCCTACTTCATCAACGTGGGGCGCGGCGAGCAGGTGGTAGAGGACGAGCTGCTGGCCCTGCTCGACGAAGGCCATCTGGCCGGTGCCGCGCTGGATGTGCTGCGCGAGGAGCCGCCCCAGCCCGGCAACAAGGTGTGGAGGCACCCCAAGGCCTTTGTCACGCCGCATATCGCGGCCCAGGCCTCGGCGGATACCGTGGCCCGCCAGTGCCTTGAGAATCTGCGCCGCCTGCGCGCAGGCGAGCCCTTGCTCAACCTGGTGGACGTGGCCCGCGGATACTGAGACATCTTTCCCTTTACCTGTCGCGCTGTCGCGCGGCATTTTTGCCCCAAGAACCTAGAGACACTCATGCCTTCGACATCTCGCCGCAGCTTTCTGCAATCGGGCGCCGCAGCCGGCGCCGCCATGCTGGCACCTTCGGCCTGGGCCCAGAGCCCCTGGCCCTCCAAGCCCATACGCATCGTCGTTCCCTACACGGCTGGCGGCTTCACCGATCAGATGGCACGTCTGCTGCAGGTGGGTTTGCAGAAAGCGCTGGGCCAGCCCATCGTCATCGAAAACAAGCCGGGTGCGAACAGTCTCATCGGTGTGGATCAGGTGGCAAAGTCCGCACCTGATGGCTATACGTTCGGCGTGGTGATTGCCGCTTATGCGGCCAACACCACGCTGTATCCCAAGCTGCCCTACAACCCCGGCAAGGATCTGGTCGGCGTGTCACTGATGGGGATCTCGCCTCTGGTCGCAGCGGTGTCCACCAATGCACCGTTCAAGACCACACAGGAGCTGATTGCCTATGCCAAGGCGCATCCTGGCAAGGTCAGCTTTGGCTCCTCGGGAAGCGGCTCCAGCGCGCATCTGACGACCGAGCTGTTGAAGCTGCTGACCAAGACGGACATGACCCATGTGCCTTACAAAGGCGCCGCACCGGCACTGACTGATCTCATGGGCGGCCAGATCCCCTTGTTCCTCGATCCTCCGCCCAATCTGATTCAGCCTGCCAAGGCCGGTCGCATTCGTCTGATTGGCGTGGCCAGCGACAAGCGACTGGCGGTGTTGCCCGATGTACCGACGTTTGCCGAGCAAGGCATCCCCGAGCTGATGGGCAGCACCTGGGCAGCAATGATTGCCCCGGCAGGAGTGCCCAAGGAGATCGTCCAGCGCATGTCCGCCGAAGTCGCTCGCATCATTCGCAGTCCGGAGATTTCACAGCGCATGCAGCAGACCATGGGCACGTTTGCAGAAGGTTCGACGCCGGAGGAATGTGATCGCTTCATTGCCGCTGAAACTGCCAAATGGGGGAAAGTGATCCGTGAGGCCAAGGTGACGCTGGACTAGGCTTGCTGGCCTGGTTTGTCTCCGGCAGGGCGCGAGACAGGCTTCAAGGGAGATGATGCGGCTGTCGAGTGAGGTGAATGCAGAGGTGAATGTAGAGGGGTTTCCTCATTGGCCTATGGTGCGAAGTGGAGGTGGCTGCATCGTGCTCCTGCAGGACAGGCCCGGGACAGTGCGATGAGATCTCCGTCAGCTTGCCAGTGCCGTCAAGGTCGTGGAACTTCGCTGGCGGCGACGCGCCACCGTCTCCTCGGTGCCCTCAAGGCATGCCTTTCCCGATAGGCTGCGGGCGTCATTCCCACATACCGGACGAACACCCGCCGGAACGCCGAGGCATCCTCATATCCGCAGGCCAATGCCACGGAGGGCACGCTCTCCAGCGTGATCTCCAGCAACACCCGAGCCCGCGCGCAGCGCAGTCGGTGCAGGTGGTCCAGCGGGCTGTGCCCCAACTCCTGCTGGAAGTGGCGCAGCAGGGTGCGAGGGCTGGCCGATACTGCGTCCGCCAGCGCCCGTAGGTCATAGGGCTGCTCCACGCGCGTCTCCAGCCAGGCTATGGCATGGGCCAGCACGCTGGTCCGTGTGGTGGGAATGCGGCGGTCCTGCAAGGCGGTGCGCGTGGCGCGTTCGCGCTGGGGATCGGGCTGCAGCACGGCGGCCAGCGCCGCGGCCAGGTCGTCGCCGAAGGCATGGCGCGTGAGTGCGATGGCCATGGGGGCCAGGGCTTCGGGGTGGGAGGCGCTGAGCCAGGGCCTGTCGTCCACGAAGGGCTGGCCCTCGGCAAGTTCTATGCCGGTAAAGTCCAGTCCGAATCCGCCCATGAAATACCAGGGCAGAGCCACACGGCGGCCCTCGCAGCGCCCGCTGGCGGCCGCGAACCAGGCTCCGCTGCCCAGCGTGCACACGATCAGGCCCTGGTCGAAGGCTGTGGCGATGCGCTGCGTGAGGCCTGGATGCGCGGCGACGATGTCGCGGATGGACGGAATGTCCGGGCAGTGCAGCGTGCTTGCGAAGACAGCATGCACCGGTCCTTCGGCCAGGGCGCCTTCGGCAGCGTGCGGCATGGCCGGCAGGGGCTGGCCCCTGTCATCGACCCAGCGCCAGCCAAAGCGCGGTGCGCGCCGGCCCAGGCGCAGGCCGGCAACGAGGTTGGCGCTGCGCAGCATCTCCACGAGATGTGCGGCGTGGCCTGTGGCGCTGTGCTCCAGGCAGGGCAGCTCGATGACGAAGGTCCGGGGCATGGCGTTTCTGACTCCTCGAATGGCGATTTCGCCGTGTCTGTCACAGGCGCTTCACTTTTAGCATGACTGCTTATGCCATTTTTCAGGGTCACGAAGATGCTTCACAAACAGTCCGAGACAAAGCTTTCCACACCACCCCCCACAGGCCTGCGGCGCATAGCGCTGGCCGGCTTGCTGGCCTGCGGCCTGCCGCTGGCAGCCAGCGCGCAGGGGCTGGATGCCCAGGCTCTGGCGGCGCTGGATGCGGCCATTGAGCCGCTGGCGCCCAAGATGGTGGCGTGGCGTCGCGACATTCACCAGCATCCAGAGCTGTCGGGCCAGGAAGAGCGCACGGCCAAACTGGTGGCCGATCACCTGCGCCGCCTTGGCATGGAGGTGCAGACCGGCGTGGGCGGCACGGGCGTGGTGGGGGTGCTGCGCGGCGGCCAGCCGGGCAAGACAGTGGCTCTGCGCGCCGATATGGATGCACTGCCCGTGGCCGAGAAGACGGGACTGTCCTTTGCCTCCAAGGCCAAGGCCCAGTACATGGGCAAGCAGGTCTCGGTCATGCATGCCTGCGGGCACGATGCCCACGTGGCCATGCTCATGGGCGCGGCCGAGGCGCTGGCCGGCATGCGCGCCAGGCTGCCGGGCACGGTGAAATTCATCTTCCAGCCGGCCGAGGAAGGCGCTCCGGTGGAGGCCGATGCCCATGGCCATGTACCCAGTTTCGGCGCCAAGGCCATGGTGGAGGCCGGCGTGCTCAAGGATGTGCAGGCCATCTACGGCCTGCACATCACGGCCAATCTTCCCTCGGGCATGGTGGGCTACCGCAGCGGGCCGCTGATGGCGGGCTCGGACAGCCTGAGCATCCAGGTCGAGGGCCGGGGCGGCCATGGCTCGTCGCCGTGGAGTGCGGTCGATCCCATCGTCGCGGCCAGCCAGGTGGTGCTGGGCCTGCAGACCGTTGTCAGCCGCCAGCTCAACATCAGCCTGGAGCCTGCCGTGCTGACCATTGGTTCCATCCAGGGCGGCACGCGCTACAACATCATTCCCGACAATGTCGAGATGCAGGGCACGCTGCGTACCTTCGACGAAGACATGCGCCAGGAAGCGCACAAGCGAATCACGGCCACGGCCGAGCAGATCGCGGCCTCCAGCGGCGCCAAGGCCAAGGTGCGCTTCGGCCCTGTGGCCTATCCTGTCACCACCAATCCGGCCGCGCTGACCGAGGCCTCGCTGCCCGCGCTCAAGCTGGCCCTGGGCGGCAAGGCCATGGTGATTCCCAAGGTCAGCGGTTCCGAGGACTTTTCGGAGTTCCAGAAAGTGGTGCCGGGATTCTTCTACTTCCTGGGTGCGCCGCCGGCAGGCCAGGACTTCACCAAGGCAGCGCCCAACCACTCGCCGCTGTTCGACATCGACGAGAAGCAACTGCCAACGGGTGCACGTTCACTGGCCGCGCTGGCCGTGGACTATCTGCAGCGCAATCCATAGTCGTTGCTCACCATGAGCGGCTGAGGTCGCTTGCCTTTGCGATTCGGTGCAGCGAAAAGCATTGGCAAGCGTTGAACGCCCCCGACCAAAGCATTGATTCGCTGACCGTGGTTTTGCTTGGCAATGGGTGTTCTTTGAAACTCGGGGAAAACCGGGCTATAATCGCTATCTCTTTAGGGGAGTCGCCAAGCTGGTTAAGGCACTGGATTTTGATTCCAGCATGCGAAGGTTCGAATCCTTCTTCCCCTGCCAAGATATATAAAAGCCCCGACTGTTCATGCAGCCGGGGCTTTTTCTTTGTCTTCAATGCTGTGCCTGGCTCCCAGGAGAAAACCTGCATATAGGATTTTCTGCACCATTGACCGATGTCTACGCAGTGTGTGCGCCATAAAGCCCGAAGTGGCTCAAGGTCCGGCACGGAAATTCCAGGCTTCTCAGGGACGCTTTCACTCTGACCCGGCGGGAGCGCAGATGT
Organism: Comamonas sp. AG1104; assembly: GCF_003350425.1. Lineage (NCBI taxonomy): Bacteria > Pseudomonadati > Pseudomonadota > Betaproteobacteria > Burkholderiales > Comamonadaceae > Comamonas > Comamonas sp. AG1104. Next base: position 28,277 of record NZ_QQAS01000017.1, on the reverse strand, counting down.
GCCGCCAAACCGCCGGCGGCTTTGCTGGAGCGGGGCCGATGCCTATGTGTGGATGGCGTCAACCAAGGCGATGATCAGTGACTCAGCAGCACTTGGCACGGCGCAGTGCAGCAGAGCTGCGCTATCGATTTACAAAACAGTGGCAATTTTTTTACCTTAGCTTTACAATTCGCGAGGAAATGAAATTGAGATTGATTCTCGTTCTGTTTCTTTGCTGCCAGCCCGTATACGGTCTTTCCGTTCCAGCCACAGCGTCATTGGTACTTCGGCATTCCCTTGTCTGAAGAGAACCCCCAGGTTTGTTTTTGTACGCTCATGCTGGAACGCTCGTTTTGCCCCTTAGCCGGGGCTTTGCCATTTCGTCTTCACACCACGGCTGTGGCCGTCAGTGTGCTCTGCCTGCTGCCCGGTGGCAGCCATGCACAAGAGGACGCAGCATCGACACTTGCCGAAGTGACGGTGCAGGAAAAGGCCATTCCCAATGTGTATGGGGAGTCAAGCGACTCCTATGTGGCCGCTGGAGTGGAGGTCGGCAAGGCGGCGCAGTCTTTGCGCGATGTTCCGCAGTCGGTGACGGTGGTGACGCGCCAGCGCATGGACGATCAGGCCATGCGCACGCTCGATGATGTGATGAAGTACACCACCGGGATCACGCGCGAAGAGACCTGGCTGGATACGACTTACATGTCCCGCGGCATGAATATCACCAACTTCCGGTTCGATGGCGGTGCTGCCAGCTCCTCTCGCTCGGGCAGCCGCAGTCTGGATATGGCGCAGTTCGACAGCGTCAGTGTGCTGCGCGGGGCCGATGGCCTGTTCGGTGCAGGTGAGGCGGGTGGGGTTCTGAACTTCACCTACAAGAGGCCACAGGCCAAACGTCAGACCCAGGTTCTGCTTTCCGGCGGAACCATGAGCAACTATCGCGCCGAGCTCGACACTACGGGCGCGTTGAACGAAAGCGGAACTCTGCGTGGCCGCTTCGTGGCTGTGAACCATGACCGCAAGGAAATGGCAGCACCATCCAAGCTCAAGCGGCAGATGCTGTATGGAGCGCTGGAGCTGGATCTGACATCCAGCACAGTCGCCACGCTGGGTGCCAGCTATCAGAAAGACCGAAATACGGGCTTCAATGCCAGCCTGCCGCGCTATGCGGACGGCAGCGATATCGGCTTTGCGCGCAATACCAACTTTGGCGCGCCCTGGAACTGGATCAATCGCGAAAACACCACGGTCTTTGCCAAGCTCGAGCAGCAGCTAGGCAACGACTGGCTGCTCAAGACCCAGCTCAGACACACCCGCTTCAATGAAGGCGTGAACGGCGCGGAGATCGAAAGTTCGCCGGATCCCGTCACGCTGCAGGGGGCGGACTGGTGGATCCATCAAGCCAAGTCACGCGAGCGTGAAACCAGCTTCGATATCAATTTGCAGGGCAGCTTTGATGCCTTGGGTCAGCGCCATGATGTGATCCTGGGTTTCGATCAGCACCGCAACAGCAATACCAATCGAAGCCTGTGGCCGAGAGTGGGGTCGGCCGACGTCTTCAACCGGATTCCACCGGAAGACCCCGGTTATCCGCTCGGTGACTGGACCAGCGGCTCGCAGACAAAAACGCAAAAGAGCGGCCTCTATGGCTCCATTCGCCTGCGTCCCGTTGAGCGCTGGTCCGTGGTTTTGGGTGGACGCTATGTGCTGCAGGATCGCAATACCCAGCACGACATGAATGGCGCTCTCACGGCACAGAGTCGGGAATCGAATGTCTTTGTGCCCTATATGGGGCTGATGCATGAGCTGACTAAGTCGACCAATCTGTATTTCAGCACCGCCGAGATCTATCAGTCCCAGGCCGGAAAGTTCTCGGCACCACTGCCGGGGACGCCGCTGGATCCGGTGCGTGGTCGTACCTACGAGCTGGGCGTCAAAAGCGAGCTGACCCCCAATCTGATTGCGAGTGCGGCATTGTTTCGTACCGATAAAAAAGGCGAGGCCGTTTACGACCCCGCTTATCCCCAGACCGATTGGCGCGGCGGTTGCTGCTACTTCCGCGACGGCTTCAAGCTGAGCCAGGGCATTGATCTGGAGATGACGGGGAGAATCACTCCCAATCTCCAGCTGGCGGTGGGCTATACCTACAACAGCAACGAAGACAGACGCAAGGACAGCGCCCAGTTCAGCACGGTCACGCCGCGCCATCTGTTCAAGGCCTGGGCGGACTATCGCTTGAGCGGCGATTTGCGCGGCTGGAGCGTGGGCGGCGGTGTGGTGGCACAGAGCTCGAACTACCGGGCTTCGGGCATCAGCGCTTACAACCCGGCAACGGGCCGTTATGACGGAGCCTGGACACCGTACAACTTCACTTCCCCGGGTTACGCAGTCTGGTCGGCTCGTGTGGCCTATGCATTCAACAAGGATTGGAGCCTTGCGATGAATGTGGGGAACTTGTTTGACAAGACCTACTACAGCACGGTCGGCTATGCGGGTTACGGCAACTTTTACGGCGAAAAGCGTACGGTTACCGTGTCGCTCAAGGGCCGTTTCTGACGGGCGTAGCAATGTCGCAATCTGATGGGCTGCGCTCTGACTGGGGACTGGGATCGCGTCTGGCTGCTGCAGTGCTGGGCGGTTATGCCGTCTCCAGTGCCTGGGTGGTTTTATGTGGTGCGATGAGTCAATCTCGTGTGGAGACCATTCTGGGGGGCATGCAGTCCAGCTGGCTCTGGTACGTGGCTGCCGTGATTTGGGCTTTTTCTCCGGCATCGCCACGGCGGATATGGGGCGTGCTGGGCATCGTGATGATCGGCATGCTCCTTGGCACCGCGGCGTTGATCTTCCTGAAGGGACGCTGATGCAGCCGGCAAAGAAGGAATCGGGCGCAGGCAAAGGCAGCTTCCGTCAGGCTCAGGCATGGTTGCATACCTGGTGCGGCCTGTGGTTCTCCTGGCTGCTGTATGCCGTTTTTCTGACGGGGACCCTGGCCGTCTTCGAGGAGCCCATCACCCATTGGATGACCCCCGAGCATCACGCGCATGAACAGGCCGAGGCCAGGCAGGAGGGCACTGTGCCGCAAGCGCAGTCTTCCCTGAGCCAGCGTCTGCAATGGGGCATGGCATATATGCAGCGGCAGCACCCTGGTGCAGACATGTGGGAGCTGTGGCCCGCAGACTCCAAAGGGGGTGGGGATTTACGCGTCTACTGGTTCGATCACGAGGGACAGTATGCGGCGGCCCAGCTGGATCCGAAGTCCGGCAGTGCCATGGATGCCGCTGACGTTCCCAAGGTGCGCCAGACACTGGGTGGCCATCATTTCGTGGATTTCCACTACCAGCTGCATGCAGGACAGCTCGGACTCTGGATTGTGGGCATCGCCGCGCTTGCCATGCTGGTGGCACTGGTCAGCGGAGTGATTACCCATAGACGAATCTTCAAGGACTTCTTCACCTTCCGCGCTCGCAAAGGACAGAGAAGCTGGCTGGACATGCACAACGCCGTGGCGGTGCTGACGCTTCCCTTCCAGCTCATGATCGCCTATACAGGCATCGCCATATCCTGCGCGACCTTCATGCCTGCCGGCATTGCGGCCTACTTCGGCAGCAGTGCCGAAGCCGTCAAGTCTTTTCAGGTGGCGCTGAATGAACCTGGCAAGCCACAGCGTTCGGGTCAGTCCATGCCCGTGCCGGATCTGGAGTCCTTCGTGCTGCGCGGTCAGGCCTTGATCGGGCAACCGGTGCGAGCGGTGGTGATTGATTACCCGGGCGATGCAGCTGCACGCATTGGCATTTATGGATGGAATGAAGCCGACGATCTGAGCAAGCGTCTCAGCCCCAGCAGCGGTATGGCCATGTTCTCGGCCGCCACTGGAGAGTTGCAGCAGTTGCGCTTGCCTGGAGGTGTGGATGGCGGTGTGGCATCACTCACGCAATCGGTGATCGGCGGGTTGCATATGGCGACTTATGGCGGGCTGCCGCTGAAGTGGCTGTACTTCATTTGCGGGCTGGCCGGAAGCGCCATGATGGCCACTGGGGCGATTCTCTTTATGGTCAAACGGCGGGGCAAACATCAGGGGGAGTTTGGCTCCAGCACATCCACGGTCTACGGGATGATTGAAGCCGCGAATGTGGCGGCCATCGTGGGACTGGGCATCGCCTGCGTGGGATTTTTGTGGGCCAATCGTTTGCTGCCTGTCGAAATCTCGCAACGCTCCAGATGGGAGCTGGTGGTCTTCTTTGCGCTGTGGATTCTGGCTCTCATACATGCGCTGCTGAGGTCGCCGCCACTGGCTTGGCGCGATCAGATGGCAGCGCTGGCTGTGCTTTGTCTTCTGTTGCCCTTGCTGAATCTTGTGACGACTGGAGAGCAACTTGCTGCATACCTTCTCGATGGTGACTGGGAGAGCGCGGGGGTTGAGCTTTTCGCCCTTGCTGTCGGAGTGGCGGCGGCCGGCGCCTGGGCCTGGATGCGCAAGGCATCGGGCCTGAAGCCCGTGCGAAAGCAAATGGCTCGTGAATTGTCGGCTCGTGAATTGTCGAAAGACCTGCCTGCGGCTGCGGACGCAAGTGCCGCCAAGCAAGGGAGCCTGTCATGACCTTGTGGCAGTCATCGTTGCAGGCCTTTGCTCTTTCGATGGGAGGCATGACGGCTCTGGCTTTTGCCATGGACCGCCATTACGCGCAATTGACATCTCTGGACGAGGTGCCGGCAGCGCATCGCATGGCGCTGCGTGTGCTGGGAGCATTGCTTTTGCTGGCCGTCTGCCTGCCTGCCATGCGTGGGTGGAGTGCAACGGTTGGCAGCGTGCTCGTGCTGGGCTTCTGGAGTCTGGGTGCTCTCGCGACGGTCGCGGGGCTTTCCTGGTCGGCTCGACACCTGGCGGTGGCGGCCGCCATGACGGCGCTGCTAGGGGGCGTCAGCTGCCTCTGGTGACGGATCCCTTGAAGCCCGCAAGGCTTCTGATCTTCAATCGCTCCAATTCATGCCGTGGCCATGAGTTTCAGCAGCGACTGCGAATTGTTTTCTGGAAAGTGCAACGTTCATGACGGTGGGACAAATCAAACGCTGGGGTAGCCTCGGGCTGCTGCTGGTCTGTGCTGGAGGTATTGCCCTGTGGTGGGGGAGTCGGCCCAGGGTCGAGTACCAGAGTGTTGCGGTTCAGCGCGGCGATGTGGAGTCCACCGTCACTGCCATCGGCACCTTGCAGCCCAGAACCTATGTGGATGTAGGGGCGCAGGTCTCGGGTCAGATCACCCGTTTGCTGGTCAGTCCAGGAACCAGGGTCGAGAAAGGGGCATTGCTGGTGGAGATCGACCCCAGCGTGCAGCGCGCCACCGTGGATGCGGGCAGAGCATCGCTGGCGAGCCTGCGCGCCCAGATTGCAGAGCAGCAGGCACAGCTGAAACTGGCCGGCCAGCAATTGAAGCGACAACAGCAGCTGGCCGCCGAAGAGGCGACCAGGCAGGAAGATGTGCAGATTGCCGAGGCCCAGGTGGCCGGAGCTGCCGCACGCATCGACCATCTCAAGGCACAGATGCAGCAAACGCAGGCCAGCCTCAAGGCCGATGAGGCGCGTCTGGGCTATACCCGCATCTACGCACCGATGTCCGGTACGGTGGTGTCCGTCGATGCGCGTGAAGGGCAGACCCTGAATGCGACCTATCAGACGCCCAATATTTTGCGTATCGCAGATCTGACTGCCATGACGGTCTGGACGGATGTATCGGAGGCCGATGTGCGGCGCGTGAGAGCGGAAATGTCCGTGTATTTCACGACGCTGGGCAGTGCAGGTCAGGAACAGGCGCGTCGGTGGAGCAGCCGGGTGAGGCAGGTGCTGCCTGCGCCGCCGGCCAGCGTCGCCCCCGCAGCGGGTAATGCGGCTGCGCCTGCGGCGGCCACCAAGGCCGTGACCTATACGGCATTGTTCGACGTGGATAACCAGGACGCGGAACTGCTGCCACAAATGACGGCGCAGGTGGTCTTTGTGACCGGCAGTGCGCAGCAGGCCTTGACGGTTCCATTGACAGCTCTTCAGTCAGAGAAAGATCAGCAATCGCAGAGCGTTCGGGTGCTGACAGCCAAACGGCAGCCTGAGCAGCGAAACGTGAAGCTCGGAGTACGAAGTCGCCATCAGGTGCAGGTGCTCGACGGTGTGGCCGAAGGCGAGCGGGTCATCGTCGGCGAGACCCTGATTCCTGGCGGTCTGCGGTGGCTGCAATGGTGAGTGCGATGGAGCAGGTTCCGCTGATTTCGCTGCGTGGCATTCGCAAGCACTATGGCGGAGTGGGCGAGCAGCCGTCGGTGACCGTGTTGCACGGCATTGATCTGGATATTCGCGCGGGTGAGTATGTGGCCGTCGTCGGCAGCTCCGGTTCGGGCAAGTCCACCTTGATGAATATCCTGGGTTGCCTTGATAAACCGAGCGAAGGTTGCTATCGGTTTCAAGGTAAGGATGTATCCACGCTGGACTCGGATGCCCTGGCCTGGCTGCGTCGCGAAGCCTTCGGTTTCGTGTTTCAGGGCTATCACCTGATTCCCAGTGAAAGTGCCTCGGAGAATGTGCAGATGCCTGCGATTTATGCAGGCTTGGCCAAGGAGCAGCGGGTGCAAAGAGCCCAGCTCCTGCTCGAGCGTCTGGGGCTGGGGTCGCGCCTGGGCAATCGTCCCAATCAGCTCTCGGGCGGTCAGCAGCAGCGCGTGTCCATTGCGCGGGCGTTGATGAACGGCGGCCACATCATCCTGGCCGATGAGCCGACTGGGGCTCTTGACTCGCATAGTGGCGCCGAGGTGATGGCTTTGCTGCGCGAGCTGGCCGATGCGGGACACACCATCATTGTGATCACGCATGATCGCGACGTTGCGGCTCAGGCAAGGCGTGTCATCGAAATCAGCGATGGACGCGTCGTCAATGACAGCGCTCCCGATGGTATTCAGAGCCGAGCAGAGGTGCCTCCGCTGACCCCGCAGCGCAACACCGCAACGTCGGCAATATCCTGGGTGGCTGAGATTTCCGAGGCTGCACGCAGTGCCTGGCGCGGCATGCGCATGAACCGGGTACGCACCAGTCTGACCTTGCTGGGCATCGTGATCGGTGTGGCCTCGGTGATCGTCATGCTGGCCATCGGTGAAGGCGCACGGCGCAAAGTGGTCGAGCAGATGGGCACCATGGGAACAGCCATTCTCTATATGGGCAGCAAACCACCGGCCAGCGGTGGACCAGCGGGCCAGATCACCGAAGACGATCTGGCCGCCATGCGGGAGTTGCCGGCGATACGCAGAGTCATGCCCGTCATCGGAGACCCTGTCACGGTGCGCTATGGCAAGGCCGACAAGCAGATCTATGTGTTTGCAGCCAGCGAGGAGATGCCGCTGGTCCACCACTGGAGGGTGGCCCAGGGGCGCTACTTCACGGATGTGGAGGACCGAGATCTGGCTCCACTGGTGGTGATAGGGCACAAGGCGCACCAGCATTTTTTCCCGGAGGTGGCCAATCCATTGGGGCTGCAGCTGATCATCGGGAACTCGGCGTTCGAAGTCATCGGCGTCATGAGCGAGCGTGGGGCTGACTCCGGCGCCCAGGACTATGACGACATGGTCTTCATTCCCTATCAGTCGGGGCGCGCGAGAGTCTATCAAGCGCAGACACAGCCCGATTACGTGGTCGTGGAGGCCAGCTCCTCGGAGCTGGTCCATGAAGCCGAAGAATCGATCCGCAGCCTTCTGCTGGCGAGGCACGGGGGGCGGGAAGACTTCGGCATCGGCAATGCAGCAGCTCGTATTCAGGCCGAAGCAGCAACTCGCCAGAGCATGGCCGTGATGTTGGGGCTGATTGCGGCAGTTTCACTGGTGGTCGGTGGTATCGGAGTCATGAACGTGATGCTGATGACGGTGCGCGAGCGGACCAGGGAGATCGGCATTCGCATGGCAGTGGGGGCTCGCCAGCGTGACATCCTGCGCCAGTTCCTGACGGAAGCCAGCATGGTGACCATTGTGGGTGGGGGCGTCGGTCTGCTTGCGGGACTGGGCATCGGGATGACGCTTCTTGTCTCGGGCGTACCTGTGATTTTTTCGGTGAAAGCCATGTTGGGTGCATTTGCCTGTGCGGTGCTCACCGGCCTGGTTTTTGGCTTCATGCCTGCCAGGACGGCGGCGCGTCTGGAGCCCGTGCGAGCATTGGCGGGAGAGTAGGCATGTACAAATGGAACGCAGTGCTGGCGGCTCTTGCTCTGGCTGGATGCGCGACAACGCAATCCAGTAACGAGACCCGGGGAATGTCTCTCGATATTCCTCATGCCTGGGCGCAGGAGCAGGGGGCGGAAAACGAACAAGTCAGCGCCAGTTGGTGGCACAGTTTTGGCAGCCCGGAGCTCAGCGCACTGGTTGAGCAAGCCCGGACTCAAAGTCTGGATGTGGCGGCTGCCGTCGCGAGAGTGCAGCAGGCGGATGCCCGGGCAACTTATGCACGTGCGGCCCTGGTACCGGATTTGAACGCAGATTTCGGGGCCACAAGATCTGCAGCGATGGACAGTCATACGGAAAGAGACGCCAGCACTTGGCGAGTGGGTCTGTCGAGTAGCTACGAGCTGGACTTCTGGGGGCGTCAGCGTGCTTTGAGAGACGCCGCAGAGTCCAACAGGCAGGCCAGCGTGTTTGACCGCGAGACCGTGAGACTGACGGTCACTGCCTCAGTCGCCCAGGCCTGGCTCCAGTGTGTGGGCTTGCGCGAGCGCGCCGCGATTGCCCAGCTCAACCTGGAGATTTCCGAGCGGCTCCTGAAGCTGGTCGAGTCCAGAGCCCGTTATGGGGCAGCGACCTCCGTGGAACTGGCTCAGCAGCGTGGCCAGGTTGCAGCACAGCAGCGTGTTGTGGCTTTGCTCCGAAAACAGATTGCAGATGCACACGCTGTGCTGGCACTGCTGTCGGGGCAATGGACTATGGATCTTGTGAGCGAGACCAGTCTTTCGAATCTGGCGATTCCAGGCGTTCACCAGGGTACGCCCGCGGATCTGATAACACGCAGGCCGGATGTGGCGAAAGCGGAGGCTCAACTGCTCGCGGCGGATGCGAATCTTGCCGTTGCCAGAGCAGCAATGCTGCCGCGCGTGACGCTGACTGCGGGCCTGAGCTCCGAGAGCGAAAGGTTCAGCAGGCTGTTGGAGAATCCCCTGTCTTCTCTGGCTGCGGGAGTTTTGGCTCCGATCTTTGATGCAGGGCGACTTGCTTCGAACCGGGACCTGGCTGCAGCGCAAAAGCAGGAGCTTGTGATCGGCTACCGCAAGGCCATTCTGCAAGCCTTCAATGATGTTCAAACTGCATTGAATGCGGTTGACGGCGCGGAAAGACAGGCGGTGGTTCAGGCGCAGGAAGTGGCTCAGGCCCAGAGGGCTCTATCACTGGCGGAAAGCCGATATAGGGCCGGGGCGGACAACTTGCAGACCTTGCTGGATGTGCAGCGTGTGGCCTATCAGAGCCGAGACCTGGCAGTTCAAATACGACAGGAGCGCCTTCAGGCAAGCATCGCGCTTTACAGGGCCTTGGGAGGAGGCTGGAGGCGATTGCCGGAAGGGCCCGAGAGTTGAGGGGCCTGAGCGTAATGCAACGGTTGAGGGCAGCAGGACTGCGACCGACCGTCGCCAGAATTGGCGTGCTTCAAGTCCTGCTGAGTTCTGCTCCCCACGCTCTCAGCAGGGATGAGATATATCGGCAGCTATACCTTCGGGGGACTCCTGTCAGTGTGGGAACCGTCATGCAGGTAGTGGCACAGCTAAGCAGGTTGGGTGTTGTGCATCACAACGGCAGACAGGGGCGTGAGTCTGGCTATCTGCTTTTGAACTGAGTGAGTTCGCAAGAATGCTTCAGTCCGGGGGCGGCATTCGCATTCATCCTGCAGTCAAAAGATTCATGCAGAAAGAAAAGGCTTCTGATTTCCTTTCTTCAAGGCGATTTCATCTCGGATGTTCGCCCTGTGAATTTTGCCGGCGGCACCCCCTGTGGAAGCTGGACGACAAGGATCGCATCGTCCGGAAAGCTTGCAGAGCTGCTAGGCATGCCCAAAAGCAACATCACGCAGATGAAGCAGGGCAAACGGCATGTGAATTGGAGGGTGAGGGGCAAGCTGCGCGCCGTACTGGGCGAAGACCCTGCGCATGCATTCACAAGCGCGATGCTCGAAGACCTCGAAGGGTCTGAGAATGAGGACGAAAAAAAAGCCGCAGAAGGCTTGAAGGCCATGCTTGCAGCTTTTCCTAACGACTGGCGGAGGCTGTACCAAAAGGACAGACTTCGATGGACTTCAAGAGCGGTAATCAGGCTTCGTCTTTTTGTAGACCAGGCGCTTTACAACAGAGTCCGATACCCCAAAGCGTTGAGCTACACCCTTCAGGGTGTATAGACCAGTGGCATAAGCATCGACAATCGCAACGGCAGTTACTGCATCGACAGACAGCGCACGACCACAGTGCACACCGCGCGCCATGGCTTCCTTTTGACCAGCCATGCACCTTTCCCGGATCAAAGAGCGCTCAAATTCAGCCATAGCACCGAGAATTTGAAGCATCAAGCGACCAGTGGGAGTAGTGGTATCAATTGGCTCAGTGAGCGACCGGATACACGCCCCAGCACGCTCAACACGATCAAGGATCTTGAGCAGGTCAGATAGCGATCGGGCAACCCGATCCAGCTTGTAGAAAACAAAGTGATCCCCCGTCTTTAGGGATGACAAACACTCACGCAAAACCGGCCTATCAAACTTAGCGCCACTAGCCTTTTCCTCAAAGATTTTTTGAACGCCTGCAGCCTGCATAGCTGCAATCTGGACAGAAGTATCCTGCTCTTGAGTGCTTACACGAGCATATCCAATCAACACGGTTTTTTCTCCTCTTTTGAACAAGGAGAAGTCTCTCAGGCCATGCGCAAACGTAAGCGCCAATGAGGTATGTAGCTAGTCTTTTCATAGCAAGAGCGCGAAACTGTAGTTTCATCACAATCACTTGCATGGCTTCGGTATGCCTGACCGGCTTTCTGTGACCAGAAAGAAAACGTCCTTGAAATGGGACAGATAAGAAGTGACCACGGCAGCACCAGGGGCCACCAAGTCATAAACGAGTTCAATAGCCTCACGCATGCTCTCAACGTAGCCGAGCTGGACAGATGGCGGGATGGTGACATCGCCAAACTTTGTCCACCGGTTAGAGAATTTCGCGCCCTCTTCAAAGGCCTTGGTGATGTATTTGCTGATGTAGCTGGCAATGCGCGCTGGAGAGCGCTGAGAGGTGCTCTTGCGCCGTGCTACGTCCACATTGCCCCCGAGCTCTTTAGTAACCGAGCGCCAGATGGCCCGCAACAGATCAAAGCTTTTGATGCGCACGCCTTGATTGTTGGCCAGGACAGTAGCAACGCGCCGGCAGGCCATGTGCACATGCCATGTGCCTCTTGCTTGCGTCTCAAAGGCTGCGATGGCAACGAAATCAGGCAGGACGCGCCGCACTCTACGGACGAACTCTTTGAGATGCTTCTTGCAGAGGTCTAAATCAGGCTGATCAGCGCGATATGTGAGAGTCATAAGGGTATCGGCATTGGCGGCCTTGCAGAGCTGTCTGACGCGCGTCTTGGCCCTTCTGGCAGCTCTATCGCGGTTGATCTCTTCACGCTCTTTAATCCGGTCTGGGTCATCTCGTTTTTCAAGGATGTGCTCTTTGAGGTTGCGCAGCACATCGTCGGGCATGCGGGAGGTATCCAGTTCGACCAGCTCCCATGCCTGAGAGACCACGGATTCCACGTGTCCGTTACCTAAATCAGTGGTTTTGACCTTGAAGCAGTTGGGAACGCTCTTGCGTTCATAAATGGTGTCGCCAATAATTCGAACTGTCATGAGCGCTCCTAACGCTTGTGGCATCCAAGGGCTTCAACCGGTGAGAGGGTTGAGGCCCTTTTTCTTTTCTAGCCGTGGTGATGTGCTGATGTGTCAGAGGGATAAATCTAGGCGGCTGCGCCGCCAGCCCTGCTGGCATTGCGCGCCGCTGGGGAGAGACAGCGCCCGGTAGCCAACGCATGCTTGTGGCGAGGGCTGGGGCCCTACCGGCGGTGGCTCCGACGATTCGCAAAACCGCTGTGCGGTTTCACGAATCCTCAGAGCAGGGTTTTCTTGCTTGAGCGGCTTTGCTTTTTTGTTTTTTGGGGTGGGCATGCAAACATCCTCAGGGGTCTCTTTTTGTGGCGCTCTTTTCTCTCTTCTCCAGCCAGAACCTTGTTCTGACTGGAGAAGAGAGAAACCGCTGCATGCTTGAGCTGGCGGGGGGCTGTGCCGGGGGGCGGTCATCTCAATTTCCTGCCCAAGACGTTGTCTTGAGCAGGAAACCGAGTTCCCCACTTGTGCCTGATCCGAGAGGTGACGGTGCCGAAGGGCTGCCACTTCAATTTCCCGCCCAAGACGTTGTCTTGAGCAGGAAACCGAAGTGCCCGCTTGTGCCTGATCTGGCAGCACCATGGCGCAGCTATTGCCCATGTTCTTCTGACCCAACAAAACCCTGGTTTGCCGGGCCAGAAGAAGCGTCTGGCCAGCGTGATTCACGCGATCGCAGCGCCTCGACTATGAGCAGCCGGAGGGTATGCTCGAACGAGCGGTCTTCAACAATGGAGAGCCGTTTGACACGCTCAGCAACCGAAGTAGTGAGGCCAACAGATCGACGGAACGGGAATTTGCGACGGGCCATGGCTACTGCCCGAACACGGAGCTAACAGCGGCATTGCGGGCGGCAAGGCGCTCTGCATAGCCCGTGGGCTGTTCAGTAGGCCGAGCAACTGGCGGGGAAGGTGTATGCACCACTGCAGGGGCCGCAGTGGGTTCATCAAACATGGCCTGCGAGCGGTTTGCGGCCGGGTCTTTCCAGTCCAAGAAGATGCCGTCTTTGACAATCTGCAGGCAGAGCTTTTGGGGCACATCCAGCGGGGTGGCATCTTGCGTGAAGCACTTGCATTCATCGCGCTTTTTGCTGTGCATGCAGGCAGCAGGGTATGGAGCGCGCATGGGGTTCGTGAGCTCGTCATAGCGCGGAGCGGTGTACGCCAGACCTTGCACCCGGGGCATGAACTGGTCAACGTACTCAGCCGTAGTCTTGGGGCGCTTTTCGTTGGACTGGCCCTGAGTAGGCTGCTGGGGGCCAAGGTTCATGCTTGGCATCAAGCTAGAGGACTTCGCGCCTGGCACGTTGCCAGCACCTCGAACAGTCTTGAGATAGTAGATAGCGCCACCGATAAGCACGGGCACAAGAATCACAGCCGCGATGATGAAATAGAGCTGCTTTGGAAAGCGGAACTTGGCAGTGTGAATGCTGGCCGACACGTACCAGTCGTAAACCTCTTTGGGGTAACGCTGCAGGCTGACCGTAGCGGTCTTACCTGAGGTAAGGCCCTCACATTTCTCATTGACGTTAGGCCACTCAAGAAGAGACACAACCTCAGCGCCGTTGCGACGCTTAACGTGACGATGCCAACCTGGGTCAGCAATCAACCGACGCACAAAGCTATCCATGTTTTTTGGATGCTGAGTGATCAGATAGAAATCAAAACCACGATGGCGATGGGCTGCCAACTGCTGGATATGAGGTTGCGGAGCGCTGGCAGTAGCACCACGGGTAGGCATGACCTCATGGCATTCATCAATGATGAAAATCGTGCCATCAGGTTCATCCTGCCACTTCTCAAACTCAATGGCTTTCCAGCCAAACTTGAGGCCCTCAGCCTTCAACGTGATGCGAGGCTTAACCTGCTGATCTTCCGGGTCTGTCCAAAGATGGATGCAGACAGGGCGACCTGTAGCCAGTTGAAGAGTGCGCACCCAAAGCAGGGTAAAGAGGGTCTTACCGGCACCCATGCCGCCTGTGGTCAAGTAGAGCATGGCTACCCCCTATTTGTTGTAGCCAATGCGCTTGATGGTGCCATTCTTCATGCCATTGGCAATCAGCTTGACGGTGACCGTGCCAGTCAGCAGCGAGAAGGACTCACCAATGCGCAGAAGGCCCAAGATTCTTTTGAGGTCATCAGGCAGGCTTATCAGGGCTTCCTTGCCATAGCTGGATATCTCTTCAATGACGGTGCCGAAGCCAATATAGGAGATCAAACCGATGCCCAGGGCGACAGCCACACGACCAACAATCGTGCCGATGATGCTGAGAAAAGCACCCCAGAGAGAACCAAAGAAGACAGGCATTTTTAACTCCCCAGAATGCGTAGGCAGGTGGCACAGGTGCTCAAGAAAAGCAGCATGCCCATGGCATTGAAGTAGCGGCAGAACTCACTGAGCTTGAAGACAACGGTTTTGCCGAACACTTGAATCGGGACATCAGCAGGGCACTGACCGTTACCGATGATGGAATCCACGGTGATATGGCCCTTGAGGTCAATCTCCGTGCCATTGGCGGTCAGCACGTTTTCTTGAGGCTTTTTGGCATCCACATCAAAGAGCCGCGACATATCGTTTTCGATATCGAACATAGTGCAATTGCGCTTGTGCTGCTCTTGCAAAGCAGCGCACTGGAGCACATCGCCATCGCAGCGGAAACTAGCCGAGCAGGAGCCGGAGAACTGGCCCTTGCTCTCTTTGCACATGGCTAGGGCAGGCTGCTCTTTGCAGACTTCATCCTGCCCCTTGTCTTCTTTGGAGCCATCGGGCTTAGTGACGGTGCACTTGCCGTCCTTGCACTCGACCTTTGAGCCGTCCTTGCCCTTGTCGGCACCATCTTTGGCAGGAACACAGGTATTCGTCTGAGTTGTGGACTGGACTTGACCCGAGGGGCACTGATTGCCCTTGCCCTCACACTCAGCGCGCTTCGTCGGGTCTTTTGGATCCTCGCAAGATCCGTCATCGCCTTTTTCATCAGGGATGCAGATGCCCTCAACGTACTTGGAAGGACTGGAGCCTGAGGGGCAATTGTTTTCTTTCGGTATGCAGACGCCAGGAGCGTACTTGGACGGCTCATATCCCACAGGGCAGTCTTGCGGCTTGTCTTTACCGCCTTCAGTGCCTTCACCACCACTGCCACCAGTTGCGGGGTCAGTGCAGGCATCACCGGTAAACGTAGGGTTCGACAAAAAGCAAACGGTCGAGCTACTCTTGCCAGTGCCAGTAACGCATGAGGAGATGGTCCCTGAGGTCTGGCAGCCGGTCATACAAGCATTGCCGGACTGCCCAATTTTGCTAGCAGCCCACTTTGCAGACTGAGGCCCGAAATCAGACTCCATGGAGCTGATGCCAATGGACATGCCAGCCAGTGGGCCACAGACCTCACTTTTCTTTTTTACACAGGCATTGCCTGACTCAACGTAGCCAGAATTGCAGATGCAGGAGCCGCCAGAGGCAGCGGAGTTAGCGGGACAGCCAAGGTCAAAGCCATAGACCACGCCCAACGTACCGTACTGAGACTCACAGGGATAGACGCCGCCACCTTGGTGATAAGACCCGAGTACGTTCGAAAAAACTGCTTGGCAAGCCGCCAATGGCGTGGAGTAGAACGGGCCACCAGATGACGAACCAAACTTCTGATAGGTGGGCGTAAGAGCCGCAGAAGCAACGCTAGCAGTGAATGCCAGAAATGCCAGGAATGCGAGAGCAATTAGGCGGAGCAAATGAGCCATAACGCCCCCATGTAGACAATCAAGCAAAGCAGTCCCATGTGACCTCCCTTGCATGTGCGCCCCGCCGTTCTCCGAATCGTCGCGACGCACATGCAAGGGTGCAGTAGCACCCTTGTTGACACAGTGGGGGACGGTTAGACCGAGCGCATGATCTTCCAGCCGCGGATAGCGATGGTCACGATCAGGTAGGCCGAACCCAGGATGCCGATGGGCGTCAACAGGCTCATCAAGAAGCCTTCACCAGCGCTGACGTCAGGAGCAGCAGGAGCTGTCTGAGCCATCGCGTTTTGTGCAGCCAGCATCAATGTGACACCACCGGCTGCGAGCTTGGCGCCATGTCCACGCGCCTTGTTCGCCAGTTTGGAGAGCAGTTTCTTAGTCATCAGTAGACCTTTCGTCCGGGGAGTTGATAAAGCGCAGCAGGGCCCGGAACCCCCATGCAACGCAGAAAACCAGAGTGATCGGCGTCATCAGTGCGGAGGCTTCCTCAAGCGACAAATTGAGGATGGGCACATTGACCTCATGCACCACGGTGACGGTGCAAGCAGAGGGGCACTGGATGACTTGATCGGCCATCAGGAGGCCTTTAGGGCACGCTGACGAGCAGCGCGAATTCGCATGGAGCGAACAGTGCGAGTAGCAAGGCGGTCAGCCACAGCGTGAACAGAAGCCAAGATGAAGTGGACGACCAAGGCACCAGCAAGGCCAGACACGAATGCGATCTTGGCGATGGAGATGGCGGCATACCTCAAGTGCTCTTCGGTGAGGAATTCCATGGTCAGGCCTTAGCAGCAGCAGGAGCCTCAGCGGCCTTGACGACACGGCCAGGAGTGGGCGCACCGGAAACAGGCGTGAGGTCAACAATTGCGGGCTTGATGCCGCGAGAGGCGAAATCCACGCGCATGCCGTAAACCGGGGCATAGACACCGCGTTGAATCTTGCCCAGCAGAGGGGAAGGCACTTGCATCACGCCCACTTGCATTTCCACGCCGTTTTCATCCAGCGTCATGCAATCGATTTCTTGCATTTCGTATGGCTTGCCAGTCTTACCAGTGCCTTTACGCACCTCTTGAACAATCAGAACCTTGATAAACGCGGGCAGGGATGTAGCTTCAGCAACGGACATGGAAAACCTCTCTAGGTGACTGCCAATAGGTATCCCGGGCAGATCGGGCAAATGGCGCAACAGCGCTCTGAGCTACCCCGCACGCGAGGCAGCGCGGAGGGTTGTCATAAGAGAGAGGGCAGGAAGTGAACGAAGAAGAAGCCCCAGAAGTCGCCCCAGTCCTCAACAACGGCAAAGGGGGAATCCGCGACTAAACGAGGCAAGACAACCTCGCGGATAAACAAGACCACGTTCAGAAGCATGCAAATCCAGAAGATGCGCATGCGAACCATCGTGTGGAGGAAGGTGCGGAAATCAGTCATACCTTCTCCGCAACACCAGCAGCAATCCAGCAAACAGACCACCAGCCGAGAAAAGCCAGCCCAGCGAAATACCAACCCTCAGACAGCTGATAGATGTAGGCATTGGCAGCCAGAAATGCGGGCAATCCAAGAAAGAGGGAAACAGCGATCCAGAAGCGCTTATCGCGGGTGTCCCCCTGCTGACCAGCGTTGACGGGAGCTACCACGCGCACATCAGCGCTTTCGTGGCCAGCAGGAGGACGTAATTCGGGTTTAGACATGTGGTAGCTCCATGAGAGAATCGATTACCAAATTGATCAATTTATCAATTTGATAACTGGATGTTACAAGGAATTTATCAAAATGGCAACAGATGAAGAAATCAGTCTGCTGATCGAGAAAGCCGCTGAAGCAGCAGGCAGTCAGACGCGACTAGCCGAACTCATAGGGATGCCAAAGAGCCACATCACGCAGATGAAGCAAGGCAAGCGTCATGTGAATTGGAGAGTGAGAGGGAAGCTTCGCGCTGTACTTGGCGAAGACCCTGCGCATGCATTCGTGTCCGCGATGCTCGAAGACCTTGATGACTCCGAAAACGAGGACGAAAAAAAAGCCGCAGACGGCTTGAAGGCCATGCTTGCAGCTTTTCCTAACGACTGGCGGAGGCTGTGAGATTCGAACTCACGGAAGGATCACTCCTTCGGCAGTTTTCAAGACTGCTGGTTTAAACCACTCACCCAAACCTCCGGATGGCAGGATTCTACACAAGGATTGTGCGCCGTTCGGCATTGCGCGCATTTTGCTTTGTCTATGAAACCATAGCGCATGGCGCTTGTTGTATCTCGACTGGCGCTCACTTTGCATCATGGCGTCTGCCATGATCGTTTACTGCGCGCGTTACAGTCCATTGTGAATGAACGAAGGGTTCAAAGTTCAAGACAAGGCATGTCACAAAACAAAACGCCCCTGAGGGCGTTTTGTTGCTGCCTCGGGCGGGATGCCCGAGAGGTGCCGTTTGATCAGCTGCGCAGAGCGATGGCCTGAGCTGCTGCCAGAGCGGTCATGTTGACCACGCGGCGCACGGTGGAGGAGGGGGTCAGCACGTGGGCGGAAGCCGAGCAGCCCATCAGGATGGGGCCGATGGTGGTGCCATGGCCGCCTGTGGTCTTGAGCACGTTGAACAGGATGTTCGCGGCGTCGAGGTTGGGGCAGATCAGCACGTTGGCCGCGCCGGTCAGCGAGGACTCCAGCAGGGAGTGGCTGCGCACGTTGGCGTCCAGGGCCGCATCGCCGTGCATTTCGCCATCGCATTCGATGCCGGGGTTGGCGGCGGCGAACAGGTCGCGTGCAGCGCGCATCTTGCGGGCCGAGCCGCGTGTGGACGAGCCGTAGTTGCTGTGCGAGAGGAAGGCCACCTTGGGTGGCAGGCCGAAGCGGGCCACTTCGTCGGCAGCCATCTTGGCGATCTCTGCCAGTTCTTCGGCGCTGGGAGCGTCGTTGATGTAGGTATCGGCCACGAACAGCGTGCCGGATTCCAGCATGACGGCGTTCACGGTGGCGAACTCGTTGGCGCCCTTCTTCAGGCCCAGCACATCTTCCAGATGGGCTAGGTGGCTGTCGAAGCGACCCACCAGACCGCACAGCATGGCATCGGCATCACCCAGGTGCACCATCAGGGCGGCGATCAGGGTGTTGGAGCGGCGCACGGCGGCCTTGGCGGCTTCGGGGGTGACGCCGTTGCGGCCCATCAGCTTGTGATAGGTCTCCCAGTACTGGCGGAAGCGGGGGTCATCTTCGGGATTGCAGATTTCCACGTCCTT
This sequence comes from Comamonas sp. AG1104, assembly GCF_003350425.1. NCBI lineage: Bacteria > Pseudomonadati > Pseudomonadota > Betaproteobacteria > Burkholderiales > Comamonadaceae > Comamonas > Comamonas sp. AG1104. The sequence goes on along the minus strand of NZ_QQAS01000017.1, from coordinate 9,435 downwards.
GCCCAGCTGCATGCGCAGGCCGGCCTTGGCAATGCGGGCTTCGATGACGGCAGGGCGACCAATCAGGATGGGCTTGGCCAGGCCGTCGTCCACGGCAACCTGTACGGCACGCAGCACGCGCTCGTCTTCACCTTCGGCATAGGCCACGCGTTGCAGATTGGCCTTGGCGGCTGCAAACACGGGGCGCATGAACATGCTGGTCTGGTAGACGAAGCGGGTCAGGCTTTCGCGGTAGGCGGCGATGTCCTCGATGGGGCGGGTGGCGACACCGGACTCGGCGGCAGCCTGGGCCACGGCGGGAGCGATGCGCAGAATCAGGCGCGTATCGAAGGGCGTGGGGATCAGGTAGTCGGGGCCGAAGGTCAGCTCCTTGCCCTGGTAGGCGGCGGCGACCTCGTCGCTGACGTCCTGCTTGGCCAGGGCGGCGATTTCACGCACGCAGGCCAGCTTCATGGCTTCGGTGATCTTGGTGGCGCCGCAGTCCAGCGCGCCACGGAAGATGTAGGGGAAGCACAGGACGTTGTTGACCTGGTTGGGATAGTCGGAGCGGCCGGTGGCCACGATGCAGTCCGGGCGGATGGCCTTGGCCAGTTCGGGGCGGATTTCGGGTTCGGGGTTGGCCAGGGCCAGGATGATGGGCTTGTCGGCCATGGTCTTGACCATGTCGGCAGTCAGCACGCCGGGAGCGGAGCAGCCCAGGAACACGTCGGCGCCGTCGACCACGTCGGCCAGGGTACGTGCTTCGGTGTTCTGCGCGTAGCGCTGCTTGGAGGCATCCAGACCACCGGGGCGGCCTTCATAGATCACGCCCTTGGAGTCCACCATGAAGACATTGGAGCGCTTGATGCCCAGGCCCACCATCACGTCGACGCAGGCAATGGCTGCCGCGCCGGCGCCGGAGACGGCCACCTTGACGGCACCGATGTCCTTGCCCACCAGTTCCAGGCCATTGAGCAAAGCGGCGCTGGAGATGATGGCCGTGCCGTGCTGGTCGTCATGGAACACCGGAATGTTCATGCGCTTGGACAGCTCCTGCTCGATGTAGAAGCACTCGGGAGCCTTGATGTCTTCCAGGTTGATGCCGCCCAGGGTGGGCTCCATCGAGGCAATGATGTCGATGAGCTTGTCGGGATCGCGCTCGGCCAGTTCGATGTCGAACACGTCCACGCCGGCAAACTTCTTGAACAGGCAACCCTTGCCTTCCATCACTGGCTTGGAAGCCAGCGGGCCGATATCGCCCAGACCCAGCACCGCAGTGCCGTTGGTGATCACGCCGACCAGGTTGCCGCGCGAGGTGTATTCGGCCGCAGTTGAGGGGTCTGCCTCGATGTCCAGGCAGGGATAGGCCACGCCTGGCGAGTAGGCCAGGGACAGGTCACGCTGGTTGGACAGGGGCTTGGTAGGGGTGACGGAAATCTTGCCTTTGACGGGGCTGCGGTGGTATTCGCGGGCCGCATCGCGCAGGGCTTGTTCGGCGGAGGACAGGTTTTGTGTCATACGAAATATTTATCAGCAAGTTGCTTCTCGGAGCTTACCGGATGGCAAGAAGCATTTTGAGTCAGGTCTGTTTTGCTTCAACTGTATCGACAACAAACCCCCTGGCGCACTGTGGGGCGGCAGGGGGCTTGGGCTGGCCGGTAAGCCAGCGTTCGCTTCAGGACTGGCGTTTAGTGAGCGTCAGCCTCACGTGCTGCGTTGATGGCAGCGCTGTTGTCTTTGGCGGCTCCGTTAAAGAAAAGATTCAATGCCACGGCGGTAATCGAGGACAGCAGGATACCGGATTCAATCAGTGGATGGATGGAATGGGGCATCCACTGACGGAAATTAGGGGCAACCAGGGGAATCATTCCCACGCCGATGGACACTGCCACGATCATGGCGTTGTTCTTGTTGTTGCGGAAATCCACGTTGGCCAGGATACGGATGCCGGTGGAGGCCACCATGCCGAACATCACCAGGCCGGCGCCGCCCAGAACCACGGTGGGCAGGGATTCGATCAGCGCGCCCATCTTGGGCAGTACGCCCAGAACGATGAGGATCACGCCACCGGCCACGCAGACCCAGCGGCTGAGCACGCCGGTCACGGCCACCAGACCCACGTTCTGCGAGAAGCTGGTGTAGGGGAAGGTGTTGAAGATGCCGCCGATCAGGGTGCCCAGACCGTCGGTGCGCAGACCGCGGGTCAGCTCATCCTGTGTGATGTCGCGCTTGGCCATGTCGCCCAGGGCCAGGAACATGCCGGTGGACTCGATCATCACCACCACCATCACCAGACTCATGGTGAGGATCAGGATGGGGTCGAAGACGGGCATGGCGATCTGGAAGGGCAGCACCAGGGTGAACCACTCGGCCTTGGCGACCTTCTCGAAGTTCATCAGACCCATGGCCACGGAGATCACGCCGCCGATCAAGATGCCCATCAGCACCGAGATATTGGCCAGGAAGCCCTTGGCAAAGCGAGCGATCAGCAAGATGGACAGCAGCACGATGCCGGAGACCGCAGCGCCTTGCAGATCGGCGTACTTGGGGTTGGGCATGGTGGGCAGCACAGAGAAACCCTTGGGGATGGCTGGCAGCGAGGAGCCGGGAGCGCCGGCCATGGCCTGGGCCTCGGCCAGCCACTTAAGGTGCTCGGGGTTGGGCACGGAAGGAGCGGTCGGGCCCACGGGGTTGCCGAAGATCCAGTTGATGCCTACACGCATCAGGCTGATGCCGATGACGGCGATGATGGTGCCGGTCACGACCGGGGGGAAGAAGCGCAGCATGCGGCTGATGAGCGGCGCAATGAGGATGGAGATTACCCCCGCGCCGATCACCGAGCCAAAGATCAGGCCTGCGCCGGCATTGCCGCCGGTGCTCTGCGCCATGGACACCATGGGGGCCACGCTGGCAAAGGTCACGCCCATCATCACGGGCAGCTTGATGCCGAACCACTGGGTTGCGCCCATGGCCTGGATCAGGGTGACCAGGCCGCAGACGAACAGGTCGGCAGAGATCAGGTGCGCGACCTGCTCAGGGGGCAGGTTCAGGGCACGGCCCACGATCAGCGGCACGGCAACAGCGCCGGCATACATGACCAGAACGTGCTGCAGACCTAGGGCGGTGAGCTTGCCAAATGGCAGAACCTCATCCACGGGATGCACTTGGGATGTCATAAAAACATGTCTCCTCACTCTATATTGGCTTCAGGTTGGCATGCGATTCGCGAATGGCATGCAATCCATACAAAAAGTGTATACAGCTCATAACGCGCAGCATCTAGCGGTAAACCCTGCTCAAATTTCAGTTTCTGGATGGGATGTCAATGATTATGTTTTTCGCGCATAACCATCTAAGGTAATTACTGATTGCTATCAGATATGTAGCTAATGACCCTTTGTTTTTCTAATTTTCAGGATAAAACATATTGAAACCTTTTTGCATCAAGCGATAGTTGCTTTGTTTTTCATAGCAAAAATTGCGCGATATGCAATCGCAAGGAATCTGACTGCGGTTATGCGTGCGCAGGTTTCGGGTCTTGAAACATCTAGTGAAAGAAAGTGGATTGCCGCCTTGAGGCCGGTTGCATGCATTAGCGTTGAAGAAGGTGCAAAAAAGGGTGTCAAGCCCGAAATTGGTGCACCGCTGTGCAAAAGCGTGCATGGGGGCCTGCAAGGGGTTCATGCCTTGTCATGGATCTGAATTGGTGCAAAAACCATGCCGAGCTGCTGCACAAGCAAAAAAGGCGACCTTGAGGTCGCCTTGGGAGTGGGATTCGTCTGCGCAGCTGCAGGGCAGGCTGCCGCCTTGTGCCGCCTTGATGCCGCGTCTGAGCTTCAGTGCATGCCCGCCGCCATGGCCGAAGTCTGAACTGGACTGGTCTGACGTGGTGCGAAGCTGGCCATGAGCAGCGCCGCTGCTGCCGGTATGGCGGCCGCCCAGGCCAGCGAAGTCAAGTCCAGGCCCTGTGCAATCACGGCTCCGCCCAGCCAGGCACCCAGGGCATTGCCCAGATTGAAGGCCGCGATATTGAGGCTGGATGCCAGATTCATGCCGGCCTCGCCCGCCGATTGCAGCACGCCCATCTGCAGCGGCGCGACGGTGGCAAAGGCGGCAATGCCCAGCAGCAACACAAAGGCAATCGCCAGCGGCGTGCTCGCAAACATCCAGCGGCCCGCGATCAGCACCAGCATCAGGGCGGCCAGCGACGCCCACAGTGCGCGCTGCACTCCAAAGCGGTCGGCCAGCTTGCCACCCGCATGGTTGCCCAGGGCCAGGCCCGCCCCGAACAGCAGCAGGGTGAACGCAATCATGCGGTTGTCCATTCCCGTGATCTGGGTCAGCAACGGCTCTATATAGGTATAGAGGGTGAAGACGCCGGCAAAGCCGATCACCGTCAACAGCAGGCCGCGCCACATGGCGCCATTGCGCAGCACGGCCAGCTCCTGTGTCAGGCCCCGAGGGCTGGGCATGCTCAGTTCGCGTGGCACATGGCGCAGCAGGATCAGCAGTGCGATCACGCCGATGCCGCTGACGCTGGCAAAGGCCATGCGCCAGCCCCAGTGCTGGCCGATCCAGGTGCCGAAGGGCACGCCCAGCAGCGTGGCCAGGGTCAGGCCGGAAAACATCAGTGCAATGGCCGATGCTTTCTTCTCGGGCGCCACCAGTTGCGTGGCGACGACTGCACCCACGCCGAAGAAGGTGCCGTGGGTCAGCGAGGTCAGCACGCGTGCCGCCAGCAGCCAGCCATAGCTGGGTGCCAGAGCGGCGGCGGCATTGCCGGCGATGAACAGCAGCATCAGGCTCAGCAGCAGCAGCTTGCGCGGCCAGCGGCGCGAGGCCAGCGTGAGAACGGGAGCGCCCACGGCGACGCCCAAGGCATAGCCCGAGATCAGCGTGCCCGCCGTGGGGATGGAGATATGAAGATCCTGGCTGACCTGGGTCAGCAAGCCCATGATGATGAATTCCGTGGTGCCGATGCCGAAGGCACCGGCGGCCAGCGCAAGCAATGCTGCAGGCATGAAAACGTCCTTGTGAAAATTCCGCGAAGGGCTGAACTGTGAACCTGCGGCAGAAGGCGCGCTAGCCCTTGATGCGGACATGCATTTGTTCCTGTGGGGAATAAATCGTATCTTTATGATGTGATTCATGAAGAAATCCATGGCTATGCCTTCGCTGCAGGAGCACAGCGCGGACCGCTTTGTGGAGCTGCAGACCTTTGTGCAGGTGGCCCAGCAGGGCAGCTTCTCGGCTGCGGCGCGCCTGCGCGAGGTCTCGCCCTCGGCGGTCAGCAAGATCGTGGCCCGGCTCGAGACCCGGCTGGGCGTGCAGCTGCTGCGCCGCAGCACCCGGCGGCTGGAGCTGACGGCCGAGGGAGAGCAATTGCTGGAGCAGGGGCGGCAGCTGCTGGCGGACTGGCTGGCGCTGGAGTCCTCGGTCACCCGGCAGGGCCAGCCCACCGGCGTGGTGCGCATCAATGCCAGCTCGTCCACGGGCAACCGCTTGCTGGTGCCACTGGTCGGCCCGCTCATGCAGACCTGGCCGGGACTGCAGCTGGACCTCAGCTTTACCGATCATGTCGTGGACCTGATTGCGGCCCGCGCCGATATCGCCTTGCGCTGGGGAGAGCTGCCGTCTTCGGACATGGTGGCGCGCAAGCTGGGTCACACGCGCCAGGTGATCGTGGCCTCGCCCGACTATCTGCAGCGCTTTGGCAGGCCGCAGCATCCCGATGAGCTGGCAGGTCATGTGCGCATCGGCTGGAACTATCCGCGGGCCATACCGCACTGGCCGTTTGTGGTGGCGGGCAAGGCGGTGACGGTGAGCATGGGCGAGGTGCTGCGCGTCAACGATGGCGAAGCCATGGCCAATCTGGCCAAGGCCGGGGCGGGCCTGGCGCGGCTGTCGCTCTATCACGCCTGGGACGACTTGCATGCGGGCAGGCTGCAGGCGTTGCTCGAGGATTTCAATCCCGGAGATCTGCAGCCCATCCATGCCGTGTATGTGGGCAAGCCCGGCCAGTTGCCGGTGAGGACGCGAGCGGTGCTGGATTTTCTGGCCAGCCATGTGGACCTCAGTCATGCCGAGCAAATGCCCGTCGGCTTGCTGGTGTCGCGCACATAAAAAAAGAGCCCGGACGAATCCAGGCTCCTTGAAAAACCTCCATCCAGTCTGGAGAAGGCTAGGCGTTCAAACGGTGTTTGGTGCTCAGGCAGTCAGGTCCACCAGCGAGCGGGCCACCACCTTGGTGGCGCGGCGCAGATCTTCCAGCACCAGGCGCTCGTCGGAGCGCTTGGCGTGCGATTCCAGCACGGTGCGGGGGCCGGCGCCGTAGATCACGCCGGGGATGCCGCGCTCGACGTACAGGCGCACGTCGGTGTACAGAGGCGTGCCCACTGCGGGAGGCTTCTCGCCGAAGACGGCTTCGCCGTGGGCCTGGATGGCGTCGACCAGAGGCTTGTTGCCGTCCAGGGGCGTCATGGCATTGGCCAGCAGCAGGCGCTTGATGTCCACGCGCACAGCGTCTTCACCGGTGTAGCCGCCCTGGGTGTTGAAGTCGGCGATGGCCTTGGCGATGACAGCGCGGATGCTGGCTTCGACTTCCACGGGATTCTCTTCAGGAATCATGCGGCGGTCGATCTTGAGCATGACCTTGCCGGGCACCACATTGGTGTTGGTGCCGCCGTCGATACGGCCGATGTTCAGGTAGGGGTGCTTGATGCCGGGCACCTTGGACGTGACTTGCTTGTACTTCACGTTCTCGGCGTACAGAGCCGTGAGCAGTACCGCAGTGGCTTGCAGCGCGTCCACGCCGGTGTGGGGCACGGCGGCGTGAGCCATCTTGCCCTGCACGGTGATTTCCATCTGCAGGCAGCCGTTGTGAGCGGTAACAACTTCGTAGCTGAAGCCCGCTGCGATCATCAGGTCGGGCTTGGTCAGGCCCTTTTCCAGCAGCCAGCCGGGGCCCATGATGCCGCCGAACTCTTCGTCGTAGGTGTAGTGCAGCTCCACCGCGCCCTTGGCTGGCTTGGCCACGGCTTCCAGAGCACGCACGGCAAAGGTGAACGAGGCGAAGTCGCTCTTGCTCACGGCAGCGGCGCGGCCATACAGCTTGCCGTCTTCGATCTCGGCGCCGTAGGGGTCCTTGGTCCAGCCTTCGCCCGGAGGCACCACGTCGCCGTGGGCGTTCAGGGCGATGGTGCGGCCACCGTCACCCTGCGCACCGTACTGGCGGCGCACGATCAGGTTGGTGATGGATTCCATGCCGTAGGCCTTGACGTCGGCTTCGGGCACGACGTGCTTTTCGGCGTCGAAGCCAAAGCCCTTGATCAGCTCGGCAGTACGTTCGGCGTGGGGGGCATTGTTGCCGGGAGGCGTGTCCGTGGGCACTTGCACCATGGCCTGCAGAAACTTCACTTCTTCGTCGAAGTGCTCGTCAATCCATGCATCGATGGCGGCGTAGGTGGCTTGCTTGTCTTGATTCATATTGGTCATTGCTGTTCTTGAGCCAGTTGGTGGAGGAGGTGAGTGAAGGCATCCACGGACAGTTGCATGTCGTCGGAGGTAGAGGCTTCCAGCGGGTTGTGGCTGATACCGGCGTTCATGCCGCGCACGAACAACATGGCCTGGGGCATGATTTCGTGCAGCTTCATGGCGTCGTGACCGGCGCCGCTGGGCATGCGGAACAGGGGCACGCCCAGTGCATCGACAGCGTTTTCCCAGCGTTTCTGCCATTCGGGAGCGCTGGGTGCAGCCGCTGCCTTCATGGACAGATCGGTGCTGTAGCGCAGGCCGCGGCGTTCGGCGATCGCAGCCATCTCGGCCATGATGTCGTTGATCATGGCGTCGCGCTGCTCGTTGGTGGGAGCGCGCAGATCCAGCGAGAACTGGCAGCGGCCGGGCACCACGTTGACCGAGCCCGAGGGCACGTTCAGCTGGCCGATGGTGGCCACGCTGTCGCCGTCCTGGCCGGCGCGCTTTTCGATGTACAGCGACAGCTCGGCAACGCCGGCTGCGGCATCGCGGCGGCGGTCCATGGGCGTGGTGCCGGCGTGGCTGGCCATGCCGATGAATTCGCACGTGTAACGAGCGCTGCCGTTGATGGAGGTGACGATGCCCAGGGGAATGTCCAGCTCGTTGAGCACGGGGCCCTGCTCGATGTGCACTTCCACAAAGCCCAGGTACTTGGCGGGGTCGCGCTCCAGCTTGGGAATGTCGTCGATGCACAGGCCGGCATGCAGCATGGCTTCGCGCAGCGTGATGCCGTCGGCGTCCTTTTGCTCCAGCCATTCCTGCTTGAAGTCGCCCACCAGGGCGCCTGAGCCCAGGAAGGTGGCCTTGTAGCGCTGGCCTTCCTCTTCCGAGAAACCCACCACTTCGATGTTGAAGGGCAGACGCTTACCTTGCTGGGCCAGTTGCTTGACGCAGGCCATGGGCACAAAGATGCCCAGGCGGCCGTCGTACTTGCCGCCGTTGCGCACGGTGTCGTAGTGGCTGCCGGTCAACAGGGTCTTGGCGCCTTCGGTGGCCGCCTTGTAGCGGCCCACCACATTGCCCACGGCGTCGATCTCGACCTCGTCGAAGCCGATCTCGCGCATCCAGTGGCTGATGCGCTGGGCGCAGGCACGGTGGGCGTCGGTCAGGTAAGTCACCGTCAGCTGGCCTTTTTCGGCGTAGCCGGGGTCGCTGTTGGTGGACAGGCGTTCCTGCCAGTCCCAGACTTCGTTGCCTTCGACGGGTTCGTAGCCGAACTTGTCGTTCAGACGGATCTCGGCGATGCGGTGGATGTTGCGCAGTGCCTCGGCCTGTTCGTAGGCCGGATGGTTGAACATGCGACGCTCGAAGGTCGCAATGATCTCGGCCTTGCTCAGACCCAGACCGCGCGCGCCGCGCACGGCCAGGATGAAGGGGAAGCCGAAGCGCTTGCCGTATTCGGCGTTGAGCTTGCGGATGTGCTCCAGCTCTTCGGGCGTGCAGTTGGTCAGGCCAGCCTTCTTCTGCTCATTCGTCGACTCGGCGGTGAGCGTGTTGGTCTCCATCTGCTTGCCGGCCAACTCCGGGTGAGCGCGGATCAGATCGAGCTGGGCCTGCTCGCTGGACTCGGCCAGCACCTTGGCCATGGCGTGCTTGATATGCGCCATGGACTTGAAGGGACGCTGCTCCAGTGCCTTGGCGGCAATCCAGGGCGAGTGCTCGTACAGGCCATCGAGCAAGTCGGTGGCGGTTGCCGCATCGGCGGCATTCAGTTGTTCCAGGGTCAAAGCCATGTCGCAATCAATCCTTGCAAGGGAAACGCTCGGCCCAGTGACGAGCCAAATCAATACGGCGGCACACCCACACGTTGTCGTGCTTCTGGATGTGGTCGAGGAAGCGCTGCAGCGCTGTAATCCGGCCGGGACGGCCCAGCAGTCGGCAGTGCATGCCGATGCTCATCATCTTGGGGGCGTTGTCGCCGCT
>NZ_QQAS01000016.1:0-39688 GCF_003350425.1 Comamonas sp. AG1104 | reverse complement strand
CTGCAACGATATGGCCCCGCGCTATCCCTGTGAAATGCAAGGGCGGGCAGTGCGAAGGCTATGTGATTACCCCGCAGATGGGGCCAGGTGAGTACCTGTTTTTCGTGCCTACCAGCGAATAGGCTAATCAAAGGCATAACAGGAGGGCAGCACTTCATTGGTGTTGACCGCAACTCACCTAACAAGGGCGGGCTTCAACCCGCCCTTGTTGATTTTTTCTCTGCAAATATGCGGCCACTCACCACTGAAGCGGCCCATATTACTTCCCCGCTGCCATGGGCTTTGAGGGTCGCAAAAGTAGACTTGGATGTCCGTGGCCAAGGTGAATTGCTTATGGGCATCCATCTCGGCGCCCCTGTCCCAGGTTAGCGATTTGTAGAGTTCCTGCGGCAGTTTGCGAGCATGCTTGATGAGCGCGTTGACGACTGTCTGCGTGTCTTTGCCATCAAGCTTTATCAACATCACGTAGCGCGTTTGACGCTCGACCAAGGTCGCGATCTGGCTGTTGCCACTGCCAAAGACCAGGTCGCCTTCCCAATGCCCAGGCAAAGCTGTTTGGGCCAATGCGCGGTTCGCAACGAGTTTGCAGCACTTGGGGCGCCTCGCTCGGCCCCACGCAGCTGCATCTGCCTGGTTCGCCAGGTAGCTGTGGTGCCCACCATTGCGCTTCATCTCCCGGCAGATTGTCGATGGTGCTCGTCCCAGTCGTGCAGCGATGGCCCGGATCGACGCCCCCACGATGGCTCGCGAGATCTCTTCTCGTTGGGCCAGCGTCAATGCGGTTGCGGCCCGTGCTCGTTGGGCGGGACGGATTCCACCTGTCTCGGCCAGGATTCGATGGATCGAAGAGTGGGCGCGATCAAAGAGCTTGCCGATCTCATGCAAAGTCCAGCCTTGCTTCCATCGCTCCTAAATCAGCGCGTTCTGGCTGTCCGAATAGTAGATTCTGGGTCGCTGCTTCATTTGCAGCACTCCTGCCGCCTATGCGGCGGTTAGTGTGTTGCAGCGACCGGTTGAATCCGCCGCTGGTTGCAGTCGCTTACCAACGACTGCTTTGCGGTACCTCACCGGAACATGCGCAAGCTCGAGGTGCTGGTCCGTCGACGGCATGCCGCGATGGAACGGCGAAAAGGGGGGTTAGACGAATTTGCTGTACGGTAGCAAGGTTCGTAGAACTCAGTAGCAGGAAGTGTTGAACTCAACAGCAGACCGTCGCAGAGATCAAGTGCGGATTCGCCCGGGCGGGACGGTCGAGGAGGTCGCCGAAGGTGATCCGAATCTGCGTTCTAATAGGATGGCAAGGGGAGAATAAAAATAATGCCATCCAGCCTGACCTGGCTCGATCACGACAACGCGGCCAAGGAGCGCAGTCACAGATTGCTGCAGATGTTCAAGGAGAGCGAGACGCGCGACGAGCTGGGTATCGGCGCCATCCGCGACTCGATCTCTGATCAGCTGTTCCCGGGTACCTCGGTGATTCAGACGCGGCTGCGCTACATGCTGCTTCTGCCGTGGCTCTTCATGAAAATGGAGAGCGAAGAAGTGCCCGCTGCCAAGTTCTCCAAGCTCGCGCGTGACCGCGAGCTGGTGCTCAACAGCCAGCTCAGGGCTGAGCGGGGCGCATTCGGTCGCGTAACTGGGGACGAGTTGCAGCGGCTGGCCAGCTCTGTGTACTGGGCGGGGTTGGGGCGCTGGGGTCTTCGCGTGTTCAACGGTACGCAGCAAGAGTATTTCCGGCGCATCGACAGTGTCTATGCAGCGCGCCATCGCAAGCAACGCAAGGACTACGACGACTGGCTGGATCCTCTGAAGGGCGCTACCTGGCACGCCTCTTTGCAGGAGCTGGTGCCAGAAGGAGACCTCAAGGCGCTGCTCGACCAGGCGACGCTCGAATTGAATAGCGATGAAGCCCAGTTCCTGCGTGAGCAGTGGCGCAAGCTCCATCCTGCTTCGTTGCTGAGTTGGCTGGCATTCGATACCGAGTCCTTGAGTAGCAAGGTCGAGGCTGACGCCCCCTGGTTGCACCCGAGGCAGGCGAGCTTCCCGAAAGAGATGCGCGAGCTGGTGGAGCACGGACGCAAGTTCTCCAAGCTCATCGAAGGCGCAGCGCTGGTCTACAACCTCTCGCTGAGCGAGGTGTGGAAGCGATCCGATGGCGTCGACGCCTATCACCACCGACTTACCGAATGGGCGACTTCAGTTCAATCGAGCGGATTCGCCGGTTGGAGCCTGGAGGACTTCTGGCTGCGGGTGATGGGGCGGAACCACACCATCACGCCGTCGACGCAGACGTTCATCAGGAACTGGTTTCGCTTGGTGAGCGACGGACCTGACCGGATTCCAGGGTCGAAGGTCGCCCGAGATCTGATACGCCACCGTGAGGAGAGCATGAAGGGCGCACGCTCTCGCTTCAAGAACGCAGGCACTTGGGGCGGCAGCTCAGGCTTGACGGTGTTGACCTATCGATGGGGCTTGGCAAGCGACTTCCTGTCCGATTTGGCGGCGGGGCTGGGGAGCAAAGCATGATCCAGCCCAACGCACGGAGCACGCTGGTTGAGGCGGTCACGCCTCCTGCCGGGTACGAGTTCGACACTGGCATCGCGACGACGTACTCCTTGGACATTGCGACGCTGATGGTGCTGCCCGCACACTTGGCGTGGCTGGCTGCAAGTGAAGACGAAGGCGTGCAGAACGACCCTCTGCGCCTGCTCGAGGGCATGCGCCGGACGACCAAGCGCTTGAGTGTTTTCGCGGACAGCGGAAGACTGCATGTGCCCCGCATGCCTCATGCGCTATTGGGCTTGACTGAGGCGATGATCTACGAGGTGCTGGCCCCGCACGGCGGCGCATTCCATCCCAAGGTCTGGGTGCTGCGCTTTCTGCGTGAAGGGCAGGGCGGTGCTCCGCTGATTCGACTGCTGGTGCTCTCACGCAATCTGACAGATGACCGCTCGTGGGATCTCAGCTTGTGCCTAGAAGGGCAACCGGAGGGCCGGCGTCGTACGGAGAACAAGGCGCTTGCATCGTTCGTGCGCCGACTTCCTGATCTGTGCCGCCACAAGAGGCCTACGGGTGAGCGACTGCGGCAATTGGAGACGCTGGCCGACGAGCTGCATCGCTGCGCGTGGGAACAGCCTCCAGGGTTCAGCGAGCCGATCGAGTTTCATGTGATCGGGCTGGGCGCCAAGCCTCAACCTTTGCGTTTGCCCGAATCCGATGAGCTGCTGGTCGTATCGCCATTCCTGCGTAACACCGCACTGCAGGCTGTCGCGGCAACGAGCAAGTGTCTCGTTGGTGTGGTGTCTCGCCAAGAGGAGATCGCTTTGCTCAGCGACGAGTCGCGCGACCTGTGTCAGATGTACGTGGTCGACGACAACGCCGACCTGGGCGCCGAGGAGGAGGCCCAGAGGGACGCGCACCGTGGGTTGCATGCCAAGGCACTCATTTGGCAGAAGCGCGCCTGGACGTATGCGCTGGTCGGGTCTGCGAATTGCACGACTGCTGCGCTGGAGCGAGGCAGCAATGTCGAGGTGATGGCGCAGCTTTGCGGGCACCATGGCAAGGTGGGACGGCCGCGAGACTGGCTCACCAGGGAGAAGGGCATGGGCGCCTTGCTCGAGCCGTATCAGCCTATGGACCCGGGGCCGCTGCTGGAGCAACGCGAGCTCGAAGACGCACTTGACGCCGTTCGACGAAGGGTCGTGGCGGCCGGGCTGAACCTGGTCTGTGAGATGACTGAGGACGGGCGGTACTCGCTGGTGCTTCACGGAACGCAGACATTGGCCGACCCGTCGACGGAGATCTGGGCGTGGCCGTTGACCGTGTCGCCAGAAGGCAACCAGAAGCTGGAGGATGCGCCAAGCCTTGAGCTCGGAAGCTTCATGGCACATGAGGTGACGTCTCTGACCGGATTCCGGGTTCGGATGGGAAAGCAAGAGCTGCTGTTCGGACTGGAACTGCCACTTGCCAATCCGCCGCAGGACAGAGAGGCGGCGGTGCTCGCCGTGTTGCTCGGCAACCGAGCTGCATTCCTGCGCTACCTCGCCTTGCTGCTCGGAGTGTTTGGCAATGAGGCGCCAGAAGGCGAGGGCGCGGGAGGCTGGTTCGGTGGCGCCCCGGCGCCCGATGACTCGCTCGCTCTCTTCGAGCTGATGCTCAAGGCCTTCTCGCGTGAACCTGCCAAGCTGGATCATGTGGCCAGCGCCGTCGGCAAGCTCGCCCAGGCACAAGGAGAGGGGGCTGAATCGCTCATCCCGCCAGACTTCATGGCGTTGTGGCGAGTCTTCGATGAAGCCAGAAGCAGCGAGGGTGCACGATGAACCGCCCCTTCAGCGCGCAGCCGGTGCTGGCCCGGCTCAAGGACTTCCAGCTCCGTACGGTGGAGTTCGCGTTCCGCCGCCTGTTTCTGGATCAAGACGCGGTACGCCGGTTCCTGGTGGCGGACGAGGTGGGCTTGGGCAAGACGCTGGTGGCGCGCGGCGTCATCGCCAAAGCGGTCGAGCATCTGCAAGGAACGCGCGAACGCATCGACATCATCTATATCTGCTCCAACGCCGACATCGCAGCGCAGAACGTCGCGCGCCTGAACGTCACGGGGAAGAACGCGTTCGTGAAGGCAACGCGGCTGACGTTGCTTCCGCTGGAAGTGAAGTGCTTGCGCAAGCAGCCCATCAACTTCATCAGCTTCACGCCGGGAACGACTTTCGATCATGGTAATCGCGGCGGTCAGAAGCTTGAGCGCAAGCTGATCTTCCAGATGCTGCGCGACCAGTTGAACCTCCGCGCCAAGGGATTGGTTCACGTGCTTCAAGGTACGGCCGGCGAGGGGTGGTTCAACGAAGCGTTTGAACCGCTGGACTACGACGAGCCGATTGCCGAAGCGTTCCGCGCTGCCGTGGAAGGCAGTGAATTCCTGGAAAGGCTTCGTGAGCTGACGGCGCACGCGGCTGACGGACGGAGAACCATAACTCCGGAGCATCGTGAGGAAGCGCGCAATTTGACGAGTAAGTTGAGGCGCACGCTGGCCCGTTGCTGCCTGAGCGCACTGAAGCCAGATCTTGTGATCTTGGACGAGTTCCAGCGCTTCAGGGATCTGCTCGCGGCGCCAGAAATCAGCCCGGCGGCTGAGCTGGCGCATCAGCTCTTCAACTATTCGTATGATCTCCGGGTGCTGTTGTTGTCGGCCACGCCGTACAAGATGTACGCGGCTCATCACGAGGAAGAGAACCACTACCGAGACTTCCTGCAGACCGCCGGGTTCCTTTTTGACGACTGCCGTCAGCTAGACGCGTTGCAAGAGGACTTGCGGGAGTTCCGCGAGGTGCTGATGACGCTGGATGCTCAGAGCCTTGCCACCCAGCGGCCGGCGCAGACCAAGGCCAAGATCGAGCGGCGACTGCGCCGCATCATGTGCCGGACCGAGCGCGTCGGAGCAACGGCAGGACTGGACGCCATGGTTCGTGAGCGAGCGGTGCCGGTCCAACTGGCCCCAGAAGACTTGCTGGAATTCCGTTCCATTGATCGGCTGAGTACGGCCGTGGGCTCAGGCGACCCGATCGAGTACTGGCGTTCGAGCCCGTATCTGCTGAACTTCATGAAGGAGTACGAGCTCAAGCGCCGGCTGGCCGACAAGAAGAACGAGAGCGTGTTCGTCGACGCGCTGCAGAAGCAGCCCGCGTATCGGACTTTGCAAAAGCAGTCGATGGCGAAATACGGTGCCGTTGATCCCGCCAACGGTCGTTTGCGCGCGCTGGCTGCGGACATCGAGGCCCATCAATCGTGGCGCCTGCTGTGGGTGCCTCCGTCGATGCCGTACTGGGCTGGCGAGGGGCCTTTTGAGCAAGCAGCCGGATTCACCAAAACCTTGGTGTTCTCCAGCTGGAACGTGGTGCCTGACGCGATTGCGGGGCTTCTGTCCTATTTGGTCGAATCCAAGTCGGTGACCGGCCTGGAACGCAAGCCACGGTACGACCAGCTCACTCGCCAGGTTCGGGCGCGGCTTCGCTTCCCGGTCAAGGAGGACGGCACCTTCGCCGGCATGAACGCCCTGACCCTGTTGTTCCCGTCGCGGGTGTTGGCTGACGCCTTTGATCCGTTGCAGGCATTTGTCGAGACGGGCGGCAAAGCATCGCTGGCCGAAGTCCGCGCGAGCGTTCGCGAGCGGATCGAGGCGTTGCTGCCGCCGCTCCCCGTCACCTCGGCTGACGAGTTCAGCCCACCTGATCCGCGCTGGTACTGGGTTGCGCTCATTCTGTTGGAGCGAACCGGCGCAAACCACGCCGACATGCGCAACTGGTGCGATGCCCATTGGCACCGTGCGCGCAAGGGTGCCGTTGCCGACGAAGAGGGCGATGCGCATGAGGCCGAGGGGGGATTTGGTCGCCACGTTCAACACTGGATTGAGGTCTGGGACGGCGAATTGCCTGCCATGCGGCGAGTCCCCAAGGACTTGGTCGGCGTCTTGGCGGATATTGCGATTGCTGGTCCTGCGGTGTGTGCCCTGAGGGCTCTGCGCCGGGTCGCGCCGGAGACGACGGCGACATTCGGTGCGCTGAGCACTTCAGCTGTGCAAATTGCCGATGGGCTGCGACATCAGTTCAATGCGCCTGAGGCGATTGCCATGTTGCCGCATGACGAAGACGAGGCCGTGTACTGGAAACGCGTGCTTAACTACTGCGCGCAAGGCAATCTGCAGGCCTTGCTCGACGAGTACGTCCACTTGCTGCACGAGGCGGAGTCGGGCAGTGCGGAGGGCGCTGTGGATGGCATCTTTGCGGTCGCCGGCAAGGTCTTCGAGGCGGCAACCATCCGGACCAGCCAGTTGCGCCCTGACTACCCCTTGGTCGTCAACGGCGGGCTCGAAATGGACTCTGAGCCATTATCGCTACGCTGCCGATACGCGGTGCGATACGGAGATGCCAAGGAGGAAGACGGCGCGATCTCGCGCAAGGAGTCGATCCGGGCGGCGTTCAACTCCCCGTTCCGGCCGTTCGTTCTTGCCTCTACGTCGGTGGGGCAGGAAGGGCTGGACTTCCACTCCTGGTGCCATTCGATCGTGCACTGGAACCTGCCGGGCAATCCTGTCGACCTGGAGCAGCGCGAAGGTCGTGTGCACCGATACAAGGGGCATGCTGTGCGCAAGAACGTGGCGCGGGCCGGCTGCACGGGGCTCAGCGCGGCGAGTGCTGAGCCGTGGAAGGACATGTTCGAGCATGTGCGCGCGCGTCGTCCGCAAGGTGCGTCCGACTTGCTTCCGTTCTGGATCTTCGAGCTGCCAGACGGTGCCAAGGTCGAGAGGCTTGTTTTCAGGTTGCCATGGAGCAAGGACGATCAGCGGCTGAAGCGCCTGAAGGCGAGCCTGGCGATCTACCGCATGGTGTTCGGTCAGCCTCGGCAGGACGACTTGATGGAGTACTTGTTGGGCACCTTCGATGAGGCGCATGCGGCGCAGGTCGTCAAGAACTGGCGCATCGACCTCGCGCCCGATGGAACGTCAGCGGATCTGAACGCTCTTCAGACTTGAATCACTCCGGATTTCTCAGACAACCTTGCGTCGCTGGCAAGCATCCACTTCAGCACTGAGATGCAGCTTTCGGGTGCCGAGTTCAGTGAAGCGAGAGACCGCACCCGCTGCAAAGCAGACCAAGGAGTCAGAAGTCGGCTTCAGCTGGTTGCAGCCGTGCGACTCAGAAATGCCAAGGACTGCTGAATGGCCCACAGCCGTTATTGCATCAGGGCCTTTAATGTGGCCCTGCCTAACACCTCAAAGTTGTTGAGGAGGGTGTTCTTTCAAGAGGCCACATGCTAAGCAGGTATTGCACAGGGTATATCCATATCTGTTTTTCTTCCTTAACGCACCACGAAACAGCTTCTAGAGTCAGGACACGATTTCGCTGGCCTTGAACTTCAGGCAGCGCCGATTCCCCATCGTGAACTGCCTTATGGAACCATATTCCCCTTACTCGCTCTCGCTCTCAAGAAGGCGCATGCTGCAAAGTGCTGGAGTCTTATCGCTGGCTGCGGCTTTGCCATCCATCGGCAATGCGCAAAGCAATTTGCGTGGTGTGACTTTGCGTGCGGCTACCTATAAAGGTGGCCACAAAACTTTGCTGGAGGCCGCAGGCCTGGCGCAAACGCCGTATCAGATTGACTGGAAAGAGTTCAACTCTGGTGTGCAGCACATTGAAAGCATCAACGCCGATGCGCTGGATTTTGGCTCTGGCAGCGAGATACCAGCTGTGTTTGCCGCCAAGGCCAAGGCCTCGGTCAAAGTGGTTGCGGTCTATCACGAAGACTTGAACAACCAGGCCACGCTGGCGCAAAAAGACTCGGCCATTTACAAGGTGGCAGATCTGCGTGGCAAGCGCGTGGGCTATGTGCGCGGCACCACCTCGCATCTGTATCTGTATCAACAGCTCAAGGAAGCTGGGCTGAGTTTTGACGATATCAAGCCCGTCAATCTCTCGCCCGCAGATGGACTGTCGGCTTTTGCGCGCGGCGATATCGATGCCTGGGCCATCTATGGCTACAACGGCCAACTGGCCCGCACACGTCATGGTGCACGCATTCTCAAAACGGCGGTGGGTTATCTGTCGGGCAATTTTCTGATTTATGCCAATCCAAAGGCGGTGCAAGACGTGCAACGCCAAGCGGCCCTCGCTGATTTGCTGCAGCGCCTGCAAAAAGCCTATGTCTGGAGCAATGCCAACTTTCTGGACTATGCCAAGGCCCAGTCCGCACAAACGCGCGTGCCGGTGGGTGACTTGGTCGAAATCTATAACAACCGCAGCCAGAACAGCAGTGTTCAGGCGGTAAGTGACAAAGCCGTTTTAAGTCACCAGCGTGTAGCCGAAGCTTTTCAGTCCATGGGGGTGCTGGAAGGTTCGGCCGATGTGCGGCCGCTGTGGGACAAGACATTCAATCGATATTTAGGCGGTGCAGCCTGAAGGAGGGGAAGCAAGATGAGCAAACGACAACTTAAGGCAGGTTTTGTGCTGCATGGCGTGGGGGCGGGTTGGGGAGACTGGCGCCATGAGGCGGCGCTGACCGATGGCAGCGTGAATTTCGGCTTCTATCGAGAGCAGGCACAGCTGGCAGAAAAAGCGGGTTTCGAATTTCTGTTTGTGGCCGATAGCGTGCATATCACTGAGCGCTCCAGTCCACACTATCTCAACCGCTTTGAGCCGCTGACGATTCTTTCTGCACTGGCGGGGGCCACCTCTCATATCGGTTTGGTTGCCACCATTACAGCCAGCTATAGCGAGCCGTTTACGGTGGCGCGCCAATTGGCTTCGCTAGACCATATCAGCGGTGGCCGTGCGGGCTGGAATGTGGTGACTTCTTGGCTGGATGGAAGTGCGCGCAACTACAGCCGCAACGAGCACTATGCTCATGATGTGCGCTACCGCCTGGCGGGCGAACATCTGGATGTTGTGCAAGGTCTGTGGGACTCATGGGAAGACGATGCACTGGTGCGAAACAAGGCCACGGGCCAATTCTTCGACAAGAAGAAGCTACACCGTTTGGATCACAAGGGTGAATTTTTCTCGGTGGAAGGGCCGCTCAATATTGCACGTTCACGGCAAGGCCAGCCGGTGATTTTTCAGGCCGGAGCCTCTGAAGACGGTAAAAATTTTGCAGCCTCACGCTCAGATGCGATCTTTTTTCACGCCGATTCGCTGGAGCAAGCCCAAGCCTATTACCGCGACGTAAAAGCCAAGGTGGCAAAGTTTGGGCGTGACCCGAACAAGGTGCTGCTCTTGCCTGGCATTCGCCCCATCGTAGGACGCACTGAGGAAGAGGCGCAAGAGAAGTACCGCATTGCAGCGAGCCTCGTGCCTATTGAGAATGCCTTGGCTGCTTTGGCCCGGCCTTTCAATGACCATGACTTCTCGGTCTATCCGCTGGATGAACCCTTCCCTGATTTGGGCGACATCGGACGCAACAGCCAGCAGGCCGCTAGCGATCACATCAAAAAGATTGCGCGTGAAAATGACTGGACTTTGCGTGAGGTGGCGCAGTGGTTCGCTACGCCAAAGACGGTGTTTGTCGGCACGGCGGAGCATGTGGCCAATGAAATTGAGCGCTGGTTCAACAACGAAGGCGCAGACGGCTTTAACTTCTTTGAAGCTTTGCCTAATACATCGCTGAAAGACTTTGTTGAGCTGGTTGTGCCTTTGCTCAAGCAGCGCGGCATTTGGCGCGAAGCTTATGAGGCTGATACCTTCCGCGGCAACCTGGGGCTGGATGTGCCCGTGAACCGCAATACGCTCAAGCGCTTGGCTCAAGAGGCGAAAGAGACTCAAACAGCGCGGAGTCAGCCAGAAACAGCAGTGGTTTGAGTGTTCGGTATAAATTAAAGAAGGCAGCTTGCGAGCTGCCTTTTTTGTGGGCGAACGTGAGACCGTTCAGATCACTTTGAAACCATGGGTACCATCGCGGCCCAGTTGCTCCACTAGACCAAACTCCCAGTCCAAATAGGCCTGCATGGCTTCATGGGCGTTGTCTGTGCCTTCATAGGGGCGGCGATAGCGATCGACGCGGGGGCTGGCAAGGCGTTGCTCACCGGTTTCAACGGGCAGGCCTGTATCGGCCCAAGCCTGGTTGCCTCCCTCCAGTACCTCAACGGTTGCGCCGGTGGCCTCGGCAAACTCTTGCACCGCGTATTTGGCCAACAAGCTGCTGCCGCAGGTCAGCACATAGCGATCGGCCTTGGGAATGCGGCTCAGTGCTTGTTGGAGGTCGGTTCGCAGCGCAAACCAGGCACCGGGGATATGGCGGCGCACATGGTTGGCGCTGGTGGTCAGGTCCACCACGGCAATGCTGTCTTTAGGTGCTTTGGCAATTGCATCAGCCAATGCTTGGGGCTTGATCCAGGTCACGGGCGCTGTGGGCGCAGGCAGGTTTTGTGCCACCGGGCTGCTGTCTGAAAAGTCAGCACTGGTCAGACCGTCAAGCACATACACATTCCAGCCCATCTGGGCCAGCCAGGAGGCTGTCATATTGGCACGTACGCCATCATCGTCAGCCAGCACGATGCGAGCGCCACGTACCGGTGCAGAGACATCGGTTTCTTGCACCAGTTGACCACCGGGTGCGCTGCGAAAGCCAGAGAGATGGCCTGCCGTGAATTCCTCGGGGGTTCTGACATCGAGCAGATAAGTGGTGCGATCCACTTCTTCTCGCCAGTTGGCAAGATCGCTGGGCACAGCGCGTTGTACGCCGGCTTTGTCTGCCACGTCGCGGGCTTGTTTGGCAGCAGCAGCTTTGTGCTCTGCAGAGACTGTGGCTGGAGCACGGCGATCGGCACCATGCTCCAGGGTCTGGCCTGCTAGCGTCCAGCCAATCGTGCCATTGCGCAAAGCGGAAACAGGATTGGGCAGACCTGCATTGACGAGCGACTGGGTGCCAATAATGCTGCGTGTGCGGCCCGCGCAGTTCACGATGATGCGTGTTGCCGGGTTGGGAGCCAGTTCACGGGCGCGCAAGACCAGTTCAGCACCTGGCACGCTGCTGCTGCCGGGGATGTTCATGGTTTGGTACTCGTCATAGCGGCGAGCATCGAGCACCACGACATCGGCTTTTTGATCCAGCAAGGCCTTGACTTCGGGGGCGGGCAAAGAGGGTGTGTGACGTTCGGACTCCACCAGTTCGCCAAAAGACTTGCTGGGGACGTTGACGTCGATAAAGATTTCGCCGCCTGCATCGCGCCAACCTTGCAAGCCGCCTTGTAGCAGACTGACCTGGGTAAAGCCTTGGGCTTGCAGACGTTGTGCAGCAATTTCAGCAAGCCCTTCACCGTTGTCATAGACCACGATCTGGATATTGGGGCGGGGAATGCGCCAGCGTGCATCCAACTCTAGTCGGCCCAGTGGAAGGTTGGCGGCAAACAGCGGGTGGCCTTGCGCAAACGGATCTTCTTCGCGCACATCAAGCAAGGCAATTTCATGCTTGGCAAGCAAAGCTTCGCGGACTTGAGCGGTCGTGGTGTAGGAAATAGGTTGAGTCATGGCGCGCGAGAGAGAAAAGTCAGTGAAATCAATGAGAGGTGGCAGCGTGCAATTCGGTTTCGCGCGATCTGTCCCAGATGTTGGGCAGCGCGGTGTTGCTGTAGCCTGAGATAAAGGCTTTTTCCTTGCCGTCTTCTGTGAAGACAGAACGGTGGACTGCGCCGATGTTGGCTCCATAGACATGGATGCTGATGGAGGTTTGGTCTTCAAAGAGATTGCTGACCTGGTGCACATCACCGATGGTGGGAGAGACGGCTTCCACGTCGCCCAGTGAAAGCACATGGGCGGCACCCTGAGGATGCCATTGCTTTTCAGTGTTTTGCGCAAAGCCTTGGGACTTTTCCCCGCCGCGCAGCAAGCCAATCAAACCCCATACCGTATGGTTGTGCACCGGCGTTTTTTGACCGGGTCCCCAGACAAAGCTCACCACGGAAAAGCGCTCAAGTGGATCTGCATACAGCAGGTACTGCTGGTAACGCTCTGGTGATGGCTGGGCATAGGCATCTGGTAGCCAGTCATCGTGCTGAACTAGGTGGTGCAGCAGCACCTTGCCTCGCTCCAGCAACAAGGCTTCTTCAGGAGCTTCGTTGACTAGCTGGGTGAGTTGCGCGAGAAAGCGGCGCAGTCTTGCAGGGTTGTGGCTTGTCGTCATGGCTTTCGTTTACCAAAAGTGAAGTCTGAGCCGATTGCAGCAGAAGCGTGGCTCTGCTGGCCGAATACTTTCGCATAAGGATCTTTGTTTTTCTTCGTTGGTGCACCAGGGGTCTCTTGGGTTCAATGCAGGCTTGGCAACATAAAGGGATTGGTCATGGCGGCATTGGATCCAGCACAGCTGGGCGAGGGTAATGGCTTGGGGCGTCGTGCATTTTTGCGTACAGCGTCTGCAGCGGGCGCTTTGGGCTTGGTGGGTTTGGGGGCAAACCAGGTTCTGGCTGCTCCACCCGCGCGTAAGCTCAAACTGGCCTGGAATATGGGTGCGGTTTGTCTTTCGCCAGCACCGGTGGCCATAGAACGCGGTATTTTTGAAAAACATGGTCTGAATGTTGAGCTGATTAACTTCAGCGGATCTACCGATCAGCTGTTGGAATCCATTGCCACAGGCAAGGCCGATGGCGGCCTGGGCATGATTCATCGCTGGCTCAAGCCTTTGGAGTCCGGCTTTGATGTCAAGCTGGTCGGCAGTAGCCATGGCGGCTGCGTGCGCTTGGTGGGCTTTCAACCTGCGGGTGTCACCACGCTCAAAGCGCTCAAGGGCAAGACGATTGCTGTTTCGGACCTGAATAGTCCCGGTAAGAATTTCTTCTCGATTCTGCTTCTCAAGGCTGGTTTGGATCCTGAAAAGGACGTGAACTGGCGGCAGTTCCCCGGCGACATGCTGGGTGTGGCGGTGGAAAAAGGTGAAGCCCACGCAATTGCTGACGGCGACCCGAATCTCGCCATCATTGAGCGTCGCACCAAGGGCCTGGTGGAACTGGCGACCAATTTGAGCGGTGAATATGCGACCAAGACTTGCTGCGTGGTGGGGGTGACGGGCAAGCTGGTGCGAAACGAAAAACCGGTGGTCGCTTCTTTGGTCAGAGCAATCAACGAAGCATCTGATTTTGTGGCCAATTACCCTGCGGAAACGGCTCGTATCTACAGCGCCTATTCGAAGGTGTCTGAGGCTGACTTGCGTGCGGTGCTGGCTACATTGACGCACAAGCATCATCCGCAGGGCCAGGCTTTGCGCCAAGAAATTGAGTTCTACGCACGTGATTTCAAAACCGTTGGGGTGCTGAAGTCCACAACGGATCCCGCTCGCTTTGCGACCCATGTTCACGTGGATGTACTGACCTGAGGAGAAGGCTATGAGTGCGGTGAATATTTCTGCAACGCTGGAGCACTCTATCGAGGTTAAGTCTCCGTTGTCAGTGCCCCAGACACGTAGATCGATCCAGGCTTTGTGGTTGGTTGGATTGTCGGCTGCGGTGTCCTGGGGAGTTCTATCTGCAGTGACCTTGCTCTGGTCCAACGCAGAGGTCGGCTTTAGCGATTGGGCCTACACCACTGAGTTTGGATGTGCTGCTGCAGTTGTGGCGCTGGTTGCGTTACTGCAAGCGATGACCCCTTTGATTGGTATTCCCGTCACAAAGCGGGTTAAGGCACTGGGGCCTTGGTTGGTGGCGTTGGGCGCAGGTTTGACAGTGTGGGAAATTGTGACCGCCAAATTGGCCAGCTTGCCAACGCCATTTTTTGCACCGCCTCAAAGCCTGATCGAAGTTTTTACAACGGACGCAGCCAAACTGCTGGACAGCACCGGCAACTCTTTGGTGCTGTTGTCCGCAGGAATTGTGTGCGGTGCGTGGACGGGCTTTCTGGTTGGGGTATGGATTGGTTGGTCGCGTCAGGCCAGCTACTGGATTCATCCGGTGCTGCGGGTTCTGGGACCCATCCCCACCACGGCTTTGCTTCCCGTCTCGTTTTTCTTCTTTCCATCCAGTTGGTCCACTGCGGTGTTTTTGATCGCTTTGGGAACAGGTTTCCCTGTGGCTGTGCTGACATGGTCTGGCATCGCCAGCGTGAACAAGAATTTTTATGACGTGGCACGAACCATGGGGGCATCGCAGTGGTTTTTGATCTTGCGTGTGGCTGTACCTGCTGCCTTGCCTCAGGTGTTTGTGGGCCTGTTCATGGGTTTGGGCGCAGCGTTCTCCACCTTGGTTGCAGCTGAGATGCTTGGAGTGAAGTCGGGCTTGGGTTGGTATCTGACCTGGGCGCAGGGCTGGGCAGCCTATCCCAACATGTATGGGGCGCTGATTGTGATGGCACTGCTGTTCTCGGGCCTGATTAGCTTGCTATTTTTGGTTCGTGACCGTGTGCTGCGCTGGCAAAAAGGAGTGGTGAAATGGTAGGGCGAGTTGCAGAAGTCACGCAGGCCGAAGCATCCACGGTGCAAGCGGGCGCGCATGTGCAAATTGAGGCTGTTAACCACTGGTTTGGTGACGGCGACAAGCGCTTGCAGGTGCTGGATGATTTTTCTTTAGATATTGCTCCTGGCGAGTTTGTGGCCCTCTTGGGCCCTAGCGGCTGCGGCAAATCGAGCCTGCTGCGTTTGGTGGCTGGCCTGGATACGCCGACGACGGGTGAGATACGTCACAACAGCCAGCAGATTGAAGATCCGGATCCTTCACGCTTGTTGGTGTTTCAAGATCCCACGCTGTTCCCATGGCGCACTGTGCGTGACAACGTATTGCTGGGTTTGCAGGCCAGAGGTTTGCAGAAGACCCATGCCGCACGTGTTGATCAGGCTTTGTCTTTGGTGGGGTTGCAAGATTTTGCGCAGGCCTTCCCGCATCAATTGTCTGGCGGCATGGCGCAGCGTGCGGCTTTGGCACGGGCCTTGGTCAATGATCCTGAGTTGTTGATACTCGATGAACCGCTGGGCAAGCTTGACTCCTTGACGCGACTCGGTATGCAGACGGAAATTGTGCAGCTGTGGCAGCGCAAAGGCTTCTCTGCGCTTCTGGTAACCCATGATGTGGAAGAGGCGCTATTCCTTGCGCAGCGCATCGTGGTGCTTTCAGATCGACCTGCACGGGTCAAAGCCGTGTTGCACAACGATCTGCCATATCCGCGCCACCGCAGCCATCCAAAACTGACGGAGCTGCGTCACGAAGCCCTCAAGCTGCTGGGTCTGGATGCGAGTTGGTAACTTGAGAATTTGGTAATGGCGAGCAGAGCTTGAATAGGTTGGTATGACGGATGATGGCGTCAAGACCCTTTTATGGGTCTTGCACCAGGCCCAACTTGGCCTGGCAGCTTTCCTGGAAATATTGGGGGTCAGCTCTTGGCCTTTTAGCCATAGATTGGCGGCAGAGCAGCTTCTTTTTGATCGCGGCCAGGCTGCGCGCGTGGTGTGGGCTGCACTGGCCATCGCTGCATTGCTGCTGATTTTGGCTGTGGCCCTGTGGTGGCGAAAGAGGCCACGCAGGCTGCTGGGGCTCGGGGCTCTGGCGATCTTGATCGCTCTGTTCACGCCATGGCCTATATGGCGTTTGCTGTTGACGCCCACCGTCCCCACCGCGTTTCACGCCAGCGCCGTGCCTTTTACAGCAAGTGCAGTGATGCAAGGGCGGCAGCTTTATCAAGCACATTGCTTGCGTTGCCACGGCGCGTTGGGTGACGGCGATGGAGTAGATGCCGAGAAGCAAGCGATATGGCCACCTACTTTGAATCGATCCATCTTGTGGCGACGATTTGAGGGTGAGCTGTTCTGGAGTGTTCGCCATGGCATGACAGACAGGCATGGCGGCGCAACCATGCCTGCTGCCGATGCGTTAATGACGGATGAGCAGATCTGGAAGGTCTTGGGCTTTGTTCGTGCGCAAGCGGCGGGGCAGTCTCTTAAGCGTGAAGGTGTTTGGGAGTTTCCTGTGGCTTTGCCAGATGAGGCCGTGAGGTGTGCAGGGCGTGGTCCAAGCAGTCAACGCTTGGATGCCTTGCGTGGGCAGACCGTGCGCCTGGTCTTTGCAGGGGACACCAGGGTCAGAGAAGACCCGCGGATGGTGACGGTGTCGGTGGGTGAGACGCAAGGCATAGATTGCACAAGCGATAGTGCAGAGATGCGCCGCGCTTTGAGCGTCTTGCTGGGGGCGGAGGATGGCCAGTTGGGCGGGTATCAGATTCTGGTGGATAGACAGGGTTGGCTGCGCGCGCAATCCAGGCCTGGTAGTTCCGGCTGGAGTGAAGATGATCTGGTGTGCCGCACGGCGGATGCCCCCCAAATCAGCAAGCCTGCTCGCGAGGTTGACGGCTTGCAGGCTCTGATACGTCGTATGGATGCCGAGCCTGTGCGCACGGTGGTTGCGGGTTTCTCTCACTGAGTTGTTTCTTAGATTTCACATGCGAAAAACGGATGTGAAAACTCGTTTTTCTTCGTTGGTTGATTTAGGCGTTCGACCTATGGTGGAGGTCAATGATCAACTAACAAGGAATACACATGAGCGCTCAGTTCATCGGCATGATTCAGCCCCATGAAGTATCGGAAATCATTGCCAGACGTGGTCCTGCCATAGATCCCGCTTATGTTCGTGCATTTGCTCAGGCCCACGAGTACGCGGGCTTTGACCGTATTCTGGTGCCTGCCAGCGGCAGCAGTCCGGATACGTTGCTGACGGTCAACTATGCCGCAGCTGCAACAAAAAATATTAACTTTCTGCTGGCACATCGCCCAGGCTTTGTCGCGCCTACATTGGCGGCTCGCCAGTTGGCGACTCTGGACCATTACACAGGTGGTCGGGTTGCGGTGCACATCATCTCGGGCGGCTCCGATGAAGACCAGCAGCGTGATGGCGACTTCTTGAGTCATGACGAGCGCTATGCGCGAACCGATGAGTACCTAGGTTTGCTGCGCCGTGTTTGGGGCGAAGACAAACCGTTTGATCACGAAGGGCGCTACTACCGCGCCAAGGGTGTGTGGTCTGAAGTCAAGCCTTTGCAGCAACCTCATATTCCGATCTACTTTGGCGGAGCTTCAGCACCTGCGCTGGAGGTTGCAGGTCGCCATGCCAATCTCTATGCATTGTGGGGCGAGTCTTTGGCTCAGGCGGGTGATCTGGTGCAGCGTGTAAGAGCCGCTGCAGCGCTCCACAAACGTGAGATCGATTTCAGTATTTCGTTCCGACCTATTCTGGGCGCGACGGAAGCCGAAGCCTGGGATCGTGCGCAGCATATTCTTGAAACTACAAGGCACTTGCGTTCCGAACAAAGCTATGCCCGTGGTGGCCCACAGCAAAGCGAGGGTGCACGTCGTTTGTTGGCTGATGCCGCCAACGGTGACCGTGTGGATGAGCGCCTGTGGACGGCGATTGCCCGTGAAACAGGTGGGCGCTCCAACACCACATCGCTGGTGGGCACGGCCGAGCAAGTGGCCGATGCGCTGATCAAGTACTACGACCTGGGCATTCACACCTTCTTGATTCGAGGCTTTGATCCTTTGCCAGATACCTTGGCTTATGGGCGTGAGCTGCTGCCTCTGGTGAAGGACAAGCTTGCAAGCAGCAAACGGGTGAGCGTTGCGGTTACCCATTCATCGCCAGCCTTGCAAGCCCTGGCGGCTTGAAACTCTTTTTGAAGAAATCGGATTGTCTATGTCTACTGTTATTGCCTTGTCCGAGCAAGTGCTCAGTCAGCGACTGGAGATTAACGCGCACCCCCGTCGACAAGACTGGTTTGAAGAGCCTGCGCCGCAGCGCAGCATCCTGCAAGAACGCCAATATCGTCGCGAGCAACTTGCGATTGCTTTTCGATTGTTCGCACGCCATGGCTTGCATATAGGCCTGGCCGGCCATATTACGGCCCGTGACCCTGAGTGGAGTGACCATTTCTGGGTCAATCCATTAGGCATCAACTTCTCGCAAATTCGTGTTTCGGATCTATTGCTAGTCAACTCTGCCGGAGAAATTGTGGTGGGCAAAGGGCCGCTGAACCGTGCAGCATTTGCGATTCATGCAGCCCTGCATGAGGCGCGCCCCAATATCGTGGCTGCGGCGCACACCCATTCCACCTATGGCAAGGCATGGTCCACCTTGGGGCGCTTGCTAGACCCGTTGACGCAGGACTCATGCGCGTTCTACCAGGATCATGCGCTGTTTGACGATTATTCCGGAGTGGTGCTTGAGACCGATGAGGGCGAACGCATTGCCAAGGTGCTGGGAGAGCGCAAGGCGGTGATTCTCAAGAATCACGGTATCTTGACAGCGGGTCCATCGATCGAAGCTGCGGCTTGGTGGTATATCGCACTAGAGAATGTTTGCCACACACAGTTGCTTGCAGAAGCGGCAGGCACACCGCAACCCATACCGCACGAGATTGCTGCATTGACGCATTCGCAAATTGGTGGTCCTGGTGGTGCTCATCACACCTT
The DNA here is from genome assembly GCF_003350425.1 of Comamonas sp. AG1104. Lineage (NCBI taxonomy): Bacteria > Pseudomonadati > Pseudomonadota > Betaproteobacteria > Burkholderiales > Comamonadaceae > Comamonas > Comamonas sp. AG1104. Next base: position 20,776 of record NZ_QQAS01000016.1, on the reverse strand, counting down.
CCGCGATTTGGCAGCCGTTATTGTGCGTGAGCAGCCGGAGGTGCTGCAATGAACGCGCCATTGAAATTGCCGGAGCTGGTGCGCAGTCTGTCAGCTGATTTTGCGCAGCGTGCGGCCGCGCATGATAGGGATGCAAGCTTTCCTTTTGAGAATTTCTCGGATCTGCATCAAGCGGGCTTGCTGACCTTGGCCGCGCCCATCTCGCTTGGTGGGCAGGGGGCCACATTGGCGCAGCTCAGTGATGTGATTGGAGCGATTGGTAAGGGCGATCCTGCTACGGCACTGGTGCTGATCATGCAGTTCACTCAGCACCGCAGTTTGGGGCGCGGGGGTAATCGTTGGCCAAAGGCTTTGGCACAAAGAGTAGTGCGTGAGGCCGCTGAGAAAGGGGCGTTGATCAACGCCTTGCGTGTGGAGCCTGAGTTGGGGTCTCCTGCGCGTGGAGGTCTGCCTGCCACCATTGCACGCCAAACGCCGCAGGGGTGGCGAGTCTCGGGGCGCAAGCTGTACTCAACAGGTGCGCCGATTCTGAGCTGGTATGCACTATGGGTGCGTACCGATGAGGCCGAGCCTAGGGTAGGCTATTTGCTGGTTCCAGCGGGGCTGGCCGGTACACGTATTGAAGAGACCTGGGATCACCTGGGCTTGCGCGCCAGTGGTAGTCATGATGTCGTGTTTGAAGATGTGCTGGTGCCTTTTGAGAATGCTGTGGATTTGCGTCTTCCGGCCGAATGGCTTGGTGCAGATCCCCAGGCGCAGGCAGAGATTGCCGTACTGATCTCTGCGCTTTATACGGGTGTGGCCGAGGCCGCACGTGATTGGTTGCTGGGTTTCTTGCATGCACGCAAACCGTCTTCTTTAGGAGCTTCTTTGGCGACCTTGCCGCGTGCCCAAGAAGTCGTTGGCCGTATAGAAAGTCTGTTACTGACAAATCAGCGCTTGATCGCTGGACTGGCCAGAGGCCTGGACGATGGTGTATTTCCATCCGCGAACGAAGCAGGGCTGATCAAGAGCGTGACTACCAATAATGCAGTACAGGCGGTGGAGCTGGCCCAGTCGCTGACCAGCAACCATGGGCTGACACGGCATAACCCCTTGGAGCGTCATTGGCGTGATGTGCTGTGCGGTCGTATCCACACGCCTCAAGACGATAGCGTGTGGATTACCGCGGGGCGCAAGGCCCTGGGGATTTGATCATGGGCTCAATGACAGACGCACCCGCCTTGGCGCCTTCGCTGCGCCAGGCCATCGTGCTTAATCAGTTGGGAGGTGCGGTTTTGTCTGCATCTACCGGTGTGCAGGTTTTGGATGCGGGCCAGGATTTGGCCTGGGAGCGTTGTCACGAGGCCGATGTGCTGCTGACGGCTCCACGTAATGGCTGGCGCGATGCCCCTAAAGAAAAGCCGGCAGGCTGGCCCGGGCGCCTGCGTTGGGTGCATCTGGCTTCGGTTGGCATCGATTATTTTCCCGCTTGGTTGTTTGAGGGTGTGCAAGTCAGTTGTGCGCGTGGTGTGGCGGCTGAGCCTATTGCCGACTACGTGCTTTCTGTACTGCTGGAGCAGTCTTTGGCGTTGAATGCGCGCCGTGCGAAAAACGCTGCGGATTGGGAACGGGAGTCGACTTTGGTGATCTCCCAACCCATGGGGCTGCTTGCAGAGCAAACACTGGGTATCGTGGGTTACGGTGCCATCGGTAAGGCGGTAGCCCAACGTGCAAAAGCATTTGGAATGACGGTGCAGGTTTTGCGCAATGGAAAAGGATCTGCGCAGTTGAATGAGGATGGCGCATCCTATGCCAAAGACCTGTCTCAATTGCTTGCTAGCAGTGACCATGTGGTGTTGGCTTTGCCGTTAACAGCGGCGAGCAGGGGATTGATCAATGCCGATGCACTGGCGTATTGCAAGCCGGGCCTGCATCTGATCAATGTGGCTCGTGGGGGCTTGGTAGACCAAGATGCACTCAAAGTTGCGCTGGATTCAGGTCTGCTCGGCGCAGCCAGCCTGGATGTGACCGAGCCTGAACCTCTGCCAGAAGACCATTGGCTCTACAGCCACGAGAAGGTCAGGCTCACCCCGCATATTTCTTGGGCCGCAGGCGATGTGCAAGCTGCGACCCGGGACAAGTTTGCCGAGAATCTTCAGCGTTATCGGCGCTCCCAAGCTCTATTTGATGTGGTGGATCTAAGCAAAGGCTACTGAGTTGTCTCACCGTTTTTCGCATAAGCATCTGCGAATTAATCGCTTCACCTAAAGCAACTTGACTGCTGCAATGGTTCTTGTATTTCAGACATCACAAGGACGGTTATGCAGAGAAGACACTTCCATCAAGTGCTGGGCGCTGTTTTGGCGGGCTCCAGCTTGTTGGGCGCTTCAAGTGTGGGGGCGCAAGGCAATCGCGTGCAACTGCGCGCAGGCGATCAAAAAGGCGGGTTGAAAGCCTTGCTGGATGCGGCGGGTGAGACCAAGGATTTGCCCTATGACATCAAGTGGAGTGAGTTCCCGGCAGCCGCACCTTTGGCGGAGGCGCTAAATGCCCGGGCCATTGATTTCGGCATTATTGGCGACGCACCCCTGTTGTTTAGTCTGGCGGCGGGCAGCGCTGCCAAGGCATTTGCCGCACAGCGCTCTGATGCCTATGGCACCGCCATTCTGGTGCGCCCAGATTCAGCATTCCAATCCGTCAACGACCTTAAGGGCAAAAGCATTGCCACGAATCGTGGCTCGATTGGACATTTTGTAGCGCTCAAAGCCTTGGATGCTGCAGGGCTGCCACTGGACTCCGTGCAGTTCAAATTCATTCCGCCAGCCGATGCCAAGTTGGCGCTGACACAAGGCGCGGTGGATGCGTGGGCAACTTGGGAGCCATATACAGCTTTGGCGGAAACCAGCCAGCATGCACGCGTACTGGTGAATGGACGAGGGTTATGGAGTGGCCTGAGCTTTTTGGCTGCAACCGATGTAGCCCTAAAAGAAAAGCGTGAAGCCCTGCAGGACTTCAAACAGCGTGTCGCCAGAGCACAAATCTGGTCATACAAAAATGCCGATGCTTATGGACAATCACTGGCAAAAATCATCGGCATTCCCGTGGCAGCAGCGACTCTGCAATTTGAGCGCAGAGCCATGCGTTGGCAAGATATTGATGCCGCAGTCATTGCCGACCAGCAGCGAACCGCAGATTTTTATGTGAAAGCACGGTTACTCAAGCAAAAGCTGGAGGTTGAGGCGACCTTTGATAAGAGCTTTAGGCTTCTTTGAATCGGGCTGGGATTTATCAAAAATTTTGATGCCAGAAACTGGATCGCATCGCCTTCGTGAAAGGTAACTACGGACTCCCAGCTTTTATCGAAGGTTGCTGCCAACTACTCAAAGAAACCTGCCATTGAGAAGCTCCCTGCCTTATAGCTCGGATGAACGCTATATGGTGGCTTGCGAAAATTCGTGATGTGAGTGCGAGCAGCCGTAATCGCTGCTTGGCGGTCCTCGATTGTCAAATCTTGAAGTGCAGCAACCGGTCGATAGCTGCCTTGGAGCACTGCGACTCTCGGTTGCGGCCATTGCCAGCCTACGACCCTAACGACAGCTAGTGCGGTTGGCTGACACTGGTGCAGCTGGATATGATGCATCAATAGCCACCCGCTCCGAAACTGGGAAGCTGTGGTTACCTGGGCAGGAAGACGGCCTCACATCCAGCATGCAGCTGCTGGACGAACTGTTGACGTCGCTCGCCAACGCCTGAAGATTCCCTCTCAACACAGACCTTGAAAGTCTCGAATGTCCAAGAAAATCTTCGTCAATCTGCCCGTTGCTGACCTGCCGAAGGCCAAGTCCTTCTATGAAGCAATCGGCGCTGTCAACAACCCGCAGTTCAGCGACAACACCGCCGCCTGCATGGTCGTCTCCGACAGCATCTACGTGATGCTGCTCACCCACCCGAAGTGGGCCACGTTCACCCAAAAGCCTATCGTCGACGCCCATGCTGCCAGCGAAGTCATGTTGTGTCTGAGCGCCGACGACCGCGCGGCCGTCGACAGCATGGTTGAGGCCGCTTCCGCTCACGGCGGCAAGGCGGACGTGAACCCCCCTCAAGACTTTGGCTTCATGTATGGCCGCAGCTTCGAGGACGTAGACGGCCACATCTGGGAAATCATGTTCATGGACATGAGTCAGATGCCTCAAGGCTGACGCAATCTCGACCATCAGCAACGCTTGCTTATGGACGTCCTCTAGCGCTGCCGGCGCGGCAATGTGCTGGCCGCCCAGGCCGGTAGCACCGTTTTTGGACTTCGCTGACAGCCGACTTCTCCGGCTGGGATCGCATATCCGGGGTGTCCGCGTCCTGTCATATCCGAGCGCTCACGCTGTCAGCCAGAAGCGGGCATTGAGAAAGTCATACCAAGCGACTGCTTGCGCTTCAAAGGACTCCACTTTGAGCCCGGTGCTCCACTTCGAGCCTAGACCTTCCCGCAAGGCCCGGGGGCCATGGGAGGGCTAACCGCGTCAGCCAACCGCACTTGTATCAATTGCAGCAGCGCCCGGACACGCGCAGTCTCGGAATGGCGATGGCTGTATGCCCCCAGCAATTGCAGAGGGGCAGGCCGAAGGTCCAGTGACACTTCCTGCAATCGACCCGTAGCAAGGTCTTCCTGGCAGGGGTGGGCGGCCACAATCGCGAAGCCGATGCCTTGCCGTGCGCCAGCTACGGCCAGCTCTCCGCTGTTGACGCGGTAGCGGCTGCGGACCGGCACCTTGACGATTTGCCCCGCGGCGTCCTGAAACTGCCAGGGCTGGCCCTTCAGCGCACTGAGGGTGGTGATGCAGGGCAGAGATTTCAGCTCACGCACATGGCGTGGCATGCCGGTCCTGGCCAGCAGGGAGGGGGCGGCAACCACGATGCTGGGCAGTGTGGCGAGTTCGCGGGTGATGAAAGCACTGTCCTCCTGATGCCCCCGGTGGAAGACGATGGAAAGGTCCACGTCTTCTCGAAGCACTTCGAGTCCGGTCATCCGGGTATCGCATTCGAGCTCGATGCCTGGATGGAGGCTGCAGAATTCGGCAAGGATGGGGGCCAGCAGCCTTGGTGCCTCGCCAGGCATGCACATTTTCAAAGGGCCACGCAGTTCGCGCTGCACCGCGCCAAGCTCCTCCTGCGTGGAGAGCAGGGTGTCGAGCAAGGGCTTGGCGCGCTCGTAGAGCAATCGACCGGCTTCCGTCATGCGCAGGTGGCGGGTGCTGCGCTCCAGCAGCCGTGTACCGAGTCTGCGCTCCAGTGACGCGACATGGCGGCTGACGTTGGACGAGGGGATGGCCAAAAGACGCGATGCGCCAGCAAAGCTTTGCTCATCAACAACCGCCGCATAGACGCGTACGGTATTCAGATCGAGTGCATCGCGCATTGATTATCCCGTTTGAGGTATGAAAACGTCCCGATTTTGCATGCTAGTTCTCTGCAGTGGCGAAATTTAAGATGCCCTTTTGCCCGATGTGAGGCTGTGGACCGAGCACCGGGCACCCTATGAGCAAGGAGAGATTCAGCGTGGAAATTGGAATACTTGGCGGTGGCATTGCGGGCTTGAGCGTGGCGCTGGCTTTGCGCAAGCAGGGTTACAGCCCCCGGGTCTATGAGCGCCGAACGGAGCCGGCAACCATGGGGGCGGGCGTGACGCTTTGGCCCAATGCGAGCTTTGTGCTGGAAGAGCTGGGGCTGCTGCAAGACATCGAGGCCATTGGCGGTCGGCCGCTGACAATGCGCCGCCAGGATGCCATGGGCAATGCATTGGGAGGTCTCGATATTGCCTTGCTGGACCGGACGATGGGATACCCGACCTACACGGTGCTGCGCAGGCACTTGCAGGAGGTGCTGCTGGATCACGCAGCCCGGGCCGGGATACCGGTGGAGTTCGGACACCGGGCGGCGGCCATCGAGCTGGATGCTCATGGCAGGGCCGTGGCTCATTTCGAAAATGGTGCGAGCATCCGCCCGGATCTGCTCATTGGCGCCGACGGTCGCATGGGATCAGTGGCGCGCAAGTTTGTCGCGGGTGACAACACACCTGTCTATCAGGGCTTCGTGAACTGGATCGGCGTGGCGCAGGGGCCGCATGCGCTGGTGGACGATATTGCGATTCAGGATTTCTGGGGGGCGGGCGAGCGCTTTGGTTGCGTGCCGATTCGACCCGACCTGGTGTATTGGGCCGCGGCGAAGGCTCGGCCCCTGACTGAAGCCGTACCAGCCGCAGACATGCGCAAGGAAGTCGAAGATCTGTTCGCGGGATGGCCTGAACCGGTCGCGCATCTCATCCGTGCCACGCCCGCAGATGCCATCCGGCTGATTGCGGTGCATGACCTGGAGCCGCTGCATACATGGAGCAGGGCGAATGTGCTGCTGGTTGGGGATGCTGCACACGCGCCGTTGCCGACGTCGGGGCAGGGTGCCTGCCAGGCACTGGAAGATGCGTGGCATTTGGCCCGGTGCCTGGATGGCGCAAGCGATGGTTTGGACGGCGTATTCCAGGCGTTTGCGAATATTCGTGCCTCGAAAACCGCAAGGCTGGCGGAACAGGGTCGGGTCTTCGCGCGCGGGTTGTTCGCCACTGATCCTGAAACCTGCCGCATCCGCAATGAGCGGGCCAAGGCGTCCGATCCTGTGAGTGACGTGCAGGTCTTGGCTGCTGGATGGGGACAGGGCCTGCCAATGCCTGGCTGCCCCGACGGCACGCCGGCGCAGGAGAGAGGCTTCGGCAGCCTGTACCGCATTGAATGACGTGCACTGGATTCCACGCGGATGGAAAGCCAGGTCGCCAGTGACGAGAGTCGCGCGGCCGGCTGAGCTTTTCAGGTGTTGGATGTGCCTCGTCGGTTTTTATTCAGGCGCCTTCTTCCATGCATCCGGCTAGCGCGCATGTGTGCACCAGCCGGCAAGCGCCGCATAGCAGGCATGGTCGTTGACACTCGAACGACCGCAACGGGTTGATCTGCGACTGCCGCAGTCCGGCCAGGGGCTGCTGGTAGCTAACTCTGCGCATGCACCGCTGCTGTTACTTTCATGTCACACAGTACAAGCGTCACGAAAAGTACTTATGTGTTGCTTAGAGTTTCGGCAGCGGTTGCAAGAGAGCCACCGCCATTCCCTCTGATAAGTTCCGTTCGTATCTCGCCAATGAAAAATCATAAAACGTGCTCGCGTACTCTGGCAGTCGTGGTTGGCTCATTCCTCGCTTCTTCATCCAGCCTGGCCCTGGCACAGTCTTCCATCACCATTTTTGGCGTAGTGGACGTCGGCATCACCAGTGCCAAGTCCGGCGGCAACAGGCTCAATGCTCTGAACTCCAGCCAAGGCAAGACCAGCCTGATCGGCTTTCGCGGCACGGAAGACCTCGGCGGCGGCACCCAGGCTCAGTTCTGGCTCGAAGGTGGCCTCAGCCCTGACACCGGTAGTGGCGGCAGCAGCGGCTCTCTGGGTTTCGAGCGCCGTTCCACTATCGGACTGATCAACAATTCCTGGGGTGAAATCCGCCTGGGTCGCGACTACACCCCCAGCTACAACATCTTCACCGCGTTCGGTGGTCCTGACACCACCACCGGCGTGCAGGCCAACCTGTTCCAGACGATCCGCCAGACTGCGTATAACGCCGCCAGCCAAAGCGGCACGGTGGATCGCACGCGCATCAGCAACTCCGTGGGCTACTTCCTGCCGCGCAACCTGGGCGGTGTCTACGGCCAGTTCTCGGTTTCCTTTGGTGATGAAAACGCCTCGAACTCTGGCGCAAGCAAGGCCCGAAGATACATAGGCGGTAACCTGGGCTATCGCTCTGGCCCGCTGAACGTGGGTATCGGCTACGGCAAGATCGACGGCACTGCTGCCGTGACTTCGCCCAGCGCCATCGCCGCAACCAGCGACCTGGAAGACTTGGCGCTGGGCGCTTCATACAACTTCGGCAGTTTCGTGCTCAGTGGCGGATACAACAGCCTGAAGTGGAAACCCGTCAGTGGCGCAACCTCCGGTAAGGTGGACGGCTTCTACCTGGGCGCTACCATCCCCGTGGGGCCCGGCAGCTTCCGCGTCAAGTACGCCAGCGCCGAGTTCAGTGGTAACGCCACAGCTCTCACGCGCAGCGGTGGCAAGACCGACAAGTATTCGATCGGATATGTCTACGACTTCTCCAAGCGCACCTCTGTGTACGCCGGGGTTGCGCGCGTCAACAACAAGAATGGCGCCAGCATTGGCTTGATCGGCGGCCCTGCAGGTGTCGCCAACACCGGGTCGACTGGTGTCGATATCGGCATCAGCCACTCGTTCTGAGCGGCGCAACGCCGCTTTGTGCAAAGAAGTCTCCAAGGTCGAGCAGGCCTTCGCCTCGTCGGGCTTTTTGGGGACTTCCATCTTCCTCTCAAGCCATACCTGCCATGCGCCACTTTACTTCTTCATCCAGCCTGATGGCTGCGGCCGCCGCTGCGGTTGCCTTGCTGAGCGCCTGCGCCGACACCCGCCCGCTTCAGGTCGCCAGCCCCGAGACGGTCATGCAGACCACCGGCGTCGGCAGCATCAGCGCCGTCGTCACGCGTCAGGACGTTCAGTTCGACGACAAGTTCTATTTCCCCTACGAAGGCAACCATCCCGCCACCAAGGCTGATTTCCCCAAGGGCTTTCTGCCGGCCTATGGCTCGGGCCTGGCCTTGAAGGGCAGGCGCGCCGACGGCACGCTGGAGTTCTACGCCATCACCGATCGCGGCCCGAACGCCACCACCGGTCCGGTCACGCAGATCACCGACGGTTCCAACTCCACGGGCTTTGCCAGTTCCACGGTGTTTCCCTCGCCCAACTTCACGCCGTCCATCGGCGTGATCACCCTCGGCAAGGACGGAGCCAGGCTCGTTTCGACCCTGCCGCTCAAGTTCAGCGCCGCACAGAGCGCCAATGGTCGTGTGCAGCCACGCGGTATCACAGGCAACACGGGCGAGCAAGTTCTGGACGACTCTTTCACCTATCCAGGCAAGGCCAAGGGCTACAGTGAATTCGGCCTGGACACCGAATCTGTGGTGGTGGATGCCGCACGCAATGTGCTGTGGGTTTCCGACGAATACGGCCCCTTCATTGTGAAGATCGACCCTGCCACCGGCATCATCCTGAAGAAATACAAGCCCGGAACTGGGGCGGCCGATCTGCCTGCCATCCTCGCCAAACGCCGCGCCAACCGTGGTATGGAAGGGCTGAGCATCGATGTGGCCAGCGGCAAGCTGCACGGTTTCCTGCAAAGCCCGCTGAACGACGGAAAGGCCGACTACACCACTGCTGCAGTTCCCGATGCGACCGGCAAGTCGGAAAACGTGCGCGACTACGCCCGCTTTGTGCGCTGGGTGGAGTTTGACCCGACTACCGAGAAAACTCGTTTGTTTGCATTGCCCGTGGACGGCAGCTGGTACAGCCAGGGCAAGACCGGCAACGCCAAGCTGGGTGATGTGGTCTCGCTGGGCAATGGGAAGTTCATTGCCATCGAGCAAGGCACGGGCAAAGACAAAAAAGTCTTTAACGATCTGGTGCTGATCGAGTTCCCCGCCAACGCTACCGACATCACTGCGCTGGGCTCCGACCTGGAAAAGAGCAGCCTGACCGGCAAACCGGTCAATGGCTCGGACTATTCCAAGGTAGTGGCACTCAAGAAGACCCGGCTCTTCAACTTGAACGCCACCGGCTGGGTGGCCGAGAAGGCCGAGGGCCTGGCACTGGTCGACGACTACACGCTGGCGCTGACCAACGACACCGACTTCGGTGTCTCGCTGGCCGTGCTGGATGCCAGCGGCAAGGAGATCGAAGGCTCGGACGTCACCAAATGCATGGTGGATGCCGACGGCAAGATCGTGAGCGATGGCAAATGCGCCAAGGGCGCGGCGAGCCTGCGCTTCACCACCAATGACGTCAACGATCGCGCGCAGCGACTGTGGACGTTTAAGTTCAGCAAGAAACTGAGCGAATATGGCGCTCTCTGAACGACAGCGGCTTTTACAGCCGCTGTCTGCTGTAGCCCAGCGAGCCGTACCTGCGCCAGTCGGCCCGCTCGCAGCAGGGCCGTGTTGATGCGATGCACAGCGACCTTCGCTGGTGCTCCACTGGTCTGGATTACGGTGCGGTCTGGACCAGACCGTGACAGCCACCACGCTCTAAATTGAGATGCGCATCAAATGTGCGAGCGCGTGCCTAACTCGGGCGACTACGGGGCTAACTGTTCTCGCAAGGTTGCCAATATTTCTTCAGAAAGTGCCGGGTTGCCCGCTGCCGTAGCGCGAGCGAGAACCAGGGCTCCAACCATGCTGCTGAGGGTCACGATCGTCTGAGTACGTTTGGCCGCGTCATCACCTTGGAGCACGCTCATAAAGCGCTGGATATTGCGTTCCACTCCCTGGGCAAAAACCTCCGACATCTCAGGCCCCGCTCTTGCTGCATCTGCTGCCAATGCCGCAGCGGGGCAGCCCTCTCCGGGGTGATCGCGATGTGTCGCAGAAAGATAGCCATGCACCAGCGCGCGGAGTCTGGTTGCAGGCACGCCATCCGTCTCCGAGGACTCCAATCCGTCTAGCGGCGTGATGGTCCACTCAAATGCACGCAGGCAGGCCTCGCGTGCGAGAGCATCCTTGGACTCGAAGTGCCGGTACAGCCCGCCATGTGTCAAGCCCGCATCGCGTGTGATCTCTGCCACGCCCACGCCATCCAGGCCCTTTTCTCGATAAAGGCGCGCAGCGGCATCCACGATTCCTTCGCGATTCTCTGCGGCCTGTGCTTTGCTCACTTTCATACGTTAGATGATACTCATCATCAAAACTCATTTATGATTGCGATCATCATCAATAAAGTTGGACTCAGCTCCTGGGTTCAATAGTGGAAGGTGCAGCATGGGTCGTCGGGTAGTCATCACCGGTTTGGGTTTGGTCTCTCCTCTAGGGTGCAATGTGGAGCTGGCCTGGCAACGCCTGCTGGCCGGCCAGTCGGGGGTACGTGCCTTGAGCGCTGTTGTGGGTGAAGGCACAGGCGTCTCCATCGCCGGACGGGTGCCAGGCCTGGAGGAGGACCCGCAAGCAGGTTGGAGCCCCGAAGCCGTGATCTCGGCCAAGGAGCTACGCCGCATGGATCGCTTCATCGCATTTGCATTGGGGGCGGCAGACCAGGCTCTGACACATGCGCAATGGGCTCATCCAAGCGTCGAGCAACAGGAGCGCGCGGCGACCGTCATCGGCTCAGGTGTGGGCGGCTTCAGCACCATTGTTGAAGCGGTGCGAACCACGGATGGCAAAGGGCCGCAGCGCTTGTCGCCTTTCACCGTACCTGCGTTCCTGGCCAATCTGGCTTCGGGACAGGTGTCGATCAGGCACCAGCTCAAGGGGCCGTTGGGTGCTCCGGTGACGGCTTGTGCAGCCAGCATCCAGGCCATTGGCGATGCGGCACGTCTGATTCGCAACGACGAAGCGGACATGGCGCTCTGCGGTGGTAGCGAAGCCACGATTGACCGAGTTGCGCTCGGCAGCTTTGCTGCGGCAAAAGCAGTGACCACTTTCTGCGGCGGCGATCCTGCGAAGGCTTCCCGACCTTTCGATCAGGCACGGGACGGTTTTGTCATGGCCGAAGGTGCAGGCCTGCTGGTGCTGGAGGCACTGGATCATGCATTGGCGCGCGGCGCCAGGCCGCTGGCCGAGGTCGTGGGCTATGGCACCTCTGCCGATGCATACCATGTCACCTCAGGTCCCGAGGATGGATCAGGCGCCGTGCGATCGATGCGCGCCGCTTTGCGACAGGCACAGTTGCAGGCTCGTGATATTCAACACCTGAATGCTCACGCAACCTCCACTCCCGTGGGTGACCGGGGAGAGCTGGCAGCCATTCGTCAAGTGTTTGGAGCAGGCGCTGGCCCCTCCATCACGGCCACCAAGTCAGCCGTGGGCCACATGCTGGGAGCTGCAGGCGGAGCTGCTGCGATCTTTACCGTATTGGCCTTGCGCGACCAGATCGCGCCGCCCGTGCTCAACCTGGAGCAGCCAGACCCTTTGGCGGACGGCCTGGACCTGATCGCCGGGAGTGCGCGTGCTCATGCAATAGAGCACGCCATGCTCAATGGATTTGGTTTCGGCGGTGTGAATGCGTCGCTGGTTCTGAAGCGATTTACTGCCTGAGCCATACCTTTATCAGAGGCCTCATCAGGCCATATCGCACATGCGGCTCTTGGTTGATCGTGCAGGCTTCTCACCCGAACGAATGCCAATGGCCGGTAGTGCGGGTTCTATAGAAGCCTGGTTCAGCGGACGCTCGATGCAAGCAGCAAGTCTGTGGCGTCTGCTTTTGAGGACTCTGGCGTAACAGGGCTTCGGTCAGAAGCAGACGTACATGTGCAACTCAGTTCTTCACAAGACCCAGAGCTTCACCCAGCCCGGTTAGAAAAGTGACTTGCTGTCCTGAAAACGTCGTAGCAAGGATTGCAAATTGCAGGCACAGCGAAGATTGGGTTTCTTCATCTGCCGTTTGGAGAGTTGCGGCCAGTTGCTCCATTGCTTGAACTGCTGCATCAGGAGACAGCACATCCTCCCCAGAGAACTCAAGAAATAGGGCACTCTCAGCAATAGCTTGTGCAACGTGCGGATCGGTTTCTTTCTCATGTTCCGGGTTCCCGCGAAAGCCTGGGTTTATAAGCCATTGCCAGGGCTGCTTTGGATCAGCCAGAGTCGGTGTGCTCATCCAGAAGCAGCTTTCTTGGCGGAGTGCTATTTTTTCCCTGTCTGCTGAGGTCGCAGCTTGCTTTCTTCTAGGCGAAATTGAAGATAGCGTGAAAGCAAATGCTCAAGATTTTTAGCCCCAACCGGATTCTGAGAGTGGATGACGAATCTGAAGTTCGGGCCGATGAATCCAGGACTTTCCAGGTCTCGATTGATCAACCAATTTACGAACCTGATGGCGGTGTCCTCGCCTCCCAAATCGTGATCGAAGCTGATCAGATCAGGGACACCGTTGTTTGACACATAGTCAGCAGCTTCTTCTGTGCTCCTGACAACATGCCATGGTCCGCCCTGATTCGGAGGGAAGCGCTCATCATCCAGAAACAAATTTATGCGACCGTTGTTTGTCATGAAGCTACCCAAGCAAGAGAACTGCAACAGAGCGCAAGTCTGCCACGCCCAGCTTGGGCAGCAACTGAAGAACATAAGGCATGCAGCTGATATGACAGACCGCTTCGGGCCGATCAGCGACAACCCCAACGGACCAATAGCGGTCAGCCCTTGCTCTGCATTCAGCGAAGTCCGAGGATAGGTCGAGCCTGCGTCGACCATGATGCAATCGAGTCTGTTTTTCTGGACTGAATGGGCCAGCTACAGCACAGCAATCTCACCTGATTTCAGGCGACAAACCATGTGACGCCTAATTTGTTATCTTTGACATCGCATTTTGTCGATTCGTCTTTTTTCCTTTGTAAAACAACGTCATGAGTCGCCTTGAAGCCGCTTTTCGTCATGATGTAATTCGCCTCGTCTGATTTTTGTAACTTGATATAAGTCAAATAAGAGGGGGCGGATTCATGGGATCCAATTTTTCGCGTGGCATGCGGTGTACCGCTGCGCGCGTTTCGCAAGCATCACCCATCACTTTAGCCATCGCGCTGTTGTTCTCCGCGGGCGCATCAGCCGGGCAATACACTGCCGGGACGGAAGCCGAATTTCGCTCGGCGCTCGCGCAAGCCATGGCCGACGGCGATCCCAGTGCCACGATCCGCCTGACTTCGAGCTTCACGATCGCACCTCCCGGAACTTCGTCATTTCCCCGATTCAGCAAGCCGATCACAATTGATACGCAGGGCTTTGAGTTCATCAGAGCTGCAGCAGCAGCTAACTTTTCAGTTAATGCCGGTGCACCGGCGACGTTCAACGGAACATATCTGGGCGAATCGGGTGCCACCCCTGGTCTTGCTCTCGCATTCCTTGGCTTCGGCGGGGCACAAGTCATCAACAACGGAACGCTCGCCGGTGGCAACTCCACAGCGAGTGGCACGAGTGGCGGCGTGGGTGTCTCCCTCAACGGCTCCATCACTGCCATCAACAACGGCACCATCAAAGGCGGCGAAGGGGCAGGTTACAACGCTGCCAACAACAATCTGGGGGCCGGCATAACGCTTGCGACCGGTACCTCTGTTGCAAACTCAGCGACAGGGCTTATTGTCGGTGGCAGTGGGTCTGGAGGCATGGCTGGTTCTGGCGTCAGCATCAGCGCCACGTCCGGCAGCACGGTGATCAACGCAGGCACTATTCGCGGTGGCGCCGACCTGAGCGGGGGATCCGGTGGTGGCCGCGGTATCCGTGTTACGAGTGGCACGGTATCTATTCAAAACTCTGGTTTGATCGAGGCTGGGGCTGGCAACTCGGCCATCTACGCGCAGGCGAGCGGAACCACGCTGTCCATCATCAACTCGGGTGCTATTCGCGCCGGTGATGGCTATGCAAATGCGATCGAGTTTGGTGTGTCAGGTACCAGTACGCTCGAATTGCAGGCTGGCTCCAATATTGTCGGCAACGTTGTGGCTGGTGCTTTGGGTGCAAGAGATACCTTTCGCCTGGGCGGCAGCGCCAACGATGTGTTCGATGTGTCGACCATTGGTGATACAGCACAGTACCGCTACTTCGATAAGTTCGAGAAGACTGGCACCAGCACCTGGGCGCTGATCGGTGATGGCACAGTGACCACTCCATGGACAGTGAACCAAGGCACGCTGCAGATCGGCAACAGCGGCAGCAGCGGCAGCCTTGCTAGCGACGTGGCGGTCAACAACGACGCGACGCTTGCCTTCAATCGCTCGGATACTTATACCTTCAGCCATCTCATCTCGGGCACTGGCGGTGTGGCACAAAACGGCACCGGCACGACGGTGCTGGATACGGCCCAGGCCTATACCGGCCCGACCACCATCAATTTCGGTACGCTGTCCATCGACGGCTCCATTACCAGCCCTGTGACGGTGAACACGGCCGGTACGCTGTCCGGCTCCGGCACGATCTTCGGTAATGTCACGAACACTGGCACAGTGACGCCGGGCGGTGGCTCGGGCGTGCTGACCATCGCTGGCAACTACATCGGCAACGGCGGCTTGGTGCGCGTGAACACCGTGTTCGATGGTGATGCATCGGCATCAGGCCGCCTTGTAGTGACGGGTGATACGTCGGGCAACGGTCAGATCCAGACAGTCAAGGTTGGTGGCTCAGGAGCACCAACCGTAGAAGGCATCAAGGTGATCGATGTGCAGGGCGCATCGAATGCGAACTTCACCTTGCTGGGCGACTACTCGTTCCGAGGAGATCAAGCGGTTGTCGCTGGCGCGTACGCCTACCGCCTCTACAAGAATGGTGTGTCCAAGCCTACTGACGGTGACTGGTATCTGCGCTCTACGTTGATTGATACGACACCTCCCGGTGGTACTGGTGGCACGGGCAGCGCAACGACCGAACCCGCACCACTGCTGGCACCGACCGTGCCTCTTTACGAGGCATACTCCGGCGTGCTTCAGCGCTTCAACGAACTGGGAACACTGCAGCAGCGCGTCGGCAACCGCTCGTGGTCGCCCAATGCCTCATTGCAGGCGGAGCAGGAAGACGGCAAGCCGAGCATTGGCCGTGGTGCGTGGGCACGCATGGAGGGCTCGAACACTCATGTCGACCCATCGACCAGCACCACCGGTGCTCGCTACAACGTCCGCAACTGGAAGTTCGAAGGCGGCGTGGATGCGCCTGTCGTGCAAAACCAAGCCGGCACGCTGGTTGTGGGGCCGACCTTCCACTATGGCTCTGGCAATGCCAGCGTCATGTCGATGTTCGGTAATGGCTCGATCAATACCACCGGCTACGGTATTGGCGCAGCAGCCACCTGGTACGGCAACAATGGTTCATACGTGGATGGCCGAACCACCGTAACCTGGTATGACTCCAGCATCAGCTCTTCGACTCTGGGAACCAAGCTGGTCAACCACAACCGCGGCATCGGTGTAGCCACCAGTCTGGAAGCCGGTCACCGCCTTGCGCTGAGCGGCAACTGGTCGATCACGCCTCAGGCTCAACTGGCCTGGTCGCAGATACGTTTCGATGCGTTCACTGACCAGTACGGCGCCAATGTGGCACGTGACAACGGCGACAGTCTGGTCGCGCGCCTGGGCGTGTCTCTGGATCATGAGACCAAGTGGAGCGCAGGCAATGGCAAGGCCAATCGCTCACATGTGTACGGTATTGCCAACCTGTACTACGACTTCCTGAGAGGCACCTCGGCACGCGTCGCAGATATGAATGTGACCAGCAAGGACCAGGCGCTGTGGGCCGGTATTGGCTTGGGTACATCACTGAACTGGGATGATGGCCGCTACACGGTTTATGGGGAGTTTATGGCGCGCACCAGCGTGCAGAACTTTGGCGACAGCCATGCCGTCGGTGCGAAGTTCGGCTTCCGTATGAAGTGGTAAGCCTGCCTGAGTTCAGGGGATGGCAATCAAGGTCCACCCAGTGTGGGCCTTTTTTAGTTGTGACGATTGGGAGCCGTTTGCGAAGGTCTGCTTAGGGGCGGTAGTACCCGTTCTCAGCTTACGAGAGCTGCCGCTCAGTTTGTCTGGCGCACTGCGATTCAGCCCGATTCTGGTTTGAGATGCACCGCTGGGGTCTGCCCGGATAGCCGGTCAACGTCTTCCGGAGTGTTCGTCAGCGGCAACTTCAAATCTCCGTCTGCTCAGAGGTCTCGAGGGCATTTTCGGCTTCGATGCCCCGGTACCTCACTGTCGACCCCAGTGTGCAGTGGCCGAGCAGCAACTGCACAGGGCGCAGGTTCCTGGTGCGGCGATAAATCAGTGTCACCTTCGTCCTGCATTTGAAGCCCTGCACGCAGCGCCCAGATGTCCTTGAGCTTGAACGGTGCCTCCGGTCCGCCGATCTTGCCCTTGCTCCACGGCTCGCGATGAGCGGTATTACCTGTGGCTCTCCCATCGAGTTGAGGGCCACACAGGATGCGCTCCCGAGCGGGCGCGCATCCGAATCGCCTGAGCGATTAGCGATTGGCGTTGGCAGCAGCCTTCTGTTTGTCAGCCTCCTGTCGCAGCCAAGAATTCAGCCGGCGTTCGGGATACAGGCCCAGCAGCTCGCATTCATGTTGTCACCATGGCCAAGAAGACGGCGATCAACAGTCCCAAATACACCATGGCGTGAACTCGGTCTGGAATGCGCCCGATCCACAGCGATGCTGCACGGATACCAATCCAGGAACCGGCCACGAGCACAGCAGCAGCTCGTATGTCGATATAGCCGAGGTGCCACTCGCCAAGAGGTAAAGGAGATTGAGTGGACAGGACGATGTAAGTCCCTGTTCCTGCCAGTGCGACCGGCAGTGATAGCGGATTCGCCATGGCGGTAGCTCGTGTCATTTCGATCCCACGGCGGCGCATCAGGGGAACGGTCATCACGCTGCCGCCGACCCCTAGCAATGCAGCAACCCACCCGATCACCAGTCCAGACAGTGCATTCTTCAGCGGCCCAGGGTGGTGCTGCTTTGCCGAGGGCTGAGCAAGAAACCCAGGCCTCAACCAGCAGTCCAGAATGGTCAGCACCATATAGGCCGCAAAGGCCCAACGCAGCCACTCGCTGTGAACAACGGTTGCCGCAAGTGCGCCAAGTGCAGCCCCCGCGCCAATGGGTCCCAGCAAAGGCCTGACATTCATCCAATCCACTGTTCCAGCCCGTTGGTGACGCCAAGTAGCGAGGAGCGCACCGAAGACCATCACGCAGGTGGATGTTGCAACGGCAATCTGCATGGCCGATTGCCCCACTGCGCTGCCTGGGAGGTTCGGTGTAGACAACAAGCGGTACAGCAGCGGAACCACCACGAATCCGCCGCCAAAACCAAACAGAACGGTAGTGACGCCCGTTACACATCCGCAGACCGCCAACAACAAATACAACGACACGAAAAACTCCATTGATGCAGGAGTCGTCACAGTAGATGGCTCTGGAGTGGCGCGCTTCCGATGTTTGGTCAACAATATTTGTATTTCGGCCATTCACTCTTTGCAGTCTTGCTGTGCGCAATCAATCACTGAACTTCCTAGATGCTACGCCTCGTGCTGTCGTGGCCATTGGCACCGATTACGCGCCTGGCACCGTTCTGGATACCCATAGCCATCGCCGGGCACAATTCCTCTATGGCGCGACCGGGTTGATGGAAGTCGGTACTGACGATGGCGCCTGGGTGATACCTCCCCACTGTGGCGTATGGATTCCAGCAGGCAAGCCGCACAGGGTGAAGATGGTGGGAGTCAATACTCGAAGCCTGTACATCGAGCCTGACGAGGTGCCACGGAGCCAATCGCATTGCGAGGTGCTGGCCGTGTCCCCGCTGCTGCGGCATCTGCTCATCGAATCCATCGACTTGCCGGCGCTGTACGACGAGCGCGGTCGCGATGGCGTGCTGATGTCGCTTTTGCTGCTGGAGGTCGGCCGCGCAGAAGCACTGCCGTTCTTTGCGCCTCTGCCGCGGGATGAACGACTGGCGACTCTATGCATTGCTTTCCTTCACCAACCCGATGTGCGCTTGTCGCCGCTGGCCTGGGCACGGCAGCTACACCAGAGTGAACGCACCTTCAGCCGGTTCTTTCGCTCGCAAACCGGACTATCGTTTTCAGAGTGGAGAAGCCAGGCGTGTCTTCTTTTTGCGATGTCCAAACTGGGGACCGGTGATTCAGTGACAACGGTGGCGCTTCAACTGGGCTATGACAGTCCGGGTGCCTTCTCCACGATGTTTCGCAAGAGGCTCGGGAGCAAGCCGTCAAACTTCATGGCGGCAGAGCGGTAATCCGCGCCGGCGGCCACGTTGTTGATTCATTGCAGGCTCGTGAACGTCTGCCTTCAGGAGCCAGTTTTTCAGATCAGTCCAGCTTCGTGCTTCGCCTCCTTTGGAGGCACTGCCATCAAACCTGTACACGCTCCAGCCTGAATGCGCTCTGTTTGGATCGAGGCATGCACTGGTCTTTTCTTCGACCGTCCATGCAACACAAACGTGTGGTGCGCAGAGGCTGAAAGCTGTGTATTGACCAGTGGCAGGCTGGGTAAATGAAAGAGGCGGAGCAGCTGCCAACATTGGCACCTTGGGAGTAGTTGAAGCGGCACCAGCCTAGCTCCGGGTCTCTGTCGGCTGGCAGCTATTGGCCTGGCGCAGCCGTTCGCGAAGGCTGCTTGGCCGACTGCTTCAAGCTGACAGCTGTCGGCCAGTTCCTTTACGCCGATGTCCCCAGATGGGGCGTCAATCAGATGAAAGCCGAATTTCTGTTTTTGGCCGATCTAAGACGGTTGCTGATCGACCAGATGAAGACGGTCAGCTCGCAGCTAAGTTCAGCGGTGTCATTGGGCGTCCGCTTGGATGATCGGTTCGGCCTCACTTCGGCTCAAAGTGTGCAAGTTGCGTTGCGACGATGTGCGTGCAGGCCGAGAGTATCCTTGCTGGGGCGCTGGGTCAGAGAGGCAATGCTGCCCTAAGCCATAGCGCATTGCCTTGAGCGCTATTTTTCATGTTCTTTTCGAACTGCCATTTGGCCGTTAGAAACCAACCGCGCCCGCTGTCATATTTGATGCTCGGGCCTATTGCCATCCCACTGGTCTTGCTGTTGGACAGTTCAACGCCCATTTGCTTGTCCAGTTGGGTCTGTTTTCGGTAGTAGCCACCCAGGCCAAGTACCCAGCCATTTCCCAGCCCCCATCCAGCTGCATAGTCCAGGTGAAATTCTTGCCCTGACCGGTAATCAGTCGCCTTGTTCACGCGGTTGATGAGGTATCCCATGCGTAGATCACCGTTGAAGCCTTGGCTGTTGAGATATGAAACAGCCAGAACTGGCTCCAAGGCAGAGTAGTTTCTGCCCAGGTTTGCAAGATCTCCATTCCGATAGCTTCCTGTGGGAAGCGTGACGTCCAACCCCAAAATGGTGTGCAGGTTGGAGCCGTGGTGATGACCCACGCCCAAGCCCATTGTGATGTCACCGAGGCCGCTTTTCTTTTGAGACTGGCCGCCCATCTTGGCTTCGACTTCAACCAGCGGTGCAAGCATGTGCGCGACGAGATCACCACCCAGTACCGAAACCCCTGGAACCCAGATGACACGAGGTGTGATCGCTGTGGCTCGAACCTTGAATCCAGGAATGTCTATTTGCTTGCCGGAGAAGTCATTGAGCCGGTTGGCTTCGTAATGATTCACGAAGGCGATCCCGTAGATGCCAGGTGGAGGCAGTGCTCCTGCAACAAAATTTTCCGCCCCGTTGGGGTAGACAGAGCCTCCCCCTTCGGCAGCGTTCGCACTCGCTGCTCCAATGACAGAAGCGCAGATCAGAAGGTGAATTGATTTATCCATGATGTCTCCTTTTAGAACGTGATTCGTTCTTTCTTTTGTGGATAGGTGGGTAATGCGGCGGCCAGCAGGAAGGGCGCGGTAATCAGCTTGCTGTTGCTTGGCGCGTTCTGAGCAAGTCCAGGGCGACGTCGACAATCATGTCTTCCTGACCTCCGACCATGCGGCGCTTGCCCAGCTCGACCAGGATGTCCACGGTCTTGAGTCCGTATTTGGCGGCAGCCACTTCAGCGTGACGCAGGAACGAGCTGTAAACGCCTGCGTAGCCCAGTGCCAGCGTCTCGCGGTCCACGCGTACTGGACGGTCTTGCAGCGGGCGCACGATGTCGTCGGCCGCATCCATGAGTTTGTAGAGATCCGTGCCGTGGTTCCAGCCCAGGCGCTCCGCGGCTGC
>NZ_QQAS01000015.1:0-44436 GCF_003350425.1 Comamonas sp. AG1104 | reverse complement strand
GGAGCCTTCGTTGACATTGCCGGGGTTGGACACGTCCAGGGTCGGGACGTCAGCGCCCGGATTGGGGTTGCCCGGATCCGTGCTTTCGGTGTCGACGATGGCGGCATTGCCGGTGTCGGTGATGCCGGCGGGCAGATCCACGCCGCTGGCGGTCTTGCCGCTCAGCGTGGCTTCGAGGGTCAGCTTCTCGCTGCCTTCGAAGACGGCGTCGTCGTGGGTCGGAACGGTGACCACGATGCCGCCGGTGGTGCCAGCCGGGACCTGGAAGCTGTAGGTGCCGTTGCCGTTGTTCACCAGGGTGACCGTGGTGCCACCGATGGTGACCACGGGCGTGCCGATGTCGTCGGACTCGATGTCACCGCCGAGCTTGAAGGTGATGGTGGTTTCTGCGTCGACGGCCTTGCCCAGCGTGATGTCGAACTTGGCATCGGAGCCTTCGTTGACATTGCCGGGGTTGGACACGTCCAGGGTCGGGACGTCAGCGCCCGGATTGGGGTTGCCCGGATCCGTGCTTTCGGTGTCGATGATGGCGGCGTTGCCGGTGTCGGTGATGCCGGCGGGCAGATCTACGCCGCTGGCGGTCTTGCCGCTCAGCGTGGCTTCGAGGGTCAGCTTCTCGCTGCCTTCGAAGACGGCGTCGTCGTGGGTCGGAACGGTGACCACGATGCCGCCGGTGGTGCCAGCCGGGACCTGGAAGCTGTAGGTGCCGTTGCCGTTGTTCACCAGGGTGACCGTGGTGCCACCGATGGTGACCACGGGCGTGCCGATGTCGTCGGACTCGATGTCACCGCCCAGCTTGAAGGTGATGGTGGTTTCTGCGTCGACGGCCTTGCCCAGCGTGATGTCGAACTTGGCATCGGAGCCTTCGTTGACATTGCCGGGGTTGGACACGTCCAGGGTCGGGACGTCAGCGCCAGGACCTTGGGTGTCGACGATGGCGGCATTGCCGGTGTCGGTGATGCCGGCGGGCAGATCTACGCCGCTGGCGGTCTTGCCGCTCAGCGTGGCTTCGAGGGTCAGCTTCTCGCTGCCTTCGAAGACGGCGTCGTCGTGGGTCGGAACGGTGACCACGATGCCGCCGGTGGTGCCGGCCGGGACCTGGAAGCTGTAGGTGCCGTTGCCGTTGTTCACCAGGGTGACCGTGGTGCCACCGATGGTGACCACGGGCGTGCCGATGTCGTCGGACTCGATGTCACCGCCGAGCTTGAAGGTGATGGTGGTTTCTGCGTCGACGGCCTTGCCCAGCGTGATGTCGAACTTGGCATCGCTGCCTTCGTTGACATTGCCGGGGTTGGACACGTCCAGGGTCGGGACGTCAGCGCCCGGATTGGGGTTGCCCGGATCCGTGCTGTCCGCCAAAGCGCTCACCCCACTAAAAAGTGGAAGCACCGTAGTCGCTGGTACAGCACGTCCATACTCCAGCGCCAGCGGCGACACTGCCTCAATGATGCTGGAAAGGCGCACAAAAGTGCTGCCGCCCTCGCTGCCGCCGGACAATGTGGCCGCAGTAGGATCCAGCTCATCGAACGGATCCTGGCCGGCATTGATGGCCGCAATGATCTGGTCAATCTGCGCATTCGCGGGGCTCGCCACAGCAGCCTCTTCCACGGTTGGCGGCTGGATCAGGTCCGCAGTGAGATGCACGTCCTGGTTCTCGCCCACCATCAGCGGTGGCTGGCCGTCCGCCTGCAACTGCACGGTGCTGCCGGAGGCCGTCACTATCTCGGCGTCAGCGGGGATGCGCATGCCTTCACGGAGCTCCGTCAGATTGCCATCAGGACCACGCATCCAAGCCTGGCCAGTGAGTTTGGTAACGAGAACGGTTTGAGCTGCCATGAGGTTCTGCCTATCCAGTCAGATTAAAAAGTGAAGGTGCACAGAGGCACCTCTCCAATATTTCAGCTGAAATGGTAGGGCCCAAGGCCCCAAGGCACTATTGGCGCCAAAGCCAATCGGGCTCTGTTTTATTCGATCTCTGCTGCTCCAGATCAAAAAAGCCTGAAGCCTGCAATATGCAGGCTTCAGGCTTTTCAGCAACCGACACTCCAGAGGCAAGAGGTGACTATGCGCTCATCTGCAGCCCCAAAATCAGGTTCAGGCCAACTGTTTGCGCCCGATACCGTGAACCTTCAATGTCAGCATCAATCGGTCCTGTACCTGCAGCTTCTCAAAAATAGCAGACAGATGAGCGCGCACGGTACGCTCGCTGATGGACATGCGCTCGGCGATCTCCGCATTGCTGTCACCCAGCGATGCATAACGTGCAACCTCCTGCTCGCGTGCCGACAATGGTTCGGCCCAGTCCGACTCCTGCTCAGGCAGGCGGGCATCCACATCACGCAACAGGCGCTGCAGCAGGGAACGACCAAGCCAGATATTGCCGCCAGCCATGCTTTGCAGCATCCGCGACAGCACCTCCGGGCTCGATTGCGCATGGGCATAGCCACATGCTCCGCGCGACAGCAGGTTCCGGCCCTCCTCATCGCTGGGACGGTTGCTGAGAACCAGAACCTGAAGATCCTTCAGCAGCTCAATCCAGCGTGAAGCAGTCGACTCTGGCAAGGATGGCAGGGCTGCATCCAGCACCACCACGGTACGGCCTTGCTGCTTCCAGCGTTGCAAATCGGCCAGGCTCTGGCCGCGCGCAGGCATCCACTGAGGGCCTGCGATCTGCTGCCATTCCTGCCACAGCGTGGCATCCTGAGTCAGCATCAATACAGGCAAGGCATTCATAGAGTTCCTTTGTAATTGTTGGCGATCCATGAACTAACGTTCGATCAGTGAATTGGACTTGGCACGCAGAATCGGCTTGAGCAGATACTGCATCAGGGTGCGCTTGCCGGTGAGGATATGCACCTCGGCCTGCATGCCCGGAATGATGGGACGCGAGTCATCCCCCACATGGGCTTTTTCCGTGCGCACCTTCACGACATAGAAGGAGTTCCCTTTCTCGTCCGTGACCGTGTTGGCCCCGATCTGCTCGAGCTTGCCCTGTAAGCCACCGTAGATGGCAAAGTCATAGGCCGTGAACTTCACCTCAGCCTGCTGACCGAAGTGCAGAAAGCCGATGTCGCGCGGATTGATCTGCACCTCCATGAGCAAGGTGTCATCCAGCGGCACGATGTCCAGAATGTCCTTGCCCGGCTGCACAACACCGCCGACGGTATTCGCCATCAAGGTGTTGACCGTGCCGCGCACGGGCGAGCGCACCTCGGCCAGCTTGACTCGGTCCTCCAGCGCCACCTTGCCTTGCTCCAGGGTCCCCAGTTTGGCCTGGGTTTCCGAGAGTTCGGAGCGAGACTGATTGCGCATATTCAGCTCCGACTCCTGAATCTTGCGCTCCGCTTCCTGAATCGCAGCCTGAATGCGCCCGATCTGCGCACCGGCCGCCTTGGCCTCGCCACAGAAGCGAGCCACATCCCGCTGCAGGCGCAACAAATCCACTTCAGACACTGCTCCGCTCTTGAGCAAGGGGCGAGTCACCGAAAGCTCCTCTGAAGTCAAACTGCAGCTGGACGAGGCCTGGTCGCGGTTGGCCTGGGTTTCACGCAGCTCTTGCTGACGTTGGCGCAACTGGTCACGCGCAATATTGACGTTGGTGTTGAGCTCCTGGGAACGGCTCTCCCACATGCGCCGCTCCATCTCAACGAGCTGGGGCGCCAGAGCCTGCACATCTTCCGGAGCCTTGAATGGCTCGCCCGATGCCAGGGCCTGAAGACGCGCGGCCTTCGCCTTCAATGCCAGAAGTTCAGCCTTGTTCTCACCGAGGGACGAGCTGTAGCGCGTTGGATCGATGCGCAAGATGACCTGGCCCTGCTCCACATGCTCGCCGGGATGCACCAGAATTTCCTTGACGATGCCGCCATCCAGGCTCTGCACCACCTGAACCTGGCGCGAAGGAACCACCTTGCCCTGGCCTCGCACCACTTCATCGATGCGCCCCAGGCAAGCCCAGAGCAGCAGAACCAGCACGGTGACCAGAGATACCCATATCAATAGACGCGAACCACGCGCCTGCTGCTGCCCTGCAGCCCACTGCGCATCGGCCTTGAGGTCATCCGGCTGATGCGTTCCGACAACCTCGCTGCCGTCAAGCAGCCATCGCTCCAGTCGCGTCCAGCGCGCCTTGAGCGCCTCCTTGAAGCGCGACGGCTTTTTTTCTGGTTTGGACTCGCTCATGCTCGCCCTCCTACTCCGCCAATCCGCCCCTGCTTCAGGGCCTCGATCACCTGATCCTTGGCTCCATCGGCAACAATTCTGCCGCCATCAATCACGATCAGCCGGTCAACCAAGGTCAACAGGGCCGTGCGATGCGTGACCAGCAAAATGGTCTTGTCCTGCGCGGCCTCTTCCAGACGACGCTTGAGCTGTGCTTCGCTTTGATTGTCCAGATTGCTGCTGGGTTCATCCAGCAGCAATATGGCCGGGTCGTTGATCAGGGCACGGGCAACAGCAATGGATTGGCGCTGGCCGCCAGAAAGTGACTCACCGCGCTCGCCAACCAACATGTCGTAGCCCTTGGGATTGCGGGCTACAAACTCATCGACACCGGCAATGCGTGCCGCATGCAGCATATCTGCCTCATCCGCGAATGGAGCCCCCACCAGCAAGTTGTGCTTCAAGCTGCCATAGAACAGCATCGGGTCCTGAGGCACATGCCCGATGGCCCGACGCAGATCCACGGGGTCTATCTGACGGGCATCCATCCCATCGATCAGAACCGAGCCTTCACTGGGCTGATACAGGCCAAGGACCAGCTTCTCAAGCGTGGTTTTGCCCGAGCCGATACGACCAATGATGCCAACCCGCTCTCCGGGTCGGAGCGAAAAGCTCACCCCCGAAAGACTGGCCTGCTCGCTTCCCGGATAGCTGAAGCTGACATTGCGAAACTCGATGGCGCCACGCAGATCCGGACGTGAGATGAACTCCCGGTCCGCTTCATGCTCGACCGGCATCTTCATATAGTTGTCAATGGAATTGAGCGAGGTGCGCGCATTGTGAAACTGCATCATCAGCCCCGCGACCTGACCGAAGGGCGCCAGGCAGCGTCCCGCAATCATGGAGGCGGCAATGATGCCGCCCATGGAAAGCGCCGCATCCTGCACCTGATACACGCCGATGACGACCACCGCAATGGTGACCAGTTGCTGCAAGGTCTGAACGAAGTTCACCGTACCGGACGAGATGAACTTGATCTTGCCCCCCATATAAGCAATGTACTGAGTGGAGCTCTCCCACAGACGCTGCACTCCGCCTTGGGCATTGAGCGTCTTGACCGCCTCCAGGTTGGTCAGCGACTCCACGAGCAGCGCGTTGCGCTGAGACGAAGCCTGAAAGGTCTTGAGCGTCAGACTCTCCATGCGCGCCTGGGCCCAGAAGGAAACCAGCAAGATCGCTGCGATCGCCACCACAGGCGGGATCAGCATCCAGGGCGAAACCCAGGCAATCGCCACCAGAAACAGAAGCACGAAAGGCAGATCCACCAAGGTCGTGAGACTTGCAGACGCAATGAAGTCACGGACCGATTCAAACGAGCGCAGATTGGCCGCAAACGAGCCAACGGATGCGGGTCGGCTCTCCATGCGCAAGTCCAGAACGCGCTCCATGATCTGCGCGGACAACTGCACATCCACACGCTTGCTCGCGGCATCGACCACATAGGCGCGCGTCGTCGTCAGCACAAAATTGAAGATCAGCACCAAAGAAATGCCGATAGTCAGCACCCACAATGTTTCCACCGCGTTATTGGGCACGACCCGGTCATACACATTCATGCTGAACAAGGGCATTGCCAACGCAAAGACATTGATGAGCACGGCGGCCAGCAAGGCATCGCGGTACAGGCGCCGGTTCTCCAGAATCACGGCCCAGAACCAGTGGCTGCTGCGAGGCTCCATGCCTTGCTGCACGGAGCGCTGCTCGAAGCGGAACTGCGGACGCACAAAGCACATCAGTCCCGTGTAGTCCTGCAGCAAGGCCTGCACCTCCACCTCGACAGGGCTATCCGACTCCGGATATTGCAGCAGGACGCGACCACCCTCCTGCGCCCTGAGCAACAGGCAGGCTCGACCGCCGTGAAGCAGCAGTATCGCCGGCAGCAAGCCCTGGGGGACATCGTCCATAGTGCGCTGCACGATACGCGTGCTGAACTGTGCGCGAGCCGCAGCCCGAGCCAGCAATGAAGGCGTCAGGCGCTGATCCACCAGCGGCAGACCATTGCTCAGGGCCTGAGCCGTATAGGGCTTGCCATGCAGGCTGGTGAGCTGCACCAGGCAATCGAGCAAGGGATCGGCATGGGTCTCATGGGCCGGCATGCGCCAGCCCTCGGCCGGCGCATGGCCCGCGCTGTGTGCACCCAGGAAGGCCGGGCCGGCATGCTCCGCCGCTGCTGCTGCGGCTTCCGGCGAAGCACCATGCCCTCGCTTCTGGGTCGCATCCGTACCGCTGACCGATGCCAATGTAGGTTCAACGTCTGGTCTGGTCATCTTCAACAATCAACCTATAAAAGCTCTTCATCATCATCAATCAGGTCCAGCGAATTACGCATGCGCTGGCGCGCCTGCTTGCGTTGGTTCAGCTTATCGAGCGCCTGAGGCGGAAGATCCGTCAGGCGCAAGGTCCCATTGGCAAGCAAGGCGTCGATCAAGTCCTCCAGAACGCGGATGAAATCCGCATCCAGTGCCGACAACTCCTGCCGGGAGGACTGCTCCGAAGGTGGTGAATCGCTTTTATCCATGTTGTTCATCAACTCCCACAAAAGATGCGCCAGACGCCAGCAATCATCACCGGCGCACAGCCGCGGCAGGTACCGGCGCTGCAGCCGGGGCTTTCGCAGGCGCGCCCTGTTCGGCCTCCACACTGAAAGGCACCGGCGTCAGATTGGCGGTGTCAGGCACCGAGGATTTGCAGCTGCGCAGCAGATCATCGGGCAAGGTCAGCGCCTGTTGCTCATCCGGGCGGCTATCGTCATGCGGCTGCGCAAGTCCCAGCACCGGCAGGATCTGACTGGACAGTGTCAGCCACTGGTACTCGGCCTTCTTCAGATCGTATTGCGCATTGACCAAGGCACGCTGGGCATCGAACAGCTCGTTCTCGGTGTTCAGCAGATCCAGCAGAGAGCGCTGACCGATCTTGAATTGCTGCTGATACGCCACACGGACCTTGGCGGTGGAAAGAACATGTTCACGCAGGAACGGCGTTTGCTGACGCAGACGGGCCATATTGTTCCAGGTGATCGACAACTCCTGCTGGAGGTTGCGGCAGGTGTAATCGCGCACGTCCTGCGCTGCATAACCCTGGGCAATTGTCTGGCGCAGGCGTGCCTCATCGGCACCTCCGCGATACAGGTTGTAGGTCAGCATCAGCTGCACCCGCGAGCTCTGCACATCCCAGTAGGCAGGCGAGTTCTGGTCACGATCCCGTCCTGTGGAAGCGAGCAGTTCGAGCTTGGGCATGTGTGCACCCTTGGCCGCCTTCTGACCGGCCTCGGCCGCTTGCACCAGAGCCTGCTTGGACAACAGCAGCGGGCTGGCGCGCAGGGAATCGCCGAAATCCTTGGCCACCCCGGAGACAGGCAGCTTGCCAGCCACCTCGGGCACGGGATCCAGCGTGGCCGCCGGATACTCGCCCACCACACGGCGGTAGCGCTGCAGCACATCGTTGAGGTTGTTGCTCTCGGTCATCAGATTGGTCTGCGCCAGGGACAGACGACCGCTGGCCTGCTCCAGGTCAACACCACGGCCCACGCCGGACTGCTGGCGCTCGCGCAGCTGCCCCAGCGTCACCTGGTGGGTGCCGAAGTTTTCGCGCGCCAGCTTTTCCATTTCGCGGTAACGCTGCACATCCAGATAGGCCGCCACGACATCGTTGGCCAGGTTTTCGGTGGTCGCACGCAGATCGTAGAACTTGGCCAGCTTCTCGAAGCCCAGCTGGCGGATATTGCTGCTGGTGGTGAAACCATCAAATATCAGCTGACGCAGCTGCAGATTCCAGCCCGGGCGATTCCAGTTCTGCGATGGAGAATCCTGAATATGGCTGCGCCACTCGCGACCGACCCAGCCTTGGGCAGTGACCTGGGGGCGCCAGCCGCCGCGGGCCACGTTCTGACCTTCAACCGACGACGTGAAATCCTGGAAACGCGCCTGCACTTCGGGGTGGGTCATCAGCGCCTGCTCCACCACTTTTTGCAGTGCGACGCCTTGTTCGTTGGCCTGTTGCGCATTCATGGTCGTCTGAGCCATACCCCCCATGGCCCACGAGGCCACACCCAGAGTGGCTACCACTTGTGCAATCTGACTGAATTTCATTGTTATCCCTCTTGTTTGACTCCGACCGGGCAATGCGATGCCTAGCCCGCCAACAAGTTGGCGAGAGCAATCGGTGCGACTTCTACAAATCGTTCCCGCGGACGCTGGTTGTTAATGTGGATCGGCTCGCTGCTGCCCGAAAAGGCATCGCATACGGCCTCAGAACTCGCAAAATGGAATTCTGTAACTCTCGTGCTCACAGTCTTTGGCGTCATGCCAACACCGCACAGGAGACTGACGGTCAGGTCAAGATTGTTGACTGATCGACAAAACTCACTATTTTTGCTTGACGAGCCACCACTTAGCAGTGGTGAAGGGATGACATCGCCAATCCCCTGGCCAAACAAGTCGCGCGGACAGGCTGTGGAGCGTCTATCGGCTAGACACAGCGCATTTGGAGATTTTCCTTTCCACGATAGCAAGGCGGAGCCTCCGGTTTCCGGCCGGTGTTCTTGACGCATAACCTTGCATGCGAAGCCGTGCGTTGATGGCAGATCTCCTGGCAACACCATCAAACAAATGGATTCAGTTGCAAATCTAGCACAAGGCATGAAAGGATTTGTTTCAAAAAACCACTAAACCAGCCGAACTTCGAATTTTTGCCAGGAATTGGCAATTCTTTTCATTCTTTCCTTATATCAAAGAAACCAAGAATCAATACCGTTTCCATCCACGCTATTCCCGTTGGAGCTAACGCAATCGGGTGAAATCAGACCCACTCCTACAGTGAAGTCGTCATCAAATACTTCACGCCGGATCGCCGCAGAAATAGAAAAAGGGCTTCTGACTCGATAGTCAGAAGCCCTTGTCTAATTGGTCGGAATGGCGGGATTCGAACTCGCGACCCCTTGCACCCCATGCAAGTGCGCTACCAGGCTGCGCTACATTCCGAAGACTTGAATTATACACAGAAATTCGACGTCAAAGAGAAAGCAGCGCCCTGATCTGCAAAAGCTCCTCTTTGACCTCCTCCATGCCCATGGCACCGGCAGGCTCCGAGCGGCCCTGCTCCAGCATTGAAGCCAGCAGATGGCTTTGCTCCAGCTCTTGCCCCTGCAGGGGCAGGGCCGGATGCACAAGCGCCGGCTGCTGCTCGACTGCCCTGCCGTGACCCGTCACCAGTTCACGCAGACGATTTCGTGCGCCGCTGATGGTGAAGCCCTGCTCGTAGAGCAGCTCGCGGATGCGGCGCACCATCAACACCTCATGATGCTGGTAGTAGCGTCGGTTGCCGCGCCGCTTCATGGGCTTGAGCTGCACAAACTCCTGCTCCCAGTAACGCAGCACATGAGGCTTGACGTCGCAAAGATCAGCGACTTCACCGATGGTGAAATAGCGCTTGGCGGGAATTGCTGGCAAAGATGAAGCCATGGCTGGTTGCAAGCGGTCAGTGAAGGAATGGGTGAAAGATAGGCAATCACGACTTGCACAAATCCGGATCAGGCACGGCGCTCTGTCGAGCGAAATGCCCGCTACGCATTCCTGTTTGCGCAAGTCCTAGCAATATAGCGCGAAGAGCTGACAGGACCTTGCACCGCGCGCGACGCAAGACTGTCAGCTCTTCAGTGACCGATGCTCCGCTTGACAGTGCATCCGCCGTGTGCCAATCGCTTAAGACCCCGAACTCTCGCCCTGGATCAGCTCCTTGAGCTTGCTGCTGGCATGGAAGGTCACCACGCGGCGCGCAGCGATGGGAATCAGCTCGCCGGTGCGCGGGTTGCGACCGGGCCGCGGCGCCTTGGTGCGGATCTGGAAGTTGCCAAAGCCCGAAAGCTTGACATCTTCGCCGTCCACCAGCTTTTGCGAGATCAGGTCGAAAAATGCATCCACCATGTCCTTGGCTTCGCGCTTGTTCAGACCAATTTCGTCAAACAGCAGATCGGCCAGCTGCGCCTTGGTCAGCGCGGGGCTGTCGATGCTCTCTACGGCAAGCTCCATGGGTCGATCTCCTTGTGGATTGAACATATCAGCGCAGACGAGCCGCAACGCGTTCAACCAGAGCCGCAATTGTGCCCTGCATGGCCGCGTCGATTTCCGCATCGGTCAGCGACGCAGTGTCACTGCCCAGCGTCAGACGCACGGCCAGGCTCTTCTCGTCCTGAGCCAGGCTGCCCGGCGCCGCTTCCTCGCCCGCCTTGAGCTTCTTGGGACGGAATACGTCGAACAGCACGGCCGAGCGCAGAATGCCGCCCTGCACACCTTGCTGCACGGCTTCCATCACCTGG
Source organism: Comamonas sp. AG1104 (assembly GCF_003350425.1). Lineage (NCBI taxonomy): Bacteria > Pseudomonadati > Pseudomonadota > Betaproteobacteria > Burkholderiales > Comamonadaceae > Comamonas > Comamonas sp. AG1104. Next base: position 33,905 of record NZ_QQAS01000015.1, on the reverse strand, counting down.
GCGTGGGTCACGGCTTCCTTGACGACCACGGCAATGTCGCGCTCCACGGCCTGGTGCTTGGCCACAGGCTTGAACACAGGGACCTCGCGGGCCAGCACGGCATCGAGCTCGAGCTCGAACATCACGGGAGCCTGGGCCAGATCCCATTCCTGGCGCCATTGGGGGTGCAGTTCACCAACAAAGCCGATGGCCTTGCCGTCCAGCAGCACGCGCGCGCAACGGCCGGGGTGCATGGCTGGGTGTTCGGCAGGCTCGAAGACGGGCTTGGCCGGGGCCAGCAGCGCCTCCACATCGCCCTTGACGTCGTAGAAGTCGACCTTGGCCTCTGCCCTGCCCCACTGCAGCTGGTCGGCTGCGCCGTAGGCGAGACCCGCCACGCGCATGGGCTGATAAAAGCCCTTGACCGTGGTGTCGGAGTCGACCACGGACTCGTCCTTGAAGAACACGCGACCCAGCTCGAACACGCGCACGCGCTGAGCCTTGCGGTCCACGTTGAACTTGAGCACCTGCAAGAGCGAGCCCAGCAGGGACGAGCGCATCACGCTCAGATGGCTGGCGATGGGGTTGAGCAGCTTGATGGCGTTGTTGTTGCCAGCCAGCTCCTGTTCCCACTTTTCTTCGACAAAGCTGAAGTTGATGGTTTCCTGGTAGCCCAGGCCCGCCAGTTCGTGGCGCACGGCATAGGGACTGCGCTCGTTCTCGGCGCGCAGCTTGGGCGAGATCGGGGCCAGCGGCTTGGTGGTCGGCAGGTTTTCGTAGCCGATCATGCGGGCCACTTCTTCGATCAGATCCTCTTCCAGATTGATGTCGAAGCGGAACGTAGGAGCAGTCACCGAAATCACGCCTTCCGAAGCCACGGTGGCCGGCAGACCCAGGCCGTTCAGGGCATCCAGGCATTGCTGCTGCGTCACGGCCATGCCGATGACCTTGGCCGCACGCGCCACGCGCAGTTGCACAGCCTTGGAGGCGGGCATATTGGGCCGGTGGTCGTCCATGGCGCCGACCTGTGTCTCGGGCGTGCCGCAGATTTCCAGCACCAGCGCGGTGATGCGCTCGATGTGCTCGGTGGTGAACTCGGGGTCCACGCCGCGCTCGAAACGGTGACCGGCGTCGGTCGAGAAGTTGAAATGGCGCGAGCGGCCGGCCACGGCCTTGGGGAACCAGAACGCGGCTTCGATGTAGATGTTCTTCGTGTCGTCGGACACGGCCGTGGCGTCGCCGCCCATGATGCCGGCCAGCGACTCGACTTGCTTGTCGTCGGCAATCACGCCGACCTTCAGGAAATCGTCGATCTTTATGGTGTTGCCGTTGAGCAGCTTGAGCGTTTCGCCCTCCTTGCCCCAGCGCACATTCAGTCCGCCGCTGATCTTGTCCAGATCGAAGATATGGCTGGGACGGCCCAGCTCGAACATCACATAGTTGGAGATGTCCACCAGAGGGCTGACCGAGCGCTGGCCGCAGCGTGCCAGACGGTCCACCATCCACTGGGGCGTCTTCACTTGCGTGTTGACATTGCGCACGATACGGCCCGAGAAACGGCCGCACAGATCGGTCGCCTCGATCTTGACCGGCAGCTTGTCCTGCAAGGCCACGGCCGCAGCGGGGAAGGACAGGACTTTCAGAGGCGTGCCGGTCAACGCTGACAGCTCGCGCGCCACACCGTAGACGCTCAGGCAGTGCGCCAGATTGGGCGTCAACTTCAGCGTGAACAGCGTGTCGTCCAGGTTCAGGTACTCGCGCACGTTCTGACCCAGCGGCGCATCGGCGGGAAACTCCAGCAGGCCGCTGGCGTCTTCGTCGATGCCCAGCTCCTTGGCCGAGCACAGCATGCCAAAGCTCTGCACGCCGCGCAGCTTGCCGATCTTGATCTTGAAGGGCTTGCCATCGGCACCGGGAGGCAGCTCTGCGCCCACGGTGGCGCAGGGAATGCGGATGCCCACACGCGCATTGGGCGCGCCGCAGACGATGTCCAGCAGCTCGGGCTGGCCAATATCCACCTTACATACGCGCAGGCGATCGGCGTCGGGGTGCTGCACGGCTTCCTTGATTTCACCGACCACGATGCCGGTGAAGGGAGGCGCCACAGGATCCAGCTCTTCCACTTCCAGACCGGCCATGGTCAGGGTATCGGCCAGCTGCTGGGTGGTCAGGTTGGGGTTGCAGTATTCGCGCAACCAGGATTCAGGAAATTGCATAGTCAGACTCTTTGGCGTTCATGCCAGTCGCACCGCAAGCGGTCTGCCACTGGCTGGGCATGCGTATCTCAAAAAGATGAGCTATCAGCGCTCGGCGCATATGGATTTCAGCATCAAAACTATCTGAAATCATTTCATAGTATGCGCTAGTAGCTCACTTTTTTATTACTGAAACTGCGACAGAAAACGGATGTCGCCGTCGAAGAACAGGCGCAGGTCGTTCACGCCATAACGCAGCATGGTCAGGCGGTCGGGGCCCATGCCAAAGGCAAAGCCGATGTATTTTTCGGGATCCAGTCCCATGTTGCGCACCACATTGGGGTGCACCTGGCCGGAGCCCGCCACTTCCAGCCACTTGCCGGCCAGCGGGCCGCTCTGGAACTGGATGTCGATTTCGGCCGAAGGCTCGGTGAACGGGAAGAAGCTGGGGCGAAAGCGCAGCACCAGATCATCCTGCTCGAAGAAGGTCTTGCAGAAGTCGGTGAACACGACCTTCAGGTCCTTGAAGCTCACGTTCTCGCCGATCCACAGGCCTTCGCACTGGTGGAACATGGGCGAGTGGGTGGCATCCGAGTCCACACGGTAGGTGCGGCCGGGGGCAATCACGCGGATCTCGGGCATGGTCTGGCCGGCATCGAGCGCGTTGCGGTAATTCTTCACATGTTGCACGGCATGGCGCACCTGCATGGGGCTGGTGTGCGTGCGCAGCAGATTGGGCGCGTGCTGGGTGCCGCCTTCGACATAGAAGGTGTCGTGCATGGAGCGCGCAGGATGGTCTTCAGGCGTGTTCAGCGCCGTGAAGTTGAACCAGTCGGATTCGATCTCGGGGCCCTGGGCCACATCAAAGCCCATGGAGCCGAAAATGCCCTCGATACGCTCCATGGTGATGGAGACGGGGTGCAGCCCTCCCGCGCCACGACGGCGACCGGGCAGAGTCACATCCAGCACCTCAGCCTTCAGATGGGCCTGCAGCTCGGCGTCTGCCAAAGCTTTGCGACGGGCGGTCAAGGCCGCTTCGATCGCCTGCTTGGCCACGTTGATGGCGGCACCGCGCGACTTTTTCTCTTCGACGGAAAGCTGCGCCATGCCCTTCATGAGCTCGGTCATCTTGCCCGACTTGCCCAGAAACTGCGCCTTGGCATTTTCCAGATCAGCGGGGGTGTGGGCTTGCGCAAACAGTTGCTGTGCGCTTTCGACCAGAGAATCCAACTCGTTCATATCGACTCTTTATCGACTTGTAAAAATAAACAAGGGCTAGTGCCTTTTCAAGCCCTAGCCCTTGCTGTTTGTGCATCAGCAGCTACTGAACAAGACACGACTTCTGCAATCAAGTTCAAGCAAGATGCTCGCCCATCGGCAAATGCCTGTGGGGATTCTTGTCTGCAAAAGTCCTACAAGAGTAACTACCGATCGTGACCTCAGGCAGCCAGCTTGGCCTTGACTTGGTCGACGATAGCTGCAAAAGCAGCCTTGTCGTGCACGGCGATATCGGCCAGCATCTTGCGGTCGATTTCGATGGCAGCCTTCTTCAGGCCGTTGGCGAATTGGCTGTAAGTCAGACCCAGTTCACGTGCAGCAGCGTTGATACGAGCGATCCACAGCTGACGGAACACGCGCTTCTTGGTACGACGGTCACGGTAGGCATATTGACCAGCCTTCATGACCGCTTGCTTGGCAACGCGGAAGACGTTACCACGGCGACCGCGGAAACCCTTGGCCAGATTCAGAACTTTTTTGTGACGGGCGCGAGCCGTTACACCACGTTTGACGCGAGGCATGTGTTTTCTCCTAGTTCGTCAGTGAATTACAGGCCTGCGGAAGGCAACATCTTTGCGATGGAGCCCATATCGCCGGAATGCACGTTGACAATGCCACGCAGGTGACGCTTGTTCTTCGTGGTCTTCTTGGTCAAGATGTGACGCTTGAAGGCTTGACCGCGCTTGACGGTACCACCGGGACGAACGCGAAAACGCTTCTTCGCGCTGCTCTTGGTCTTCATTTTGGGCATGTGAATGCTCCTATTGAATTTGTGCTCGCAAGGCGGTGTGCAACCCGCACACACTTCGCTGGCCTCCGAGGCACTTGTTTGTCAGTCCGGCCAGGCCGGGCTGACTCTTGCAGGCAAGCCTGCAAATTCTTTGTCTGCCGCACAAAACAAAAGTGGGCCAAGCCCACTCTTGCCCGAAAGGCAAAACCGCAATTATGCCTTATCTGCAGCCTCAGGTGCAGCAGCGACGCCATCACCTTGTGGTTTTGCACCACCAGCAGGCTTCTTGCCACCTGCACGAGCCGGCGCAACCATCATGATCATCTGACGGCCTTCCAGCTTGGGGAACTGCTCCACCTGGATGGAATCGGCCAGATCGTCACGCAGACGGTTGAGCAGATTCAGACCCAGCTGCTGGTGCGTGATTTCACGGCCGCGGAAACGCAGCGTGATCTTGCACTTGTCGCCCTCCGCCAGGAAACGGCGGATATTGCGCAGCTTGATGTTGTAGTCACCATCATCCGTACCAGGGCGGAACTTCACTTCCTTGATTTCGATGACGGTCTGCTTGGCCTTGGCTTCAGCAGCCTTCTTCTGTTCCTGGTACTTGAACTTGCCGTAATCCATCAAACGGCAGACCGGAGGAGATGCGTTGGCCGCAATTTCCACCAGGTCGACATCCAGCTCGCCAGCCATGCGCAGCGCTTCTTGCAGCGGCACGATGCCCAGAGGCTCGTTGTCAGGACCAGACAGACGCACTTCAGGCGCCATGATTTCTCGGTTCAGTCGATGCTTGCGCTCTTCACGGTGGCGCCGATCGCGAAATTCAGTAGCTATGGTTTTCACCCTTGGATTGAAATGGCTACAACAGCGTAGCCGGCTAGCGTGCCTTGCACGCTGACCGGCCCGCCACAAAAATTAATCTGCTTCAGGCCTTGGCCGTGATGTCTTTGGCGAGCAATTCAATGAATGCATCAACCGACATCACACCGAGGTCTTTGTTACCCCGGGCGCGCACTGCAACCGCACCAGCAGCCTTCTCCTTGTCGCCTGCGACAAGGATGTAGGGCAGCTTCTGCATGGAATGCTCGCGTATTTTATACGTAATCTTTTCATTGCGCAGATCTGTCACTACCCTAAGGCTTTGATTCGGCAATGCTTTTTGCAGCTTCTGCGCAACTTCCTGCGCATAGTCGGCCTGAGCGTCCGTGATATTGAGCACGGCAGCCTGCACGGGAGCCAGCCAGGCAGGCAGCGCGCCCGAGTGATGCTCGACCAAAATGCCGATGAAACGCTCGAGCGAACCCAGAATCGCGCGGTGCAGCATGATGGGACGATGGCGCTCGCCATCCTCGCCCACGAATTCCGCATCGAGACGCTCGGGCATGTTCGGGTCCACCTGGATGGTGCCGCACTGCCATTCGCGGCCCAGTGCATCCTTCAGGGTGTACTCGATCTTCGGGCCGTAGAACGCGCCCTCGCCCGGCAGATACTCGAACTCGCAACCCGATGCACGCAGACCTTCGGCCAGCGCGTTCTCGGCCTTGTCCCAGGCTTCATCGGTGCCGATGCGCTTCTCGGGACGGGTCGACAGGCGATACAAAATATTGGTGAAACCGAAGTCGGCATACACCTTCTGCAGCAGCGAAGTGAAGGCCGTCACCTCGGCCTGGATCTGGTCTTCGGTACAGAAGATGTGACCATCGTCCTGAGTGAAGGCACGCACGCGCATGATGCCGTGCAGCGAACCGGTGGGCTCGTTGCGATGGCAGTTGCCGAACTCGCCAAAGCGCAGCGGCAGATCGCGATAGCTCTTGATGCCTTGCTTGAAGATGATGATGTGGCCCGGGCAGTTCATGGGCTTGAGGGCATATTCACGCTTTTCCGAATCGGTGGTGAACATGTTTTCGCGGTACTTGTCCCAGTGGCCGGTCTTCTCCCACAGGCCCTTGTCCAGAATCTGCGGAGCCTTGACTTCCTGGTAGCCGTTGTCCTGATAGACGCGGCGCATGTACTGCTCGACCTGTTGCCAGACTGCCCAGCCCTTGGGGTGCCAGAACACGGTGCCGGGCGAATGCTCATCGATGTGGAACAGATCCAGCTCGCGGCCCAGCTTGCGGTGATCGCGCTTTTCGGCTTCTTCCAGGCGGAACAGATAGTCCTTGAGCTCGTCCTTGGTCGCCCAGGCGGTGCCGTAGATGCGCTGCAGCATCTCGTTGCGGTGGTCGCCACGCCAGTAGGCACCGGCCACCTTCATCAGCTTGAAGTGCTTGAGCTTGCCGGTGCTGGGCACGTGAGGGCCACGGCACAAATCCTCGAAAGCGCCTTCGCGGTACAGGCTCACATCCTCGTTGCTGGGGATGGAGGCAATGATCTCGGCCTTGTAGGCTTCGCCGATGCCCTTGAAGTACTGCACGGCCTCGTCGCGCGGCAGCACGCGGCGCACCACCTGCTCGTCCTTGTTGGCCAGCTCGGTCATCTTCTTTTCGATGGCAGCCAGATCTTCGGGAGTGAAGGGGCGCTTGTACGAGAAGTCGTAGTAGAAGCCGTTTTCGATCACAGGGCCGATGGTGACCTGGGCATCGGGAAACAGCTCCTTGACGGCATAGGCCAGCAAGTGAGCGGTGGAGTGGCGGATCACCTCCAGACCATCGGCATCCTTGGCGGTGATGATGGACAGCGGCGAATCCTGCTCGATCACAAAGCTGGTGTCCACGACCTTGCCGTTGATCTTGCCGGCAAGTGCCGCCTTGGCCAGGCCGGAGCCGATCGAAGCAGCGACCTCAGCGACCGAAACCGGGCCCGGATATTCGCGCTTGGAGCCATCGGGGAGCGTGATGTTGATCATGAAATTCCTTGTCAAACCAAATTTGTGTGGGGGAGGGCCAGCGCCAGAGCTTTGGAGTTGCCTGAAAGCAAAAAGCGCGGAACCAGTCCGCGCTTTGATGAGGGTGTCGAGAAATCTCGGGCAGGCGCGAACCGCCAGCTGCCATCAGCAGCTGAAGTACATCTCCGATGTAGTTCGCGGTGTCATAACCGTTGATGCCTTTCTCGCCCTTGTGAATTGAAGTCGCGCCATTTTAACCCGGCAAACAAAAAAGCGCCCGAGACTTTCGCCCCGGGCGCATAACCCCACTTTTTCTACCTAGACAGAATCACGATTCAACGCGACTCAATGGAACTGCTCTTCCTCGGTGGAACCGGTCAGCGCCTTGACGCTGGAAGAGCCACCCTGGATCACGGTGGTCACGTCGTCGAAGTAACCTGCGCCCACTTCCTGCTGGTGCGAGACAAAGGTGTAGCCCTTGTCACGTGCCGCGAATTCGGGCTCCTGGATCATTTCCACGTAGTGCTTCATGCCCTCGCCGCGAGCGTACTCGTGAGCAAACTTGAAGGTGTTGTACCAGTTGCTGTGAATGCCGGCCAGCGTGATGAACTGGAACTTGTAACCCAGTGCGGACAGGTCTTCCTGGAAGGAAGCGATCTGGCTGTCGTTGAGGTTCTTCTTCCAGTTGAACGAAGGCGAGCAGTTGTAGCTCAGCAGCTTGCCTGGGCAGGCTGCGTGCACGGCCTGGGCGAATTCGCGGGCAAAGCCGATATCGGGCACGCCGGTTTCGCACCACACCAGATCCGCATAGGGAGCGTAGGCCACGCCGCGGCTGATGGATTGCTCCAGACCGTTCTTGACACGGTAGAAGCCTTCCTGAGTACGCTCGCCAGTCAGGAACGGGATGTCGTTCTCGTCATGGTTGCTGGTGATCAGGTTGGCCGCTTCGGCATCGGTACGGGCCAGCACAATGGTGGGCACGCCCATCACATCGGCTGCAAAACGGGCGGCAATCAGCTTCTCGACCGCTTCGCGGGTGGGTACCAGCACCTTGCCGCCCATGTGGCCGCACTTCTTGACAGCAGCCAACTGGTCTTCAAAGTGCACGCCGGCAGCACCTGCCTGAATCATGTTCTTCATCAGCTCGAACGCGTTGAGCACGCCACCAAAGCCGGCTTCCGCATCAGCCACGATGGGCAGGAAGTAGTCGATGAATTCCTTGTCGCCGGGGTTGATGCCCTTGCCCCATTGGATTTCATCGGCGCGCTTGAAGGTATTGTTGATACGGCGCACCATGGTGGGCACGGAGTCATAGGCGTACAGCGACTGGTCGGGGTACATGGTCTCGGAGGTGTTGCCGTCGGCGGCCACTTGCCAGCCCGACAGGTACACGGCTTCCAGACCGGCCTTGGCCTGCTGCATGGCCTGGCCTGCAGAGATAGCGCCGAAGGCATTCACATAGCCCTTCTTCGAGCTGCCGTTGATCTTGTCCCACAGCACCTCGGCGCCGCGCTGGGCCAGTGTGTACTCAGGCTGCAGGCTGCCACGCAGACGCACCACATCGGCAGCGCTGTAACCGCGCTTCACGCTCTTCCAGCGGGGGTTTTGTGCCCAGTCTTTTTCGAGGGCTGCGATTTGCTGTTCACGGCTCAGTTGCTGAGTCAGGGATTGGGGCATGGTGCACTCCTTAGCGGTTAAAACAAGATGAATTGGTGTTCGTCCTTGGGATCTACTTTATGTCTGTGACGTTCTTCCACATGGTCTTATGTCTTATAAAAGACTGAAATTTATAAACAATAAAATCAACAACTTATTTTTAATTTTCACAATGAGAAAACGCATTTCTCGTATTGAGAAATTTTGCGGCAGCGCAACATTTCTATTTTTCATAATACGAAATTGAATTCTTGCTTCATGAAAAATTTGCGCAAGCACGGCCCACTGAGTCCGCATCCTTTAAACGCAGTACGAAAAAAGTCCCCGGCACCGCCCCTGATCTGCTCATTTACCCGGCACGAGACAGGCCAAGTCACTTGAACAAAAACAGGTGACACGACAAAGACACAGTGCCCGAGGCGGCGAGAACCAAAAAACAACAGTTCCTTCCCCTGGGTCAAATGCATGCCACATGCCCTGCCACACTGCTTTGCATCACCTTCCCTTGCAATTGACATCCATTTCGCCACGCCATGCACACGCCCAGTCGCCCCATCGCCTATCTCTGCCTGGCGCTCAGCATGTCTTTGGTAGGGAGCTATGTAGCTCTGTCCAAGCCTCTGGCTGCCATCTTTCCGGTCATGCTGCTGGCCTGGCTGCGCTTTGGCATCGGTGCAGTGGCCATGCTGGGCTGGCTCAGGCCACCAGCACACGAGACAACTCTGACCAGGCAGACCAAGTGGCTGCTGTTTTTTGAGTCCTTCTTCGGCAATTTCCTTTTCACGCTGTGCATGATCAGCGGCGTGGCCTTGACCAGTGCGGTCACGGCGGGCGTGACCATGGCCGCAATTCCAGCCGCAGTCGCCATCCTGAGCTGGCTTTTTCTGCGCGAAGCCGTTGGCGCGCGCACATGGACAGCCATTGTTTTCGCCGTGGCCGGCATAGGGCTGAATGCCTTGAGCAAGACCGAAAGCGCCAGCCTTGCCGCACATCCTCAGCAAGGCCTGGGTCAGTTGCTGCTCATTGCCGCCGTGCTGTGCGAGGCCGCATATGCCGTGATCGGCAAAAAGCTCACCGCCAGCGTGAGCCCCAAGCGCATTACGGCGCTGATCAATCTCTGGGGGTTCGTGCTTTCCACGCCCGCCGGGCTCTATCTGGCCTGGCAGTTTGATTTTTCCCGGGTTTCGGTGCCCGCATGGGGCCTGCTGCTGTTTTACGCCCTAGCCGCCTGTGTCTGGACGGTGTGGCTGTGGATGACGGGGCTGCGCGCCGTGCCCGCATCGCGAGCCGGAATTTTTACCGTGCTGCTGCCCATCAGCGCCGCCGTGGTGGGTACGCTGGCCCTGGGCGAGCGCATCGGCAGCATGCAATTGCTGGCCTTCGGCATAGCCCTGACCAGCGTTGTGATTGCAACCTGGCCCGGTTCATTGCAGATCAGGCGCTAGGCGCCATCGATTTCAATCAGGAAAGCAGGTTGCGGCGGCTCAGCACAATGCCATCGGCGTCGGCATACAGCCAGTCGCCCGGGCGAACCCACAGTCCTGCGATCTGCACATAGACATCGCGCAGTCCCTGCCCTTGCTTGACGGTAGGCATGGGGTTGAGCGCCAGCGCATACAGACCCACGGGCGTGGATTTCAGCTCGGCCACGTCGCGCACGCAGCCATAGACAAGCACCCCGGCCCAGCCGTTCTGGGCCGCCGAGGCCGCCACATTACCTCCCACAAGTGCCCGGCGCAGCGAGCCGCCGCCATCGACCACCAGCACACGGCCACCTCCCGGCTCGGCCAGCGCCGCTCGCACCAGGCTGTTGTCGTCCAGACACTGCACAGTGCAGACCTCCCCCATAAAGCTGACCTGCCCGCCATAGCTGTGGAACACGGGCGGCAGCACGCGGAAATCGCTGCTGTCATCGCTGATATGCGCATCGCACAAATCGCAGGTGCTGAAGCCAAGAGAAGCCGAGGAATCGCTCATGAAAATCTCCACAGAACCAAGTCTCCCGCATCTTGCCCTGAGCACCGGACATAGCACAAGCACCATCGGACACGCACAGAGAGCAACTTTTTCACAACACTCTCGAGGAAAAACTCGTGAAAACGGCCACTAAAGGGCCTGAGAGCAACAAATCGAGGCAAAAAAACAGCCCACTAGCTTGGAAGAGCGATTTTTTGCCATTAGCATCAGACTCAGCCAGTGGATTGCAGCTGTATTTCGCTGGTGATAAGTCCACTACCCAATTAGGAATAAGCAATATGGCAACTGCAAAGAAGGCACCCGCTGCAGCACCGGCAGCAGCTCCCGCCGCTAAGAAGCGCACTCCCAACGCTGCCTTCATGAAACCTCTGACCCCCAGCGCCGCTCTGGCTGCCGTGGTTGGCAAGGATCCCCTGCCCCGCACTGAAATCATCAGCAAGCTGTGGGTCTACATCAAGGCCAACAACCTGCAAGACGCTGCCAACAAGCGCATGATCAACGCTGATGCCAAGCTCAAGGAAGTCTTCGGCAAGCCCCAAGTCTCCATGTTCGAGATGGCCGGCCTGATCGGCAAGCACGTCAAGTAAGCACTGCGCTTGCGCTGACCACAAAAAAGCTGGCCTGAGCCAGCTTTTTGCGTTTCTGAGACGAGGCCCTCTCTGGCCGAACGGCTGATACCGCCAGGCAAGCCGAGTGCTTGCGATTGAGTCCGGCGTGAAGCCACCCTGCACAGCAACGGGCAAAGGTAGTCTTGGGCTTTTTCAATACACATCGCGCCGGTAGCGGCCCGAGCCCAACAGCTCGGCCACCTTGGCCTCGCCCAAAATGGCCTGCAGCGTCAAATGCACGCCTTGGCCCATGCCGTTCAGGCTGCCGCAGACATAGATGGCCGCGCCACGCTCCACCCATTGCCGGACTTGCTCTGCATGGCTGCGCAGCAAATCCTGCACATAGCGCGAATCCTTGCCGTTGCGCGACCAGGCCTGATCCAGCCGTGCCAGTCGACCTTGCCTGAGCCATGCGCCCAGTTGATCGGCAAATAGCGCGTCATGCTGTGGGCTGCGCTCTCCGAACAACAGCCATTGATCACCAAGCTCTTGCTGCACACGCGCCTTGATATGGCTGAGCAGACCCGCCAGGCCCGAGCCATTGCCGATCAGAATCAGCGGCCGCCCGGCGTTGTCACCGAGCCGGAAGCCTCGGTGCTCGCGCAGGGTCAGCGGCAGTACATCCCCCTCGGCCATGTCGCAGCACAGCCAGTGCGACGCAAGGCCCGGCGAACCATCGGCACGCGTGCTCTGTCGCACCAGCAGTTGCAGGCTGCCATCGGCCGTGATCGAGGCGATCGAATAGTCGCGCGCACGCTCGGGGTCGGCAGGCACGCACAGAGACACCAGATCACCCGACTCCCACTGCGGCAGCTCGCCGGACTGCGGCGTCCACTCCAGCAGGTACAGCGCCCCGCCCTGGCTGCCGGGATTGAGCAAACGCCGCCGACTGAGCACAAAAGGTATGCTGGCCGGCGCCTGTAACCAGTCCGAATCCAGCTCCTGGGCTGGCGCAGACTCGCCCAGCAGGCTCTGCCTTATCTGCCCGACCTGGGTCTGCCAGCTCTGCAAGCTCGAAGCATCCATATTGTCCACGCAGACCAGATCGCTGCGCGCGCCGCTGGTCTGCAGCCACTCGTGCACTTGCACACCAAACGCACAGAACTCCTGGTATTCACGATCACCCAGCGCGAGCACCAGGCTTTGGTGCCGGGTCAGCGCAGGCTGCGTGGCCATGAGCTGCTGCACAAAGCCCAGCGCATGGTCGGGTGCATCGCCCTCGCCCGTGGTGGACAGCAGCCACAGGCTGTGTGCATATTGCTGCAGCAGCTCGGTCGTCAGCTTCTCGACGGGCAAAAGACGCACCTGCAGACCGCCATCGACCAGCATCTGGACCGTGGCCCGGGCCAGAGCCTCGGCCTGCCCCGTCTGGCTGGCATAGGCGACCAGGACGGCAGGCGCAGCAGCATCGCCTTGCGAGACGTTGTTCTCGGCCTCCTCGGCCAGGCGCTGCTTTCGCACCTTGGTGCCAATACCCCAGCACATGCCTGCATAGGCCGCGACCAAACCCATAGCCCCATAGATGCGCTCGGGCGTCAAAATCCATTCCACTGTCATGCCTCAAATTGGTTGATCCAGGCCGGTGTCTTGAGCACCTGTCTGCGGGCCTCATTGCCATCGGATGCGAGATGCGATGTGAGCACGGCTGCAATCTCATGTTCACGGGCAAAGTCCATGCCTTGCAGCGGACCCAGCACCGTGAGCACGGTGGCCAGCGCATCGGCATGCATGCATTCCTCATGGAACACGGTCACGCTGGCCAGATCATGCGTCACCGGCCAGCCCGTGCGCGGATCCAGCGTGTGCGAATAGCGCCTGCCGGCCTGCGTGAACTGATGCCAGAAATCGCCCGAGGTGGCAAAAGCACCCTCCCTGCAGGCGACGACCAGCGACTCAGCCTCTGCAGAACCACCCGTGCCCAGCTGCACCCGCCAGGGCCGCCCATCTGGGCGCTGCCCCCAGCTGCGCAGCTCACCGCCAATTTCGAACATGCCCGCCGCCCAGCCTGCGGCCTGCAGCTTGCGCACAGCCCAATCCACGGCAAAGCCCTTGGCAATGCCGCAAAAATCCAGCTCCAGGCCTCCGGACTGCTGCAACTGCCGGGTTTGCGCATTCCAGCGCAGATGGCCGTGGCCGCTGGCCTTCAGCAAACGCTCGATCTCCTCGCCGGCAGGTGCCTGCCCTGAATGCGGCTGCAGCGGGTTCTGACGCGGCCCGAACCCCCACAGCGAGACCAGCGCCCCCATGGCGGGATCCAGGGCCGCGCCGGATAGCCTGGCCCAGTGCAAGGCAGCCTCCAGAACCTGGGCAAACTCCGCCGGCACTACATGCGTTTGGCCGGGTCTTGAACGATTGAACCGGGTGATCAGCGAATCCGCTTCCCAGTTGCTCATCTGAGCGATGACATCATCAAACACCCGCTCCAGCAGGGCCTGCACCGGCTCCGTGGGCAGGTAATCCGGGTTGGCCAGGCGCAGCGACCAGTGCGTGCCCATGGTCTGGCCGGACAGAAGATGAATACGCCCGTCCTGCTGATGCTGCAGGCTTGCAGGTCTCCAGCGCTGCACGCCAAAGTCCAGCGCCGGCATCCGAGCGCGAGCCTGACCCTGTGCCGCCGACGAGGGCAGTTGCCAGAGGCTGGCGTCGAAGCGTACGCGGGGGGGTGTGGGCATGGGCATCCAGACAAAGGCGAAAACAGCAGCGAAAACAACGACGCGCCCGAAGCGGGCGCGTATTCAGTCCATCAAGCGCCAACGCTTAAGGCAGGACTTCCAGAGTAGCGATATAACCCAGGCGGCGCTCTGTGGCCTTGGCAATGCTGGTCTTCTTGTCCGTGGCATCGGCGTTCAGCCAGAACAGGCCTGCGCGGGGGAACTTGATCTTGACCTGGCCCTTGGCATCGGTCTTGAGCTTCATGGCGTCCACACCGTCGCGGTAGCGAATGCCGTCGGCCACCAGCTCCAGCTCCAGATCCGCAGCGGGCTTGCCGTCGATCTGGAATTCGAAGGTCGCCTCTTCGCTGGCCACCAGGTCATTGGGGTGGGTCACGGGCTTGAGCTCCAGGCCCTTGCCGGTCAGCGCCAGCGCCGAGGGCTTGCCCAGAGACACAAAGGTCTCCATGCGGCGCAGATTCTCGGTCACGCGCACTTCCTTGGCATCGGCAGGAATCTGCTTGAGCACTTCTTCCACCGAGCCGCGCAGGCGCTTGGGCTGACCGTTGGCATCCTTGTAGCCGCCCATCACGCCGGTCATCAGCATGGTGACGCGGTAGGTGCCGGTCTTTTCTGGCTTGAAGTCGAACATGCTGCGCAACTCGCCCTTGGCGACATTCTTCATTTCCACGGCTGCGCCATCGGGTGCGGTCACCTTGACGGCTTCCAGACCCAGCGGGCGGTGATTGAAGAAGAACACATCGTTGGACACGGCGGCATCCACTGTGACCCAGTCGGACTTGGACAGCACGGTGCTGGAAGGCTTGAACCACAGATCATGCGCCTGGGCGCCCAGTACGGTCAGTGCCAGAGCGGCTGCAGCGAGAGCACGTGTTTTGAACTTCATATCGGGTCCTTGAGAACAAAAAGGGTGACAAATCAAAAGAGAGAGGTGTGACGGCCAAGCAACACCCTAAAACTGGCGCTACGCAGGCAAGAGACACCAAGGAAGGGCCGCCCCGCACCAAGGGTGTCGTCCCCCTCCCGCGAAGCGAGAGAGGGGGAAGCGACGGGGCCGCCTAGGCAAAGCCGCTCAGGGGGTGAGAATCAAGATCAAGGCTTCAATTCCAGCTTGATCGCGCCCAGCTCGGTGCTGCCATTGGCGCTCAGGCTGGTGGCCTGCTTGACGGGCCACTCGAAGGGAATGGATACCAGCTCGCGGCCGCCGACTTCACGCGCGGCTTCCACCATCAGCTTGTATTGGCC
This sequence comes from Comamonas sp. AG1104, assembly GCF_003350425.1. Classification (NCBI taxonomy): domain Bacteria; kingdom Pseudomonadati; phylum Pseudomonadota; class Betaproteobacteria; order Burkholderiales; family Comamonadaceae; genus Comamonas; species Comamonas sp. AG1104. The sequence continues at coordinate 18,738 of NZ_QQAS01000015.1, read as the reverse complement.
GGGAGCCAGTTGGGGCAGCGGGTTCTTGCCTTCGGCAAAAGACAGCGCATGGGTGCCCACGGGCTTGGTCGGCTGGGTCACGCCGTCGATGGGAAAGCTCAGCTCGCGGCCGGTACGACGCCACCACTGGCGCATGTCCTTGAGCCACTTGGTGCCCTCGGCATTCTTCATCTTTGCGTCGTACCAGACGGACAGATTGGCAGCCACACCGCCATCGGCCTTTTCCAGCCACACGGCAACATAGGGCTTGTGGTATTCGGCCACCTGCAACTGGGGCACGGTCACTGCCACATTCATACCGCCCGCGATTGCCGGCAGGCCCACCACGGCGCTCAGCGCCACCGTGGTCTTGAAAATCCGCTTCGCCATTTTTTCTTCCTTCACAAAATTCTTGGGCTCAGTGCACGAGCAGCAACACCAGCAGGGCAGGCAGCACCAGACCCAGGCCCACCATGGGCCAGGTCATGGGCCGGCGCTGCGCATGCATCTTCAGGATCAGCAGACCCGTGATGCAGAACACCAGACAGCCAATCGCAAAGACATCTATGAACAGGCTCCAGGCTCCGCCCGTATTGCGCCCCTTGTGCAAATCGTTGAGGTAGGAGATCCAGCCCCGATCGGTCTTCTCGTACTCGACCGAGCCCTCCTTCAGGTCCACACGCAGCCAGGCATCGCCGCCCGGGCGCGGCATGGGCACATAGGCCTCGTCTTCGCTCCACTCCACGGCAAAACCCTTGGCGCTGACCTTGATCTGCTGAGCCAGCCAGCCATCCACCTCGGCAGGCAGGCTCACGGCATTCTTGTCCGCCGCTTCCACGCCCTGCTTCTGGGCTTGCTGCAGTTTTTCGAGCAGATCCGGGGGCAGTTGCGCATCACGCGACTCGACCTTGGGCTTGGACTCGATCTGCCCGGCGTGATTCAAGGTAAATCCCGTCACGGCAAACAGCAGCATGCCGATCAGGCAGATGGCGGAGCTGATCCAGTGCCATTCATGTAATTTTTTGAGCCAATACGCCCGCTGCGGGGCGTTGGAGGAAGCCGCGGTCATTCAGAACTTTCTGGGATTGCATCGCCGCCGGGCCGAGCCGACCTTTGGGACATAGCGCCACAAGGCCCGGCCTTGCTTGCACAGCAAGGCGGCATTCTAGTTGCGCAAAATTCTAAATGCATCTCACTTTTATTTACTTTACTTGACGTAAACAAAGCACCCACCCATCGCAAGGACGTTTACGCCATCCCGAAAACTCGTAGCGACCCAGGTTGGCAGAACCCGCACCGCCTATCCAGACAGCCCGTCTGTTGCCGTACTGCAACAAAACGTAGATTACCGGGCCCCATTATTGAATGGTATCGAGAATTATTATCAATATCACCTAGAATTCGCACGCTTTTTCAAAAATCGACTCTTCATCAAAAGCATGTCCAACAACCATCTGACCCCGACCGACTCCAACGGCTTGCGCTGCGAGCTCAAGCAAATCGTGATTGCCGCAGGCCTGTGCCTGATTGGCGCCAGCGCGATGGCTCAGCAGGAAACCACCTTGTCCACTGTGAATGTGGAAGCCGCTGCCGACGCCAGCTTCAAGACCGAAGCAAGCCCTCAAGGCAAGTTCACCGCCCCTTTGCTGGACACGCCCAAGACCGTTCAGGTCATCAATGAAGAGATCATCAAGCAGACCGGCGCCACCAGCCTGCAGGATGCCCTGCGCTCCACCCCCGGCATCACCTTCGGCAACGGCGAAGGCGGCAACCCCACAGGCGATCAGCCATTCATCCGCGGCATGGACGCCCAGTCCAGCACCTTTGTGGACGGCATGCGTGACATCGCCTCCGGCACCCGTGAACTGTTCAACGTCGAAGCCGTGGAAGTCATCAAGGGCGCGGACTCGGCCTACGCCGGTCGCGGCGGCGCAGGTGGCTCCATCAACATCACCACCAAGAAGGCCAAGAACGAGAATTTCATCTCTGGCGATGTGGGGCTGGGCACCGACAACTATCTGCGCGGCACGCTGGACATCAACCGCAAGATCAACGACACCACGGCTTTGCGTCTGAACGCCATGGGCCACAGCGCCGATGTTCCCGGCCGCAACGGTCCCGACAACAAGCGCTGGGGTATTGCCCCCACCGTGACTTTCGGTCTGGGCACCCCCACAGAAGTGACGCTGTCCTGGCAGCATCTGCAGACCAACAACACACCCGATGGGGGAGTGCCTTATCTGTATAGCAATGGTGTCAACGCAGCCGGTTCAACCAACGCAACGCAACTGCCCGGTGGCTCCAAGATTCGCCCCACTTACGGCAACAGCCGCGACAACTGGTATGGTCTGAACAACCGTGACTACGAGAAGGAAAAGAGCGATCTGTTCACGGCCTCGGTCACGCACAAGTTCACCGACACCAACAAGATCCGCAACAGCCTGCGCTACAGCAAGACCAAGCAGGACTATATCTGGACCCAGCCCGACGACTCCAAGGGCAATGCCCTCAATGGCTATGTCTGGCGCCGTGGCAACTATCGTGTCTATGACACCACCACGCTGCAGAACGTGACCGAGTTCACTGGCAAGGAGCAGACCGGCTCCATCGGCCACAGCTATGCCTTCGGCCTGGAGCTGTCCAAGGAGAAAGCCGATGGCAGCTCCGGCGCCATCCAGAGCGGCACCGGTGTGTGCACCTCGGTGTCCGACCCCTGGTGCACCACCTTGAGCAACCCCAGCGGCGCCAATGCAGCCTGGAATGTCCCCTTGACTCTCCCAGCGCAATCCACCGTCAACAAAATCGACACCATTGCCGTCTACGGCTTTGATACTCTGAAGCTCAACGAGCAATGGCTGGTGAATGCCGGTCTGCGCGTGGACCACTACAAGCTGAATGCTTCCGGCCCCGCTGGCGGCCGTGGCGCCAGCGCCTACCCTGCGTATGACCTGAGCCGCAGCGATACGATGTTCAACTACCAGTTGGGCCTGGTCTACAAGCCCGCATCCAATGGCAGCATCTACGCCAATATCGGCACCTCTTCGCGTCCCGGTGGCTCGACTCTTGGCAACGGCAGCGAGGACCTGACCACGACCACAGATGCGCTGATCAGCCTGAAGCCGGAAAAGACCAAGTCCATCGAGCTGGGCACCAAATGGGACCTGCTGGACAAGAAGCTGAACCTGACTGCCGCAGTCTTCCGCAATGAAGTGACCAATGTGCGCATCAGCGATGCAACCGGCACGTACATGGGTGGCAACAAGGAAGTCAATGGCATCGAACTGGGCTTTACCGGTCAGATCCTGTCCAATCTGAGCGTGTTCGGCGGCTATACCTTTATGGATAGCGAATTCAAGAACATGGGCAAGGACGATGTTCGCAACGGCCAGCCCTTCTACAACACGCCCAAGCACAGCTTCAGCCTGTGGACCAGCTACAAGCCCATGGCCAAGCTGACTCTGGGTCTGGGCATCTATGCCCAAAGCGATGTCAGTGCCGCATATATCAAGTCCTCCGTGGACAATGGCATCGTGACCAAGGGCGCTTCCGGCTATGCCCGCTACGACGCGATGATGGCCTATCAGATCGACAAGAACCTGACCTTCCAGCTGAATGTCTACAACCTGGGCAACAAGGTCTACTACACCGGCGTGCGCTCGCCTCATTACGCCAACATGGGCGCCGGCCGCTCTGCAGTGGCTTCGCTCAAGTTCACGTACTGATGCAAGCTCAGCCTGCGCTTGATCTGGCGCAGGCTTGCTGCAAACCATCACTCCAAGCCCCGCAGGCCCCGGATGCCAGCGGGGCTTTTTACGTGCACACTGCCTGGATACTGTTTCAGAATGCAGGATCATTGCTCTTAAAACAATAGCTTGTTACGCTTGCTTTTCAATGATTTCAATATGAAAAGATATTGAAAACAATATGCAGCAAGCGTAAGCAGCTATGGTTAATGAGAGACTAGGATCACCAACCGCCAGATACCGCCCCATGCTGCTACGCATACCCGCCCTGCTCACACCCGATGAAGTCCGCCACTGCCGCCAGGCGCTGGAAGCTGCCAGCTGGCAGGACGGCAAGGCCACGGCCGGCCATGTGGCCGCTCAGGTCAAGAGCAATCTGCAGCTACCGCTGGACAGCAAGACCGGCCAGCAGATAGGTGATCTGATCCTGGACCGGCTGGGCCGCAACCCGCTGTTCATGTCGGCGGCCCTGCCGCTCAAGGTCCTGCCGCCGCGCTTCAATCGCTATGAGGGCGGAGGCACCTATGGCAACCATATCGACAACGCGTTCTTCACCATTCCAGGTACCGCCATCAAGGTCAGAACCGATGTCTCCACCACGGTCTTCTTCAGCAACCCCGAGGAATACGAGGGCGGCGAGTTGATCGTGGAAGACACTTTCGGCCAGCAAAGCGTGAAGCTGGCAGCGGGCGACGCCATCGTCTACCCCGGCACCAGCCTGCACCGAGTCAACCCCGTCACACGCGGCACACGCTATGCCTCGTTCTTCTGGACGCACAGCCTGGTCAAGTCGGCGGAGCAGCGCCGTCTGCTGTTCGATCTGGACCAGAGCATTCAGCAGCTCACCCAGGAGCAGCCCGAACACCCACGCGTCGCCGCACTGTCTGGCACGTATCACAATCTCCTGCGCATGTGGTCTGAAAGCTAGCCCCGGGGAGACGGCAGCCCTTGCCGAGGCAGCCCATGCTGGGGCAGCCCATGCTGGCTGTCTCCCCTTGCTCCATGCCTGCTTTGCTGCCTCGCCCCAATCTAACCGGCTTGATTTATGACTGTTGAACGTTTGAATGCCGCAGGCCAGCCCGTCAAACCGCCACTGACGCAGATTTCCGCGCAGACAGGCTCCCTGGCGGACTACACCCGGCTGGCGCGCGAGCATATGGAAGTCCACGCCTGGGCGCATATTGAAAGCGGCGCCGATCAGGGGCTGACGCTGGCTCATAACCGCCAGGCGTTTGACCGCTTTCGCCTCTGCCCGGAGCCACTGGCCGATCTGTCCGGCGCCCATACGCGGCAAAGCCTGCTGGGCCGGAGTCTGGACTGGCCGTTGCTGCTGGCACCTGTTGCCTATCAACAGCTGGCGCATCCCGAAGGCGAACTCGCAACGGCACGCGCGGCCATGGCCATGCGCACCGGCATGGTGGTCAGTACCCTGTCCAGTTGCACCCTGGAAGCAATTGCCCAGGCCGCGCAAGCCGCAGCCCAGGAGCTGGGACGCAGCGGCCCGCTCTGGTTCCAGCTCTACCAGCAGCCAGCGCGCGAGCACACGCTGCAGCTGATTCGCCGCGCCGAAGATGCCGGTTATCAGGCGCTGGTCTGGACGGTGGACGCCCATATCAAACGCTCCAGCTACCCGCTGCCACCAGGCGTGGAGGCCGTCAATCTGCGCGGCATGCCCCAGCAGCGCCAGACGGGCGACCTGATGAGCGAGCACATTCTGTTCGGCTCCGAGCTGGCCCGAAGCGCACCCACCTGGGACGACCTGGTCTGGCTGCGTCAGCAAACCCGGCTGCCGCTGATCGTCAAAGGTCTGCTCTCGGCCCGCGCCGCCACGCAAGCCGTGGAACTGGGGGCCGATGCCATCGTGATCTCCAACCATGGCGGGCGCGTGCTGGACACCGCCGTCTCCGCCCTGGAAGTGCTCGCTGCCATACGCGCGGCCACGCCTGCCCATGTCCCGCTGCTGATGGATGGCGGCGTGCGCCAGGGCACCGATGTGCTCAAAGCCATCGCGCTGGGTGCCAGCGCCGTGCTGCTGGGCCGGCCCCAGATGCATGCCCTGGCAGTGGCCGGCATGCTGGGCGTGGCCCATATGCTGTATCTGCTGCGCGCCGAGCTGGAGCTTGCCATGGCCCAGACCGGCTGCGCCAGCCTCGATCAGATCGGGTCCGGGCTCTTAACCACTTGCTGATTGTGCGTAATTTGGCGGCATGCATTGCAAATGCGATGGATTCTCATTTATACTCCGCCTATTACATCAATAGCCAGCAACAACTGCCTGTAGCCATGATCGTCTGTGTATGCCGCCGGGTTTCTGACCGAGAAATAGCACGCCACGCGCATGCGGGGATGAGCTTTGACGAAATCCAGTTTGAATTGGGTGTTGCCACACAATGCGGGCGCTGCGAAGGCTGCGCACGCGATGTCGTCGCCCAGTGCAGTGCAAGCCATCCGATCGCGGCCATCCACAACGAAGCGCAATCCTGCGTGTCGGTGCAGACGGTTCAGCTTGCCACCAATATTCTGGAAAGCAAAGCATGGCCCACCTCTCCGTTGTCTCAGCCGTCTTCGGCAGCCTGATTCTGGTGATGGTATGCACCTGGTGGATCCTGCGTGAATGATGCGATCCCGTCTGCGTGCCCTGTTTCCTCTGCCAGCTATTGCCGGTTGACCAGCGCTTTTCCTTTCTGATTCCAGCCTGCGCTGGTTGCTCTTCTCGCCCTTATGTCCCAGTCTGATCGATTTGCACCTGCCAGCGGCGCGAGCCGCAATATGGCAGTTGCTGGTGCTGTGGTTGTTGTGCATGCTGCCGCCCTGTGGGCCATGCAGCATGGCCTGGCCCAGCAAAAGCAGCCAGAGATAGTGATTCCCGCCAGCGTGATTGCCCAGTTCGTGGCGCCGCCTGCTGCCGAACCCGCACCGCCGGCCCCGCCGCCGCCGCCCAAGCCTCCCGCGCCAGCGCCCAAGCCCGAAAAACAGCAGCCCAAGCCCGAGGTCAAGAAGGCTCCGCTGCCCAAGGCCATCAAGGATCCGACCCCTGCACCGGCCGCGCCTCAAGGAGCACTGGAGAGCAACGACAGCAAACCGGACAAGACGCCGCCAGCGCCACCCGCGCCCCCGGCCCCTCCAGCTCCGCCCGCACCTCCAGCGCCACCTGCACCGCCCAAGATCGAGCAGCCATCGAGCAATGCAGCCTATCTGAACAACCCCGCTCCCGCTTATCCTTCGGTCAGCAAGCGCATGGGTGAGCAAGGCAAGGTGCTGCTGCGCGTCTATATCAACGAGCAGGGCCAGCCCGAGAAAATCGAAATCAAGCAGTCCAGCGGCTTTGACCGCCTGGATGAAGCCGCCGTCAACACCGTGCGCCAGTGGAAATTTGTTCCCGGCAAGCGCAACGGCGTGGCCGAACCCATGTGGCACATCGTGCCCATCAACTTTGTTCTCAAATAAATCTGCAGTTCTCAGGAGTACCCATGGAATCCCAATTCGGCATTGCCCACGTCTGGACACAGGGCGACTTCGTGACCAAAGGCGTGGCCATCATCTTGCTGGTCATGTCGGTGGCCTCTTGGCTGGTCATCGTTCTCAAGGCCCTGGATATCGTGAAATTCAAGAAGTTCGCCACCCAGGCACAGGACTTCTGGCACAGCCCCGATCTAGCCACCGGCCTGGAAAAGCTCGGCAACGACAAGCAGAACCCCTTCCGCTTCATGGTGCTCGAAGGCCGTGAAGCCTCGGCCCACCACCGCAAGACCAGCGTCCATCTGCATGACACACTGGACATCAGCGACTGGGTGACCCGCTGCCTGCGCAACGGCATCAACGAATTCACTGCTCGCCTGCAATCCGGCCTGGCGATTCTGGCTTCCGTGGGCTCCACCGCCCCCTTCATCGGCCTGTTCGGTACCGTCTGGGGCATCTACCACGCACTGGTGGCCATCGGCATGTCGGGTCAGTCCTCCATCGACAAGGTGGCCGGCCCCATCGGCGAAGCGCTGATCATGACCGCCCTGGGTCTGGCTGTCGCCATCCCTGCCGTGCTGGGCTACAACGCTCTGGTGCGTGGCAACAAGGGCATCCTGAATGCACTGAACAGCTTTGCCCACGACGTGCACGCCTATTTCGTGACCGGTGCCCGCGTTTCCGTGGACGGTCAGATTTCCGGCAATGTGCTGCCCCTGAAGAAAGGCGCCTAAGCCATGTCGTTCGGAACCATGGATGATGGGGACAGCGATGATGTGATGAACGAAATCAACATGACCCCTCTGGTGGACGTCATGTTGGTGCTGCTCATCATCTTCATCATCACCGTGCCCGTGATGAAACACTCGGTCAACGTGGACCTGCCCCGCGCCACTAACCAGCCCGAGGACACCAAGCCTGCCACCGTGCAGCTGGGCATCACGGCCGACGGCAAGTATTCCTGGAACGGCCAGGACATCAGCGACGAGCAGCTGGATACCAATCTCCAGGCCGAGGCGCTCAAGGAGCCTCAGCCCGACCTGCATATCCGCGGCGACAAGGAAGTGCGCTACGAACGCGTGGCTCAGGCCATGGCCGCCGCCCAGCGTGCTGGTGTCAAGAAAATCGGCTTTGTGACCGATCCCTCCAAATAAGCTCATGCTTGCAAAAAAACGGCCCCTACAGGGGCCGTTTCTTATTGTGGAGCCTGCATCGAAACAGCATTCGTGCAGCTCGCCATAGACGCAAACAGCTCATGGAGCGCAGCCAAAAATACTCAGATGCGGCTGGACAGATTCCACATGAAAAATAAATGGCACTTTTTTGCGAATGAGACTAAGTATCACTTGCTTTTCAATTGAGAATTGTTATCATTACACCAGTTTTGAACTTAAGGAATCACGGCATGTCTGCACCGCTTGTTGCGACCTCACAGCCCAACAACCGCAGCTCTTCCTCCATGGCTGCTGCAAACCCCTCAGCCGCTGCCGGCTCCAGCCTGGGCCTGGACAGTGCCCTGCTGCTCAACGGCCAGAAGGCCGTCACCATCCTGCATAACGGCACGCCCTATCGCCTGCAGGCCACCAAGCTGGGCAAGCTCATTCTGACCAAATAAACCGTTTCATCGTGGGGCGACACCGCAAGTGTCGATTCGCCAGCCATAGTCGCTGTAGAGCACCTGCCCTCTCTTGTGCTCACACTTCACATAGCCACGCGTTTTTTCCTCATCCGCAACCCGCCAAAATAAAACCCCTGCGCGCATCAAGCGGCAGGGGTTTTGTTTTGGCCTCTGCCACCGCAGTGGCAGAAATCAAGCGATCACAGACCCAGGGCAGCAATGCCGGCCTTGGCAACCTGTGCGTCTTCGTTGGCCTTGACACCGGAGACGCCCACAGCGCCCAGCACCTGGCCATCCTTGACGATGGCCACGCCGCCTTCGAGCAGACCGTCCACAAACGGAGCGCTCAGGAAAGCGGTACGGCCGTTGTTGATCATGTCTTCGAAAGCCTTGGTGTCCTTGCGGCCCACGGCTGCAGAGCGTGCCTTGGCGGGAGCGATATGGGAAGAGATGGGAGCAGCACCATCCATGCGCTGCAACAGCAGCAGATGGCCGCCGTCGTCCACGATGGAGATCGTCACGGGCCAGTTGTTCTTCAGTGCTTCAGCTTCGGCAGCCGCAGCGATGGCTTTCACATCGGCCAGTTCGAGTTCGTGCTTGGTTTTCATGAGATAAAAAGCTCCGTTGGATTGTCAATGCAGCAAGCATATTCTGTACTTTGCAGGCAAAAGTAGATGCGATGTGAAAAACATTCCATCCTAAAACTGCCGCATTGCAACGGGGTATTGCAAAGGCTTCTCAAGACCCCCACCTAGAATGACAATGTTTCAACCCACAATTCCTGAAGGAGGAATGGCTACATGAACGAACAAGTCACCACACTGGGCTCTGCGGGCTACGGTGTCTCGCAGCAAGAGCGCAACCGTGTCTTGCGCAATACCTACTGGCTGCTGGCACTCAGCCTGATCCCCACCGTGCTGGGCGCTTGGCTGGGCGTAGCCACTGGCATGACTCGCGCGCTGACGGGCGGCGTGGGCCTGATCGTGTTCATGGTCGGTGCCTTCGGCTTCATGTTCGCGATCGAGAAGACCAAGCACAGCGCCGCTGGCGTGCCCGTGCTGCTGGCCTTCACCTTCTTCATGGGCCTGATGCTCTCGCGCCTGATCGGCATGATTCTGGGCTTCTCCAACGGCACCCAGCTGATCATGACGGCCTTTGCCGGTACCGCTGGCGTGTTCTTCGTGATGGCCATGCTGGCCACCGTGATCAAGCGCGACCTGTCGGGCATGGGCAAGTTCCTGTTCGTGGGCGCCCTGGTGCTGATGGTAGGCGCCATCATCAATGTCTTCGTGGGCTCCACTGCAGGCATGATGGCCATCTCCATGCTGGCCATCGGCATCTTCTCCGCCTACATGCTGTATGACCTCAAGCAGATCATCGACGGCGGCGAGACCAACTACATCAGCGCCACCCTGGCCCTGTATCTGGACCTGTTCAACGTGTTCCAGAGCCTGCTGGCCCTGCTGGGCATCATGGGCGGCGACCGCGACTAAGTCTCGCTACCGCTCAGTCAAAAAGGAGTGCCTTGCGCACTCCTTTTTGTTTGCAGTAACCTTGACGCCCAACGCGGTCATCGCATCGATGGATATTTCAGCCATGGACTAAATTTCCGGCTGCCGCTGCCGATAAGCAGACAAGATGAAGCCAAACCACCTTCCCCGCGCACTTGCCATTGCCCTGCTGCCTCTGGTACTGGCAGGCTGCAAGATTGAAGACATTCCGGGCCTGGGTCCAGACCCACGCACCGTGGCGCGCGAATCCGAAGCCAAGGCCATTGGCGGCGCCTGCCGGCATGCCATGCGCGGGCTGGAAGACTGCTACGTCCTCAACCCCAAGGCACCCAAGGCGCTGGTGTTTGCGGGCTGGAAGGACATGGATGAATACATGCGCTCCAACAAGATCGAAGGCGTGCCATCCGTATTGGGTCAGAGCGCAGCCGAAAAACGCAGCACTTCGGAGCCCGAAAGCAGCGCCAGTCGCAACCGCAGCTGAAATCGCTTGCGCCTGGCCCGGATCATGAGTTCCGGGCCAGTGCCTGCCAACGCCCGCACAGGCCGTAGCAACACTGCTACGGCCTTTTTTATGCTCAGCATCTCTCACGCCAAGCCTTTCAGATGTCATATTTCTTCTGCGGACTTTGAATACAAACAATTCTCATTTATATTCATGGAATATAAATTCCATTCTTAGCCGCACATACGCGCATCCCAGCGACGAGTTCTGTTGTGCTCTCAACCATGGGGACAAGACTGCCGTGCCAGATGATGACTTCAACCAAATACGCCTTGAGCATGAGGCCCTCATGCTGACCTATATGGAAGTGCAGACCCGCTGCACGGCCCAGATGCAATCGCTGGCACGGGAAGTCGAAGCACTCAAGCAGCAGCTCGTACATCTCAGGGCCAAGGTCATTGTCCGCGACAGCGCTCTGGCCTGGGAACGTGAACAGCGCAACGCCCTGGCCCAGGCAATGGCACTGAATCTGCTGCAGCAAGAACCTCAAGCTGCAACTGAACAGACAACGTCCGGCGTCGACTGGCCACTGGTTGAGGATGCCGACTGCCAGGCCCTGGCCGAGCAGCAGTTGCTGGAAGACAGCCTGCACGCCGCCGACCTGGTGATTTGCCAGACAGGTTGCATCAGCGACGGAGCCTACTGGCGCGTGAAGGATCACTGCAAGCGCACCGGCAAGACCTGCCTGCTGGTGGATCAGCCGACCGCCTTGCGGGTGGTTCGCATTCATCCATCGGGAGAAGACGGAAAAGTCGTGGCAGCCCAAGCCTGCATCGAAGGAGCCTCATGAGAGTCCACACGACAAACGCCTCGGCAGCTGATTTGCTGTCCGCCTGGAAGCAGCAAACCCGCACGGCGCTGGCCGCAGCGCTGGAGCATCGCCATCTCTCAGCACTTGAACACTACCGACATGCACAACAGCTTGGCTTGCAGTTGCTGGTCGCAGAGTCCGGCGACATTGCCGACGATGACCGCATCGCCGCTTTTGTCGTTGCCCACCTGAATCTGGCGGATGCCCTCGCCGAAGCAGATCGGGCGGGAGCAGCATTTGAATGCCTGCATGAGGCACAACAAACCCTGATGCCATTTCTGCAGCAGGACTCCACCAGCCAGTCCCTGAACCTGGCGATATACCGCCATCTGCCGCAGCTTCTGGCTGCACGGGCCGAGCATGGTGCAGCAGGCCCCCACGCCGTCGCGGGCGTCTGTGCCTCGACATCCGCCCCCCTTCCCACTCACCCCGCCAGCAACAGGCACTCTCGCCTTGCCAGCTTCGAGCCTGTGCATTCATCACTGCACTGACTCCCATCTCTCTCACTGCCAAGGCTTTTACTCATGAGCTACACCCTGCCCCCACTGGCCTACGACTACGCGGCGCTGGAGCCGCATATCGATGCGCAAACCATGGAGATCCACCACTCCAGGCACCACCAGGCCTATGTCAACAACCTCAACGCGGCACTCGAAGGCAGCGAGTACGCGCAATGGCCGCTGGACGATCTGCTCGCCAAGGTCGAATCGCTGCCGCAAACGCTGCGCCAGGCCGTGCGCAACAACGGCGGCGGCCATGCCAATCACAGCCTGTTCTGGCAAGTCATGTCCCCCAAAGGGGGCGGCCTGCCGCAGGGTGCTCTTGCCGCAGCCATTGACTCGGACCTGGGCGGCTTCGAGAACTTCAAGACCGAATTCACCAAGGCTGCCATCAGCCGCTTTGGCAGCGGCTGGGCCTGGCTCAGCGTGGACCGCAGCGGCAAGCTGCATGTGGAGAGCAGCGCCAACCAGGACAACCCTCTGATGCTTGGCATTGGCAGCGGCAACACGCCGATTCTGGGCCTGGACGTCTGGGAGCATGCCTACTACCTGAAATACCAGAACCGCCGCCCCGAATACATCGCCGCCTTCTACAACGTGGTGGACTGGAATGAAGTGGCGCGCCGCTTCGCTGCCGCCCCCCAGGCTGTCAGGAGCTGAACCATGGGCCCGGACGGACTGCAGAGTGCATCTTCAAGCCAATCGCCCCTGCCGCTCAGGACCAGGCTCGGGCTGCTGATCTCTGCGGCCGGCGCTCTGGTGCTGGCATCCATGGTCTGGAAGCAGCTGCAGACCAATCCCGCAGCACTGAATGCACTGCTGGGCGGCAGCGTGGCGGCGCTGGCAACGGCGCTGGGTGCTTTGCCGGTGCTGCTGACCCAACATCCGTCCGAACGTACACAGGACACGCTGTTTGGCTTTGGCGCAGGAGTGATGCTGGCTGCCTGCGCCTTTTCATTGATCCTCCCCGGTCTGGAAGCCGCCAAGGCAGCGACCTCGCCCGCCAGCAGCGAATGGCTGGGCGGTGCCTTGATCGGCGCAGCCATCTTGCTCGGAGGTGCAGCCCTGTTGGTCATGGATCGCCTGCTGCCGCACGAGCACTTCATCAAAGGCCGTGAAGGCGCCGATGCCAAGCAGCTACGGCGCACCTGGCTGTTTGTCATTGCCATCACCCTGCACAATCTTCCGGAGGGCCTGGCCATAGGCGTGGGCTATGCCGCCAACGAGGGACTGCGTGCCAACTCTCTCACGCTGGGCATTGCCATACAGGATGTGCCCGAGGGCTTTGTCGTCGCTGCCTCTTTGCTGGCGGCCGGCTATACCCGAGGCTTTGCGGTAGTGCTGGGCGCTCTGACAGGGTTGACCGAGCCCCTGGGCGCAGTGATCGGCGCCATCGTGGTCAGCAGCTCCACCATGCTGCTGCCCTGGGGTCTTGGCTTCGCCGCAGGCGCCATGCTGTTTGTCATCAGCCACGAGATCATTCCCGAATCGCATCGCAAGGGCCATGAAGCCTGGGCCACCACAGGGCTCATGCTGGGCTTTGTCTTGATGATGATTCTGGATACGTCCCTTGGCGGCTGAACTGCGCCGCGTAGGCGCAGTTCAGGGCGTGCTCGCTTATCCTCGCTTATGCGCGCTCGAAAACGGCCATGGACTCCACATGCGCCGTATGCGGGAACATGTTCACCACACCCGCTGCCACACAGCGATACCCCGCCTGATGCACCAGCAATCCCGCATCGCGCGCCAGCGTGGCCGGGTTGCAGCTCACATAGACAATGCGCTTGGGGAACTGCCAGTTTTCCTGCCCCTCTGGCAGCGGCGGCAGCAAATCGGGCTGCTCTTCACTGGCCACACCGGTCTGCTTGGCGCCGATGCGGATCTGGTGAATATCGGCCAGTGCCTTGGACAGGGCAAACGCACCTTCACGCGGGGGATCGACCAGCCATTTGTCGGAGTTGCCGTCGGCAATCAGCATGGCAGGCGTCATCTCGAACAGATTGCGCGCCACGAAGCTGGTGGGAGCCAGCTTGTCGTCTTCGCTGCGCGTGGCATTGTTGCCAGCGTAGTTTTCGTGCGAGCGCTTGACCAGGGTTTCCGAACCTTCGATGCCCAGCACCTCGCGCGCCATGGTGGCGATCGGTAGCGTGAAATTGCCCAGGCCGCAGAACCAGTCGATGACGCGCTCGTCCTTTTTCGCATCGAGCAGGCGCAGCGAGCGGGTGACCAGCACGCGGTTGATATGCGGATTGACCTGGGTGAAATCGGTAGGCTTGAAAGGCATGGTGATGCCGAAGTCCGGCAGACCATAGGACAGCTGTGTGCCGCCTTCTTCCATCAGGTGCACGGTATCGGGACCCTTGGGCTGCAGCCACCATTGCACGTTCTGCGCGGCGGCGAAGTCGCGCAGGCGCTGCTTGTCGGCGTCCGACAGAGGTTCCAGGTGACGCAGCACCAGGGCTGTGACATGGTCGCCGCAAGCCACTTCGATCTGAGGGCAGGTTTCGCGCGCATCCATGCTGGCGATCAGTGCGCGCATGGGCATGAGCATGGCATCCACATGGGGCGGCAAAATCTTGCAGACCTCCATATCGGCGATGTAGCGGCTCTTGCGCTCGTGGAAGCCCACCAGCACCTTGCCCTTCTTGGCCACATAGCGCACCGACAGGCGCGAGCGGAAGCGATAGCCCCATGCCGGTCCTTCGATGGGGCGCAGCAGCGTCTCGGGCTTGACCTTGGCCAGATGCCAGAGGTTGTCCTCCAGCACACGCTGCTTGATGGCGACCTGGGCCGCCACATGCAGATGCTGCATCTTGCAGCCACCGCAGGCCCCGGCGTGCAGCCCGAAATTAGGGCAGCCGGGCGTCACGCGCTGCGAGGATTCGCGGTGGATGTCAGTCAGCGTGGCCGCTTCCCAGTTGTTCTTCTTGCGATGGGTATTGGCGCTGACGATTTCACCGGTCAGGGCGCCGTCGATGAAGACCACCTTGCCATCGGGCTTTCGGGCTACGCCCTGGGCATCCATGTCCATGGACAGCACTTCCAGCCAGCCCTCGGGCAGCGCCGGGGCATCAGACGGGACTTCGGGCAGGTTTTCGGGAATTTTGTTGTCGCGGGATTCACTCATGGTGCCCGATTGTCTCAGGCCACCCCATACCCGAGAGCCGACCACGGCAAAAAACTACATGGGCGCCCATGTCACGCGCCCAGCCCACCGGCCTTCTGCAAGGCAAATCAAGCCTCAAAGTGCCGCCGACGCTTGTCTGACAGCTATGCAATCAGAAGCGTTGCTCTTCGCGCAGGCGGCGCTCGCGGTTGTTGCGCGCCGCGGCAATCTGGGCACGCTCGGCGATCAGGTTGACCTCGGTGGCGCAGTTGTACTCGTCGAGCGAGAAAAACATGCGCGCTCCGGGGGAGAGTTGCGACACCGTCTGGTGCAGAGGCAGGGATAGATCGACCGGAGCCACATTGGAGCGATAGATCAGCTCGTTATTGGGTGCATAGACAAAATAGCAGGCAGCCGATGCGACCTGGGCCCAAGCACAGGCCGACAGAACCAAGGCGGCACGCAAGACGGATGCAGCGGTCATGAACTCTCCCTTCCCTGACGGGGCTCCATGCCCCTGTAATGCGGCTATTTTACGAGTAGTGACGCAGCGACCAGGCCGATGTGAAATTTCTTCATTTCAAGAAAATTTCTTCCCGCTCCGGCTCCCACGCGCAAAGCCTGCACAGACATCTTGCTGATCCAGCCCGGGCATTCTCATGAATTGAAATTTCTGTATTGACAGAAATTTCAAGCAAGACCACACTTCGTTTCATGCAACTGAGTCCTATCGCTGAACGCTTTGTGCAGCACTGGGGAGATATGGGCAACGCCTGGGGCGTGAACCGCACGGTGGCGCAAATTCATGCACTGCTGTTCTTTCATGGCCGCCCCCTCAATGCAGACGAAATCTGCGAAACCCTGGGTGCGGCACGCTCCAACGTCAGCAACAGCCTCAAGGAGCTGCTGAACTGGAACCTGATTCGCAGCAGCCGCAAGAGCGGTGACCGACGCGAGTATTTCGAGACCTCGGCGGATGTCTGGGAGCTGCTGCGCACCATTGTGCGAGAGCGCAAGCAGCGTGAGTTCGACCCCACCAGCGCACTGCTGCGCGAACTGATTGCCCAGCCCGAATTCGAGCAGGAAACGCCCGATGCCCAGGATCGCGTGCACGAGACGCTGCGCCTCATGGATTCGCTGGGCATCTGGACCGACGAGATGCTGCGCCTGTCTCCGGCCACGCTGGACAAGATCCTGCGCCTTGGCGCCAGCGTCCAGCGCTTTGTCCGGGGCAAGGATGGCGGCCGGGAAAGCGGCCGGGAAAGCGGCCGGGAAAGCGGCAACGATTGAAGCTGAACTGAATTCTGTCAAGGAAGAAAATTACAAAGGAGTAGCGTATGCGAGTTCTGATCTGCGGCGGCACAGGCTTTCTGGGCCGACATATCGTGAATGCGCTGGCCCTGCTGGACCACGACCCCGTGGTGCGCAGCCGCCACAGCCAGCCGCCTCTGGACTTCAGCGCCTGCACGACAGCCGAAGCGTGGCTTGAACACCTGCATGGCATCGACGCCGTCGTCAACGCCGTCGGTGCTCTGCGCGACAAGCCCGGCCAGGACCTGCAGACCCTGCACTCTCTGGCTCCCATCGCGCTGTTTGATGCCTGCGCCCAGGCTGGCGTGCGCCGCGTGGTTCAGGTCTCGGCTCTGGGGGCCGGTCAGGGCGGCACCCAGTACGCGAGCACCAAGCGCGCGGCCGACGAACATCTGCTGGCGCTGGGCAGGCAAGCGCTGCTCAAGCCCGTTGTCGTGCGCCCCAGCATCATCTTTGGCGCGGGCGGCGCCAGCAGCCAGTTGTTTCTGAATCTGGCCAGACTGCCCGTTTTGCTGCTGCCCGAGCTCATGCGAAGCAGCCAGATTCAGCCCGTGGCCGTGCGCGATCTCGCCGAAGTGCTCGCGCATATGGCGACATCGGACACCTGCGAGGGTATCGTCGAAATCGGCGGCCCCCAGCCGCTTTCGACAGAGGCCTTTATCGCCAGCCTGCGCGCTCAGATGGGTTACGGCCCGGCTTCGGTGCATGCCCTGCCAGACTGGATGAGCAAGGGCAGTGCCAGGGTCGGCGACCAGATACCAGCCCTGCCCTGGTGCAGCGAAACCATGGCCTTGCTGGAAAACGACAACGTCACCGATCCTCAGACCCTGGCCTCGCTGCTGGGGCGCGCCCCCGTGGCTCCGGATGCCATGCTGGCCACCTTGCCCAAGGAAGGCCGCCGCCATGCCTGAGTTGCAAAACGGCAGCAGAACCAACCCTCAGCAGCAAGCTGCCAGATTCATGCACGCCAGTCTGGTCGTCGTCTGGCTGGGCACGGCTGTGGTCAGCGCGCTGGACTATCTCGGACTCTCGGGCCTCAACCACGAAGGTGCCCGCTTGCTGACCCAGGGCGGCATCGGCGATGCACGGTGGCAGGCACTGCTCATCTGGTCCGGCCTGCTGGCCGATCTGGCTCTGGGTCTGGCCTTGCTGCTGCGCCCCGGCCGCGCCATCTACCTGAGCGCCCTGCTGCTGATGACGGCCATGACCGTGATCGGCACGGCTCTTCAGCCCACGCTGTGGCTGCACCCTCTGGGTCCGCTGCTCAAGAACCTGCCCATCGCCGCCATGCTGTGGTTCTTGCTGCAAACAGACAACTCGTCCAACAGGCTTGAATCATGAATACCTATCTGTTGCTCAAGACACTGCATATCCTCTCCAGCGTGCTGCTGGTCGGCACCGGCCTCGGCTCGGCCTTCTATATGTTTTTCGCCAACCGCAGCGGCTCGGTCGCCGCCCAGGCCGTGGTCAGCCGCCTGGTGGTACGGGCTGACTGGTGGTTCACTACTCCCTGCGTCTTCATTCAACCGATCACGGGCATTGCCATGGCCCATCTGGCAGGCTGGCCGCTCACCACTCCCTGGCTCGCACTTTCTCTGGGGCTGTATGCGCTGGCCGGCATCTGCTGGCTGCCCGTAGTCTGGTTGCAGATGCGCATGGCGGCCCTGGCCACTCAGGCCCACAGCCAGAGCCAGGCCTTGCCACCGCTTTTCCGGCAGTATCAGTTGCGCTGGGAAGCTCTGGGCTACCCCGCTTTTGTGGCCATGGCCGGCACCTACTATTTGATGGTGAACAAGCCGGCGCTCTGGGGCTGAGGCGCCTGCAATGATCGGCTCGCCCACATCTCGCTCATCAGGAAGGACGGCAGCCCGCGCATTGCAGCGATAGCGGTCATGCCGCCTCAACCTTCTGCGACTCGCCGGCTATCGAAACACCCCAATCGCTTCCACAAGATTCTTCACCTGCCATTGCATGCTGCTCGACGCCTGCGCCCCCTGGGTCACCAGCTGCGCGTTCTGCTGTGTCAGATAGTCCATATCCGCCACCGACTTGCCGACCTGGCTGATCTCCTCGCTCTGCTCACGCGTGGCCTTGCTGATCTCGGCAATGAAGTCCGCTACGCTGCGCGCCTGGGAGACGATGTCCCCGATGTTGCGCCCCGCATCGTTCACAACCAGAGAGCCCGCCTCGATATTGGC
>NZ_QQAS01000014.1:0-71801 GCF_003350425.1 Comamonas sp. AG1104 | reverse complement strand
GCGATCCAGCATCTGGCGGGCATGAAGGACTCGAAGGTGATCGTGGCGATCAACAAGGACCCCGAGGCACCGATCTTCTCGGTGGCCGATTACGGTCTGGAAGCCGATCTGTTCACGGCCGTGCCCGAACTGGTCAACGCGCTGTAATTTGGCGCACATCAAAAGAGGGGCTTCAAGCCCCTCTTTTTCCATGGGCGCCTGGCTCGTACAGGTCAGGTCATCAACAATAATTCGGCAGCTGCATGGGCGCTTCAGACCCACTGCATTGATGGAGAGGGAGACTCTGAATGAATCGCAAGCATTGGGTGTTGGCGCGAGCCGGTTTGGTCGCGATGTGTGCAGGTGCTGCTTTGGTGGCGCAGGCCTGGACGGTTGGGCAGGTGGCCCCGATGTCAGGGGCTGAAGCCAGTCAGGGGCGGGCCTATGCGCAGGGCATGCGTCTGTACTTTGACCAGGTCAACAAGGCCGGTGGCGTGCAGGGCCAACCTGTGGAGTTGGCTGTGCTCGATGATGTAGGCCACCCTGAAGAGACCGTGACCAAGACGCGCAAGCTGCTGAGCGAATCCAAGCCCGTGGTGCTGGCAGGCTATTTCGGCAATCGCAATCTCTCGGCCTTGCTGGAGAGCAAGGCTCTGGATGGCTCGCAGATTCCGCTGGTGGGTTATCAGAGCACGGACACCCGTGTGCTGGCATCGCCCCAGATGTTCTCCACGCGTGCAGGGCTTGCCGAGCAGGTCGCAAAGATCTCCACCCACCTGGCCACCGTAGGCATCACGCGGTTGGCGTTGGTGTTCGAGGAGCGTCCCGATGCGCAGGAGCTGACGGCCTTGGTGACCAAGGCCGTGAACCCCAGCGGGGCCAAGCTGGTGGCATCGGCCATGCTCAAGAGCCGAGGTGGCACGGACAAGGCTGTGCGGGAGCTGCAGACCGCGAAGACTTCGCCTCAGGCCATTCTGTTGGTGGCTTCCAGCCCTGCCACGGCGGCATTTGTCGAGGCATATCGCATGGAGGGCGGTACCGCTCAGGTCTATGCCACGGCCGAGGCCGATATCGAGCAGTTGGCCAAGCGCCTGCCTGTGGAGTACATGAGCGGTCTGTCGATTGCCCAGGTGGTTCCCAGTCCCTACAAGGTATCGGGCAAGCTCAACAAGGAGTTTCGCGACGCGACGATTGCTGCAGGCAAGTCCCTGGACGTTCCGGTGAGCTTTGCCATGATGGAAGGCTTTGTGAATGCCAAAGTCATCGTTGAGGCCATGCGTCGTAGCCAGCCGGTGACGCCGGAAAAAATGAGTGCTGCCTTGCGCGGGCTGGAGTCTTATGACCTGGGCGGCTACTGGGTGAACTTCAAGCCCGGGCAAGTGGGATCCAAATATGTAGACCTGTCCATCGTCAATGCCGCCGGGCGTGTGACACAGTAAGAAACCAAGGCCTGACGCAGCACCGCGTTCAGGCCTTTTTTGCGGCCGCTCCCATCACGATGCTCCTCCGTACACAGAGAAGGCAAAAACTGTTGCCCTGGGGACAGGGAGTGGCGCCATGGCAGGCGAAACTGGCCAAAGGCCAGTCGGACGGCTTCACCGTCGGCACATGCAAACGGTGAGCCGCCCTTCGAACTGCTTCTGAAATAAGAGCTGCCTGCGTATTTGGAACAAACGCTACAGCCCTTTTTTATTTATATAACGAAGAAGGAGACAACACATGTCCAAGCTGCCACCCGCCCTCAAAAAGCTGGCTTTGCCTGTCATCGGCTCGCCGCTTTTCATCATCAGCAATCCCAAGCTTGTCATTGAGCAGTGCAAGGCCGGTATTGTCGGCTCCATGCCTTCTCTCAATGCCCGTCCTGCCGAGCAACTGGAGGACTGGCTGGCAGAGATCACCGAGACTCTGGCGGCCTGGGACAAGGCCCATCCCGATCGTCCTTCGGCACCATTCGCCATCAATCAGATCGTGCACAAGAGCAATGACCGTCTTGAGCACGACATGCAGGTTTGCGCCAAGTACAAGGTGCCCATCATCATCACCAGCCTGGGCGCGCGTGAAGATGTGAATCAGGCCGTGCATAGCTGGGGCGGTGTGGTGCTGCACGACATCATCAACAACAAGTTTGCGCGCAAGGCCATTGAAAAAGGTGCCGATGGCCTGATCGCCGTGGCAGCCGGTGCTGGCGGCCATGCGGGTGTGAAGAGCCCGTTTGCCCTGGTGCAGGAAATTCGCCAATGGTTTGACGGCCCTCTGGCGCTGTCCGGCTCGATTGCCACGGGTGGCTCTATTCTGGCGGCCCAGGCCATGGGGGCGGACTTTGCCTATATCGGATCGGCCTTCATTGCGACCGACGAGGCGCGCGCCGTCGAAGCCTACAAGCAGGCGATTGTCGAAGGCAGCTCCGACGACGTGGTCTACAGCAATCTGTTCACAGGCGTGCATGGCAACTATCTGGCGCCTTCGATTCGTGCGGCCGGTCTGGATCCGGAAAACCTGCCCGAATCCGACCCCAGCAAGATGAACTTTGGCGGCGGTGCGCAAAAGGCCTGGAAGGATATCTGGGGCTGCGGCCAGGGTATCGGTGTCATTGACAAGGTGCAGTCAACGGCGGAGCTCGTGGCTCGCCTCAAGCGTGAGTACGCCGACGCCAAGGCAAGCCTGCTGGTTGCCTGAGGCAGTTCACTATCTTCTGTGCCAACGGCGTCCTCGGACGCCGTTTTTTATGGGCGGCTTACTTGCTTGATGTTGCTCAAGCACGACTTTTGCGAGGGTTAACCCTTGTTAAATCGCTTCGGAGTTGATGCGTATCAATGTAGGCCTGGTCCTGCAATTGGCTTTTGCATATCAAGTCATGATGATTGTCAAAAGAAGAGTAGTATTCCGTTAATTTCAGTAAATACTGAAAATTGAGAAATGCAGCGCGCCCCTTCTTCCCCCATCGACAATCGGACCGATACAGCACATGCCGAGCTGGCGAGCGTCATCCGTCGCCCCAGCGCGGGTGCTGTGTGGCAGGTGTTTGCCGGGCTGATATGGCTGCCACAGGCAGCCTTGCTGGCCTGGGCTGTGCAACTCATGGCCAACGGTCGGGGCATGGCGGCCGTCTGGCCCATGGCGGCTGGCGTGTTGTTACTGGGCTTGCTGCGAGCCTGGGCAGAAGGTCATGGCGGCATGCTGGCCAACCGTGCAGCGCGCGCGCAGCTGAGCAGCTTGCGCGCCCAGGTGGCGCAGTCGCTGGCTCAGACATCGCCGCTGGACAAAAGCCGACCGGCCTCGGGTCAGGCCGCCAGCGCCATGGCCGAGCAGGCCGAGGCCATTGTTCCGTGGCTGGCGCGTTACCAAAGCGCGATGTGGCGTGTGCGTCTGCTGCCAATGGTGATTCTGGCTGCCGTGGCCTTGCAGTCATGGGTAGCGGCTCTAATTTTGATGGTTGCCGCGCCGCTGATACCGCTCTTCATGGCGATCGTGGGCTGGCGTGCCAAGGCGGCTAGCGAAGAGCAGATGCTGCAGCTCGGTCATATGAACGCTTTCTTGCTGGACCGCCTGCGCGGCCTGAGCACGCTGCGTGCTCTGCATGCCGTGGAGCTGACGGGCCAGCGATTGCGTGACCATGCCGAAGACCTGCGCACCCGCACCATGCGCGTGCTGCGCATTGCCTTCCTGTCTTCTGCGGTGCTGGAGCTTTTCTCGGCGCTGGGCGTGGCCATGGTGGCCGTCTACATAGGCTTTCACCTGCTGGGCACGCTGAATTTCGGCGCCTGGGGTAGCAAGCTCGGTCTGGGCCAGGCCATGTTCGTGCTGCTGCTGGCACCGGCATTCTTCGAGCCGCTGCGCGATCTCTCGGCCGTCTGGCATGACAGGGCCGCCGGCGAGGCAGCACTGCAGACCTTGCAGAGCATGCAGGTTCAGTCCGTGCAGATTGTCGGTGCACAGCATGTCATCGATCCGGTGCTTCCGGGAAAAGCACCTCTATCGCCTGCCCGGCCTGTGTCTGTCTGCATTGCAGACCTCGAGGTTCAGGCGCCGGGCAGCGACTCCCGGCTCGCCCCCCTGTCTTTGCAGATAGAGGCAGGAGAGCATGTGGCGCTGTGGAGTCCCAGCGGCAGCGGCAAGTCCGTGCTGCTGGCGCAAATTGCCGGCCTCTTGCCAGTGCAGCAAGGCCGTATCGAAGTCGACCGGCAGACGCTTGACGCCGGCAGCGCAACTCAGCTGCGCCAGCGCATGGCCTGGCTGGGTCAGCTGCCACATGTCTTTGCCGGCTCGGCCGCGCGCAATATTGCGCTCGGGCGTAGCTATGTAGGGCCCGAGCAGGTTGCCGAAGCTACGCAGCAGGCGGCACTTGATGAGACCCTGGCGCATCGCCCCGGCGCAAGCCTGGGTGAGGGCGGTGCAGGACTTTCCGGTGGCGAGGTGGTGAGGCTGGCTCTGGCGCGCATGGCCGCGCAGACACAGGCGGGACTGCTGCTGGTCGATGAACCTACCGCTCATCTGGATCCTGAGACAGCGGCCCAGATCACGCAGTCTCTGCGCCATCTGGCCAGGGGGCGCACCATGTTGGTCGCCACCCACGACGCGCAACTGGCCGCTGCCATGGATCGTGTGATCGAACTGCCGCTGCTGCGACGAGTGCAGGAGCCGCAGCCATGAAGATGCGAGCCATTTCAATGTGCGAGATGCTGAAGCTGCTGGGCCAGATGGCGCCGCGCAATCTCTGGCTGGGCGGTGCCGCCCTGGCTGCGCTCACTGTGCTGATGGGTATGGCTTTGCTGGGCTTGTCGGGCTGGTTCATCACGGCCACGGCCCTGGCCGGGCTGGTGCCAGCCACAGCCTTGGTGTTCGATGTGTTCATGCCGTCGGCCGGCATTCGCCTGCTGGCTGTGGGCCGAACCGGCGCCCGTTATGCCGAGCGCCTGGTGACCCACGATGCCACGCTGGCCGTGCTGGCCGCTTTGCGCCAGAGACTGTTTCTGAGCTGGGCCCGCCCGCAGGGCGCCCGCCTGCTGCTGCAGCGCCCGGCAAGGCTGTTGCAGCGTCTGACCTCCGATGTGGACGCCCTGGACAATCTTTATCTGCGCCTGCTGGTGCCTGCCGTAGCGGCGCTGGGCGCGGCCTTGCTGGCGGCTCTGGCCTACGGATTCATGCGCTGGTGGCTGGGCCTGTTGACCCTGGCGTGGCTGCTGCTGGCTGGCTGGGGCATTGCCCTGTGGCATGGTTTGCGCAGCCGCAAGGCCGCAGTACGCCGTGCCATGGCACTGGAGACCATGCGTGCCCAGACCGTGGATCTGGTTGCCGGCCAGACCGAGCTGCTGATGGCAGGCCAGTTGCCTGCCCAGGTGCAGCAAGTGCTGCGCAGCGATGCGCGCTGCGCCCAGGCCGATGAGCGGCTTTATCAATCCGAAGCTGCTGCAGCCCAGGCTTATGGTGCGGTGTCTGCCATTACCTTGAGCGCATCCGTGCTGCTGATGGCCTGGTTGATGGAGCAGGGCCGTATCAACGCGCCGGTTGCCGCTCTGGGTATTTTGCTGGCACTGTCGGCAATGGAGCCGTTTGCCGCTCTGCGCAGAGGGGCAGAGCAGGCCGGGCGTACGTGGCTGGCGCTGCGCAGGCTGGCTCCCCCGCTGGCGGCCAAGGCCGAAGTGGCAGGGAAGCCGCAGCAGCCCGAGCAGAAGCTGGCCGTCAGCCTGCAGGCTGTCCGGCTTCGTCAATTGGGTCCGATAGACCTGAACGTGCGCCAGGGCGAGCGCGTGGCGCTGATCGGCAGCAGCGGTGCAGGCAAGACCAGCTTGCTGCATTTGATGGCGGGTGAGCTTCAGCCGGACGAAGGCGTGGTTCAGGCCCGCAGTTGCAGCTGGATGACACAGAGAACCGAGCTTTTTCAGGACAGCCTGCGCAACAACCTGAGGCTTGCCGATGCCACCGCCGACGACGAGCAACTGTGGGGCGTCCTGCAGGCTGCAGGTCTTAGAAGCGACGTCATGGCCCTGCCACAGGGGCTGGACACCATGCTGGGTGAAGGTGGCATGGGTCTGTCCGGAGGCCAGTCGCGCCGGCTGGCACTGGCCAGACTGCTGCTGAGCCCAGACCGCTGCTGGCTGCTCGATGAGGTGACAGAGGGACTGGATGCCGTCACTGCTGCCGATGTGCTGAAGCGGTTGGTGCAGGCGGCTGAGAGTGGCGCGCGAACGCTGATTTTTGCCACGCATTGGCAGCGTGAGGCGGGCCTCGCCGACCGCATTGTGTATCTGCAGGCAGGACGGGTGAGGGCGCAAGCCCTGCGTGGCACCCCAGAGTTTGAGCAGCTGATGGCAAGGCTGCGAGCCGATGCGCTGGGTGCTGTTGCACCTCAGTACATATGTTTTTCCGATTGATTTTTGAAGTACCGAGAGAAAGGACCTGACCATGGACCTCGATATCGTCGATTTATCGCGACTGCAGTTTGCGATAACGGCGCTCTACCACTTTCTGTTTGTGCCGCTGACACTGGGCCTGTCCATACTCGTCGCCATCATGGAGACGGTGTATGTGATGACCGGACGTGCCATCTGGCGCGACATGACCAAGTTCTGGGGCGTGCTGTTCGGCATCAACTTCGCCATGGGTGTGGCAACAGGCGTGGTGATGGAGTTCCAGTTCGGCATGAACTGGAGCTACTACAGCCACTATGTGGGCGACATCTTTGGTGCGCCGCTGGCGATCGAGGGTTTGATGGCCTTCTTCATGGAGGCGACCTTTGTCGGCCTGTTCTTCTTTGGCTGGGATCGTCTCTCCAAGGTCAAGCACCTGATCGTCACCTGCCTGATGGCCATAGGCACCAACTTCTCGGCGCTGTGGATTCTGGTCGCCAATGGCTGGATGCAGAACCCCGTGGGGGCGACTTTCAACCCCCAGACCATGCGCATGGAAGTGAATGACTTCTTTGCCGTGCTCACCAATCCCGTGGCGCAGGCCAAGTTCGTGCACACGGTGTCGGCGGGCTACGTCATGGCCTCGCTGTTCGTGCTGGGCATTTCGGCCTGGTATCTTCTCAAGGGGCGTCACATCCATCTGGCCAAGCGCTCGATGACGGTGGCCGCATCCTTTGGTCTGGCTGCTTCGCTGTCGGTGGTGGTGCTGGGTGACGAATCCGGCTATCTGTCATCCGAACACCAGAAGATGAAGCTGGCGTCGATCGAAGCCATGTGGGAGACCGAGCCCGCACCGGCCTCTTTCACGGCCTTTGGTTTCCCCGACCGCGAGGCGCGCGAGACCCACTTTGCCGTGCACATCCCGTGGGTCATGGGCCTGATCGGTACGCGTTCGCTGGACACCCAAATTCCCGGCATCAACGAATTGGTCAAGAGCGCGGAAGGCAATATCCGCAACGGTATCGACGCCTATGACGCGTTGCAGACCATTCGCAAGGCCAGGAGCGATGCCGAGATTCCCGCCGAGGCACGCCTGCGCTTTGAGAACAATGGCTCCAACCTGGGTTACGCCCTGCTGCTGATGCGC
This sequence comes from Comamonas sp. AG1104, assembly GCF_003350425.1. NCBI lineage: Bacteria > Pseudomonadati > Pseudomonadota > Betaproteobacteria > Burkholderiales > Comamonadaceae > Comamonas > Comamonas sp. AG1104. The sequence continues at coordinate 64,328 of NZ_QQAS01000014.1, read as the reverse complement.
TATGTGGATGATCCCCGCAAGGCGACCGAAGCGCAGATCCACCAGGCGGCAATGGATACCGTGCCGCCGGTGGGGCCGCTGTTCTGGACCTTCCGCATCATGGTGGCCCTGGGCATGTTCTTCATCGTGCTGACCGGCACCTTCTTCTGGCTGGCTGCCCGTCACAGGCTGGATGCCTACCCCTGGCTGCTCAAGGTTGCCGTGTTCTCGATTCCGCTGCCCTGGATTGCCGCCGAATGCGGCTGGGTGGTGGCCGAGCTGGGTCGCCAGCCCTGGATCATTGAGGGCGTGCTGCCCACGGCCATGGCGGTTTCCAATCTGGGCGCGAAGACGCTGTTGCTGACCATTGCCGGTTTCGTGCTGATCTATACCGTGCTGCTGGTTATCGAGCTCAAGCTGATGGTCAAGGCCATCAAGAAGGGCCCCGAGCATGAGAGCGAACCCCACCTCAGCCTCTACGAACCCATGATCAAGAAGCTGGCACGCGGCCAAAGCTGAGAGGAGCAACCAAATGATCTTGCATGAACTTATTTCATATGACGTGCTGCGCCTCATCTGGTGGCTGCTGCTCGGCGTGCTGCTGGTGGGCTTTGCCGTCACCGATGGCTTTGACCTCGGCGCCATGGGCCTGCTGCGCGCCACGGCCAAGACCGATGTCGAGCGCCGCACGGCAATCAACTCCGTCGGCCCCGTGTGGGAAGGCAATCAGGTGTGGCTGATTCTGGGTGGCGGCGCCATCTTTGCAGCCTGGCCCCAACTGTACGCCGTGTCCTTTTCGGGCTTTTACCTGGCCATGTTTGCTGTGCTGGTGCCGCTGATCCTGCGTCCCGTGGCGTTCAAGTTCCGCAGCAAGCATGAAGATGCGGCCTGGCGCAACCGCTGGGACTGGGTGTTGTGCATCACGGGCCTGGTGCCTGCACTGCTGTTCGGCGTGGCCGTGGGCAACGTGATTCTCGGCGTGCCATTTCGTCTGGGCGACGATATGCGCATTTACTACGACGGCAGCTTCTTCGGTCTGCTCACGCCTTTCGCATTGCTGTGCGGTCTGGTCTCGTTGTCCATGCTGCTCATGCATGGTGCGGCCTGGCTGATGTTCAAGACCGACGGCGAAGTCGCCAGCCGCGCGGCCAGGTACGGCACATGGTTTGCCGTGCTGACCACTGTGCTGTTTGCGGCCGCCGGCCTGTGGCTGGCTACAGGCATCAACGGCTATGTGATCACCAGCGAGATCAACCCCGTCGGTCCCTCCAACCCCTTGAACAAGACCGCAGCCGTGGCGGCCGGCGCATGGATGGCCAACTTCAAGTCCTATCCCTTGCTCTGGCTGGTGCCCGGTATCGGCCTGCTCATGCCGCTGATCGTGGCCATCGGTTTGCGCAGCCGTCGCGAGTGGCTGGCGCTGCTGGCAAGCGGCCTGGCGATTGCCGGAATCATCCTGACCGTGGGTGCGGCCATGTTCCCCATGATCCTGCCCTCCAGCATCGATCCACGCTTCAGCCTGACGGTCTGGGACTCGTCTTCCAGCCATGTCGTGCTGTTCATCATGCTGGTTTGCGTGCTGATCTTCCTGCCCTTGATCCTGGCCTATACCAGCTGGGTGTACTCGGTGCTGCGAGGCAAGGTGGACGTGAAAGCCATCGTGACCGGCCAGGGCCACTCATATTGAGATGGGATGCCCCTCAGACGCCATGCTGCGTTCTTCCTTCTGTGTGAGGGGCGGTTCGATTATTGTTGGCCCATGCATTGGATGGGCCGAATGAAAGGAAACTTATGTGGTATTTCGCCTGGTTGCTGGGTCTGCCGCTGGCAGCAGCCTTTGCCGTGCTCAATGCGATATGGTTCGAGCTGATGGATGACGAGGCAACGCGTCGCAAGCTTCTGGAGCGAACCAAGTCGCTGCCGGATGCCTGAGTCGCCAAGACGAGGAAAAGCCCGATCGGCTTGGAGCTGACCGGGCTTTTTTTATGGATGAGGCCTTGTCTTGCTCAGGCCGTGCGCGAGCTTCTCAACGCTTGCGTGGCCTGGGCCAGCTCGGTGATGAGTGACCAGTTGCCACTCTCCACGGCACTGGCGGGGACCAGCCAGGAGCCGCCCACGCAGACCACATTGGACAGCGCCAGAAACTCCGCCGCGTTGCCGGGCGAGATGCCGCCCGTGGGGCAGAAACGCAGCTCCCCGAACGGACCTTGCCAGGCCTTGAGCATCTGGATGCCGCCAGACTGCACGGCGGGGAAGAACTTGAGCTCGGTAAAACCGTCTTCCTGAGCCATCATGATTTCGCTGCTGGTTGCGACGCCGGGCAGCAGCGGCAGATCCAGATCGCGGCAGGCCTGGCCCAGCTTGCCGGTGTAGCCGGGGCTGACGGCAAACCTGGCGCCGGCCAGAGCAGCTGCTGCGGCATCGGCCGCATTGCGCACGGTCCCCGCACCGACGATGGCCTCGGGCAGCTGCCTGGCGATGGCCTCTATGCAGGCCAGGCCCTGAGGCGTGCGCAGCGTGACCTCCAGAACCCTGATGCCGCCTGCCAGCAGAGCTTTGGCCATGGGAACGGCATGCTCTACGTTGTGCAGCACGATGACCGGAATCACCGGGGCATCCTGCATGATGGACAAGGCGGTCATTTGAGCAGCCATGTGCAAGCTCCTTCTTCTGCGCTCAGCGCATTGCGCCGGAATCCGGCAAACAGTTCACGGCCCAGGCCGCGGTGATTGGCCTGCTGCAGCTCGGCGGGCATGACGGCCAGCGGTCTGGCCTGCCACTCGGCATCTGTCAGCTCGGCCTGCAGCAGACCGGCGGGGGCATCAAGCACGATGACGTCGCCGCTTTGCACCTTGGCCAGCGGGCCGCCTGCCAGTGCTTCGGGACTGACATGGATGGCGGCCGGAACCTTGCCCGATGCACCGCTCATGCGGCCGTCGGTGACCAGGGCCACGGCATAGCCCTTGCCTTGCAGAACGGCCAGCGGAGGTGTGAGCTTGTGCAGCTCGGGCATGCCATTGGCCTGCGGCCCCTGCCAGCGCACTACGCAGACGACGCCATTGAAGCCATTGGTTTGGCAGGCTTGCTCCAGCGCACCGGATTTGAAGGCCGCCTGCAGCTCATCCTGCGAATCAAAGACCCATGCCGGTGCCCGCAGTGCGTGGCGATCTTCGGGCACGGCGCTGATCTTGATGACGCTGCGGCCCAGATTGCCTTTGAGCAGCTTCAATCCGCCCGTAGGGCTGAAGGGGCGGCTGGCAGGGCGCAGAACAGTGTCATCGCCGGAGATGCACGCATCCTGCCATTGCAGCTGACGGTTTTCGACATGCGGGATGCGCCCAAAGGCGGCCAGACCCTCGGGCCTAACCGTAAGCACGTCACCATGCATGAGACCAGATTGCAGCAACTGGGCGATCACGTATCCGGGGCCGCCTGCGGCCTGGAACTGATTCACATCGGCGCTGCCATTGGGGTAGACGCGGGCCAGCAGGGGAACCACCGAGGACAGCTGCTCGAAGTCATCCCAGTCAATGACGATTCCGGCTGCGCGGGCCACGGCTACCCAGTGGATCAGGTGATTGGTGGAGCCGCCGGTGGCCAGCAGGGCCACCATGGCGTTGACGATGCAGCGCTCGTCCACGACATGCCCTATGGGGGCAAAGCGGCGGCCCCGGGTGATGGACAGCACGGTACGCATGGCTTCGCGTGTAAGCAGTTCGCGCTCCGCGTCAGCGGGGTTGATGAAGGCGGTGCCGGGAACATGCAAGCCCATGGCTTCGAGCAGCATCTGATTGCTGTTGGCCGTGCCGTAGAAGGTGCAGGTGCCCTGGTCATGGTAGGCCGCATTTTCTGCCGCCAGCAGCTCCTGCCGGCCGACCAGGCCCTGCGCTGCCTGCTCGCGCACTTTGGCCTTGTCGCTGTTGGACAGGCCCGAAGTCATGGGGCCGGCAGGCACGAACACCATGGGCAGGTGGCCGAAATGCAGGGCTCCGATGAGCAGGCCGGGAACGATCTTGTCGCAGACGCCCAGCATCAGGGCCGCATCGAAAGTGTCATGTGTGAGAGCCACGGCGGTGGACATGGCAATCGTGTCGCGGCTGAACAGGCTCAGCTCCATGCCCGGCATGCCCTGGGTCACACCGTCGCACATGGCGGGCACACCGCCGGCGACCTGGGCCGTGGCGCCGTGGCGCCTGGCCTCGTCTTTCAGAATATCGGGGTAATGCGCAAACGGCGCATGGGCGGAGAGCACATCGTTATAGGCCGTGACGATGCCGATATTGGGGCCTTTTTCCTCAACGATGCGAATCTTGTCCGTGCCGGGCAGCGCCGCAAAGGCGTGGGCGACATTGGCGCAGCCCATGGTGCGTACTTGTGGAGGGCGCGCGGACATGGCATCGACCTGTGCCAGATAGTCGGAGCGGCTGGCGCGGCTGCGCTCCTGGATGCGCCGCGTCACCTGGTCCAGAACGGGGTGAAGTGCCATGATGAAAGTCCTTGGGCAGCAAGGTCGGTGCCTGGGGCGCAGGCCTTGCCTTGGAATGAGTCAGAGCCATGCCGGGGCATGGCTCCATGGTTGCGCGCTTATTTGGCGCGAGCTTGCTTGACGGCTGCCTGCACAGAATCCCAGGTGCCTTGACCCACGGATTTGGCAATGCCGGCATTGACGGCGCCGAGCTTGTCGCGCATGCGGCCTGCTTCGGCGGCTGGCAATTCGTTGACCTGCATGCCCTTGGTCTTGATCTCGGCCAGGGCCTTGGCGGCTTCTTCGCGCGTGTCCTTGCGCTCGAATTCACGGCTCTTGATCGCCGCATCCTGCAGCACCTTCTTCTCGGCAGGGCTCAGCGTGTCCCACCACTTCTTGCTGACCGTCACGATCCAGGGGCTGTAGACATGGTTGGAGACGGTCAGGTACTTCTGCACTTCATAGAACTTGCTCGACAGCACCGTGTTGAAGGGGTTTTCCTGACCGTCCACGGCCTTGGTTTCCAGCGCCGTGAACAGCTCGGAGAAGGGCAGGGGAACGGCATTGGCGCCCAGGGTCTTGAAGCTGTCCAGGAAGACGTTGTTCTGCATCACGCGCAGCTTCACATCCTGCAGATCTTCCAGCTTGGTGATGGGGCGCTTGTTGTTGGTCAGATTGCGAAAGCCGTTTTCCCAATAGACCAGACCCACCATGCCCTTGGGCTCCAGGCTGGCCTTGACCTTCTCTCCCACGGGGCCGTCCAGTACTGCATCGGCTTCCTTGGTGCTGGCAAACAGGAAAGGGGTGTCCCAGATCGCCATTTCGGGCGACAGGCCCACCAGCGTGGCGGTGGAGCCGACCATCATTTCCTGGGCGCCGCCGATCAGGGCCTGCTGCATCTGGGTGTCCGAGCCCAGGGAGGCGTTGCCGATGGCGCGAACCTTCATCTTGCCGCCACTGGCTTTTTCCACTTCCTTGGCGAACATGCGCACTGCTCGGCCCTGGTTGGAGTCTTCCACCAGGCCGTAGCCGAACCGCACCAGGCGGGGTTTGAAGTCCTGCGCCTGAACGGCACCTGCGGCCAGCAGCATTGCCGTGAGTCCTGCGACTGCAAATTTGATACGCATACCCGTCTCCTTGCTTGTTTGGGCCTGAGCCCTTTGGTTGAAGTGAAATTGGCCTTTGGTGCTTATGTGGTAAGCGTTGGCAGCTATTGATTTGAGAGTTCTTGAGATCGTCATGGCCTGGCCCTCAGTGCATCCACTTGAGTGGCGCGGTCACCAGCTGCGGGAAGAGCACGAACAGGGCGGCCAGCAGCACATAGACCATCAGGAAGGGATTGGTGCCCTTGATCACGGTCTCCATGCGCAGCCTGCCCACGCCCGCCACCACGTTTTGCACCGTTCCCACCGGAGGGGTGATCAGGCCGATACAGCCCACATAGATGAACATGAAGCCGAAGTACACCGGATCGATGCCGGCCTTGACGGCCAGCGGCGCGCAGACCGGACCGAAGATCAGGATGGTCGGGGTCAGATCCATGGCGGTACCGACCACGAGCAGGAAGAGCATCATCACGGCCATGAAGAGCATGGGCTGATCCAGCAGGCCCGAGAAGCTGTCGGCCAGCATATTGGGCAGGTCGGCGAGCGTGATCATGTAGGCGGTCACGGTGGCCGCACCGCAGAGGAACATCACCACGGCAGTGGTCTTGGATGCGCCCAGAAAGACTTCGTAGAGTCGGGTCCAGCTCATCTCCCTGTAGACCACCATGGAGACAAACAGCGCATAGACCGCGGCCACCACGGCGGCTTCGGTCGGCGTGAACACGCCACCCTTGAGGCCGCCCAGGATGATGACCGGCATCATCATGGCCCAGAAGCTCTTGGCCAGTGCCTTGAGGCGCAGGCCCCAGCTCACGCGCTCACCCGAGGTCAGCTGGTATTTGCGCGCGATGAACCACCAGGCGGCAATCAGAAAGCCGCCCATGAACAGGCCGGGCACGACGCCCGAGAGAAACAGCTTGCTGATGGAGGTGTTGGTGGTGACGCCGTAGATCACGAACGGCATCGAGGGCGGAATGATGGGGGCGATGATGCCGCCTGATGCCAGAAGGCCGGCGCTGTAGCTGTCGGGATACTTCTGGTCGCGCATCATCGGCAGCAAGATGGTGGCCAGCGCGGCGGTGTCGGCAATGGCCGATCCGCTCATCGAGGCCAGCAGCACGGCCGCGCCGATGGCTACATAGCCCAGGCCGCCTGGAATATGACCGACAAAGGCGCGGGCCAGATCGATGATGCGGCGCGACAGGCCGCCGGCATTCATCAGCTCGCCTGCGAGGATGAAGAAGGGCACGGCCAGCAGCGGGAAGTTGTCAAACCCGGCCTGCAGATTCTGTGCGAGCAGCTGGGTGTCGAAAAAGTCCAGGTGCCACATCAGGGCGACGCCGGTGAGTATCAGTGCATGGGCAATCGGCATGCCGATCACCATGCCGCCTATCAGCACGGCGAGAAAAATCAGGGTGACGATCATGGCGCCTTACTCCACGCTGGTTTCAGAAGACTCTGTCGGGGTGCCGCGCAACATGTCGCGCACCACAACCAGCAACATGCCTATGGCCAGCACCAGCGTCGCCGCTGCGCCCAGAGCCAGGGGATAGCCCAGCACGGTGCTGTAGCTGCTCCAGCCGGCAACGACCTGCTCCCAGGAGCCCCACAGCAGCAAGGCCATGCAGGCACCGATCAGCAGCTGCGAGACCCAGAACAGGACTTTGCGGGTTGCAGGGCCGACCCGCGATGTCACCATGTCGAAGCCCAGATGGGCGCCTTCAAAAGCCGCCACGATGGCGCCGATGGCCACCAGCCACACAAACAGCAGGCGCGAGATCTCCTCATAGGAGACGATGCTGGTGTGGAAAACGTAGCGCAGCACCACGTTGACGAAAACGGCAATCACCATGCCGGCCAGGGCCAGCACCATCAGGCCTTCGGCCAGGCGCTTGAGCCATGGCTTGCGGCCCTGTGCCTCTTTGCGATCTTCAGACATTGGCTGTCTCCTGCTGTTTTTTATGCTTGGGGTTCGCGCCTTGCCCATTGCCGGGCCGCGAGCGCGATATCGTTGAGGTTCATGGTGGCGCTGACGGTCAGGACATCAGGCTCCTGACGCGGGTCTTCCAGCGTCGTGAACTGATTGGCCACCAGGTCGGGCGAGAAAAAATGCCCGGGTCGGGTCTGGACGCGTTCCAGGGCCGTGGCGTAGTCGAGATCGAGAAACACAAAACCCAGTTGCTGGGCGCTGCGCAGCTGGTCGCGGTACTTGCGCTTGAGCGCCGAGCAGGTCAGCACCAGGCCGTGTTCGGCATCTGCCTGTGCCAGTCGCTGCGCCAGGCGTTCCAGCCAGCCTTCGCGGTCGGCGTCCGTCAGGGCGATGCCGGCCTGCATCTTGGCCACGCTCTGGGGGGAGTGGTAGCTGTCTCCTTCCACCAGGGCCCACCCCAGTTGACGGGCGATGGCTTCTCCTGCGCTCGATTTGCCACAGCCGGAAACGCCCATGACGACCAGTGCCGACATGGTGCCCGGAGGCTGGATCTTGCTTTGATTCATTTTTGGATAGCGCTATCCGATATGGTTAAAAAATGAGCAGCTTGCTGCGTTCTGCGATTGGCTTCAGACCTCGGTCGAAGGCAAGTCAGTGCTTTCATCAAGCTGCTTCCACAGACTTCATTTCAAGTCTGGATAGCGCTATCATAATCAAGAAACCTCAGGCATCTGATTAGGAGATTCCCTTGCCTCCCGAGACCCGTACCAAGAGTGAAACCCCGGTAGACAGCGCATCTTCAAGGCGATCTCGCGCCAGCGGGCGTGTCACCCTCAGCGATGTGGCACAGGCTGCGGGTGTGAGTCCGATGACGGTCTCCAGAGCCTTGCGCGGAGAGCGCAGAGTGGCTGCTGCCCTGGTCGACAAAGTGCGTGAGGTTGCGGCTTCTCTGGGCTATGTGCCCGATCTGGCAGCCCGCGCGCTGGCCTCGCAAAAAAGCACCCAGGTACTGGTGCTGGTGCCCATGCTCTCCAACACCTTGTTCGTGGAGGTCCTGGAGGCGGTGCACAAGGTGCTGTTTTCCCAGGGCTATCACATGCTGATCGGCGTGACCCACTACGACCCGGCGGAAGAAGAGCAGTTGCTGCGGGCCTATCTGCCCATGCGGCCTGCCGGCTTGTTGCTGACCGGGTTCGACCACAGCGAAGAGTCGCGGAAACTGCTGGCTGCCAATCCCGTGCCGCGCGTGCATCTCATGGAGTTGCGCGAGCCCGGCACCGGTCTCGATTGCTACAGCGTGGGTTTCTCGCAGATTGCAGCTGGCGCTGAAATGACCCGTCATCTGCTGGACAAGGGATACAGACGCATCGCGTTTTGCGGAGCCCAGCTCGATGCACGTGTCATGCAGCGCCTGGAGGGTTATCGGCAGGTGCTCAAGCAGGCCGGTCTGTATGACCAGAGCCTGGAGATACTCAACCCCGAGCGCTCATCGCTGGCGCTGGGTGCAAGGCAATTCGAGACGCTTCTCAAGGCGCAGACTACGGTGGATGCCATCTTTTTCTGCAACGACGACATTGCACAAGGCGCGTTGCTGGAGGCCAACCGCATGGGGGTCAAGGTGCCCGAGCAGGTGGCGATCGCGGGGTTCAACGACCTGCCTGGCAGTGATCAGATGGTGCCGCCTCTGACAACCATCCACACACCCAGAGATGAAGTGGGCAGCACAGCTGCCAACATGCTGCTGCAATTGCTGGCAGGGGACGCCGTCAGAGAGGCCTGCGTGGATCTGGGCTTCAGGCTGGTGCCCAGGGCCAGCACCTGAGTTGTCGGAGTCAGGCTTGTGTGCCTGACTTGCCTCGCCCGGTAATCTTGTCCTTCAGATCCAGCAGTCGCGTCACGGCCGAGCCCATGCCCATGAGCTGCATGGCGGTCTCTGGTGACAGACGCTGCACATCGTCAAACCAGCTCATCAGCTTGTCGATGAGTTCGTGCATATCGCGCATGCGCTGCTGGGCGTAGCGTTCTTCGTCGGTGCTGGCTTCTTCCATCATGGCAGCACGCAGCATGGATTGCGTGGGTTCGATCTCGCGGCGGCGTCGCTCTTCGGCCAGTCGCTTGAAGATTTCCCAGACATCCTCGGGTGCCTGGAAGTATTCGCGCCGGTCGCCGGGCTGGTGACGCAGTTGAACCAGCCGCCAGGCCTGCAGCTCCTTGAGCCCCATGCTCACATTGGAGCGCGAGAATTCCAGCGTGTCTGCAATCTGGTCTGCGTTCAGCGGCTCGGGCGAAATGAACAGCAGGGCATAGATCTGCCCCACGGTGCGATTGATGCCCCAGCGGCTGCCCATCTCGCCGAAATGCGAAACAAATTGTCGGCTCAGCTCCGACAGTGGTTTGGCTTGCGTCATGGCCTCCATTGTGCCTTTGCCCAGGGTTTCCAGTGGGGCAGGGAAATCAAGCCGGAGTGCAATCGCTCTGTTTTTTTCATGCTTGGCGCATGAAGCCCGCGCAGATATGTTTCGTAAAACTTGCAACGCTGTCAGCAAATTGTTGGGAATCGGCGCAAAATCGCCATCCTGTTTTAAGTCGGCTTTTTTACGTTGCCTGTTGCCAGGCAAACTCACCCTGCCGCCGGGCAGCCTATGGGCTGCAGGCGGCCGTGATCTGATGGTTCAAAGTTCTATTTCCTCTCATTCCCGCAGCGCGCTGATCGACTGCACCAAAGGCCTGGCTTGTGCCGCCATCGTTTGGCATCACCTGGCTTTCTACGGACCCATGTCGGATGTAGCTCACCCCGTCATGCCCGACCTGCTGGACTGGCTCTATGAGTACGCCCGGATGGCCGTACAGATCTTTCTGGTGATCGGCGGTTTTCTGGCTGCAGCCAGCCTGGCTCCCATGGGCCTGGCGCGGTTTGATTCACCCTGGTCCAAGATCGGCAAGCGCTTTGTACGCCTGGTCGTGCCTTATGCCGTGGCACTGGTGGTGACGATTGTGGTGTCTGCGGCGATTCGTCCCTGGTTCGACCACGAGTCCGTGTCTGCCGACCCCGATCTATGGCAGCTCATGGCTCATGCTTTGCTGCTGCAGGGCATTGTGGGCGAGGAGTCACTGTCGGCTGGCGTCTGGTATGTGTCCATAGACTTTCAGTTGTTCGCCGCGACCGTGCTGCTGCTGGCTGGCGTGCGCTGGCTGCAGCAATGGGCGCTGAAACGCTGGGGCGATACGGCCATGAAGCGCTGGTGGCCCTGGGCTGTGACTGGCATGCAGGGGCTGGTGGTTGTGGGGACGGCAGCTTCGTTGCTGAGCTTCAATCTCGATGCAGACCTGGATGTCTGGGCGATTTATTTCATGGGCGCCTATGGCGTCGGCATGATGGCCTTCTGGGCAGTGGCGGCAGACAAGCGCCTGACGGCCTGGAGCTGGGGCCTGCTGATTGCAGCACTGATCATCGGCGCGCTGGTCTATGAGTGGCGTGACCGCATTTTTCTCGCTGGCGTGACTGCGATGCTGCTCATCGTCTGCATGCGTACAGAGGCCATTGCTCGCTGGCAGGGTCTAGCTCCGCTGCGTCGCCTGGGAGAGATTTCCTACTCGGTGTTCCTGATTCACTTTTCGATCTGCCTGCTGGTCAATGCGGTCGTCAACCATTTCTGGCACGGTTCGGTCACTGCCGCGATGGTGGGCATCCCGTTTGCCTTTGTGCTTTCACTGACTGCTGGCTACGCGCTGTATCAACTGGTGGAGCGCCATGTTTCGTCATGGAGTCAGGCCCTGCGCTGGCAGGCAGGCTTGATCGGGGCGGGTCTGCTGACCACCATGGTGGCCGGCTTGCGCTGAGTCTGATCCTTGCAACAAAAAAGCAGCTCCGGTGAGCTGCTTTTTTTGTTGGGTGTGCCGGTTCAGCGATGGAGCTCGCCCGCGCTTTCGGGCTGGAACTCGATGGCATCCACGCGCACGGTTACCTGGCCGGTAGGGCTGGGCATCTTGAACTCGTCGCCCACTGACAGGCCCAGCAGGGCAATGCCCACCGGCGCAAAGATGGAAACCTTGTCGGTGCTGCCATCCATATCCTTGGGGTAGACCAGTGTCAGCGTGTTGGTCTTGGCGATCTCGAGAATGGTGAAGCGCACGGTGGAGTTCATCGTCACCACGTTGGCGGGTATTTCTGCGGGGTCAAGCACATCCGCACGGTCCAGCTCCGCCTCCAGTGCATCACGGCCGGGGAACTGGCTGTTGTTCTTTTCCAGCAGCGATTCAATGCGATCCAGGTCCAAGGAGGACAGAGTGATATTGGGCTTGCGCTCCATGTAGTAACTCCCTTGCGAGATGGTGTGGTTGGCGCTTTGGCGTTGCGCAAACGGACAAAAGCCCGGGCAACGGTGTTGTCCGGGCCAAGGCATTCAGTGAAAAAGCACCAACTTGGTGCATTGGGGGAATTGTCGGCGCTGAATCGCAAACTGCCAAGCCATCTCGCACCCACTGGGTGCGGATTGACTTTGAACTTGCTCTAGTTAATGGAGCGTGCTATGCGCATTGAACAAGGGAGGCAGTCATTCTTTATCCAAATCCGACTCAATCAACTCTCACTGTATTGACCGGAATGCAGCCATGGTCAGTGTCCATTTCTTGCAATGAATAACTGTATTTATGTACAGTTGTTTTATGCAAAAACTTTCTTCATCCTCTGGACTGGACTCCATTCAGACCGATGTGCCGGTGCGGCCGATGCAGCCCATCAAGGGGCGAGGGGCTGCCAGCCAGATCACGCACCGGTTTGCGCAGGAGCTGCGCCAGGGCTTCGATGACGGCTGGGGCAAGCCTGAACAGGATGAAGGAGGTGAAGTGGGTGAGGAGGCCAAGATCTGGGGCACCCATCTGGAGTGGGAGCGGGCCAAATCAGCCCTGAGCCGCCACGAATCGCCCGATCTGCCTTTTCATCTGGGGCTCAATCCCTATAGAGGATGCGAGCACGGATGCATCTATTGCTATGCCCGGCCCACGCATGGCTATCTGGGTTATTCGCCGGGTCTGGATTTCGAAACTAGGCTGATTGCCAAGCAGAACCTGCCCGAGGTGCTGCGCGCCGAGTTATCCCGGTCCAGCCATGTGGCGGCCCCCATCATGCTCGGCTCGGTCACGGACTGCTACCAGCCTGTGGAGCGCGAAGTCGGGTTGACGCGCCGCGTGATAGAGGTTCTGGCGCAGGCCAGGCATCCGTTTTCCATCGTCACCAAGGGCAGCGGCATCGAGCGCGACCTTGATTTGCTGGTGCCGCTGGCACAGCAGCATCTGGTGGCCGTTTATGTGACGCTGACCACCTTGCAGCCCGAGCTGGCCCGGCAGTTGGAGCCACGCGCCGCTGCGCCGCATCGGCGGCTGCGCATGATCCGGACCCTGAGCGAGGCAGGCATACCCGTAGGCGTCAGCCTGGCGCCGCAGATTCCGTTCCTGAATGACGATATGGAGCAGGTGCTGGCCGCAGCCAGCGAGGCCGGTGCCAGGCAGGCTTTTTATGCCGTACTGCGTCTGCCGTGGGAAGTGGCTCCGCTGTTCAATGAATGGCTGATGCTGCACTATCCCGAGCGCGCCCAACGCGTGATGGAGCGTGTGCGAGACCTGCATGGAATCAGCGAAGCGGGCAGAGCCGACGGCAAGGCCTACAACAGCCGGTTTGGCCAGCGCATGAAGGGAACGGGCGCCTGGGCCGATATGCTGGCGCAACGCTTTGCACTGGCCTGCCGCAAGCTTGGGCTGAATCGTGAGCGTGTGCAACTGGACTGCGAGCAGTACCATCATTCCTTGCTGTCGCCGCAGCAAAGTCTTTTCTGATGTCTCGTCTCAGTCCGTTGCGTGCCGACTCGGAGCGGGTCGACGCAGCGAGCTGCAGCTACCCGGTTGCAAAAAGCCGGAATCTGGCGTGACTCCGGCCTTTTGGACACCTGAACTGTTTACTGAGGCTGGTAATCAATGGACTTGAGCAAGGCCTGCTGGCGCTGATAGGCCTTCTGCAGCTCGCTCATCAGCGCTTCCGGGGTCGCGTCGGTGCCGGGTTCCATGCCCATGTCCCTGAGCCTGGCTTCGACCTGGGGCTGCTTGAAATACTGCAGCGCAATCTCTCTGACCCTGGCCTGCACATCGGCAGGGATATCGGGGCGCGACCAGACGCCGAACCAGCTCACCTCGGACAGTTGCGGGTAGCCCAGTTCCTTGAAGGTGGGTACATCGGGCAGTTGCACCATGCGCGTGGGGTAGTTCACGGCCAGCGGCTTGACCTTGCCGGCCTTGATTAGCGGCAGGGCGGTGGTGAGCCCGTCCATCATCAGCGGCACATGGCCGCCCATGAGGTCGCTGAGCGCCGGGGGAGAGCCCTTGTAGCCCAGGTGCTTCATCTTGATATTGAGCAACTGCCCCAGCAGCATGCCCGAGGTATGGCCGCGCATGCCCGTGGCATACGAGGCAAAGTCCAGTCCGTCGGGCTGCTTTTTGCCATAGTCGGCTAGCTGCTGCAGATTGCTGGCCGGGAAGTCCTTGTTGGCAATCAGCACCAGGCCGTTGCGGCTGAGCTGGGCCAGCGGCTTCAGATCCTTGAACGGCTGGTAGCTGACTTTGTAGGCCAGCGGTGTCTCGCTGACGATGCCGCCCTGGATCAGCAAGAACGTATGGGCATCCTTGCCGTTGGCGAGCAGGTCGTTGACGGCCAGCACGCCGGCCGCGCCGGGCTTGGATTCGACAATCACCGGCTTGCCCAGCTGCTTTTGCATGCCGTCGGCCAGCAGGCGCGCCAGCGAGTCGGCATTGCCGCCGGCCGGGCCGCCGACTACCAGGCGTATGGGCTTGACGGGCCAGGGCGCTTGCTGCGCCATGGCCGCTGCACTCAGGCTCAGGCCGGTAGCCAGGGCAACGGCCTTCCAGGGCATGGTTTGTTTCATCTTTGTCTCCTCTGTTTTTGACTGCCCGGCAGCCTGCCCGCTGCGTCTATGAACGCTCTGCGGACAGTGCTTTGTCCGGGGCCAATCTGCAGGACTGTCGCCGGCCGGGAACTGATTGCCCGGGCAGCGCTGTCAAAAATTCTCGGCGCAAGGAGGACAGAGGGTTTGACGAATTACGCCAGCTTCTTGGCCGTTGTGGCGATCAAGGGTTTTGGAGCGCTCTGCAGGGCAGCAGTCAGGCCGGGTAGCGCGCCACCATCAATGGCCTTGAGGAAGGAGCGCACCAGCAGACTTTCGCTGCGCTCCTTCATGCAGTAGACGTAGGTGGTGGTGCTTGCCGGGTCGCCGGCAATGCGCACGGGCCGAAAGCGCGGGTCGGCAATGAATTCGGCCTCGGACACGGCACCGATGCCCAGGCCGCGCGCCACGGCCTCGCGTATGGCTTCGCGGCTGCCGATCTCCAGCTGGGTGCGGGGCTTCACGCCGGCCGTCTGCAGCGCTTTTTCGATGGCCGTACGCGTGGTCGAGCCTTGCTCGCGCAGCAAGAGCGGCAGGCCGTGCAGCTCGGCCAGCTCGACCTGCTCGCGCCTTGCCAGCGGATGGTCGATATGGGCAAACAGGATGATGGCATGGCGCGCATATTCGCGCACCAGCAGCTCGGGCCTGTCATACAGGCCGGCCAGCACCGCCACATCGGTGGTGTAGTTCTCCAGATCGTGCAGCACCTGCTGCGAGTTGCCCATGCGGATCGACAGCTTCATGCCGGGATGGCGGGCGCTGTAGGCCGCCACCATCTCGATCACATGAAACGGCCCCACGGCGCCGATCTTGAGTTCGCCCTGGTTGAGCTGGCCCGAGTCGCGCAGAAAGAACTCGGTTTCCGCCTCCAGTACGAGCAGCTTCTGCGCCAGTGTCATGAGCTTGTGGCCGGCGCCAGTCAGCGTCATGCGATAGCCCTGGCGATGGAAGAGTTCGATCTGGCTTTGCCGCTCCAGCGTGGCGATCTGGCTGGAGACCGTGGGCTGGCTCACGCCCAAAGCGCGGGCGGCTGCGCTCAGGCTGCCTTGTTGGGCCACTGCGATAAAAGCTCGGTAGCGGGCGGTGCTCATGCCAATTTCATCTCAAGGTTTGATCTATGGAAGCTGTCAAAACTGATTCTTAAACCTTCACATGACAGTCATATGTCGTCCCTAATATTTGCGTCAACGCACTGCAATGACGGTGCGACGGCAGCCCGGAAAAGCTGCACTTCACACGCACATGCAAAGGATGAATTCCGTGACGATGACCCGCAAAACCTGGCTCAAGGCCGCAGTCGCCAGCCTGACCCTGGCCGCCACCACCGGCGTCATGGCGCAGCAGCCCACCGAGCTGCGCGTGGGCCTGATCCCTTCCGAGGACGCCCAGGCCATGATGCGCGCCAGCCAGCAGGTGATGGACCAGCTGGCCGCCAAGACCGGCCTGAAGATCAAGCCCTTTGTGGCCAATGACTACAACGGCGTGATCGAGGCCATGCGCTCGGGCAAGATCGACGTGGCCTATTTCGGCCCCTTCTCCTATGTGCTGGCCAGCCAACTGGCGAACGCCGAGGCATTCGCCATTCCCGTGGCCAAGAAATCGGGCAAGAGCTCGTACAACAGCATCATCATCAGCAAAAAGGACAAAGGCCTGGGCACCGTGCCTCAGCTGCAGGGCAAGACCTTTGCCTTTGTCGATCCCAGCTCGGCATCGGGCCATCTGTTTCCCAAGGCTGGCCTCAAGGGCGAGGGCATCGATACCGACAGGTATTTCTCCCGCGTGATCTTCTCGGGCTCGCACGACGCCAGCATCATGGCCGTGGCCAACGGCAAGGTGGATGCGGCGGCCGTGGCCGATCCCATCTTCCAGACGGCCGTCGCCAAGGGCCATGTGAAGGCCGAGGATTTCCAGGTCATCTGGCGCTCCAAGGACATCCCCGAGTCGCCCATGGCGTGGCGCAAGAATCTGGACGAAGCCACCAAGAAGAAAGTGGCTGCGGCACTGGCCGAGATCAAGGGCCTGCCCTGGGGCGACCGTGGCGAGCTCAATGGTTTTGCTCCAACCAACGATCAGGCCTATGACGTGGTGCGCCAGACCGCCAAGGCGTTGAACCTGGACCTCGGGAAGATGAAATGATCAGCATCCGAAATCTGCGCAAAAGCTATGGCAGCAACCATGTGCTGCATGGCATCGACATGGATGTGAAGGCCGGCGAGTTCGTGGTCATGCTGGGCCTGTCGGGCGCGGGCAAGTCCACCTTGCTGCGCTGCATGAACGGGCTGAACCAGCCCGACAGCGGCCAGCTGCAGGTGGGCGGCATCGACCTGATGCGCAAGCACTCGCGCCGTGAGCTGGCCCGCCATGTGGCCATGGTCTTCCAGCACCATAACCTGGTGCAGCGCCTGTCGGTGCGCAAGAACGTGCTCACGGGGCGGCTGGGGCAGGTCGGCACGCTGGCCTCGATGCTGCAGCTGTTCAAGCAAAGCGATATCGCACTGGCCGACGCATGCCTGCAGCGTGTGGGACTGGCCCACAAGGCCGATGAGCGCACCGAGGCACTCTCGGGCGGGCAGATGCAGCGCGTGGGCATTGCCCGTGCACTGGCGCAGCAGCCGCAGGTGATTCTGGCCGACGAGCCCGTGGCCAGCCTGGACCCCAAGACCGCGCGCAGCGTGCTGCAGTATCTGCGCGATGCCACGCGCGAGCTGGGCATTGCCGTGGTCTGCAATCTGCACCAGGTCGATTACGCCCGGGAGTTTGGTGATCGCATCGTCGGTCTGTCCCAGGGGCGCATGGTGTTTGATGGCGTACCGGCCATGCTGGACGAGGCCGCGCTCAACGCCATCTACAGCGGCGAGCCGCAGCCCGTCGGACATGCCCCAGAGCAGGGCGCTGCGCTGCATCTCAGCAGCACCGCAGTCGGCAACTGGCTGCCAGGGGCGATGTCGCCAGCCACTGCCGCAGGAGGTCTGCAATGAACAGCCACAGCTTGACGCACACGCCAGACCGCTGGCAATGGACGGCCGCGCGTCCGCAAGGCAAGGGCGGCTGGCTGGGCTATGCCGCGCTGGCCCTGGTCATTGCCTGGGTGTTGCAATGGAGCGCTGCGGGCGCGCAGATGAGCTGGAGCGAGCTGGCGGGCGGCATGCCGCAGATTGGCGACTTTCTCTCGCGCTCGGTGCCGCCGGACTGGAGCATGCTGCCGCGCCTGTGGGCACCGGCGCTGGAGACGATACAGATCGCCATCTGGGGCACCTTGCTCAGCGTGATTCTGGCGCTGCCACTGTCCTTTGTTGCGGCCGGCAATCTGCACGGCTGGCATTGGCTGCGCCGCATCACGCGCCAGTTTCTCAATGTGATCCGCAGCATCAACGAGCTGATTCTGGCGCTGGTATTTGTCTCGGCCGTGGGCCTGGGGCCCTTTCCCGGCGTGCTGGCCCTGGCCCTGCACGGCATGGGCATGCTGGCCAAGTTCTTTGCCGAAGCGATCGAGGAGATCGACGACGGCCCGCTGCAGGCATTGCGCAGCGCCGGCGCCAGCCAGCTGCAGATCATCGCCTTTGGCGTGGTGCCGCAGGTCATCACCGCCTGGATTGCCGTGGTGCTCTACCGCTTCGAGGTCAATCTGCGTTCGGCCACCGTGCTGGGTATGGTGGGGGCGGGCGGTCTGGGCTTCGAGCTGGTCAGCAGCCTCAAGCTGTTCCGCTACCAGGAGACCGCGACCTGCATCATCGTCATCACGGTGATGGTGATTGCCGCCGACATGGCATCGAACTGGCTGCGCAGCCGCATACAGCAGGGCGCTCGCCACTGATTTCGCCGCGGTGCCGGTGTGCGCCGCAGTGCTTGAAAATATCAAAAATATGAGCTATCAGCGCTTGTTGCATAAGCGCCAAGGGCTGATTTCGCTCAAAAACGTCAAAAGGCTTTCTCGTGTGGACCTATCACAACCCCGTGCACATCAGCGTGGGTCGCAACAGTCTCGATCAGCTGCCGGCCTTGCTGGCCGGGCGCAGCTGCCTGCTGGTCACTTTTCCCGAGGCTGAAAGCCTGGGCCTGGTGCAGCGCATGCGCCAGTTGCTGGGGGCGCAGCTGCGCGGCGTGATCGACAGCATTGCCCCCAATCCCGATGTGCAGTGGCTGGCGCCGCTGTACGAGCAGGTGCAGCGCGACCATGCCGAGGTGCCCGTGATCGTGGCCCTGGGTGGCGGCAGCGCCATCGACTCGGCCAAGGCCTTGATCTGCCACACACCCGGTGGCCGGTTTGCCGACCTGCTGGCACTGCTCAAGCAGGGCGGCCAGTTGGGGCAGGAAGGGCACAAGGCCTTGATCGCCATCCCCACCACGGCCGGAACCGGCAGCGAAGTCACGCCCTGGGCCACGATCTGGGATCAGGCCGCCGGCCAGAAGTATTCGCTGCACCAGTCCTGCACCTGGCCCGAGGTCGCAGTGATCGATGCCGAGCTGATGACCAGCCTGCCGGCCGGTGCCACTCTGGCCTCGGGGCTGGATGCGCTGTCGCATGCGCTGGAATCCATCTGGAACGTGAACCGCAACCCGGTCTCCATGGCACTGGCCGTGCAGTCGGCGCGCCGAACCCTGGTCACGCTGCCCGCGCTGATGCAGGATCTGGGCAGCGCGCAGCTGCGCAGCGAGATGGCTGAGGCAGCGCTGATGGCCGGCCTGGCGTTTTCCAACACCAAGACCGCGCTGGCGCATTCGCTGTCCTACGACATTACGCTGCAGCATGGCGTGCCGCACGGTCTGGCCTGCTCGTTCAGCCTGCCCCTGGTGCTGGAGATGGCGCTGGGCGCAGATGCTGCGGCCGATGCGGCCTTGCTCTCCATCTTCGATGCCAGCACGCCCGCTGCGGCCGTCGAGCGTCTGCGCAGCGTTCTGCAAGGGCTGGGCGTTGCCACCGATCCGGCCCACTATGGCGTGCCTCCACAGGCCTGGAGCGCCATGGTGCAAAAAGCCGCCAGCGGCCCGCGCGGACGCAACTTCATTCGCTCTCTGAACTGAGTCCCGGAACCTGAGCCGGTTTCCGCTTTCCATCCTCTTGAAGCCACCACTGAAAACCATGAACTCCATCGCTCAAGCTGAAACTCTGGTGCTGTCCCAGCCCGCCGCCGATCTGTCGCCACTGCAAGCCGTCATCTTTGACTGGGCCGGCACGCTGGTGGACTTTGGTTCGCTCGCACCCACGCAGATTTTTGTCGAAGCCTTTGCCAGCTTCGGCATCACCATCACCCTGGCCCAGGCGCGCGGGCCCATGGGTCTGTCCAAATGGGACCATATCCACCAGTTGCTGCAGGATGAAAGCATTGCCGCGCAGTGGCAGACCGCTTTTGGCCGGACACCGACCGATGAGGATGTGGATGCCATCTACGCGCGCTTCATGCCTTTGCAGATTGCCAAGGTGGGCGAATTTTCGGCCCCCATAGCAGGCGCTGTGCAGACGCTGCAATGGCTGCGCGCCCAGGGCCTGAAGGTCGGCTCCTGCTCGGGTTACCCGCGCGAGGTGCTCAACCAGTTGCTGCCGCAGGCCGAGGGCGCAGGCCTCAAGCTCGACTATGTGGTGGCGGGCGACGAGCTGGAAGCCGGCGGTCGTCCCGGCCCGTTCATGGCACTGGCGAATGTGCTGGCGCTGGGCATTGGCGATGTGCGTGCCTGCGTGAAGGTGGACGACACCGTGCCCGGCATTGAGGAGGGTCTGCGCGCAGGCATGTGGACCGTGGGCCTGAGCCTGTCGGGCAACGAGGTCGGCTATAGCGTGCAGGAGTTTGCCAGTGCGCCCGAGCAAGAGGTCGAGGCCCGTGTCGCCGTGGCCGAAGCCAAGCTCAAAAAGGCAGGGGCCCATTACGTGGTGCGCAGCGTGGCCGATCTGCCGGCTGTGCTGGTGCAGATCGCGGCCGAGATGCGTGCCGGAAAAATGCCGTTCTAGGACTCGGTTCGGCAGCTTGCAGACCCGGTTGCAAGCCCGGCCCTGAACAGCCAAGCCCCAGGTCTGACGGCCTGGGGCTTTTTTCTGCGGTTGGGGCTCAGCCTGCGGGCGTCTGCGCTTCGGGGGCGAGCTGCTCGTGATGCTCGATGACCTTGCGCATCAGCTGTGTGAAGAGCTCGCGCTCGGTCTCGCTCAGCGGGTCCAGCATCTGCTGCTGGGCTTGCAGCACGGACGGGCCGGCGTCGGTCAGCAGGGCCTGGCCCTCGGGCGTCAGGGACAGCAGGCGCACGCGTCTATCCTTGGCCGTGTGCTGGCGCTGCAGCAGACCACGTGCTTCCAGGCGGTCGATCACGCCGCCGATGGTGGATTTGTCAAAGCCCACCTCCATGCTCAGCGTGCGCTGGTCTATGCCCGGCAGATGCACCAGTTTTTGCAGCACGGCAAATTGCAGCGGCGTCACGCCCCAGGCTTCCGTGGCCTGGCTGAACACGGCCACGGCCACTTGCTGCAGGCGGCGTATGCCGTGGCCGGGAAAGGTTTCCACCTCCAGGCGTGGAAACAAGGGGGGGCTGCTGGCGCTGTCTGAGGCAGCGTTTGGCAGTGCAGAGTTAATCATGGTTTTCCCTAGGTGGGGTTGGCATTTCAAGGTTCGAATAATACGATGCATGCATTTGGTATGCATACATACTATTTGTGTGCGGACTGATTGGGCAGACACTGGCGTCTGCGTACTTGAAGAACTTGAGGCCTCCATGCAGTTTCATTTGAACGGTTTTCGTCCCGGCAACCCCTTGATCGCTCCGGCTTCGCCGCTGGCCCCTGCCCATACCGAGGCCGTGCCCTCGCAAGTCGATGTGCTGATCGTGGGCTGCGGCCCTGCCGGCCTGACGCTGGCCGCGCAGCTGGCGGCCTTCCCGGACATCCGTACCTGCATCGTGGAGCAAAAGGAAGGCCCGATGGAGCTGGGCCAGGCCGACGGTATTGCCTGCCGCACCATGGAAATGTTCGAGGCCTTCGAGTTTGCCGATTCCATCCTCAAGGAGGCCTGCTGGATCAACGACGTCACCTTCTGGAAGCCAGACCCCGGCCAGCCCGGCCGGATCGCCCGCCATGGCCGCGTGCAGGATACGGAAGACGGTCTGTCCGAGTTTCCTCACGTCATCCTGAACCAGGCGCGCGTGCACGACCACTATCTGGAGCGCATGCGCAACTCGCCCAGCCGTCTGGAGCCGCACTACGCCCGCCGGGTGCTGGATGTGAAGATCGACCACGGCGCAGCGGACTATCCGGTCACCGTGACGCTGGAGCGCTGCGACGCCGCCCATGCCGGTCAGATTGAAACCGTGCAGGCCCGCTATGTGGTGGGCTGCGACGGCGCGCGCAGCAATGTGCGCCGGGCCATCGGCCGCCAGCTGGTCGGCGATTCGGCCAATCAGGCCTGGGGCGTGATGGATGTGCTGGCCGTGACGGACTTCCCCGATGTGCGCTACAAGGTGGCCATTCAGTCCGAGCAGGGCAATGTGCTCATCATTCCGCGCGAAGGCGGTCATCTGGTGCGCTTTTATGTGGAGATGGACAAGCTCGATGCCGACGAGCGCGTGGCCAGCCGCAACATCACGGTGGAGCAGCTGATAGCAACCGCCCAGCGCGTGCTCCACCCCTACAAGCTCGAAGTCAAGAATGTGCCCTGGTGGTCGGTGTATGAGATCGGCCAGCGCATCTGCGCCAAATATGACGATGTGACCGATGCCGTGGCCACACCGGACTCGCCCCTGCCGCGCGTCTTCATCGCCGGCGATGCCTGCCACACCCACAGCCCCAAGGCCGGGCAGGGCATGAATTTCTCCATGCAGGACAGCTTCAACCTGGGCTGGAAGCTGGCCGCCGTGCTGCGCAAGCAATGTGCGCCCGAGCTGCTGCACACCTATTCGTCCGAGCGCCAGGTCGTGGCCCAGCAACTGATCGACTTTGACCGCGAATGGGCCAAGATGTTCAGCGACCCGGCCAAGGAAGGCGGCCAGGGCGGCGTGGACCCCAAGGAGTTCCAGAAGTACTTCGAGCAGCATGGCCGCTTCACGGCCGGCGTGGGCACGCACTATGCGCCCTCGCTGCTGACGGGGCAGGCCAAGCATCAGGCACTGGCCAGCGGCTTCACAGTGGGCATGCGCTTTCATTCCGCGCCGGTGGTGCGCGTCTGCGATGCCAAGCCCGTGCAGCTGGGTCACTGCGGCAAGGCCGATGGCCGCTGGCGCCTGTATGCGTTTGCAGCTCAGAACGACCTGGCGCAGCCCGAGTCGGGCCTGCTGGCGCTGTGCCGCTTCCTTGAGGGTGACGCGGCATCGCCGCTGCGCCGCTTCACGCCGGCTGGCCAGGATATCGACAGCATCTTTGATCTGCGTGCAGTCTTCCCGCAGGCCTATACCGAGGTGGCGCTGGAGACGCTGCCCGCCTTGCTGCTGCCCCCCAAGGGCCAGCTGGGAATGATCGACTATGAAAAGGTGTTCAGCCCCGATCTGAAGAATGCCGGTCAGGACATCTTCGAGCTGCGCGGCATCGACCGCCAGCAGGGCGCTTTGGTGGTGGTGCGTCCCGACCAGTATGTGGCTCAGGTGCTGCCCTTGGGCGACCACGCTGCATTGAGCGCGTATTTCGAGTCTTTCATGCGGGCCTGAGAGCCCGCGCCCCGGGACTGCTGAGCAGCATCAATGCCTGGAAGGCGTTTCAGGGAGGGCATGGCTCTCCCTTTTTCGCATCCGAGGCAGGGTGAGTGGGCGCTGCTTGCTACGATGTTTGCCTGTGCTGAAGGGGAGAAGACATGCTGTTGATCGTGGGTACGGTGCGTTTGCCATCCGAAAACCTGGCGCTTGCCCGACCTGCCATGCGTGCCATGGTGGAGGCCTCGCGTGCCGAGCAGGGCTGTCTTGAGTACGGCTATGCCGAGGATGTGCTGGTGCCGGGGCTGATCCATGTGAAGGAGCTGTGGGCGGATCAGGCGGCGCTGGATGCGCATTTCGCATCCGCGCACATTCAGGTCTGGCGCGCGGTCTGGCCGGAGCTGGGCATCGGGCAGCGGGATCTGAGGCTCTACGAGGTGCAGGCACCGCGTGCCACCTGAGCTGGCTGCAGCAAGGCGGTGCCAGCCGCCAGCGTGAAGCGCCTAGTTCGTCCCTGGCTGCAGCTTGATGATGTCGACCGAGATCTCCACCGCCGTCACGGCGCAACGGTTTTCCAGCCAGTGCGTGGTGTTTCTGTCTTCGGGCCAGCCCACGCCCGGGCCATAGTCGGTGGCCACGCCATTTCGATGGTCGGTGATGCATCCTTCGAGGATGTAGACCATGCCAGGTCTGTCCCTGTGGTCGTGAACCGGGCCGAAGACGCCGCCTGGCGCCATGGTCACCAGGCGCATGCGAAGCTGGCGTCCCGCCATGCCTTCGATCTCGGGGCCGAGGTCGAGTGTGGCCAGTATTTGCACTGCCACCCCCCGGGTTTCGGGGACTTGCTGTTGCTTGGACATCCGGTGCTCCTTCACGCCTCGTCACGGCCATAGAGGCAAACTGCGTTCACGCCCGCTGCGGCTGGCCGTCGTCAGGCCGGTTGGCAAAAGTGTGATCTCTTGTCGGTGCGCAGGAAAGCCAAATCCATGTCATTGGCGTGGCGCATTTTCCATGTCCCCGGCTGGGCGGGGGAGGGGCGCTGTGGCCTGTGGCGTTTGTCCCCGGAGCAGACGCTTGGGGGGCGATTCCCCGACAATGCGCCCATGACTTCCCAAGAACAACCGCGCAACCCGCTGCATGGGCTGACGCTTGAGCGCATCGTTACCGATCTCGTGGATTATTACGGCTGGCGCGAGCTGGGACGCCGCGTGCCCGTGCGCTGCTTCAATCTGGACCCCAGCATCTCCTCGAGCCTGAAGTTTCTGCGCAAGACGCCCTGGGCGCGCGAACAGGTGGAGCAGCTGTATGTGCAGACCCAGCGTGCCGATGAGCGCGAGCAGCAGCGGCGCGCGAGGAGAGCCGAGCGGTCCGAGGACTGATCCGGCGCCGGACCGCATCAAGGAGAAACCGCCGTCAGGCGGTTTTCTTGCTTGTGGATGTCTCCGCTGCACTGGTGGAAGGCGAAAAAATGATTCTGCGAGAATTTGTCGTTCCCGCTTCGCTTGTGCCCATGTCCGACACCACATTCTTCACAGCCAGCCAGTACGAAAACATTTGCAACGGCTTGCCGGATCCAACCTTCATCCTGACGGCGTCGGGGCGCTACGCGGCAGTTCTGGGTGGCAAGGATCAGCGTTACTACCATGACGGAACGTCCCTGGTCGGTCAATCCATCGCCGATGTGCTGGCTCCCGCCAAGGCTCAGTGGTTCATACAGCAGATTCAGGAGGCGCTGAGCAGCCAGAAGATGCAGGTCGTGGAATATGAGCTGAGCGCGCACGATGTGCTGGGTCTGCCCCTGGAAGGGCCCGCCGAGGCGATCTGGTTTGAAGGTCGCGTCAGTGCCTTGGGGGAGCTGTTCTGGGGCGAGAGAGCCGTGGTCTGGGTGGCCAGCAACATTACGGCCAGCAAGCGCATGCAGCAGCAGTTGCAGGAGCAGGCCTTGAATGATGAGTTGACGGGGCTATGCAATCGCCGGGGTTTCATGCGCGAGCTGGCTCAAGCCTATACGGCTCACAGGCTGCAGGGGCGGCCAGCCTGGCTCATGAGCTTTGATGTAGACCACTTCAAAGCCATCAATGATGGTCTGGGCCATCCTGCAGGTGATCAGGCGCTGCGTGATCTGGCTGCTGCCGTGCGCTGGTTGCTGGCTCCAGAGGATGTGTTCTGTCGTCTGGGCGGAGACGAGTTTGCCATTCTGTGCTGTGATCGTCATATTGCCCAGGTTTCCGGCTTGGCGCGGCAACTGCTGGAGGCCGGACAGCAGGCGCTGCAGCGGTATGCCACGGGAAGTCCCGTGCCCGCATTGAGCGTCGGGATTGCGCATTTCATGCCGACTGACAGCAGCCTGGAGGACATCATGCGCCGCGCCGATCAGGCCTTGTACAGCGCGAAGCTGCAAGGCGGCCACCGGGCGATCGTAGCGGATCGGGGCCCGGCGGATCACTGCATTGCTTGAGGTGTGACAGCTAAAGCCAGACCCTTTGGGGGGCGAGCCAGGCCCGCTGGATCAGGCGCCCAGCTGCTGCGCATGGTGGCGCAGATGGTCATCGACAAAGCTCTGGATGAAATAGTAGCCATGGTCGTAGCCCGCATGCCGGCGCAGCGTGAGCGGCTGGCCTGCCTTGGCACAGGCGGCTTCGAAGGCTTCGGGCAGCAATTGCTTTTCGATCAGGAACTTGTCGGCCAGCCCCTGGTCGATGAGGATGCCTGCGGGGTAGGGGGCAGAGGCTTGCGTGCTCATCAGCTCGCTGGCGTCATGTCTGGCCCATTCGGCCTTGTCGTCGCCCAGATAGCCGCTGAACGCCTTGTGGCCCCAGGGGCAGTTGATGGGGTTGGCAATCGGTGCAAAGGCCGAGACCGACTTGAAGCGGCCGGGGTGGCGCAGCGCCAGGGTCAGCGCACCGTGGCCGCCCATGCTGTGGCCGAAGATACCCAGACGCTGCAGGTCCACGGGCAGCTTGCTGCCGACCAGGGGCAGCAGGTCGTTGAGGATGTAGCTTTCCATGCGCCAGTGCAGCGCCCAGGGCCTGGTGGTAGCGTCCAGGTAGAAGCCGGCGCCTACACCAAAGTCCCAGCTATCGGCCTCTCCCGCCAGACCCGCGCCGCGCGGGCTGGTGTCGGGGCAGATCAGGGCGATATTGAGTTCGGAGGCCAGGCGCTGGGCTCCGGCCTTGATCATGAAGGTTTCTTCGGTACAGGTCAGGCCGGCCAGATAGAGCAGGGCCGGCACCTTCTCGCCCATCACGGCCTTGGGCGGCAGATAGACCGAGAACTTCATGGCGAGGCCGATCTCGGAACTATGGTGTTCGTAGTAGCGCTGAGCGCCGCCAAAGCAGGCGTGGGCGTTTTTGAGTTCCATGGGAGTTACTCCTAAAAGAAAAGCTGCCAACGCTTGCTATCCAAGAGTTTGCAGAAGTTTTATCTTTGAAAGTCAATCAAGGCATGCGCAAGCAGCTATGAAATTGAAAGCGCTGGGTGCTTCTTCAAAACTAGCGCGGCCCATCGATGAGGCACCGAGGAAGCGCCGCCGCGCACCGAGGGTTTCGTCCCCCTTCCGCGAAGCGAGAAAGGGGGAAGGCGCGGGGCCGCTCAGGCGAAGCGCCTCAGGCGGTTACGAAGCGTCAGCGTAGTTCACCACCGAGCGAATCGACTTGCCCTTGTGCATCAGCTCGAAGGCTTCGTTGATGTGCTTCAGGCCCATGGTGTGGGTGACGAAGGGTTCGAGCTGAATCTTGCCGGCCATGGCGTCTTCCACCATGCCGGGCAGCTCGCTGCGGCCCTTGACGCCGCCAAAGGCCGTACCCAGCCACTTGCGGCCGGTCACCAACTGGAATGGGCGGGTCTTGATCTCCTGGCCGGCACCGGCCACGCCGATGATGACCGACTGGCCCCAGCCGCGGTGGGCGCATTCCAGCGCGGCGCGCATCACGTCCACATTGCCGATGCATTCGAAGCTGTGGTCCACGCCCCAGCCGGTCATCTCGACGATCACTTGCTGGATGGGCTTGTCGAAGTCCTTGGGGTTCACGCAGTCGGTAGCGCCAAAGGTCCTGGCCAGCTCGAACTTGCCGGGGTTGGTGTCGACGGCGATGATGCGGCCGGCCTTGGCCAGCTTGGCGCCCTGGATCACGGCCAGGCCGATGCCGCCCAGGCCGAACACGGCCACGGTGTCGCCTTCCTGCACCTTGGCGGTGTTCTTGACGGCGCCAAGGCCCGTGGTCACGCCGCAGCCCAGCAGGCAGACCTGCTCGGGGTTGGCATCGGGGTTGACCTTGGCCAGCGAGACGGCGGCAACTACGGTGTATTCGCTGAAGGTGGAGCAGCCCATGTAGTGATAGATGGGCTCGCCGTTGTAGCTGAAGCGTGTCGTGCCATCGGGCATCACGCCCTTGCCCTGGGTGGCGCGCACGGCCACGCACAGATTGGTCTTGCCGCTCTTGCAGAACAGGCATTCGCCGCATTCGGCGGTGTACAGCGGAATCACATGGTCGCCGGGCTTCACGCTGGTCACGCCTTCGCCCACTTCCACCACGATGCCTGCGCCTTCGTGGCCCAGCACGGCGGGGAAGATGCCTTCGGGGTCATCACCGCTCAGGGTGAAGGCGTCGGTGTGACAGACGCCGGTATGGGTGATCTTGACCAGCACCTCGCCAGCCTTGGGCGGCGCGACGTCGATCTCGACGATTTGCAGGGGTTCTCCGGCTTTGAAGGCTACGGCGGCGCGTGATTTCATGACTGTCTTTCTGTAGAAGGCGGGGAAAGCGAAGCGGAAAGAGCCTCTGTCGTACTTCGTTTTGCGAACCTTGGACTGTAGAGCATGTGAGGTGGCCGGCCCACAGCGATGGCCGACCAGATGGGTCTGTTGGCCGCAGATGATGGAACTTAGTTTTTCAATTCCCAGACCTGGGCCTGCGCATCTGCCGGTCCTTCCTCGGTATAGGCCGGCTTTACTTCGAGCGACTCCGCGCCGAAGCATTCCGTCACCGCCCACTGGCTGGGCTTGAAGCGCGCGGCAGGGCCGTCGGGCTCGGGCTTGCCAAACTCGGCCACGATGTCGTATTTGATCAGCGGCACATCGAAGCGCGCCTGCTGGCCTTTTTTGCACTCCAGATAAGGGTGCGAAGGATCGAGCACCCAGTCGCCGTAGCCTTCCTTGGCCTTGCGGTCGAAATGGAAAACCGGGCTGATGCGCTGGTCGCGGTCCAGCTCCAGCAGGCTCCCACTCATGGCCGTGGCCCAGACGCCGGCAACCTGCACCGGGTGGGCAAAGCGCACGGCATCAAGGCGGCTCATGCGCAGTGGGCGCTGCGGCTCGCCATTGTCAAACGGGTCATAACGGTTGATGAGGCTGCCCTTGGGAATCAGCAGCTCGCCATACTGAAAATCCTGCGGCAGCACAAACTGCTGGCGGCTTTGGCGGTAGTGGGATTGCAGCGCGTAGTCTTGCTGAAACTGCCAGCTCTTGAACTGCAAAAACGCGCCCCAGAGGCAACCAGCGACGGCAATCACACTCAAAGTGATGGTGCTGGCGCGCCAGAAGCGCGGGCGCTGATCGGCTGGCAGTTTCCGGTTTTTATGACGCCAGTGCAGGCCGTAGAGCAGCAGGCCTGCCCCCAGGGCCATGGCTACGAACGGGTAGAGCAGCAACAGCAACTGGGGCAGGGAAAACAATGGGCCAGGAATCATGGTTCTTTAGGCGCGGTTCAGATCGGGATTCCCCAACTGTAGCGGTGGTTGCCCAGGCGCCTGCATCAGTGATCTGGCTGGTCTGCGTATAGTCGTTGCTATCTGCTTTGGGCTTGTCCGTAAAACAAGCCTGTGGCGCTTTATTTACCTGCGTTTCAAGCTCTTGTTTTTGATATGGAACATCGCCATGCGGGCGCGCACCGCGTCGATCTGGTCGTCTACCCCGGCTTCAAGGCTCTGGAGGCCATTGGCCCCATGTCGGTGTTTGACTATGCCAATGTGCATCTGCGCCAGAAGGGGCAGCCCGATGGCTATACCGTGCGTGTGGTGGCGGCGCAGACCGGGCTGGTGCAATCAGACACCTTGATGGGTCTGCAAGCCACACACACCCTGACCCAGCTAGAAGCCGATGGCACGGGCTGCACCGTGCTGCTGGTGGGCTCGCGCCATATAGAGCAGGTGCTGGCCGCGTCCCCCAATCTGGTGGACTGGGTGGCGCGCGTGGCTCCGCTGGTGGGACGCATGATTGCGCTTTGCAGCGGCAGCTTTTTTCTGGCGGCAGCCGGTGTACTCAATGGCCGGCGTACGGCCACGCACTGGAGCGTGGCGGGGTTGTTGGCCCAGCGCTTTCCGAAGATTGATGTGGATGCCGATGCGATCTATGTGCGCGATGGCAGTTACTGGACTTCGGCGGGCGTGACGGCGGGCATCGACCTGGCCCTGGCCGTGGTGGAGCAGGACTTTGGCCACGCGCTGGCGCTGGATGTGGCGCGTGATCTGGTCATGTACCTCAAGCGGCCCGGCGGGCAGTCGCAATTCAGCGTCTCGCTGGCGGCCCAGTCCACCCAGCACAGCGGCGTGCAGGCCGCCCAGCAATGGGTGCTGGAGCACCTTGATCAGCCCATGCCGCTGGCGCTGCTGGCCGCCAAGGCGGCGATGAGCGAGCGCAACTTCCGGCGCGTCTTTCAGCAGGAGACAGGGTGCAGCCCCAGCATGTTTGTCGAAAACGCGCGGCTGGAGCGCGCCAAGCAGTTGCTGGAAAACCTGGGCGGCCTGCCGCTCAAGACCGTGGCAGCCAAGGTGGGCCTGGGCTCGGAGCAGGCACTGCGCCATCTGTTTGTGCGCAAGCTGGGCATCACCCCCGTGGCCTACCGCGAGCGCTTCGGGGATTGAGGGCCGGTGCTGAAGCGGCTCAGGCGTTGACGCCCTTCATGCCTTCTTCGCTGTAGCGGGCACCGGCCACAGGTGTTTTTAGCTGCAACTGCCCAAGTGCGGTCAGCTCCTGCGCTTCCAGATGGATCTGCAGCGCTTGCAGGTTATCGGCCAGATGGGCAATACGTGTGGTTCCGGGAATGGGAACGATATCCTCGCCTTGTGCCAGCAACCATGCGAGCGCAATCTGCGCGGGGCTGCAATGTCTGCGCTGGGCGATGGTGGTGACGGCATCCACCAGCGCACGGTTGGCATCAATGTTCTGAGCCTGAAAGCGCGGCAAGCTGGGGCGAAAGTCTCCTACTGCCTGTGGGGCCTGATGCTGGAAACGACCCGTCAAGAATCCACGCCCCAGCGGAGAGTAGGGCACCAGGCCGATGCCCAGTTCACGGCAGGTGGGCAGCACCTCGGCTTCCACATCGCGGGTGAACAGCGAATATTCGGTTTGCACGGCAGTGACAGGGTGTACGGCATGGGCGCGGCGCAATGTGGCGGCGCTGACTTCGCTCAGGCCGATATGGGCGATCTTGCCTTCCTGTACAAGGCGGGCCAACTCCTGCATGGTGTCTTCGATGGCCTGCTCAGAGTTGATGCGGTGCACATAGAAGAGGTCAATCTGCTCCACACCGAGACGCTGCAGGGATGCCTCGCAACTGGCCCTTGCATAGGCTGGACTGCTGTCAATGCTGCGCGTGTAGTCGCCCTGCTTGCGCACAATGCCAAATTTGGTGGCGATTTTCACGCGTTGCGAACGACCACGCAGAAATTGCGCCAGCAGCTCTTCGTTGTGGTGATGGCCATAGCCGTCAGCGGTGTCGAAAAAATTCACGCCATGGTCCACAGCCCAGTTCAGGGTCTGCAAAGACTGTTCATCGTCGCGGGGCCCATAGAACTCACTCATGCCCATGCAGCCCAGCCCCAATGCGGAGACTTGCAAGCTGCGACCCAAGGTTCTCAATTGCATAGATGACTTTCTGGTTTCAGAGAGCTGGCAGTATCATTTTTCAAAATTGATATTCATAGAGGCTTTCCTGAAAAGCAATTTTCCATTTTTGAAAAATGACTGACTTTGATACTGCTGTGCAGTGGGATGACGCCCGCATCTTCCTTGCCGTGGCTCGTGGTGGCTCACTCAGTGCCGCAGCCCTGGTGCTTGGCCTGGGCATTGCGACAGTCTCGCGCCGCCTGCAACGGCTGGAGGAAGCATTGGGCGTGCCCTTGTTCAGCCGTCACCAAAGCGGCTATCGCCTAAGTGATGACGGTCAGGCTTTGCTGGAGCGCGCACAGGCGCTGGAAAGTGCGGCTCATGCCTTTGGTGATCTGGCCCGCCAGCAGACGTTGGTTGCAGGCACGGTGCGCCTGGCCACAGCTGAAAATCTGGCCAACTCTCTCATCATGGATTCGCTGCCCCAATTGCTGGCCCAGTACCCGCAACTGGAGCTGGAAATTGTCAGCGGCGTGCAGGCGGTCAATCTGCACCGGCGTGATGCGGATATGGCGGTGCGCATGGTCAAACCCGAGGCGGGCAATGTCAGGCTACGGCGTCTGGGCACACTGGGCATGGGCCTGTATGGTGCGCAGTCCTATGTGGCAAACCGGGCAGGCGGGCCTACCAGTCAGGTCTGGGAGCATGACCTCATGATTGGCTGGCCCGAGTCACATGCCCATCTACCCGCAGCGCAATGGATGCACAAAGTCTTGCGAGGCAAGCCTTGCCGCATGCTGGCCAATACATTGACGGTGCAGCTGGCTGCAGTGGAGGCGGGCCTTGGGCTGGCGGTGCTGCCGCATTTTCTGGCCAGTCGCTCTGGCCTGGTCTGCCTGCAACCCGAGCTGGGCGTGGATCAAACCATATGGCTGGTCATGCACAGCGATATGGCGCATTCCCGGCGCGTGCGCGCAGTGGCCGATCATCTGATCGCGCTGTTTGAACGCCATGCCCTGAGGTTGTCTCGGGCCAGCGGTTGAAGTTTGACTTTGAGTGTCTACTTACTCTTTGTGTAATCAAGTTGCAAGCGGCCCGGGGCTGATGACTGGAGAGGATGGCTAATCGCGCTGTAACCAGTTTTTGGCCTGCAAAAAGGTGCAAGCGCTGAAGTCGTGCAGCAGCTCGACGCCGTGCTCAAGCACTTTGCGCAAATCATCGAACGCGACCTGGGCGTGCAGGTCGATGCTGTTGCGGGCGCAGGGGCAGCAGGCGGCATGGGCGCGGCCATGCTGGCTTTCCTCAAAGGCCAGTTGCGCCCCGGCTGCGAAATTATTGCCCGTGCCGTGGACCTGGACGCCGCCGTGCGTGACGCCGATCTGGCCATCACCGGCGAAGGCCGTATCGACCTGCAGACCATTTTTGGCAAGACACCGTTTGGTGTGGCCTCGGTCCCCAGGCTGCATGGCAAGCCCGTCATTGGCATCGCTGGTGGTCTGGGCACCAATGCCCATGTGGTGCATGACCATGGCATTGACGCCATCTTCAGCGTGCTCAGCCGCATCTGTAGCATCGACGATGCGCTGAAAGAGGCCGAGCACAATGTGCGCAGCGCCGCCCGCAATGTGGCCGCTGTGCTGGCCATGGGACGAAACCTGGCCTGATGGGGCTTTGCTCCAAAACACCAAACCCCGGTCAGTGATGGCCGGGGTTTGTGCTTTTGAAACTTCAGAACAGCGGGCTTTTGAAAAAATCCAATGCGGCCTTGGCGGCAGCGAAATTGCGCTCAATCTGAGCCTGCTGCTCATCGTGGTGCGCGGTCTTGATGGCAGGCTCGGCGACGGACTTTGCCCTCTTTGGCGCCACGGCTCTTTGCATGTCGAGGCAGGGTGCATCCAGGCGGGATGCTGGTGCCAGCGCTGGAGCCTTGGGGGCGAGCAGCCGTGTCAGATCCAGCTCGGGATTGAGCTGCCACAGGCAGGACACATAGGTCGCCATGGCAACGGCCGGGTCGCCGCGCTCGATGCGTGCCATGGTGGGCTGGGAAATACCCAGCCGCTGTGCCCACTGCGTCTGTGTTTCGCCCCGACTCTTGCGCTGGGCCACGATGTGCTGGGCCAGCTGCGTTATCTGCAAAAGAATGGCGGGCGGAAACTCTGCGGGACTGGTGTTCTGGCGAGGCATATGCCAATGGTAGGCAAATTTGGGGAGTGCTCAGGGCAAACAGGGCGCTCTTTGCATTGAGTCACCAGTTTTCTTGACTGTCCTACGAAGAGGCCGGATCAAGTCTGCAAGCATGGACGGCGATGAATCGTCAACACGGTCTTGGAGTTGCTCATGAAGCTTGTTCACTGGCTCTACACCCTGGCCCATTCGCTGATAGCCCTGCTGTTCGGCCTGGCGGCGTTGTGCCTGATCTGGATGGCCGTCACCAAGGCCTGGGCCGTGATTGCTGCCGGCCTGCAGCCGGAGGCCACGCTGCATGTGGTGGAGGCGCTGGGCATTCTGGCCTCAGGCGTGGTGGCCCTGCAGATTTCCCAGACCGTGATTGAAGAAGAGGTGGTGCGCGACGCCCATATCAGCGGTCCGACAAGAGTGCGACGCTTTCTCTCGCGCTTTATGGTGGTGCTGGTGGTCGCTCTTGCCATCGAGGGATTGGTTGCCACCTTCAAGGCCCAGGAGCAGCCCGAGAAGCTGCTGTATTCCGCTGCCCTGGTCGTCGCCGTCGGCATGCTCATGGTCGGCTGGGGGGTGTTTGTTCACCTGAATCGTTCGGCGGAGGAGCTGGAGCCCGAGGCCATGGAGGAGGCCAAGAGCGAGGACCGCAAGGTCAGCAACGACCGCTGACGCAGAGCGCGTTGCAGACATGGGGCCTGGTGCAATGAAAACGCCCTGAAGAAAGTCAGGGCGTTTTCATTGCTGACTCGGGACTCAGGTCGGCAGCCGGTACAGCGTCCCGTTGAATGCCACGGCGCCGCTGCCATGCAGCGCATCGAGCTGCGTCAGCACCAGCTCGCGTACCGGCGCGGTGACAGCGCTCAGGCCCAGCAGCCGCGTCACCGCAGCGGGCAGCTCGTCGCGCTGGCCGCCCAGGCTTGTCCTGAGGGCCAGGGCAATCGCTGCACGGATCTCGGCTGGCGGCAGGCAATCGATGCGGCGCAGATTGGCCGAGCCTACTTCTGCGCGATTGCGCACCCGCACCGCTCGTCCCGGCAGGTCGAGAAACTCACCCTCTGCGGCCAGTGCCTTATCGGTCAGCAGCGATTGACGTGCCTGCTCCAGCGCATCGCGCACGCGGCTGCCGGCGCGTTGCAGACCCCAGAGCGTACGCATGCGGGTGACCAGCTCGTCAAAATGAATCGGTCCTTCCAGCTCCACCGCGCGGCGCATCAGCTGGGCCAGCTGCGCTGTGGATTGCTGATGCAGCTCTCCGGCTGGAACGGCAAAGCGGGCTTCCTGATAGAGGCTGTCGTCAGGGCCGGAGGCCGATTCCGTCTCGGCGCTGCCGGCATCGGACTGCGCTGCGCGCTCTACGACTTCTGTGGCTGTCTGTGACTGATAAGTGGCTATTGCCGGCTGAACTGGTTCGGCATCCTTGCGCAGCCTGGCAGCTTCGACGGCTGCCAGCACGCGCTCGGTCTGGGCGCGCGGCTGGCGGAACCAGTCGCAGCCCCAGATGCGCAGCAGCGTCCAGCCCTGGCTCTCCAGCACCGACTGGCGCAGGCGGTCACGGTCGCGCGCGCTGCGGCTGTGGTGATAGCTCATGCCGTCGCACTCGATTCCGAGCAGGTAGCGGCCAGGCTGCTCGGGGTCGACCACGGCCAGGTCGATGAAAAAGCCCGCAATGCCGATCTGAGTCTGCACCTGCAGACCCTGTGCCGTCAGCGCTTCGTACACATCTTCTTCGAGCGGCGATTCCAGATCGCGTCCGCTGACACCGGCCAGGGCCAACTGGCCGGTGGCCGCGTATTGCAGAAATACCTTGAGCGCAGCCACGCCCTTGCCCTTGCCGCGTTCCAGATCGATATCTTCGGCGGTGATGGACGAAAACACCTCGCAGCGCTGCTTGGCGCGCGAGATCAGTACGTTCAGGCGGCGCTCGCCTCCGTCGGCGCTCACCGGACCGAACCGCATGGGCAGATAGCCCTGCGCGTTGCGCGCATAGGCCACCGAGATGAAGATCACATCGCGCTCGTCGCCCTGCACGTTTTCCAGGTTCTTGATGAAGAAGGGTTCGTTGGGATGGGCGGCAAAAAAGGGCTCGGCCTCGGGCTGCTGGCGACGCAGCAGTTCCAGCTCGTCCTGAATGGCGACTTTTTGCTGCAACGAAAAAGCGGCCACGCCCAGGCTGAGCTGCGGCGACTGCTGTGCGTGCTCCATGATGGCGCGTGCAATGGTCTGGGCCTCGATGCGGTTGATGCGGCTGGCGCCGCTGTCAAAGCGGCCTTCGGGCAGATGGTGAAAGCGCAGCCCCATGCCCGAGCGGGCCGTGAAGGGGCTGGGCACGACGTAAAGGCCGCTGTTGTAGAACTGCTGGTTGGACACCGCAATCAGCGACTGGTGGCGGCTGCGGTAGTGCCAGCGCAGCATGAGCTGGGGCATGCCCTTGGCCAGGCACAGGCTCAGGATGCTCTCCACATCGGCTGCTGTGGCGATGAACTGGCTGGCGTCCCCATTCTCGTCCTCGTCGTCGAAGTCGTCCTGCTCGCTGGTCATGCGCGAGAAAAATCGCGTGGGCGGCAACTGCCGGTCATCGCCCACCACCACCAGTTGCTTGCAGCGGGCGATGGCGCCCAGCGCATCCACGGGCTCGATTTGGCTGGCTTCGTCAATCACCAGCAGATCGAACTCGACCGCACCAGGTTCCAGAAACTGGGCTACGGACAGAGGGCTCATCATGAACACGGGCTTGATGGCCTGGACGGCTTCGCCAGCGAGCCTGAACAGCTTGCGCAGCGGCATATGGCCGCGCTTGCGCGCAATCTCGCCATTGAGCACGCCAAGCGGGCCCATGCCGGATGCGCTGCGCGGCACCTGCTCGTAATGCGAGATGGCCGACTGGGCGCGCGCGAGTTCGATGCGCTCCAGATCCAGCGCCCGGAACTGGCGCACCTTCTGGCTGTGCTGATCGCCGTTGAACGCAACCAGCTCGGGGTGAGCCTGAGTGGCCTGACGCAGCAGCGCTTCGTAATAAGCGCGCTCGAGGATGGTGGGCAGGGCATCTTGTGCAATGGATTCATTCTCGAGCTGCTGCACCAGGGGGGCCATGCCGGCCGCACGTGCCTGCTCACGGGTGGCGTGGTAGGAGGTCCAGTCCAGCAAGGCGTTGGGCTCGGCGATCCATTGCGCAAGGCGCTCGCCAAAGTCGGTCAGCGCAATGCGAGCCAGGTCGGCGGCGCCAAAGGCTTCCTGCGTATCGAGCTGGTAGCCGCTCAGCAAGCTTTGCGCAGAGCCCTCGAATGCCTGCAGCGATGCATCGGCCTTGGCGGCCAGATCCGCGCAATGTGCGGGCGATGGCAACTGGGCATAGAGCTGGCGAAAGGCAGCACTGCGGCCCTGCCCGTCGGGGCCGGCCATCCAGCCCAGCACGGCCTGCAATTGCGCCCAGTTGCTTTGCTCGCCCTGCCACAGGCTGCCAAAGGCATTGGCCCCCAGGGTCTGCTGCTGGCTCAGGCTCTGGCGCAGTTGCTGGGCTTCGATCAGGCTGTCGAGCAGATTCAGACGTTCTGCACGCGAGCTCGGCAATGTCGTCTTGAGCTGGCCCTTGAGGCTGGCCATCGCTGCGCGGTAGCCGCCGTTGAAAATGCGAAACAGCGAGTCGCCATGTGCTGCGATGCTCTGGCGTGGGGCGTTCCAGTCCGCCGTCCAGGCGGATTCGGCAAAGCTGCTGCGCAGGTTCTGTGCCTGCCGGCTGAACTGGGCGCCGCATTCGAGCAGCTTGTGCAACTGGTCCAGGCCCTGATCCCAGATGCTGCTGGCGACGGCCTGCCGGTCTATGGCCGGGGCACTGGCGAGCTGTAGCGCCAGCGTGATCTGCGCATGCAGGGTCTGAATGGTTTGCGCTGCCGGTGCGCTCAGGGATTGCGCCAGCAGCGCACCGTCCTGCTGCAACTGGGCCAGCTTTGCTTGCAGCGCCGGCAGTTGCTGCTCAAAACGTTGTGCATCCAGCTTGAGCAGTGCCGGGTGGCATACGCCGCGCCACGGGTGCCCGGTCACCGGACTCACCTTGGACGCCGCCTGGCGCAGCGCTTCGGCAATCTGCTGGCGTGAACGAAAGTCCTCGGGCGACCAGTTCTGTGCGCCTTGCAGCAGATCTGGCAGATGCGCGATCTGCACCGCATCCAGCCGCGCCAGCTGGCCCAGGATCTGGTAGGGCGTGAGTGCGCAGGGCGCGAGCGCCTGATGCATGGTCCGGCTGTGCGAGTTGAGCTGCTGCTGCACGTTGCTCAGCTCATGGATGATCTGCTCGCGGTGCTCCACACGCGGCCTGCCCAGATCGCGCGTGGCCTTGAGCTCCTCCAGCACCTTGCGCTTGTTGGCATGGTGGCTGTGCAGTTCCAGACAGGCGGGCCCCAGGCCCACGGATTTGAGGCGGCGGTTGACCACCTCCAGCGCGGCCATCTTCTCTGAGATGAACAGCACTTTCTTGCCGCCGGCAATCGCTGCCGCAATCACGTTCGTGATGGTCTGGGACTTGCCCGTGCCCGGCGGGCCCTGGATGACGAGGTTTTCGCCTCGGCGCACGGCTTCGATGGCCAGTGACTGCGAGCTGTCCGCATCGACCACATGGCGCTGGCTGTCCACGGGGATCAGCTGGTCCACATCGGCGTCTTCGGGGAACAGATGTTCGCGTGCCTCAAAGCCGTCCTGCAGTGCGGCGGCAATCAGCGCCTGCCGCTCGAGCTGCTTCTCCGGTGGCCAGGTCGCAGTGTCCAGATCGCGGTACATCAGGAACTTGGCAAAGCTGAAAAAACCCAGCGTCATGGCGTCGGGCATCACTTGCCAGCCGGGCTGGGCTGCGGCCATGGTTGCGACCGCGGCCAGGTAGGCGCGGGGATCGAAGTCGTCGCCAGCATTGAATTCGGGCAGCTCGAGGCCAAAGTCGGCCTTGAGCTTGGCGGCCAGCGACAGGTTCTCCGCCGCATCCTCCTGCAACCAGGACAGGGTGAAGCGTTCGGCCGCGCTTTTGCGCTCCAGTGCCACGGGCAGCAGAATCAGCGGCGCAAAACGCGGCTTGTCGGGGGCATTGCGGTCGAACCACTGCAGCTGACCCAGCGCCAGAAACAGGATGTTGACGCCCTGTTCCTCGATGAAGGTGCGGGCATCGGAGTACATGTCCAGCAGCCGGCGCTGCAGCTTCTCGCTGGACAGGCGCGTCTGCAGCTTCAGGTCACGATGGCGCTGGGCCACACCGCGCGCATCGAGCTGCTCGTCGACGCCCTCCTCGGGCTGGGGCAGGGCGAGGGCGGTCTGTGTCTCTTGTTCCTCGGCCGGGCCGGCGGCTACTTGCTCCTCCTCCTCGGTCCTGGCGGGCGCAAAGCTCATGGCTTTGCTTTCGCCCGCCAGCAGGCGATAGACCTCGTCCGTGCGTTCATCCGCAAAATGCAGCACGCGTGCCGTGGCGGCCTGAGGCAGGCTCAGCAGCCGGTTGCGTGTGGACAGGTCAAGCAGCGCCTGGCGGCCTTTTTCGAGCTGGCGGGTGATGAGGGCGAAATTCGAGTCTGCGTGCATGGGGTATCAAAAAGCACAGTGAGCTGCCACTTTAGCGTGCTCACTGGTGCAGCCAATGCGGATTGGCAATGAGCGCACTGCAGACCTACCCGTTTTACAAGTTGGTCACAGTTTCCAGCCCAGCTCAAGCGCAATGAAAGCCGAGCATTGGTCCCTGGTCTTCGGTGCAGCGCGGACCGTAATGCTGTAACGCTCACCCTGCCTGCGCACCAGGGCTCTGGCGGTCGCCATGACGGGGCGTGTGTAGTTGGTGCGCAAACGGGCATCAACGCCAGAGTGCAGATCGCCAAAAGTCAGCGGCGTGTACTCGCCTTGGGCGTAGGTGCTTCAGGGGCTATGCCGGGGCGATAGAAGCCGGCCTGCAAGGAAAAATTGCTGGAAAACGCATCGTCTGATGCCTAGACCCAGGTTTGCCTCGTTCCATTTCTTGCCATTTCTTGCCACGTTGCCGTTCGCTGAAATGATGGCTGACGGTGTGCAGCTTGCGGCGTGCTGATTGATATGCCAGGCGTCTTCCGGCTGGCTGGCCTGGGCACGTTGATTGACCTGGGCAAACTGACTGGTCTTGGCAGTCTGATCGGCTTTGTCGACCTGGGCTGCGGAGCAGGCAATGACGATGCTCGACCCTGCTAGTGCTTTCAACGATTTCATTGCCGCTGCCCCCCGCATCGCTTCACAGGCTCCTGCAAGACAGGTCAGTGACATCCCTGGCTCGCTTTCGCCGTGCTGTCCGGCCTGATAGAAGGCGGTTTCTGTCAGACGTAAAAAAGGCCGCAGGAGCGGCCTTGTCGCAAGTGAGGCTTGGAGTGCCGGGCTCTGCAGCCGATTGGTCAATCGGCTGGCTTCTGCTTTGCATCCGCAGCCGCAGCCGCAGCGCGCAGCTTGTCCTTCTTGCTGGGTCTGCGGCCCTTGATGCCGCCATTGCCATCCTGCGCAACCGGCGGCGGTGGCAGGGCTTCGGTAGGCTCAAAGCCCTGGATCTGCTCCAGATCGATCTCGAGCTGGTTGCGCTTGCAGATCAGTTGCCAGTGCGCAGTGTCGGCGGGGCTTACAAAGGTGATGGCGCAACCCGCGTGCCCTGCGCGGCCCGTGCGGCCAATTCTATGAATATAGTCGGCGGGCGAGCGAGGCAGGTCGTAGTTGATGACCGTAGGCAGCTGTGCGATATCGATGCCGCGCGCGGCCAGATCGGTGGTGATGAGCAGCTGCCAGCGCTTGGCCTTGAACTGGTCGAGCACATCCTTGCGCGCGCCCTGGCTCATATCGCCGTGGAAGGTGGTGGCGTAGATGCCTGCCTTGTAGAGCTTGTCGGCCAGCATTTCGGCGGTGTGGCGCTTGGCGACAAAGACCAGGGCTCGCTCCCATTCGGGCTGGTTCTCGCCCTGCGTGACGAGCTGGCGCAGCAGCTGGGTGCGGCGGGTGCTGTCCACGGCAATGGCGCGCTGGCTGATGTTCTCGGGGCTGCTCGAATGCTCGGCAGTCTGGTCGGCATCGACCTGCACCCGAACGGGGTCGTGCAGAAGGCGGGCGGCCAGCGCCTCCACGTTCTGCGGGAAGGTGGCCGACAACAGCAGGGTCTGGCGTTTGGCGGGCAGCAGGGCCAGCACGCGGTTGAGTTCCTCGGCAAAGCCCTGGTCCAGCAGGCGGTCGGCTTCGTCCAGCACCAGATGCTGCACCGCGTTCAGGCGCACGGCATTGTTTTCCACCAGATCCAGCAGGCGGCCCGGCGTGGCGACCAGAAAGTCGGCGCTGCCGCGCAGTTGCATCATCTGCGGGTTGATGGAGACACCGCCATAGACCACGCGGCTGCGTGGTTGCTCACGCAACTGGCGTGTGATGTCGCTCAGGCTTTCATGCACCTGCAGGGCCAGCTCGCGCGTGGGCACCAGAATCAGGGTGGCCAGCGGTCGCACAAAGCCGGTGTGGCCGCGCTTTTGCGCCAGCCAGGCCTGCAGCAGAGGCAACAGATAGGCCATGGTCTTGCCCGAGCCCGTGGGCGCGCAGGCCCAGAGATCGCGCCCGGCCAGCACGGCGGGGATGGCCTCGGTCTGAATCGGCGTCGCGTCGCGCAGACCCAGATCGAGTGTGGCATCCAGAAGCTCGGCGCGCAGGCCTAGTGGGGCAAAAGACATAGAAGAATCAATAGCGGTGTGCAGGAGGCGCATTGTGCGGGAATTGCCGCGTCGCAGCGAGGCGCAGGGACAAGCGCGGCGGCAGGCTACATTCGGAGGATTCCAACCATCAAGGAGCGCAAGCCATGATTCAGGCCACGCATCAAGCCATTGTCATGACGGAGTACGGAGGCCCCGAGGTCCTGAAGATCGCTTCGGTCGACTCGCAGCCGCTGGCTGCTGGTCAGGTGCGCGTGCGGCACACGCGCATTGGCGTGAACTTTCACGATATCTATGTGCGCTCCGGGCTTTACAAGACGCTGGCGCTGCCAGGCACGCCCGGCATCGAAGCCGTGGGAGTGGTGGCCGAGGTCGGGCAGGGTGTGACTCGCTTCAGGCCCGGTGACCGGGTCTGCTATGTCTCTGGCGCCTATTCCATCTACGCCGCCGAGCGCGTGATTTCGCATGACGAGCTGATTGCCTTGCCCGATGACCTCAGCGATGCGCTGGTCGCATCCAGCCTGCTGCGCGGACTGACGGCCGATGTGCTGCTGCACCGGGTGGCCCGGGTAGGCCAGGGATCTCGGATTCTGGTGCAGGCCGCCGGTGGCGGCATGGGGCAGATTCTGAGCCAGTGGGCAACGCAGCTGGGCGCCATGGTGATCGGCACGGCGGGCAGTGATGCCACGGCGAAAAAGGCCGATCAGGCCGGCTGCGTGGAGGTGATCCGCTATCGCGGTACGGGCGCTCAGGATGTGGCTGCGCGTGTACAGCAGCTGACCGGCGGCGAAGGCGTGGAGGTGGCTTATGACGGCGTGGGCAAGGACAGCTTTGATGGTTCGCTGGCAAGTCTGGGCATCGGCGGCCAGCTGGTGATGTACGGGCAGTCGTCGGGCCCGGTGTCGCCGCTGGAGATTGCACGTCTTGCCGCCAAGTCGAACAGCGTGTGCCGGCCCATGGTGTTTCACTTCGTCAAAAAGCCCAGGGAGCGCGATGCCATGGCCGCGCGCCTGTTCGAGGCGCTGCGTAAAAAGCATTTCCGCATGGGCGAGCCGCAGGAGTTTGCACTGGCCGATGCCGCGCAGGCCCACCGGCAACTGGAGGCGCATGGCGCCCAGCAGCCCATCTTGCTCGTGCCTTGACGGGGGCTGTCTGCGTTAGCGGTCTTACTGCGCGCCGGCTTGGGGTAGTGGCAGATAGACCTCGCGCCACAGGCTGACTTTTCCATGCTCGTCAAAGCGCATGAGCAGCATGGCGACAAAGTGCTGGGCGCTGCCATCTGCCTTGGTGATGCAGACATCCATGGAAAAGACCACGGAGTCCTCGTCGGCCGTGGTGTGCCGGATGTCGTAGCGAATGCCTTCCATGTCCTGCTTCATGCCTTCGAGAAACTCGCGATAGCTCTCGAGGTCGGCAGCATAGTGGCGGCCATTGGGCTCGACCACGAATCGCTCGGCAAAGCATTCGGCGACTTGCTCGCGGCTCAGCGTGGTGTGGCGGTTCAGGTGGCGCTGGTTCCAGTCCAGCACGGCGTGGGCCAGCTCCAGATTGCGTTGTCGTTGTGCATGCATGAAGAGCAGTATAGAAGAGCCGACTCCGGGTCTGCTCGGCATTTCTGACTCGGATTGAATCATGAATTTTTATAGCGGATAGCGCATGCTATCAAAGGATTTCATGGCGATTTCAATCTGAAATCGTTATGGGTAATGCGCAAGAAGCTATGCTTTTTTTTGTCAAATGCCGAGATTGCAAGCTCACGTAAAAAAGCCCGCGGACTTTGCAGTCTGCGGGCTTTTTGCCACCCTGAGACCCGGAAATCCGGGCCTGGGCCTGCCGATCAACGCTGAGCGATAGGCTTGACGTCGCGCGACACGGAGCCGGTGAACAGCTGGCGGGGACGACCGATCTTGTACTCGGGGTCGGCCATTTGTTCGTTGAGCTGAGCGATCCAGCCCACGGTGCGGGCCAGAGCGAAGATGCCGGTGAACAGGTTGACAGGGATGCCGATGGCGCGCTGCACGATGCCGGAGTAGAAGTCCACGTTGGGGTAGAGCTTGCGCTGGACGAAGTAGTCGTCTTCCAGGGCAATCTTTTCCAGCTTCTTGGCCAGGGCGAACAGGGGGTCGTTTTCCAGACCCAGCTCGGCCAGGATTTCGTTGCAGGTTTCCTGCATCAGCTTGGCGCGGGGGTCGTAGTTCTTGTAGACGCGGTGGCCAAAGCCCATCAGCTTCACGCCGCTGGTCTTGTCCTTGACCTGTTCCATGAACTCGCCGACCTTCTCGATGCCGCCGTTGGCCTGGATGCCTTCCAGCATGTTCAGGCAGGCTTCGTTGGCGCCGCCGTGGGCAGG
Organism: Comamonas sp. AG1104; assembly: GCF_003350425.1. NCBI lineage: Bacteria > Pseudomonadati > Pseudomonadota > Betaproteobacteria > Burkholderiales > Comamonadaceae > Comamonas > Comamonas sp. AG1104. Next base: position 21,283 of record NZ_QQAS01000014.1, on the reverse strand, counting down.
GCCCCACAGACAAGCCACGCCAGCGGAGATGGCCGCGAAGGGGTTGGTGCCCGACGAGCCGCACAGACGCACGGTGGAGGTCGAAGCGTTCTGCTCGTGGTCTGCGTGCAGGATGAAGATGCGGTCCAGAGCGCGCTCAACCACGGGGTTGACCTTGTACTCTTCGCAGGGGTTGCCGAACATCATGCGCATGAAGTTGCCGGCATACGACAGGTCGTTCTTGGGGTACATGTAGGGCTGGCCCATACCGTACTTGTATGCCATGGCGACCAGCGTAGGCATCTTGGCGATCAGGCGGATCGCGGCGATGTTGCGGTGCTCTGGGTTGGTGATGTCGGTGCTGTCGTGGTAGAAGGCCGACATGCCGCCCACCAGACCGGTCAGCACGGCCATGGGGTGAGCATCGCGACGGAAGCCACGCAGGAAGAACTGCATCTGCTCGTTGACCATGGTGTGCTTGGTCACCAGCTCTTCGAAGTTGGCCTTTTCCTTCTCGTTGGGCAGCTCCCCGTACAGCAGCAGGTAGCAGGTTTCCAGGAAGTTGCAGTTCTTGGCCAGTTGTTCGATGGGGTAGCCGCGGTACAGCAGCTCGCCCTTGTCGCCATCGATGTAGGTGATGGCGGATTGGCAGGCGGCGGTAGAGAGGAAGCCCGGGTCATACGTGAACATGCCAGTCTGGGCATAGAGCTTGCGGATGTCGATCACATCCGGGCCGATATTGCCCTGGTACACCGGCATTTCCACACTGGGAGCGCCATTGCTGAAAGACAGCGTTGCTTTGTTGTCAGCGAGTTTCATTTCCAAACTTCCTTCTCTAGTTTGCCTAGCCTACTGGGGACAGTTACCGGGCTGGCGCTTGCGCACCATCTCCAGCACTTCCCTGACTTCTTGGGTATCGAGTTGTCCTTCAGGTTCCTTGCGGCGCAAGAAAAGATCCATCAGGTCGTTGTCTGCCAGATCCATCAAGGCAGACAGGCCAGTCGCGTGTCTCCGCGTGAGCTGGCTTCCGTAGGTGGCGAAGAACTGCTCGATGAACAGATCGTTCTCAACCAGACCACGGCGGCTGCGCCACCTCAGCAGGTCGCGCTCACGTTCGTCGAGCAGAGTATTCGTCATCAGCATCAGACGGTTCGACGAACCATCAGCTCCTTGATCTTGCCAATGGCTGCAGTGGGGTTCAGGTGCTTGGGGCACACGTCCACGCAGTTCATGATGGTGTGGCAACGGAAGAGGCGGTAAGGATCTTCCAGGTTGTCAAGGCGCTCGCCCGTGGCTGTGTCGCGGCTGTCCGCGATGAAGCGGTAAGCCTGCAGCAGACCGGCCGGGCCCACGAACTTGTCGGGGTTCCACCAGAACGAGGGGCAGCTGGTGGAGCAGCTGGCGCACAGAATGCACTCGTACAGGCCGTTGAGCTCTTCGCGCTCTTCGGGCGACTGCAGGCGCTCCTTGCTGGGCGAGGCGTAGACATCGCTTTGCAGGTAGGGCTTGATCGAGTGGTACTGCTTGAAGAACTGGGTCATGTCCACGATCAGGTCGCGGATCACGGGCAGGCCGGGCAGGGGCTTGAGAACGATGTCGCCCTTGAGGGTGTTCATGTTCGTCAGGCAGGCCAGACCGTTCTTGCCGTTGATGTTCATGGCGTCGGAGCCGCACACGCCTTCACGGCAGGAGCGACGGAAGGCAATGGAGGGGTCCATGGCCTTGAGCTTGACCAGGGCGTCCAGCAGCATGCGCTCGTGACCGTCCAGCTCCACTTGCACGGTTTGCATGTAGGGCTTGGCGTCTTTGTCCGGATCGTAGCGGTAGATTTTGAATGTGCGCTTCATTTTGATCTTCTCTCGTGGGCTGCTGAATTAGAACGTGCGGACCTTGGGAGGAACGCTGGCAACGGTCAGGGGCTTGAGGTTCACAGGCTTGTAGGACAGGCTGTTGGTGGCGCTGTCCCACAGGGTGTGCTTGAGCCATTCCTTGTCGTTGCGGCCCAGGGGGAATTCGGCGTGGTCGGCAGGGTGCTCGTAGTCGTACACGGTGTGTGCGCCACGGCATTCCTTGCGGGCTGCGGCCGAGGTCATGGTGGCTTGTGCCACTTCGATCAGGTTGTCCACTTCCAGGGCTTCCATGCGAGCGGTGTTCCACACCATGGACTTGTCCTTCAGGGTCACGGAGCCGACCTTCTCGCGGATCGCGTTGATCTTTTCCACGCCTTCGTCCATGCTCTTTTGCGTGCGGAACACGCCAGCGTGGGTCTGCATGGATTGGCGGATCTCGCCGGCGACGTCCTGGGCGTAGGTGCCGTCCTTGGAGTCTTGCAGCTGGTTGAGGCGGGCCAGGGTGCGCTCGGCGCCGTCGGCGGGCACTTCGTGGTGAGCGCCGAAGCCGTTGACGAATTCCACGATGTGCTTGCCGGCAGACTTGCCGAAGACCAGCAGGTCCAGCAGCGAGTTGGTGCCCAGGCGGTTGGCGCCGTGCACGGACACGCACGAGCATTCGCCCACGGCGTAGAGGCCGCTCACCACATTGTTCTGCTGACCGTCCCAGACCACGACCTGGCCGTTGATGTTGGTCGGGATGCCGCCCATCTGGTAGTGGATGGTGGGAACCACGGGGATGGGTTCCTTGGTGATGTCCACGTTGGCGAAGTTGTGGCCGATTTCTTCCACGGAAGGCAGACGCTTGCGGATGGTTTCGGCACCCAGGTGGTCCAGCTTCATCAGGATGTAGTCCTTGTTGGGACCGCAGCCGCGACCTTCCTTGATTTCCTGGTCCATCGAACGCGACACGAAGTCACGTGGTGCCAGATCCTTCAGCGTGGGAGCGTAGCGCTCCATGAAGCGCTCGCCTTCGCTATTCAAAAGAATAGCGCCTTCGCCGCGGCAGCCTTCGGTCAGCAGCACGCCGGCACCGGCCACGCCGGTGGGGTGGAACTGCCAGAACTCCATGTCCTGCAGAGGAATGCCGGCGCGAGCAGCCATGCCCAGGCCGTCACCGGTGTTGATGAAGGCGTTGGTCGAAGCCTGGAAGATACGGCCGGCACCGCCGGTGGCCAGCAGCACGGCCTTGGCGTGCAGTTCGTACAGGTCGCCGGTTTCCAGCTCCAGTGCGGTCACGCCGACCACATCGCCCTGGGTGTTGCGGATCAGGTCCAGCGCCATCCACTCCACGAAGAAGTTGGTCTTGGACTTGACGTTCTGCTGGTACAGCGTGTGCAGCATGGCGTGACCGGTACGGTCAGCAGCAGCGCAGGCGCGTTGCACGGGCTTTTCGCCGTAGTTGGCGGTGTGGCCGCCGAAGGGGCGCTGGTAGATGGTGCCGTCGGCATTGCGGTCGAAAGGCATGCCGAAGTGCTCGAGCTCGATCACGACGTTCGGTGCTTCACGGCACATGAACTCGATGGCGTCTTGGTCGCCCAGCCAGTCGGAGCCCTTGATGGTGTCGTAGAAGTGATAGTGCCAGTTGTCTTCGCTCATGTTGCCCAGCGAAGCGGACACGCCGCCTTGAGCAGCCACAGTGTGCGAGCGAGTGGGGAAAACCTTGGACAGCGAGGCGACGGACAGACCGGCGCGCGACAGTTCCAGCGCAGCGCGCAGGCCGGAGCCGCCGGCACCGACGATCACGACGTCAAACTTGCGCTTGGTGATATTTGCTTTGGAGTAGCTCATTCTTAACCTTCAATCGTGGAGACTGTGTCTCAATCAGAGACGCCACAGAACCTGGATGCCCCAGCCGATGCAGCCGACCAGCCAGACAATGGTGACCACTTGCAGTGCAAGGCGCAGGCCCACGGGCTTGACGTAGTCCATCCAGATGTCACGCACGCCGATCCAGGCATGCCAGCCCAGAGCCACGAAGAGGGCCAGGGTCAGAAACTTCATCCACTGGGGCGCAAAAATGCCAGCCCACTGCTCGTAGCCCACGGGGCCGCCGACCGTCAGAAAGCGCACCAGCAGCACAACGGTGTACAGAGCCATCAGGACGGCAGTAGAGCGTTGAGCCAGAAAGTCGCGGGTGCCGTAGTGCGCACCGACAACAGTACGCTTGGAGCCGTAATTCACGGACATGGTTGTTTCCTTATCGTGAGGTGTTATTGACTGGGCGCTGATCAGTACAGACCGAACAGCTTGGCGCCAAGCACCACGGTCAGGGCAACGCTGATGCACAGCACGACTGCGGCGGTGGACTTGCCGGTCTGCTTGTTCACGGCGTGGTGGTTCACGTCCATCACCAGATGGCGGACACCTGCGCAGAAGTGGTGCAGATAGGCCCAGATCAGTGCCAGGCAGACGAGCTTGGCAAACCAGCCGAAGGGACCTGCGAATACCGACGTGAAGGAATCAAACGAAATTTCCGACGAGATCGAGTTGTCGAACATCCAGATGATGAACGGCAACAGGATCGCCATCAGCAGGCCGCTGACGCGGTGCAGGATGGACACGATGCCTGCCAGGGGCAGGCGATAGGTCGGTAGGTCCGAGAAGAAGTTGATATTGCGGAACTCTGGCCGCTGTTTTGCTTTTTGCTCTGTCATGGCAGGGTACTTTCGTGGATGTAACTGCGTTGTAATCGCTAGTGCGAAGCGACACAAAATTCTATTGCAATGCAGCAGAATCCGTTAGCCGAATTTGCATAGCAGATGATTGGGCTCTGTTGCAATCAACGCTTTTACGGGGGGATTCAGTTCAAAGCATTGCGGTAATGATGGGTGTCGGTGCGGTACAGGCCGCGTCGTAACTCCATTGGAACATCGTTGTATGTGTAAGCAGTTCGCTCCACGCTGAGCAGCGGCGTGGTGCTGGGAATGTTCAGCAGCTGGGCTTGCTCGGCATCCGGCAGAACGGCGCGAATTTTCTCGTCGGCCCGCACCATGCGCACGCCATAGTCGAGCTCGAACATGGCGTAAGTGGGGCCCTGGTAGTTGGACATCTGCTCGGTCGTCAGCCCCTTGAAGGCGTTGCCAGGCAGCCAGATGTCTTCCAAAATAGTCGGGATTGCGGCAAAGGACAGGGTGCGGCGCACATGCATCACGGCGTCGCCAGTGCGCAGGGCCAGGGCTCGGGCCACTTCGGCAGGCGCGCGCAGGCGGCGGCATTCCAGAATGTGGCGCTCTGCGCGGCCTTCGCCCTGCAGGTCGCCGGCATCGGGGCGCAGATTCAGAAAGCGGTACTGCACCTGCTGAGCGGCGTGAGTGGCCACAAACGTGCCCTTGCCCTGACGGCGCATGACCAGATTTTCGGCGGCCAGTTCATCGATTGCCTTGCGCACCGTGCCCTGGCTGACCTTGAAGCGGGCTGCCAGCTCCATTTCACTGGGGATCAGTTCTCCGGGGCGCCATTCGCCAGCTTCCAGGCTTTGCAGGATCAGCCCCTTGATCTGCTGGTACAGAGGGCTGAAGGCTGGGGTGGAGACGCCGGCGCCACCGCTATGGCTGGCGTTGTTGTCCGGGGCTGTGTTGTGGGGGCTGGGCATAGTTGGTTTTGAAGGTATCGCCTCCGCGATGCGATGCACAAAAAACAGTCGATTTGACTCTGGTCGCTAAGTGAAGATCATATCTTATATAAGACATAAGACAAATTGACCGGGCTTTGATTTCAGCAGTACACTTGCCGCATGTTTGCGGAGCTTGCGCTACTGGTGGTTACGCTGGTGCCGCCTGGCGCCCATAACATCTCACTTTTTTCCAATCTTGGAGTTTCACCATGAGCAAGAAGCCCGTCCGTGTCGCCGTTACCGGCGCAGCTGGCCAAATCGGTTACGCCCTGTTGTTCCGCATCGCCTCCGGCGAAATGCTGGGTAAAGATCAGCCCGTTATTCTGCAACTGCTGGAAATCCCCGACGAAAAGGCTCAAAACGCTCTGAAGGGCGTGATCATGGAGCTGGAAGACTGCGCCTTCCCTCTGCTGGCCGGCATCGAAGCCCACGCCGACCCCATGACCGCCTTCAAGGACACCGACTACGCTCTGCTGGTGGGCGCCCGTCCTCGTGGCCCCGGCATGGAACGTGCTGACCTGCTGGCTGCCAACGCCCAGATCTTCACCGCCCAGGGCAAGGCTCTGAACGCCGTGGCTTCGCGCAATGTCAAGGTTCTGGTTGTGGGTAACCCCGCCAACACCAACGCCTACATCGCCATGAAGTCGGCTCCCGATCTGCCCGCCAAGAACTTCACCGCCATGCTGCGCCTGGACCACAACCGCGCTGCTTCCCAGCTGGCTGCCAAGGGCGGCTTCAAGGTTGGCGACATCAGGAAGCTGACTGTGTGGGGCAACCACTCGCCCACCATGTACGCCGACTACCGCTTCGCCACCGTGGACGGCAAGTCCGTGAAGGAAGCCATCAACGACCAGGAATGGAATGCCAACGTGTTCCTGCCCACCGTGGGCAAGCGCGGCGCAGCCATCATCGCTGCTCGCGGCCTGTCGTCGGCTGCTTCGGCTGCCAACGCTGCCATCGACCACATGCGTGACTGGGCCCTGGGCTCCAACGGCGAATGGGTCACCATGGGCGTGCCTTCCAACGGCGAGTACGGCATCCCCGCCGGTATCGTGTTCGGTTTCCCCGTGACCACCACGGCTGACGGCGAATACAAGATCGTCGAAGGTCTGGAAATCGATGCCTTCTCGCAAGAGTGCATCAACAAGACTCTGGCTGAGCTGCAAGGCGAGCAAGACGGCGTCAAGCACCTGCTGTAATCAGCGCAAAACCTATGCAAGACTGGAACCCTGCGCTGTATCTGCGCTTTGCCAATGAGCGCACGCGCCCTGCGGCAGAACTGCTGGCAAGAGTACCTTCCAGCTTGCATTCACCCGCTCGCAGCCTCCGCATCGTGGATCTGGGCTGCGGGCCGGGCAACTCCACCGAGCTTCTGGTGGAGCGTTTTCCCGGCGCCGATGTGCTCGGTGTCGACAATTCCGAAGCCATGCTGGAGACTGCGCAAAAGCAGTTGCCGCAGGCCAGGTTCGAGGCCGGTGATATTGCCTCCTGGGCACCTGCTGAAGGTGAAGCAGCGCCTGATCTGATTTATGCCAATGCCTCCATCCAGTGGGTGGGCGAGCATGAGAGCCTGATTCCCCGTCTGTTTTCGCTGCTGGCGCCCGGTGGCGTGCTGGCCGTGCAGATGCCTGACAACCGTCAGGAACCCTCGCACCGAAACATGCGCGAAGTCGCGCAGCTGCCCCTGTTTGCGGCGCACATCGGGGATGCGAGCAAGGTGCGTACCGAGATTTTGCCCATAGGCGTGTATTACGACCTGTTGGCTGCCCCCTCGAATGAGGCCGCGAGCGTGGATGTATGGCACACCATCTACCAGCATCCCATGGACTCGGCCGCAGCGATTGTGCAGTGGCTCAGCAGCACGGGCCTCAAGCCTTTCGTGGAAGGTTTGCCCCAGGAGCTGCAAGCCGAGTATCTGAGCGAGTATCAAAGCCGCATTGATGCGGCTTATCCGGAGCGAGCCGACGGCAAGCGTCTGCTGGCTTTCCCCCGACTTTTCATGGTGGCTCAGCGCAAGTCATGACGAAAGAACTGGTTCACCCCGCCACCGTGCTGCTCGATGCCCAGGGTGGCGCTCAGCGTCTGCCCGTCTGCGATCACTACAGCGGCGTGGAAGCGCGCATGCGCAAAAGCCTGCAACTGCAGGCCGAGATGATGCAGGAGTTCGGCACCTGCGTGTTCGACGTGACGCTGGACTGCGAGGATGGCGCTCCTGTCGGCCAGGAGGCCGAGCACGCTCGTCTGGTCGTCGAGCTGGCGAACGGCGCGGCTCAAGGCGCGCGTGTGGCGGCCCGGGTGCATGCGGTGGAGCATGCACATTTCCAGGCAGACATGGACATCATTGCCGGCGGTGCGGCAGACAAGCTCTGCCACATCATGATTCCCAAGGTGGAGTCGGTGGATGACGTCATCAAGGCCGAAGCAGCCCTGCAACGCGCGACAGACAAGCGTGTGCCGCTACATGTCTTGATAGAGTCTCCTGCTGCCGTGCAGCAGGCCTTCGACATCGCCGCACATCCGGCCGTGCAGAGCATCTCCTTCGGACTGATGGATTTCGTCTCGGCCCATGGCGGCGCCATCCCCGCGTCCGCCATGACGGCGCAGGGCCAGTTCGAGCATCCGCTGGTCGTTCGCGCCAAGCTGGAGATCGCGGCAGCCTGCCATGCCCACGGCAAGGTGCCGTCGCACTGCGTGGTCACGGAATTCAAGAATCCTGACGCTTTGGGGGCTTGTGCGCAAAAAGCCTCGCGTGAGCTTGGCTACACACGCATGTGGAGCATTCATCCTGACCAGATTCGCCCGATTTTGCGTGCATTTGCGCCTGCAGAAGACGAAGTTCTACAGGCGGCACAAATACTTACCTCTGCGGCGGTGCAGAATTGGGCGCCCATCAGTTTTGGTGGTGTACTACACGACCGCGCGAGCTACCGCTATTTTTGGCAGTTGCTGGAGCGCGCTCACCAGACGGGGCAGGTCTTGCCGGTTGAAGTTCAACCCTGGTTTGCCCCGGCCTCAATCCGTTGAACTCATAACAAGTCTGCAGGAGCTAATTCCTATGAAGACCCTGATCGCCACTTTGATGATTGCCGCTCCCCTGGTCGCAATCAGCCACTCTGCCGCGGCAGAAACTGCTCCCAAGGCCAAGGCTGCTGCCGCCGCCAAGAAGGCTCCCGTTGCCAAGAAAGCAACCACTACGTCCAAGAAGGGCAAGGCTGCCGCTGCCGTAGCAGCAGGTGGCGCGGGTGCCGCCGCCGTCGTGGCGGCCGGCCCGGCTTCCTCCCCCCTGGGCACGGAAGAGCTGGCCGTGGCCGAACGCGTGCACAAGGGCCGCATTGCCTGTGAGCTGGGCGCCTATGTGAACGTGAACGCCGACGCAGCCAACCCCGGCTACTTCATCGTGGACGGTCGTGGCTTCAAGTACCACATGTCCCCCGTCAAGACTTCCACCGGCACCGTACGCCTGGAAGACAAGGCAGCTGGTGCCGTGTGGCTGCAGATCGCCAACAAGTCCATGCTGATGAACCAGAAGGCCGGCCAGCGTCTGGCGGATGAGTGCATGAGCCCAGAGCAGCAGCAAGTGGCCGAAGCCATCCGCAAGAACCCACCTCCCAGCCTGCTGGACAGTAAATAAGTCTGGCGAGGCTGAGGACTGGCGTATCGCACATGCGCCAGTCCTGTAATTCGCGCTCCACGCGCAGCCTTTTTCAAAAAACCATTGGAGAGAACCCATGTTGAAAGCCTACCGTGACCATGTGGCAGAACGCGCCGCATTGGGCATCCCCCCGCTGCCTCTGGATGCCAAGCAGGTCGCAGACCTGATCGAGCTGATCAAGAACCCACCCGCCGGTGAAGACGCATTCCTGATGGATCTGCTGACTCATCGCGTGCCGCCCGGTGTGGATGATGCAGCCAAGGTCAAGGCTTCCTTCCTGGCTGCCGTGGCTCACGGCGACCTGAAGGTGGGTCTCATCTCCAAGGCCAAGGCCACCGAGCTGCTGGGCACCATGGTGGGTGGCTACAACGTGCACCCCCTGATCGAGCTGCTGGACGATGCCGAAGTGGCTGGTGTGGCTGCCGATGCGCTGAAGAAGACACTGCTGATGTTCGACTTCTTCAACGACGTGGCCGACAAGGCCAAGGCCGGCAATGCCAAGGCCAAGGAAGTGATGCAAAGCTGGGCCGATGCCGAGTGGTTCACTTCGCGTCCCAAGGTCGAGGAAAAGATCACCGTCACCGTCTTCAAGGTGCCTGGCGAGACCAACACCGACGACCTGTCGCCCGCTCCCGATGCCTGGAGCCGTCCCGACATTCCTCTGCACTACTTGGCCATGCTCAAGAACACGCGTCCCGACGCGGCGTTCAAGCCCGAAGAAGACGGCAAGCGCGGCCCCATGCAGTTCATCGAAGACCTGAAGAAGAAGGGCCACCTGGTTGCCTACGTGGGTGACGTGGTCGGTACCGGTTCTTCGCGCAAGTCCGCCACCAACTCCATCATCTGGGGCACGGGCGTGGACATTCCCTTTGTTCCCAACAAGCGCTTTGGCGGCGTGACGCTGGGCGGCAAGATCGCTCCCATCTTCTTCAACACGCAAGAAGACTCCGGCGCTCTGCCCATCGAAGTCGATGTCTCCAAGCTGGAAATGGGCGACGTGATCGACGTGCTGCCCTACGCCGGCAAGATCGTCAAGAACGGCGAAACCGTGGCTGACTTCCAGCTCAAGTCCGACGTGCTGCTGGACGAAGTGCAAGCCGGCGGCCGTATCAACCTGATCATCGGTCGCTCGCTGACTGCCAAGGCTCGCGAAGCCCTGGGTCTGCCCGCATCCACCGAGTTCCGCCTGCCCCAGGCGCCTGCAGCTTCCACGGCCGGCTTCACACTGGCCCAGAAGATGGTCGGCCGCGCCTGCGGTCTGCCCGAAGGCCAGGGCGTGCGCCCCGGTACTTACTGCGAACCTCGCATGACCACCGTGGGTTCGCAGGACACCACCGGCCCCATGACTCGCGACGAGCTCAAGGATCTGGCCTGCCTGGGCTTCTCCGCCGATATGGTGATGCAGTCCTTCTGCCACACAGCGGCTTACCCCAAGCCCGTGGACGTGAAGACCCACCGCGAACTGCCCAACTTCATCAGCAACCGCGGCGGCGTGGCCCTGCGTCCTGGTGACGGCGTGATCCACAGCTGGCTCAACCGTCTGCTGCTGCCCGACACCGTGGGTACCGGCGGTGACTCGCACACCCGTTTCCCCATCGGCATCTCCTTCCCTGCAGGCTCCGGTCTGGTGGCCTTCGGCGCCGCCACCGGCGTGATGCCTCTGGACATGCCCGAATCCGTGCTGGTGCGCTTCAAGGGCGAGATGCAGCCTGGCGTGACCCTGCGCGATCTGGTGCACGCAATTCCTCTGTACGGTATCAAGCAAGGTCTGCTGACTGTGGCCAAGGCCGGCAAGATCAACGAATTCTCGGGTCGCATCCTGGAAATCGAAGGTCTGCCAGATCTGAAGGTTGAACAGGCGTTCGAACTGTCTGACGCTTCTGCCGAGCGCTCTGCCGCTGGTTGCACGATCAAGCTGAACCCCGAGCCGATCAAGGAATACCTGACATCGAACATCGTTCTGATGAAGAACATGATCGCTGACGGTTACGCCGACGCCAAGACTCTGCAGCGCCGTATCGAAAAGGTCGAAGCATGGCTGGCCAAGCCAGACCTGCTGGAAGCCGACAAGAACGCTGAGTACGCTCACGTCATCGAAATCGACATGTCCGACATCAAGGAACCCATCGTTTGCTGCCCCAACGATCCTGATGATGCCAAGACCCTGTCTGACGTGGCCGGTGCCAAGATCGACGAAGCCTTCATCGGCTCCTGCATGACCAACATCGGTCACTTCCGCGCTGCAGCCAAGCTGCTGGGCGGCCAGCGTGACATCCCCGTCAAGCTGTGGGTGGCTCCTCCCACCAAGATGGACCAGGACGAGCTGATCAAGGAAGGTCACTACTCCGCCTTTGGTACTGCTGGTGCACGTACAGAAATGCCCGGCTGCTCGCTGTGCATGGGTAACCAGGCTCAAGTGCGTGAAGGTGCGACTGTCATCTCGACTTCCACTCGTAACTTCCCCAACCGTCTGGGCAAGAACACCAACGTGTATCTGGGCTCGGCCGAGCTGGCCGCGATTGCATCGCGTCTGGGCTACCTGCCTTCCAAGGAAGAGTACCTGAAGGAAATGGGCGTGATCGATGCCGACAAGGCCTCCGTCTATCGCTACATGAACTTCAACGAAATCGCCGAGTACGCTGAAGTGGCGGCCAAGATCTAAGCGTCTAGGCACCAGAAATCAAGGCCTTCAAGGGCCTTGCTAAGAAGCCCGCAGGATGCAAGTCCTGCGGGCTTTTTTTCTTGCATCAGGCTGCCAAGCGGATGGTGTGCCGCTTACTCTAGGAAATCGCCTGTCATGACACGCTTGAGGCTCAATATGCCCGATTTCGGTGGCACGTAGTAGACGAAGTTGCCAGCGCCCGGCGCAGCGAGGGGCGAGAGAGCGATGAGGCGGACGTCGGGCTTCATGCACCGTGTGGCTTCCTAGCAGCAGATGAAGGTACCGAGCGGCTTGACATTGACCGCGGTGCGAAGGTCTTCTTTGGTGATGCCAAGTAAGGAGTGCATGGGGCCGATGCCGGCAGCAGCACCATGACGTCGATCCGCGCCTCGGCAGAAAGTAAAACCATGCTTGCCGCGAGGACCCGAATGTTCGCCACGTAGGCGGTTGTGTTTCTGCCTTCATCTTGAAGCGATGCAGTGGCTTTCAATATGGCGTCAATGTTTAGGTCGGGTGTTGCGGCGCTAAAGCCGTTTTCGGCCAACCGCAAGGCCGTGGCCAAGCCGGTGCAAGAAGCTGATCCTGTGGAAGGAGGTGTCCTTGCCGGAGCTAGGTGTCTGGGCCGGGACCATGGGAGCTTTCTGCTCAGGCGATGAGGTATGAGGAGCGGCTATTGGGGCAGATATCCGCTGGCCTTGATGAGCTGGCCCCAGGTCTGTGCGTAGGCCTGCTCGCGCAGTCGCATCTGCTCGGCGTCGAGGTATTGCGGAATCAGGCCAAGGCTAGCCAGTCGCTCCTGCACGTCGGGTCTGGCGAGAATCTTCTGCATGGCTTGGGTGAATGCCGCTATGTCGCCTGTCAAGGTTCCTTGCGGTGCGTAGACAGCATAGAAGGGGCTTTCCTCGAAGCCGGAGACCCCGAGTTCCGAAAAGGTCGGAGTGCCAGGTATGCCGGGGTGTCGTTCTTTGCCGGACACCGCCAGAACGTTGATCTTGCCTGCCTTCTGCGATTCCAGCACATCGTTGAGCGACGAGATGCAGGCCAGAATCTGGCTGCCCATGATGTCGCTGAGCATGGGGGCTGCGCCCTTGTAGGGAACCGGGGTAAGGTCCAGTGAGTTCCTGCTGCCGATGGCGATGGTCATGAATTCAGGCAGCGAAGCTGGTGCAGGGATGCCCACGCTGCCTTTGCCTGCTTGCTTGTCGTGAACCCAGCGAATGTACTCGGCGTAGCTTTTGACGGGGGTGCCGGTGCCAGTGAAGAGCGCAGAGACATAGATGGCTACGCCAGCCACTGGCGTGAAGTCCCTGGAGGTATTGAAGCCCGGCTGCTTCATCACCAGAGGAATGATGGAGACGGTGTGGTCATTGGTGAAAAAAAGGGTGGTTCCATCCTTGGGCGCGGCCTTGAGTGCTTGCGCTGCCACCTGGCCTCCTGCGCCAGGCCGGTTCTCCACGATCACGGATCGGTGCAGTTCTTCCCTGAGCTTGTCGGCCAGATAGCGGGCCACGACATCGGTGCCGCCGCCCGGCGAGAATCCGACGAGCAGTTTGATGGGCTTCGTCTTGGCGCCTCCGCGCGCGAGCGCGATGGGGCTGGAAAGGGCAAGGGCGGTGGCAAGTGCGCTTGCAAGAAGCGTGCAGGCGGCACGGCGCATGGAGGTGTTGCGGGTAGGTGTCATGGTCGGGTTCCTCTGTGTGCAGTGAATTCATTCCAGATCGAAGATGCGGCCGGCGTTCAGGCGCCCGGCGGGGTCAAGGGTGCGCTTGAGTGCGCGCATCAACTCGATTTCCTGCGGGCTCCGGCTGATGGCCAGGTATGGCTTCTTCGAGATGCCGATACCGTGTTCTCCAGAGACGGAGCCGCCCAGCCGCCCTGCGGATCGGTGCACCAGGTCTTCGATTTCTTGCTTCATCTGCGGCAGGTTGGCTGGGTAGCCAACGACCAGGTGCAGGTTTCCATCGCCGAGATGCCCGTAGGTCTGCGTGCGGTGCAGGCCATGCGCGCGCAGTTGCGAGTGGACGTCTTCGAGCCATGCAGGCATCGAGGAGATGGGCAGGCTGATGTCGAAGCCAGCAAACGGTGCCGCTGCCGCCGCGGCTTCGCCGGATGACTCCCGGATGCTCCACAGGCGCCGGGCTTCTTGCTCGGAGCGAGCGATCACGGCGTCCGAGCCGGCAGCCAACTCGAGAAATTCGCCTAGTGCCTCCATGAACAATTGCTCGTCGGCTTCGGCATCCTGCCCCATGGCCTCGATGAGCACGAGGTTGGTGCCGGGGGCCGCAAATGGCGTGCCTCCCACGCTCAGATCGACCGTCACAGCGTCGTAGAAGTCGCGCCACATCGCCTCGAAACTTGTCAGGCGCGCGCCCAGCCGCTTTCTGCAGTGGGCCAGCAGGTCGACCATCTGGTCGAAGTTCTGCATGCTGACGATGGCGGTCTGCCGCGAGACCGGCTGAGGCTGCAGCGCGAACACCAGCCGTGTGATGACGCCCAGCGTTCCCTCGCTGCCGATGAACAGGTGCTTGAGGTCGTATCCGGCGTTGTCCTTGAGCGCCTTGCCCAGACGGCCGACAATCTGCCCGTCCGCCAGAACGGCCTCCAGGCCGATGATGGACTGGCGGGCCATGCCGTAGCGCAGTACCCGATTGCCGCCCGCATTCGTCGCGGCGATGCCTCCGACGTGGCAGGAGCCCTTGCTGCCGATGTCGATGGGGAGCAGCAGGCCGTGAGCGGCCGCGGCCTCTTGGGCTTGCTGCAGTTTCACGCCGGCCTGGACGGTCATGGTCTGGCTGGCCCTATCGATGTCCTCGATGGCGTTCAGCCGCTCAAGGGAGAGGATGATCTCTCCGGGGCGGGCCAATGCTCCATCCACCAGGCCGGTCATTCCTCCCTGCACGGCGATTGGCAGCCCCAGCGCATGCGTTGCGCGCATGGCTGCCGCAAGGTGTTCCGGTGTACGCGGGCGCAGTACCGCGAGTGGTGTAGCTCCGCGCACGCCCTGCCAGTCGGTGCCGGCGTATGCCGGTATGGAATCTTCGATGGCCAGCAGCGACGCATCGGAGTACGGCGCCAGGGCGGCAGCCAGCGATGCCAGTAGCTGGTCTGTTTCGGCAATGGTTGAGAAGGCGTTGCTTGCAGTCGGCATGGCGGTGTCTCCGGTGGGGGCTGTGTTGTCGCGGCGCTTGCGACAGGCGTTGGCGGGCTCAGGGGGCGATGGCCGCATAGACCACCATTTCCACGCGCATGCCTGGCGCCACCAGGCTACGAACGGCGACGCTGGAGCGGTTGGGGTAGGGCGCTTCGAAGAATTCGCGGTAGATGCGGTCGATGACGGGCATGTACTGCTCGTCTGTCATGTAGATCAGCACCTGGGCCACATCGCTCATCTGCCCGCCGGCCGCGGTGACGGCCGTGCGGATGTTCTCCAGCGTCAACCGAGTCTGCCGCTCGATGGGGCCGGTATCGAGCGTGCCGTCGCCGCGCACCGGGCCGTGCGTGGTGAACAGCAGGCCGCCGGCTTTCACTGCCCAGGAGAAGGGCTGGCCGATGGGAGGCAGGCCGGTATCGACGATGTGCTTCATGGTGTGGATTCCTTCAGGACGTGCTCCAGGCGCTGGTCCCAGGACGCCTGGGGTGCGCGCAAGGCCGTATGGGTGGAGAAGTGGTTCTGCCCCGCTTCAACGGAGAGCGAGCATGGAGCGCCGGCCTGTGACAGCCTTTGCGCAAGCTCCTGGTTGGAGCGCTGCACGCGCTCGCTGTCGTGCTCGCCGTAGCTCAGGTGCATGGGCACGGTGTTGCCCGCGCTCCAGTGGATGGGGCTCATGGCTGCATCGTCGCCGGGCCCGCGCAGGACCATGGTGTAGACGCGCTGCTCCAGGCAGCCGGTTTCCGGGGCCGGAGGGTGCAGGTCCATGATGCCGCTGATGGGCAGGCAGGCGCGCACGGCTTCGGCCGGTATGCCGAGCAGCATGTCGCGTGAATCCTGGTTCACGATGTCGAAGACGGCCGAGCCCTTGTTCACTACATAGTTGAAGTGGGCCATGGCGAATCCGAAGTCATAGGTCGCGCCGAGAAAGGTCAGCCGGCCGGCCTTGCCGACAGCATCATTGACGCTGTGGTAGCCCAGCTTGGCATAGGCAGGGCCTGCCACATAGCCGAGAGCGCCCCCGTATTGCCGCTCGGCGCTGGAATCGCCGGCGCCTTCGCCAAACCCATAGACTACGTCGGCCGCCAAGCCGCTGGATGCTTTGTAGGTATAGCGTAGCGTGTTGTCCATGCGGTTGTTGCCGCCCGCGCCGCCCGCGCTGATGAGGTTGGCGGAGTCGCCAGCCAGGCACGTGACGAATGGGGCGGTCTCGGTCTGGATCAACGCCACGGGCGTGTACTGGCGACCCAGCGTGATGGATCCGAAGTTGCCATGGATGCTGACTGCGGCCTGGCCCCCCTGGGCCAAGCCGCCCGTATCGGCGAGCAGGCCCATTTCAAGCGCGTAGAGCGCCGACAGCCCGCCTCCCAGGTCTTCATCGCCTCTGAAACCCAGCCGGGAGCCCGAGGCGACGCCGCTGGTCAGCCTGCTGGCGCCGGCGTCATTCGGGCCGCCGCTCTCGAGGACAAAGCCGAGATCAACGACTCCGTAAACCGTGGAGCTGCTTTGAGCCATACTGGGTGCGCCGGGAATCAAGGCCAATCCGGGGGTGAGCGACGCCACGAATACGCGTGACAGCATTGGGAACATCTTGTTCTGCTGGTCTTGTGTGGGGTTGGGCAATGGAGACTCATGTTTCATGAAATATTTTCTATTTCATGAAACATAATGCGCTTAATTAAATCTAATATGGGGACAAGCTCTCGTACAGCTATGCCGGAAAATGCAGTAACAGATGAAAAAAGCGACGCCGGCTCAAGGACGGAGCGCGCTTACCAGCGCCTGAGAGCGGAGATTCTTCGCGGGGAGTTGGCACCTGGGCAGCGCCTGAGGGCTGCGGACCTAGATGAGCGGTTTGGCCTGGGGCTGACACCTATCCGCGAGGCGCTCGTGCGTCTAGGCACTGAAGGGCTGGTGTGGGCGGAGTCAAACCGCGGTGCTCGGGTACGGGGGATTTCATCTCGGGAGTTCGCAGACCTGATGAAGACCCGCCGCGACATTGAGCGCCTGTGCTTGGTCGAGTCCATTCGGCGTGGCGATGCCCGATGGGAGGCCGAGGTGATGGCGTCGCTCCACATGCTGGCGCATGTGTCGCTGCCTGATCTCGGCGGCTCCTCAGCGATGTCCTCCGAGTGGGAGTCGCAGCACCGGCGCTTTCACGAGGCGCTGGTGAGCGCCTGTGGCTCCGAATGGCTGCTGCAGTTCTGGAACCAACTGGCCGATCACTCGGAGCGCTATCGCAAGATACGACTACATGGGCCGTTGGTTGCGCGCAATGTTCAGGCCGAGCACCAGGCCTTGCTCGATGCGGCATTGCGCCGCGATGCAGGCGCGCTAATCGCATTGATGGAGCAGCACTTGCTTGGTACCGAGCGGGCTGTCAATACAGCTATGGGGTGGTAGTTGTGAAGCCTGTGTCGTTCGCTGTGCGTGGCAGGTCAGCGAGAGAGGGTGTGCATGCCATAGCGACGCTGATGCCTATCTCTGCAGAACTTCGAACAGATGGAGGAGTTCGTGGAGGTGGCCAAGGGGGCATCTAAGCTGGCAGGGCTCTGTAGGCCTCAGGATGCTGAAGCCTGGCGCAGCCGCTGCAGCGCCGCCTGGGTCTCGGCATTTGCCGGGAAGAACGATTCGACGGCCAGCTCCTGCAGCGTCACGTCCACGGGCGTGCCGAAGATGGTGATGGTGCTGATGAAGCTCAGTGTGCCCAGATGGGTGTGCAATTCGAAGGGCACGGCGATGGGGCTGGGCGGCGGGGAGTCCTTGTCCTCGGCGAACGGATAGGCTGCGATTTCGTCATGCTGTGCCTGTAGCTCGCTGTCTGCCGTGGCGGCGATCTGCTGCTGCAGGCGGTGCAGCAAATGGGCACGCCACTGCGCGGAGTTGGCCAGGCGTGGGCCCAGTCCCTCGGGGTGCAGGCTCAGGCGCAGCACATTCACGGGTGGCTCCAGCAGCCAGGGCGCCACGCCGTCCAGCAGCAGCGGCACGACGGCATTGGCGGCCACCAGATTCCAGTGTCGATCCACGGCCAGAGCCGGGTTGGGTTCGTGCCCCTTGAGCACCAGCTCCACGGCCTGGCGCGCGGCTGCCAGATCGGGGTGGTCCAGCGGGCGGGCCTGGTACATGGGCGCAAAGCCCGCAGCCACCAGCAGTGCATTGCGCTCGCGCAGCGGCACCGACAGGCGTTCGGCCAGGCGCAGCACCATCTCGCGGCTGGGCTGGGCGCGGCCTGTTTCCACATAGCTCAGGTGGCGTGTCGAGATCTCGGCCTCCAGTGCCAGCCCTTGCTGGCTCAGCCGGCGGTGCTGGCGCCAGTGGCGCAGGTGGTCGCCAAACGGCGCGCGTGCACCGGGCGGCTTACGAGCAGCATGAAAAGAAGAGGGGGCGGTGCTGGAGTTCATGCCTGCATCGTAGTGGCAGGGCGCTCATGCTGCCATGACCTGCGAGGTTATCGACTCTGTGCGCGCGGATGGCAATCATGGACCTCAGCAGCCGGCACAGGGTCGGCCGCAAGACCTTCGTCATAGAACAGGAGTTTTCCATGTCCATTTTTGCTTCTCCCCGATTTCTGCGCCATGTGATGTGGGCCGATGCGGCCTCCTGCGCCGCCACGGGCGCGCTGCAACTGGTTGTCACGCAGACGCTGGCAGATCTGACAGGTCTGCCGGCCGTTTTGCTGACGGGAACGGGTCTCTTCCTGCTGGCCTATGCATCGGCCGCCGCCTGGATGGCGCGTCGCCAGCCCCTGCCGCGCACGCTGATCGGTCTGGTGGCTCTTGGCAATCTGGGCTGGGCAATGGGCTGCGCGGTATTGGTGTTTGCCTCCGGGCTGGCGCTCAGTGCCTGGGGGCTGGCCTGGGTGGCGGTGCAGGCCGTGGTGGTGCTGGTCCTGGCTGATCTGCAGTGGGCAGGGTTGCGTGCCTCTCGCCATGTGGCCCGGCAGGAGGCGCAGCTCGCGCTTTGAGTGATCAAAAAAAGAGTAGCGGCTAGCGCCTGTCATTCTTTGAAAGCAGACTGATTTATTGCTGAAGACATGGATTGGTAGGTGCTACAAGCTATGCTTTTCGTTATATCCGCCATGCGCCCGGGCGGATAAGCGGGCCGGGAGAGGCAGAGATAATTCCGTACCGCTTAAAATTCACGGTTGCGCCGCGCTGGCGCATTCTTCGCAACCATGGGTTCCCTCGCCCCCATCGACCAAAAAGGACTGTCATGACATCCGCTCATGCCGTGCAGACGCAAGCGTCGCGCGTGCCGTTTTACCTCTCCGTTCTCGTCGCGTTCCATATCGCGCTGGTCATCGCCAGCAACTACCTGGTGCAACTGCCCATCACGCTGCTGGGCTTTCACAGCACCTGGGGCGCCTTCAGCTTTCCGTTCATCTTTCTGGCCACCGACCTGACGGTGCGCCTGATCGGCAAGACTGCGGCGCGACGCGTCATCATGCGTGCCATGCTGCCCGCGTTGGTGGTGTCCTATGTGGTGGGTGTGCTGTTCCACGAGGGCCGCTTCAATGGCTGGGAAGCGCTGCAAAGCTTCAACGGCTTTGTGTTCCGCATTGCACTGGCCAGTTTTGCCGCCTATGTGCTGGGCCAGTTGCTGGATATTCAGGTTTTTGACCGCATCCGCCAGAAAAGCCATTCCTGGTGGCTGGCTCCGGCGGCTGCGTCGGTGTTCGGCCAGGTGCTGGACACCGCGGCCTTTTTCTCGATCGCCTTCTGGCGTAGCTCCGATGCCTTCATGGCGGCCAACTGGGTGGAAATCGCCATGGTTGACTATGTCATCAAGCTGGGGGTGAGTCTGCTGCTGTTTGTTCCCGCCTATGGCGTGGTGCTGGCGGCCATCGTGCGCAGCATGAAGGTGCAGGTCACGCCCGCAACGGCAATCCGCTGAGGATGGGCGTGCAGGGCAGGCCCGGGTGCAGGGGCCTGTCCGGCATTGCATCGGCATCGCCTTGTCCTGCTGGCAGCCGTAGCCCGTGCCTGGTTGGAGTTTGGAGGCGAGCAGCGGCGGTCCCCCTATGACATCCGGTGACGGCCTAGCCACCCGGGGGCTCTGACTTGTCGTTTCTCAACGAGTCAATGGGACGCTGCAACGGCGTGAGTTTTGGTTGAGCCTCGTTCCAGAAGATGGGGCCGGGCGAGTCCTGCAAGATCGACAACCCTGCAGAAAGAAGCTGCGCCGTCGTTGGTGGTGACTATGGTTTCCGAGCTCGTCTCTAGTCCATGAAAAAGGCCGTCCTTCAAGGACGGCCTCAGTATTTCTCCGCGCTGCGCTGCAGGGGCTCAGGTCTGGCTTTGCAGATAGTTCTGCAGCCCGACCTTCTCGATCAGTCCCAGCTGCTTTTCCAGCCAGTAGGCGTGGTCTTCCTCGGTATCGTGCAACTGGGCCAGCAGGATGTCGCGGCTCACATAGTCGCGGTGCTGCTCGCACAGCGCCACGCCTTGCTGCAGGCCGGCACGGACTTCGTATTCGGTATCCAGGTCCTTGCGCAACATCTCGGGCACGGTCTCACCGGGCGTGAACTCCTTGGGGCGCATGTCGGGGCGGCCGCCCAGCATCAGAATGCGGCGCAGCAGTGCGTCGGCGTGCTGGGTTTCTTCCTGCATCTCGTGGTCCAGGCGCGTGAAGAGCTTGGTGAACCCCTGGTCTTCATAGATGCGCGAGTGGGCAAAATACTGGTCGCGCGCCGCGAGCTCGCCGCGAAGCAGGTCCTTGAGGTAGTCGACGACTTCGGGATGGCCTTGCATAGTTGTTGTTCTCGGTGAGTTTTCGAAGCCTGAAGTATCTCGCGACCGGCTTCGGGAATCAAAGGCAGCTATCAATTCCCGAGCGCACGCGCTCTGGATGCGGGCTGTAAGCAGATGCATTCGCATTGCTCGGTGCGTATCGAGGCTGATTGCGTTCGTCCGATTCCTCGCAAGGGATGGCGATAGCACCCAGCACTTTTGGTCAGCATGGACCGATCAACGGCAAAGCAGGGACAGCACTTGGCGCACTTGGCAAGCCTCCGCAGAGGCTACTCCTGCCCACAGGGCAGGGATGCAGGGCCGCACTAGTTGCAATTGGCGGCGATGATGTCTCGAAAAATCGAGTGCCCAGCTCGCCTTCCTCAATCGCCTGGGGTTCTCGGATCGTACAGTCAGGCCGCGACTGCTTCATTGCAGGGGAAACGCTCGGCCCAGTGACGAGCCAAATCAATACGGCGGCACACCCACACGTTGTCGTGCTTCTGGATGTGATCGAGGAAGCGCTGCAGCGCTGTAATCCGGCCGGGACGGCCCAGCAGTCGGCAGTGCATGCCGATGCTCATCATCTTGGGGGCGTTGTCGCCGCT
>NZ_QQAS01000013.1:0-73291 GCF_003350425.1 Comamonas sp. AG1104 | reverse complement strand
ATGCCTGGCGATAACGTGTCGATCACTGTGAAGCTGATCTCCCCCATCGCCATGGAAGAAGGTCTGCGCTTCGCTATCCGCGAAGGTGGTCGTACCGTTGGTGCCGGTGTGGTTGCCACGATCATTGCCTAATTCTTAGAAAAGCTAGGAATTAACAATGTCTAAGCAAAAAATCCGCATCCGTCTGAAGGCTTTCGATTACAAGCTGATCGACCAGTCCGCAGCCGAAATCGTTGATACCGCCAAGCGTACCGGCGCTATCGTCAAGGGTCCCGTGCCCCTGCCGACACGCATGAAGCGCTTCGACATCCTGCGTTCGCCTCACGTCAACAAGACCAGCCGTGACCAGTTCGAAATCCGTACGCACCAGCGTCTGATGGACATCGTGGACCCGACTGACAAGACTGTTGACGCTCTGATGAAGCTGGACCTGCCCGCAGGTGTGGACGTCGAGATCAAACTGCAATAAGAGTTTTGGAGGCCTCGCAAGAGGCTTTTAAGGGTCTTTGTTTAACGCGAACTTGCTTGAAAAAGCAGTTCGCGTTAAAATTTGGAGCTTCGCCTTTGATGCGAAGTTTTATTAACCTTCTTTTGTGTGCTAGGCATGATTGCTAAAGCACAACGCTGGGCCAATTGCAGTTTCAGCGGCAAAAGTTTTGGAGCAAACAAATGAGTCTGAGCAACTCCCTGGGGTTGCTGGGTCGCAAGGTGGGCATGATGCGTCTGTTCACTGATGATGGGGACGCAGTGCCTGTCACAGTGGTGGATGTTTCTAACAACCGCGTGACTCAGGTCAAAACCCAAGAGAACGATGGCTATGTGGCCCTGCAGGTCACTTTCGGTGCACGCAAGGCTTCTCGCGTGACCAAGCCTCAAGCCGGCCACCTCGCCAAGGCGGGTGTCGAAGCCGGTGAAGTGACCCGTGAATTCCGCGTGACCGATGAAACCGCTGGCAAGTATGCCGCTGGTGCCGTTCTGCCTGTGGCCGAACTGTTCAGCGTTGGCCAGAAGGTGGACGTGCAAGGCACCTCCATCGGTAAGGGTTACGCCGGCACGATCAAGCGCCACAACTTCAGTTCGCAGCGCGCTTCGCACGGTAACAGCCGTTCGCACAATGTTCCCGGTTCTATCGGTATGGCACAAGACCCCGGTCGCGTGTTCCCCGGTAAGCGTATGACTGGCCACATGGGCGACGAAACCGTCACTACTCAAAACCTCGACGTGGTTCGTATCGACGAAGCACGCCAACTGCTGTTGATCAAGGGTGCCATTCCTGGTGCCAAGGGTGGCTTCGTTTCCGTGCGCCCCGCGATCAAGGCTAAAGCTTCCAAAGGAGCGAACTAATGCAGCTCGAACTCCTGAATGAACAAGGCCAGGCCGCTTCCAAGGTGGAAGCTCCCGAGACTGTGTTCGGTCGTGAATTCAACGAAGATCTGGTCCACCAGCTGGTGACTGCCTACCGTGCCAACGCACGTCAAGGCACTCGCGCCCAGAAGGACCGTGAACAAGTGCGTCACACCACTGCCAAGCCTTTCAAGCAAAAGGGTACAGGTCGTGCACGTGCTGGTATGTCCTCCTCGCCTCTGTGGCGTGGCGGCGGTCGCATCTTCCCCAATCTGCCTGAAGAAAACTTCTCGCAGAAGATCAACAAGAAGATGTACCGCGCCGGTATGGCTGCCATCCTGTCTCAGCTGGCCCGCGAAGGCCGTCTGGCAGTTGTGGAATCCCTGACGCTGGATACCCCCAAGACCAAGGTGCTGGCAGACAAGTTCAAGGCTATGAACCTGTCTTCGTCGGTGATGGTGATCGCTGAAGAAATCGACGAGAACCTGTACCTGGCATCCCGCAATCTGAAGAACGTGTTCGTGGTTGAGCCGCGCTATGCAGACCCCGTGTCGCTGGTGCACTACAAGAAAGTGCTCGTCACCAAGGGTGCGATCGACAAACTCAAGGAGATGTTCGCATGAGCACTACCAAGTTTGACGAAGGTCGTCTGATGCAAGTACTGGTCGCTCCCATCGT
The DNA here is from genome assembly GCF_003350425.1 of Comamonas sp. AG1104. Classification (NCBI taxonomy): domain Bacteria; kingdom Pseudomonadati; phylum Pseudomonadota; class Betaproteobacteria; order Burkholderiales; family Comamonadaceae; genus Comamonas; species Comamonas sp. AG1104. Next base: position 71,269 of record NZ_QQAS01000013.1, on the reverse strand, counting down.
GTCCGAAAAGGCCACTCTGGTTGCTGAAAAGTCCAATGCTGTGACATTCAAGGTGCTGCAGAACGCTACCAAGCCCGAAATCAAGGCCGCTGTGGAATTGATGTTCAAGGTTGAAGTGGCTGGCGTGTCTGTGGTGAACACCAAGGGCAAGACCAAGCGCTTTGGCAAGACCGTTGGCCGTCGCGACAATGTGCGCAAGGCTTACGTGATGCTCAAGCCCGGTCAAGAGCTGAACCTGTCCGGGGAGGCTGCGTAATCATGGCTGTTATCAAGCTCAAACCTACGACCCCCGGCCAACGCGGCGCGGTGAAGGTTACTCGCGACCACCTGCACAAGGGTGAGGGCTTTGCCCCCCTGCTGGAAGCTCAATTCCAGAAGGCCGGTCGTAATAACAACGGTCACATCACAACTCGCCACAAGGGCGGTGGTCACAAGCACCACTACCGTGTGGTGGACTTCAAGCGCAACAAGGACGGTATCCCCGCCAAGGTTGAGCGCATTGAATACGATCCCAACCGTACTGCCCACATCGCTCTGGTGTGCTACGCAGACGGCGAGCGTCGCTACGTCATTGCTCCTCGCAACCTGGAAGTCGGCGCTACCATCATCAGCGGCTCCGAAGCTCCTATCCGCGTGGGCAACACCCTGCCTATCCGCAACATCCCCGTGGGCTCGACCATCCACTGCATCGAACTGAAGATCGGTGCCGGTGCTCAGATCGCTCGCTCGGCTGGTACCTCCGCCACTCTGCTGGCTCGCGAAGGCATCTACGCTCAAGTGCGTATGCGTTCGGGCGAAGTCCGCAAGGTGCACATCGAGTGCCGCGCCACCATCGGTGAAGTTGCCAACGAAGAACACAGCCTGCGCCGTCTGGGCAAGGCCGGTGTGAAGCGTTGGATGGGTATTCGTCCTACCGTCCGCGGTACGGTCATGAACCCTGTCGACCACCCGCACGGTGGTGGTGAAGGTAAGACCGGTGAAGGCCGTCACCCAGTTGACCCATGGGGCAATCTGACGAAGGGCTACCGCACCCGTAACAACAAGCGCACACAGACAATGATCGTGTCGCGCCGTAAGAAGTAAGGGGTAGCAAATGACTCGTTCTCTTAAAAAGGGTCCGTTTGTTGACCATCACTTGCTGGCCAAGGTCGAAAAGGCCATCGCCACCAAGGACAAGAAGCCAGTGAAGACCTGGTCGCGTCGCTCCATGGTCCTGCCCGAGTTCATCGGTCTGACCATCGCCGTGCACAACGGCAAGCAACACGTGCCGGTTTATGTGACTGACCAGATGGTTGGCCACAAGCTGGGTGAATTCGCGCTGACTCGTACCTTCAAGGGTCACCCTGCGGACAAGAAAGCCAAGAAGTAAGGAATAGAACATGTCTGAAACACGTGCTGTTCTCCGTGGCGTCCGCCTGTCTGTTGACAAGGGTCGCCTGGTCGCGGATCTGATCCGCGGCAAGAAGGTGGATCAAGCTCTGAACATTCTCCAGTTCACACAGAAAAAAGCTGCTGTGATCGTGAAGAAGGTTCTGGAATCCGCTATCGCCAACGCTGAGCACAACGACGGCGCCGATATCGACGAACTGAAGGTCAAGACCATCTACGTCGAGCAAGGCACTACGCTCAAGCGTTTCACTGCTCGCGCCAAGGGCCGCGGCAACCGCATCAGCAAGCCTACCTGCCACATCTATGTGACAGTGGGTAACTGAGGCCTTAAGGAAGAATATGGGACAGAAAATCCATCCTACCGGCTTCCGTCTGGCGGTGAGCCGCAACTGGGCAAGCCGCTGGTACGCTAGCAACCGTGACTTCGCCGGCATGCTGGCCGAAGACATCAAGGTGCGCGAGTACCTGAAGGCCAAGCTGAAGAACGCCGCCGTGGCTCGCGTTCTGATCGAGCGTCCTGCCAAGAACGCCCGCATCACCATTTTCTCGGCTCGTCCGGGCGTGGTGATCGGCAAGAAGGGTGAAGACATCGAGGCCCTGAAGAAGGAACTCGCTGCTCGCCTGGGCGTGCCCGTGGCTGTGAACATCGAAGAAGTGCGCAAGCCCGAAATCGATGCCAAGCTGATCGCTGACTCCATCTGCCAACAGCTGGAAAAGCGCATCATGTTCCGCCGCGCCATGAAGCGTGCCATGCAGAACGCCATGCGTCTGGGTGCTCAAGGCATCAAGATCATGTCTTCCGGTCGTCTGAACGGTATCGAAATCGCTCGTACCGAGTGGTACCGCGAAGGCCGCGTGCCTCTGCACACCCTGCGTGCCGACATCGACTACGGCTTCTCCGAAGCCAAGACGACTTACGGCATCATCGGCGTGAAGGTCTGGGTCTACAAGGGTGACACCCTGGGCCGTAACGACCTGCCCGCCGTGGAAACGCCCCGTCCTGAAGACGAGCGTCGTCCCCGTGGTCCCCGTCGTGACGGTCGCCGTGATGGCCGTGACGGCGCTGGCCGTGGTGGCCGTCGTCCCGCAGGCACCAATGCCGCTCCTGCCGATGGCAGCGACAAGCCTGCTGGCGCTGGTGCTGATTCCGTTAAGCGCGTTCGTAAGGCCGACGCGCCCGCTACAGCAGCGGACGGTAAAGGAGAATAAACATGCTGCAACCTGCACGCCGCAAGTTCCGTAAGGAACAAAAAGGCCGCAACACCGGCATCGCTACCCGTGGCAACTCCGTTGCCTTCGGCGATTTCGGTTTGAAGTCTACTGACCGTGGTCGTCTGACCGCACGCCAGATCGAAGCTGCACGTCGTGCAATTTCCCGTCACGTCAAGCGTGGCGGTCGTATCTGGATCCGCGTGTTCCCGGACAAGCCCATCTCTACCAAGCCCGCCGAAGTGCGTATGGGTAACGGTAAGGGCAACCCCGAGTACTACGTGGCCGAAATCCAGCCCGGCAAGGTGATCTACGAAATCGTGGGTGTGCCTGAAGAGCTGGCCCGTGAAGCGTTCCGCCTGGCTGCTGCAAAGCTGCCTCTGCGCACGACCTTCGTGTCCCGTCACATTGGTGCTTAAGGAGATCAACATGACGAAATCTGCTGAACTCCGCCAAAAAGACGTGGCTGGTCTGGAAGCTGAAGTGAAGTCCCTGCAAAAGGCTCACTTCGGTCTGCGCATGCAAAAGGCCACGCAACAACTGGGCAACACTGCGACCATCAAGGCTACACGCCGTGACATCGCTCGTGCCAAGACCATCCTTGCTGAAAAGCAAGCCGCCAAGTAAGGAGCCGACATGACGGAAGCTAAAACATCCCTCAAGCGCACCTTGATTGGCAAGGTGGTCAGCGACAAGCGTGCCAAGACTGTGACCGTTCTGGTGGAACGCCGCGTCAAGCACCCCATCTACGACAAGATCATGATCAAGTCGAGCAAGTACCACGCTCACGACGAGCAAGGTGAGTACAAGCTGGGTGACGTGGTTGAAATCACCGAGAGCCGTCCTCTCTCCAAGACCAAGAACTGGGTTGCTACCCGCTTGGTTCAAAAGGCTGCTCTGGTGTAAGCCTAACCAGGCCCGCCGGCTGCAAAGCCCTTGAAAACGACCCACAATGCTGTGGGTCGTTTTTTTATTTGGGCCGCCAAGAATGCGGTCCGTGCTTTGCAACAAAGGAGATAGTCATGATTAAAGTTGGTGATGCCCTGCCCGCAGTGACCTTGATGGAATATGTGGAAGTGGAAGGCAACGGCTGCAGCCTCGGCCCCAACCCCGTGAAGCTGCCCGAAGCACTGGCCGGCAAGACTGTTGCCGTGTTTGCCGTCCCCGGCGCCTTCACGCCCACCTGCTCCGAGAAGCACCTGCCAGGCTATGTGGCCCAGGCCGAAGAGCTCAAGGCTGCCGGCGTGGACGAAATCTGGTGCCTGTCCGTGAACGATGCTTTCGTGATGGGTGCCTGGGGCCGCGATCAGAAGGTGGCTGGCAAGGTGCGCATGATTGCCGACGGCGATGCGGCCTTTGCCAAGGCGACCGGCCTGACGCTGGACCTGAACGGCAAGGGTCTGGGCCTGCGCGCCAATCGCTTTTCCATGCTGGTCAAGGACGGCAAGGTTGCGACTCTGAACGTGGAAGCTCCCGGCAAGTTTGAAGTCAGCGACGCCGGCACCATGCTGGCTCAGGCCAAGCAGGGTTAAGTCTCTGATCGGCTGTACGAAGCCTGCTCCAAAAACGCCGCTTTTGCGGCGTTTTTTGTCTCAATCTTCGGCGTTGGCGGGAGCGGCAGGGCGCTTGAGAGGGGAGGACGGCGCGCCGTTGTCGATAATGGGTGTGGTCCAGCGTCCGGTCTTGAACACGTCATCCACGCCCCGATTGCGTGCTTCCTGGGCTACTGTCTTGCGCCAATCTTCCAGCAACTGGGTGCGTCCCGCTGCGTCCTGCATCAGCAAGGCAGTCTTCAGAAAGTGCATGAGCCGTGTAACGGTGGATGACGGGCGGGCATCGGGCCGCATCCAGCGATAGGCGGCAGAGCTTTCGGCGCCGAAATAAGTGGCAAAGCGCTTGGGCTCGATATCGGCGATCTCGTTCATGAAGGCCAGCATCTCGGGCGCAGTGGGTTGCTTGGGGATCACGGCCAGCTCCGGGTGCTGCGCCAGAAAGCGCACCAGCAAGGCCAGGGTCGGGTCTTTGACGGGCTCGTCCGGTGCCTGACGCACCACCTGCATCCAACGTGTGATCGACATGCTGAGCACCCAGATGATGTCGTTGGTCAGCAAGCCAAACTCCTGACGGACAGCATCCAGATCACGGCCTAGAACGGGGCGGTTGGAAGGGATCATGGGGTGAACGGTGAATTGTTACAATTTAGGCTGATTCAGATGCCAGCAGCCAAAGTGCTGTCGTGACGACACTGTTCGGCCGACGAAATGCGTGCAAAAACGACAGAATATAAGTAATTCTGATGTGAAATTTAGCATTGTGAATATACTGTATGTCACACCATTGATTCACCCATCCCCGATGTAGACGTTTCACGCTTCTATGCCCCATACCGTTTCGTCTCGTGTTCAGCTCACATTGCTCAGCCTGTTTCGCCAGCATGGCAAGCAGGCGCAGCCCGTGGTCGGAGCCGAGCGTGTATACGACGAAGGGCATGGTCTGCAGGTGGTAGCGAGCTCGATTCCATTTCGCAACCGGGCCATGGATTCCAAAGCGCCGCGCCCCGGCATGGGGCTGCTGGCGCTTTTTGGTATTCGCGATGCGCTCGACGAGTTGCAGCACTGGCGCATGGTGGCACGCACCTCCCAGGCGCAATTTGCCTACCTGCAGTTGCAGGTGGAGGTGGGCATGAATGCCTCCGTGGCACCCACGCGCCAGATGCTGCGCGAGCAAGGGGCGGGTATGCGCTTTCTGAACGTGCGCCGCAGCGCTGCCGAGTTCCAGAAGGAGCTGCTGGCGCGCTTTGCCCAATATGTGGCGCAAGAAGGCGGCAGTCCCGAGCACGACATGGCCCATGTGAGGCAGATGGCGCTGCGTCCCGATCTGTTCGAGCGTCTGCTCTACGAGGACGAGGACCTGCGGCATATCGATGTCCTGGTCATTCCTCTGGCTGATTGGCCGGACCCGACACGTGTGCGCCAGGTGGCCTATGTGCGCGCCGGAACGCCGCTGCTGGCCTTGCTCCAGGGCAGTGATCAGATGCAGGTGCACCTGCCCGGCTGGATGGCGCGGCGCTACCTGCCCGGCCAAGCACTGGACACCACGCCAAGCGGGGCGGGCGAACAGGCGCAGCCCATCTAGTCGGCCGACGAGGGTGTGTGGCACCCATAAGCTGGATGCTTGGACGTCACGATGGCTATATAAAACATAGCGTTTATCATTGTTGGAGCCTTGTTTTCAAGGACTTTTCGGCCTGAAACGATTGAAGCTTCAGCGCTGGATGCTTCTCTTTTAACCAACTGTCCCCAGCACCTTCAACTCCTTGCCCTCGGGCACCTCGTTGAAGGACAGCACCTGCAGACCTTGGGCAAACAGGCGCGCGTAGCGCGCCAGCAGGGGGCGCAGCTGGGGTGTGACCAGCAGCACCGGTGCCGTGGCCTGCTGTTTCATCAGATCGCGCGCATGGCTCATGTGCTCCTGCAACTGGCCCAGCAGATTCGGATCCACCGGGAAGTTATCCAGCGCGACCTTCTTGTTGGTGTGGCGTGCGGTGTTCAGCGCGCCCAGCAGCAACTGCTCCAGGCTGTTGCCCAGAGTGAAGGCCTGGATCTCGGGCACCGATCCCACGGTGGAGTTGACGATCTGGCGGCGCAGCGCGCAGCGCACCTCGGCGGCCAGCAGGATGGGGTCCTTGGTGGCTTCGGCACTGTCCACCAGGGCGGTGGCGATCAGCACGATGTCCTTGAGCGAAACACCCTCGCGCAGCAGTTGCTTGTACACGGTGTGCTGCAGCGGCGCGGGGCAGGCTTTTTCCAGCGCGGCGGCCAGCTTGGGCGACAAGGCCGTAAGGCGTTCGCCCATGGCGTGCACGTCCTCGAAGCGGATCAGCTCGTCCAGATGGCTGCGCACCACGCGCGTGAGGTGGGTGGCGACGATGCTCACGCAGTCTGCCACCTGGTAGCCCATGCCCAGGGCATGGGCCTTGTCTTTGGGTTCGATCCAGGTCACGGGCAACTGGTAGGCGGGCTCGATGCCGGGGATCCCGTCAAGCTGACCGTAGACATGGGGCGAGGGAATGGCCATCAGCCGGTCGGCATGCACCTCGGCCTTGGCCACCACGGTGTCGTTGATGAGCACGGTGTACTGGTTGGGCGGCAGGGTCAGGTCATCGCGCACATGCACAGGAGGCAGGACAAAACCCATGGCTTCGCTGATGGTCTGGCGCACGCCGCGCAGGCGCACGGCCAGAGGTGCGCCCTGAGCCGGGTCCAGCTGGCCGACCAGGCGGTAGCCCACGCGTACCGACAACTGTTCGGTGATCGGCAGGCTGTGCCAGCCAAAGTCCTGAGCGGCTGCTGCGGTCACGGTCTGCAGCAAGACCATTTCATCCTGGGCTGGCAGAGGCCTGGCCGGTTGCTTGGCCATGACCCAGCCGCCCAGCACCAGCACGCTGGCAAAAGCCAGGAAGGGCAGCCAGGGCATGCCGGGAATCAGGCCCAGCACCAGCATCACCACGGCGGCGCTGTACAGCACCGTGGGCTTGGCCAGCAGTTGCTGGCGCACCTGATCGGGAAATTCACCCGCATCGGCGTCGCTGATGCGGGTGACGATCACGGCCGAGGCTGCCGACAGCAGCAGGGCCGGAATCTGGGAGACCAGGCCGTCGCCGATGGTCAGCAGTGCGTAGAGACGGAAGGACTCGCCCAGTGGCAGGTCGTGCATCAGCGAGCCGATGGCGACGCCGCCGATCAGGTTGATGACCAGAATCAGGATGGAGGCGATGGCATCGCCGCGCACGAACTTGGAGGCGCCGTCCATGGCGCCGTAGAAGTCGGCCTCGGTCGCCACGTCACGGCGGCGCGTCTGAGCCTGCTGTTGATTGATGAGGCCGGCATTCAGGTCGGCATCAATGGCCATCTGCTTGCCGGGCAGCGCGTCCAGCGTGAAGCGGGCCGAGACCTCGGAAATGCGCTCGGCGCCTTTGGTTACCACCACGAAGTTGATGATCATCAGGATGACGAACACCACCAGGCCCACGACGAAATTGCCGCCGATCACCACGTTGCCGAAGGACTCGATCACATGGCCGGCCGCATCCGGGCCGTTCTGGCCGTGCAGCAGCACCACGCGCGTGGAGGCCACGGTCAGGCCCAGGCGCATCAGTGTCGTGGCCAGGATGATGGTGGGAAAGATGGAAAAGTCCAGCGGCCGTTTGACCCCCACGGCCACCAGTACCACCACCAGCGACACCACGATGTTGAAGGTGAAGAAGATGTCCAGCGCCAGTGGCGGCAGCGGCAGCATGATCATGGCCAGCAAGGCCAGCAGAAACACGGGCACGGCCCACTGGTGGCGGGAAAGCGCCTGGCGCAGTTCGGTGAGGTACTTCATGGGGCGGGTTGGGGGTCGGACAGTTCGGCGGGTATATCCAGCTCGCGCGGTAGATCGGGACGGGCCGGGCGTCGGCCCTGGCGGAAAGCCTTGATCTGCAGCACGTAGTGCAGCACCTGGGCGACGCTTTGGTAGAGCGCCGAGGGGATTTGCTGGTTCACCTGGCTGGTGTGGTAAATGGCCCGCGCCAGCGGCGGCAGGCTCACCACCTCCACCTGGTGGCGGGTGGCAATGTCGCGGATGTAGAAGGCCATCTCGTCCACGCCCTTGGCGATGACATAGGGCGCCTCTGCGCGCTTCGAGTCGTAGCGCACGGCCACGGCGTAGTGCTCCGGGTTGACGATGACGGCATCGGCCTGGGGAACGGTGGCGCGCACGCTGCGCCGCGCCAGCTGCCGCTGGATCTGGCGAATGCGGCTCTTGACCTCGGGCCGGCCTTCGTTGCTCTTGTGCTCTTCCTTGACTTCCTGCTTGCTCATGCGCTGGCCGCGCAGAAAGAAAAAGCGCTGCATCGGCACGTCGATCAGGGCCAGGATGATGAAGATCACCACGATGGACATCACACCCGACAGAAACAGATGTATGCCCTCGCGCACCGCCAGATCCAGCGTCATTGACGGCAGTGCCGTGAAATGGCGCACATTGGCCTTGCAGTAGGCGTAGACCACGGCGGCCACGGCTGAGACCTTGATCACCGACATGACCAGGTCGCCGTAATGCTTGGCCTTGAAGAACTTGGACAGGTTCTGGTGGGGGCTCAGGCGGCTGAACTTGGGTTGCAGATTCTTGGCCGACAGCAGCCAGCCACCGGGCACCAGCGAGGCCACGGCCACCAGCAGCGGCGTGATGAACAGGGGCAGCAGCATCTGGGCGAACAGCCAGCCGGCATCGGCCCAGACCGCACCCACGATGTTGTTGAGGGCGCCGGGGCCCGAGGTGTCGTCGAGCCCGCGCTGGAACAGGGCGTGGAATTTGCGCAGATAGTCGGGCATGAAAAGCGCCGTCACCTGCAGCGTGGCCACCAGGCCCACGGCCGTGGCCAGATCGCGCGAGCGGGCCACCTGGCCTTCCTCGCGCGATTTGCGCAGCTTGTGGTCCGAGGCGTTTTCGGACTTGTCGCCAGCACTGTCGGCCATGATGTCAGCCCTTCATGAGCTGCGTCAGCATGTCGAGCGCGCGGCGCGTCATCTGCAGATAGTGCGCCGGGATGTGGCGCAGCATGAAGGCCAGCATGGCCAGGCCGAACAGTGTGACCACCGAAAAGCCCAACGCAAAAATATTGAGGCTGGGCGAGATGCGGGCCATGAAGCCAAAGCCCAATTGCACCAGCATGGCCGCAAAGATGATGGGCGTGGCCAGCAAAAAGGCCGCAGCAAATACCCAGCCCATGTTGTAGGCCACGGTTTGCAGCTGCAGGCGGCTCAGGCTCTGGCCCACGGGCCAGGCGTCGAAACTGGCGGCCAGAATGCCGGCCAGCAGCAGGTGCACGTCGAGGGCGAAAAACAGCAGCATGCCCATCAGCAGGGCCAGCACCGAGAGTGCGTCCGAGGAGCTGCCATGCACGGGGTCGTTGAGCATGGCCATGGCCAGGCTGGTCTGCGAAGCGCTCAGATAGCCAAAAATGCTGAGCGCCGTGGTGGCAAATTGCAGACCTATTCCCAGCACCGCGCCGATGGCGATCTGCTCCAGCGTCAGCGCCACGGCGCGCAGCGAAAACGCCTCCACCGCCGAGACATGGGGGGCGACGCTGGGCAGCATGACTACGGCCAGCACCATGGCGATGATGACGCGCACCCGCTGGGGCACGGTGGGGTCGCCAAAGATCGGGGCGAAGGACAGCAGCGCCATGGTGCGCACGAACGGCCACCACAGCGGCTGCAGCCATTGCAGCAGATACGGATAAAGGCCTTGCTCCATGTTCAGGCTCAGCCCAGCAGCGTGCTGGCGTATTGGAAAAAGCGCACGCAAAAATCCATGAGCTGGGTGACCAGCCAGCGCGCGCTCAGTGCCAAGGCCAGCAAGGTGACCATGAGGCGGGGTAGAAAGCTCAGCGTCTGCTCGTTGATCTGGGTGGCGGCCTGAAACAGGCTCACCAACAGGCCGACAAGCAGGCCTGGCACCACGAGCACGGCCACGATGACCAGCACCAGCTGGATGGCCTGCAGCATCAGGTCCACGGCGATGTCGGGCGTCATGCTGCTACAGCCCCTGGACGCTGGTGACCAGCGTGTTGACCGTGAGCGACCAGCCGTCCACCAGCACGAACAGCAAAATCTTGAAGGGCAGCGAAATCACGAGCGGCGACAGCATCATCATGCCCATGGCCATGAGCACCGACGAGACCACCAGGTCGATCACCAGAAACGGAATGAACAGCACGCAGCCGATCATGAACGCGGTCTTGAGCTCGCTGAGCACAAAGGCCGCCACCTTGACGGTGAAGGCGTGGTCCTGCGGGCTGGCCACCGGGCCTTCCTTGGCCAGGGCGCTGACCTGCTTGAGTGCGGCCTCGTGGGTCTGGGCCAGCAAAAAGTCCGACATCGGCTTTTCGGCGCGACGCAGCGCTTCCATCAAGCCGATCTGGTCTTTTTCATAGGGCTCGAAGGCCTCGGTCCACAGGCGCTCGCCCACGGGGCGCATCACCAGCAGAGTGAGGATCAGCGCCACGCCGGTCAGCACGCGCGTGGGCAGACCCTGCTGCAGGCCAAGTGCGGAGCGCAGCAGAGCCAGTACGATGATGAAGCGCGTGAAGGTGGTCATCATCAAGGCCATCATGGGCAGCAGGCCCAGCAGCGTCATGAGGATGAAGATCTCGGTCTTGATCGACAGCTGTGTCACCCCGTGGCTTTGCTGGCTCTCCAGCAGGGGGATATTGGCGGCCTGGGCGTGGCTCACGCAAAGCCATAAACCGCTGAACAGACCCAAAAAAACGAGGGCGCGAAGCGCCCTGTGCATGTGTTGTTGCATGCTGGAAATCTGTGGATCAGTGGCTCAGTGCAGGCAGATTGGCACTCAGCTCCAGGACCTTGAGTCCGTACGCTTCGCCGCAGACCACCACCTCGCCCTTGCCGATGGCCGAGCCATTGACCTTGATGGTCAGCGGCTCGCCCACCACGGTGTCCAGCGGCACCACGCTGTCGGGGCCCAGATCGGCCAGTTCCTGCAGGGTGATCCGGGCGGAGCCGGCTTCCAGCGTCAGCGTGACGGGGATGCGGTGCAAAAACGGCGACAGACGCTCGGGTTCGGCGGGGCTGAGCGCTGGCGCAGGGGTATCGGCGGCAGGGGCTTGTGCATTGCTGTCCAGCAGATCCTGCAGGTCCATATCGGTGTGGAGATCCATCGTGTTCATTCCAAAGTCTCAAAGGCCGTCAGGTGCAGCTTGCCCTGGTGTTCGGTCACGGTGGCCGCAAGCAGGGCTTCGCCATTGAGCAGCACCGTGGTGGCTCCCAGGGCAATCGGCAGCACGCTGCCGGTGCGCAGGGTCTGCACATCGGCGGTAGAGACGGTTTTTTCCAGCAGCCGTGCGGTCAACTGGATGTGCAGGGGCGCTGCCGGCTTTGGCGTTGCCGGGGTGGGCGCGGGACGAGTGCGCCGCAGCTGCAACACCTGTTGCTCCAGCGCCTGACAGCAGGCTGTGTCCAGTGCGATGTTCAACGGCTGCCAGGCGCTGTCCGCGACCTGGATCTGGGCCTGCCATTGCCAGGTACTGGCCGTGATGAGGGGCTGAGTCGTTGCGGCCGGCATCAGCGTGGCCTGGGTGGCGTGGTGCACCGCATCGTGCAAGGCCGTGGCAATGCGCTGCTCGGTCGGGCTGGTGGGCTGGTCGTCGGACGTCGGGGTCATGTCGTCCTGCGTGAAGCCGTAGCGCGCAGCCATGTGTGCCTGCACGGTGGCGCGCGTCAGTGTGATCTGCGTCTGAGCTGGAGCCGCAGCGCGCAGCGGCGTGAAGTGAGCGTGTTCGATACGCATGGCTACCGGGCGATGGCCGGTTTGCTGCATCTGCGTTTCCACCTGGCGGGCGAGCAGCGCGGCCAACTGGTCGAAGGCTTGCACCGGTCGTCCCAGCATGACCGGGTCCAGGGTTTTTGCATTCTGCACAGTAGATATCTTCTTCGCTTGTTGTTTTGGTGGCAAGTCAGCGGGATTTTGCGCGAATCTCGGCAATTTCTCTATGAAGCCTGAATGAGTTGCTAAATCGATAAAATTTGTATCAATTGTGAATAGTATACTGTTCGTGCAACAACATCCCCCCGAAGGGCTGGCTCCAGTGGTAACCGCCGCGTCGGAGGAAATGGCTTGGGGAACGAACGATGAAGATCGAACCCTCCAGCCTTTTGATGCGCACCGCCGGTGCTTTTGCGGCCTTTGAGTCGCCACTTCCAAGCGCGATTGCGCCCGCTGCCGACAGCCCGGCCCCAGGGGGCGGATTTCTGCAGATGTTCGAGGGCGCGGTGCGCTCGGTGGACGCGCAAAACCAGGCTTCTTCGGAGCGGATGGCGGCCGTGGACGCGGGGCGTAGCGACGATTTGGTGGGGGCCATGCTGTCCAGTCAGGAGGCCAGCCTGTCGTTTTCCATGCTGATGCAAGTCCGCAACAAGGTCATGGGTGCGGTGGACGAAGTCGTCAAGCTGCAGGTGTAAGACAGGGAAACGTTCGTGCTGGATTCCATTAAAAACCGCTTCTCAGGTATGCCTGGTGCACAGCGGCTGCTCTCCTTTTCTTTACAGCCTGGCGCGATGCGCGTAGGCGTGCCCTTGCTGCTGGCTGCGGTCATCGCCACCGCGCTGGTGGTCATGCTGCTGTGGCAGGGCAGCAGCAATTACCGTCCTCTGTTCGGCGCTCGCGAGAATGTGCTGACCGCCGATGTGGTGGCGGCGCTGGAGGCGGAAGGCCTGAAATACCGTTTGCACCCGGAATCGGGCCAGGTGCTGGTGGCCGACAGCGATCTGGGCCGTGCCCGCATGCTGCTGGCCGCCAAGGGCGTGGCCGCCAAGCTGCCCGAGGGTCTGGAGCTGATGGATCGCAACGATCCTCTGGGCGTGAGCCAGTTCGTGCAGGACGTGCGTTTCCGCCGTGGCCTGGAAGGCGAGTTGGCACGCAGCATCGGCTCGCTGGATGCCGTGGCAGGCGCACGCGTGCATCTGTCGATTGCACGCTCTTCCTCATTCGTGGTGAATACCGGCGAAAAAAGCTCGGCATCGGTGGTGCTGCAACTCAAGCCCGGGCAACAGCTCAAGAACGAGCAGATCGCGGCCATCATCCATATGGTCTCCAGCAGCGTGGCCGGGCTCGACCCACAGCGCGTGGCGCTGACCGATCAGGCGGGCAACTTCCTCTCGGCCCGCGTGGACCTGTCGGAGGGCTTTGATCCGCTGGCGCAGGACGGGCAGTCGGGCAAGATCAGTGCCGAGTTGCGCCAAAACGCGCAGGAGCTGCTATCGGCCGCCGTGGGTGCCGGTCACTACCGCGTGACGGTCACGGCCGACCTGAGCCAGGACCGAACCGAGGAATCCTACGAGAAGTACAACGGTGATCCCCGGGTGCTCAATGAAGCGACCCGGGAGGAAAACGACCGCGCCGGTGGTGTTGCCTTGGGTGTGCCGGGCTCGCTGAGCAACCGCCCGGTCAATGTGCAGGCCGATGCGGGCAAGGAAAGCAAGGAAGCCAACAACAATTTCCGTGCGGCGGTCTCGCGCAACTATGCCTACGACCGCAGCGTGATACAGGTCAAGCGCGGCAAGGGGCGCATCAACAAGCTGCATGTGGCGGTGATGCTCGACGATGCAGTGGCACCCAAGGCGGCCAAGGCATGGAGTGAAGCCGAACTGGCACGGGTTGAAAAGCTGCTGCGCGTGGGCCTGGGGGTGGACTCCGGGCGCGGCGACCAGATTGCAGTCTCCAGCATGCCGTTCACGGCACCCACGCCGCAGCCAGCCTGGTGGCAGGAGCCCGGCAACTGGTATGACTGGGTGGTGACGGCTCTGTGGGCAGCGGGCGGTGTCGCGCTGCTGGTGCTGCTGGCACGCCTAGTCAATGCCGTGCTGCGCGGCGCTGCGGCTACCAAGGTACCGCGCTCGGGCGAGGCGGTCGCCCTGGCCGGTGCGGCGGCGGGCGGTGCCTCCTTGCTGCCGGCGCCTGAACGTCAGCGTGCCGCCTCCGACATGTCCATGGTGCCGCTGCTGGAGAACGTGGATCTGCCACCCCAGGGTTCGGAAGTGGATGTGATGGTCGAGCATTTGCGCACCCTGGCGGCCAAGGAGCCGGAGCGTGTGGCGGAAGTGGTCAAACAATGGGTACAAAAACATGGCCAACCAGTTGGTGACTAGCGCTGAAGGCGCGGCAGGCGTGGCGTTGCTGGAGCCGCCGGCCCCGGAAAGTCTGGATCTGATCGAGCAGGCTGCCATCGTGCTGCTCAGTATGGGCGAGGAGCCTGCTGCCGGCGTGTTGCGTTGCCTGGAGCGCGAAGACCTGCTGGCCGTCACTCAGGTGATGTCCCGCCTCAGCGGTATCCGCGTGGATTCTGTGCGCCAGTCGCTGCAGCATTTCTTCGATGACTACCGCGAGCAAAGCGGTGTGCATGGTGCCTCGCGCAGCTTCTTGCAGCGCTCGCTGGCGCTGGCGTTGGGTGGCGACATCGCCGGCAGCGTGCTGGACAGCATTTACGGCGACGAGATCCGCCCCAAGATGGCACGGTTGCAATGGGCGGCGCCGGCCTGGCTGGCCGAGCGGCTGGCCCAGGAGCACCCGCGCATGCAAGCGGTGTTTCTGGCCTTTTTGCCGCCCAAGCTGGCCGGCGATGTGATCGAGCATCTGCCCGAGTCGGGCCGCGAGGCCCTGGTGCTCAACGTGGCCAAGCTCAAGGACGTGGATCGAGATCTGCTGGTGCAACTGGAAATGCTGACCGAGCAGTATCTGGCCGAGTTCGGCACGCAAAGCGTGTCCATGGAGGGCGTGAAGCAGGCGGCGGAAATTCTCAACCGTATTCCAGGCAACAAGCAGGAGCTGGTGGCGCGACTGCGGGCCCGCGATCCGGAAATCGCCTCCGCGATCGAAACCGAGATGTATGACTTCTTCGTGCTCTCGACCCAGTCCGAGACCACGCTGACCCAGATCATCGAAGCCGTGCCGGCCGAGTTGTGGGCGCTGGCGCTCAAGGGCGCCGAGCCTGCGGTGCGCAAGGCCGTGCTGGGCGCCATGCCACGCCGCCAGGCGCAGAGCTTTGAAGACCAGATGCGCCGCAGCGGCCCCGTGCCTCTGAGTCGTGTGGAGCAGGCGCGGCGCGAGATCATGGACCTGGTCAAGGCCATGGTTGACGCGGGTGAGCTGGAGATTCAGTTGTTCGCCGAAGCGGTGGTGGAGTGAGCGTGCTTTACCGTCCCTATCATTTTCCGCCCTTGGACCTGGTGCAGGCCGACCGCGCACAGCAGGGCGCAGACGGCAGCGCCGCTGGCGATGCCGTGGGGCCGGAGGATGCCCGGGCCTTGGCTCAGGCCTATGAACAGGCGGTGCAGCGTGGCCACGCGCAGGGCTTTACTCAGGGGCAGGCCGAGGGCGAGCGCGCCGGCTATGAGGCCGGGCTGCAAACCGGCGTTCAGGCAGGTCGCGCCGAAGCCCTGCAGGGCGCGCGTGACGAGCTGCAGAGCCTGGGCGCGCCGGTGACGGAGCTGAAGCAGCAGCTGCAGCTGTTGCATGCCGACTGGGAGGCCAGTCTGCGCAAGGATTTGATCGACCTGGTCGAGCGGGTGGCGCGCCAGGTGGTGCGCTGCGAGCTGACGCTGCAGCCGGCGCAGATTCTGGCGCTGGTCGAGGAAACCCTGCAGGGCATGCCCCAGCGCACGGGCGAGGTCCAGGTCTACCTGAACCCGGTCGATCTGCAGCGCATCCAGGAGCTGGACAGCACGCGCGTGCCCGACTGGAAGCTGCAGGCCGACAGCACTCTCGATGCCGGCGAATGCCGTTTGCGCGTGGGAGAAGCCGAGGTCGATGCCGGCTGCAAGCAGCGTCTGGGTGCCTGTATGGAACAGGTGCGTGAGCAGCTGCAGCCAGCGGAGGCCTTGTGACCACGGGCATGGCGGCAGGCAGCAGCATCGGACTGGCGCAGTCGCTGCGCAGCGTTCAGCTCGACGATGTGCCGGTGGCGCAGCCGGCGGCACGCGTGCATGCGGCCACCGGATTGCTGCTGGAGTGCACGGGTGCGGCCCTGCCGCTGGCTGCCCGTTGCCAGATTGAATGGCAGGCTGGCGCATGGTTGCCGGCCCAGGTCGTGGGCTTTCGCGGCGCTGTCTCCTATCTGATGCCGCTCAAGCCGGTCACCGGCCTGGCAACCGGGGCGCGCGTGACGCTGGATTCCGAACGCCAGCAGCCGGGTATCGGCATGGGCTGGCTGGGGCGGGTCATCAACGGCCTGGCGGAGCCGCTGGACGGGCTGGGGCGGTTGACTGGGGACGGTGTGCTGCCTGCACAACCGCCCAGGGTCAATCCACTCAAAAAGCGCCCGATCGAGCAGGCGCTCGATGTGGGCGTGCGTTGTATCAATGGCCTGCTGACGCTGGGGCGTGGCCAGCGCGTGGGCCTGTTCGCCGGCAGCGGCGTGGGCAAGAGCGTGCTGCTGGGCATGATTACGCGCCACACCGAGGCCGATGTGATCGTGGTGGGTCTGATCGGTGAGCGGGGCCGCGAAGTGCGCGAGTTCATTGATCATTCCCTGGGGCCGGAGGGCATGCGCCGCGCCATCGTGGTGGTGGCGCCGGCGGACGAGCCGGCGCTGATGCGCATGATGGCGGCCGAGCTGTGCCACACGATTGCCGCACATTTCCGCGATCAAGGCCTGAATGTGTTGCTGCTGCTCGACTCCCTGACCCGTTATGCCATGGCGCGGCGCGAAATTGCGCTGGCCCTGGGCGAGCCTCCGGCCACGCGCGGTTATCCGCCGTCGGTGTTCAGCATGCTGCCGCAGCTGGTGGAGAGCGCCGGCAACGGCGAGCGCGGCGAGGGCAGCATGACGGCCATCTACACCGTGCTGGCCGAAGGAGATGACCAGCAAGACCCGATCGCCGATACGGCGCGGGCCATTCTGGATGGCCATATCGTGTTGCGGCGCGAGCTGGCAGAGCGCGGACATTACCCGGCCGTGGATGTGGGGGCCTCGATCAGCCGCTGCATGCCGCTGGTGGTTTCCGAAGCCCATCTGCAGGCCGCGCGCCAGGCCAAGGAGCTGCAGGCCCGTTATGCCCAGGTGCGCGAGCTGATCCCCATGGGGGCCTATGTGCCCGGCGCCGATGCGCGCACCGACCGGGCCGTGCAGCGCTGGCCACAGCTGGAGGCATTCTTGCGCCAGGGCACGGCAGAGGCTGCTCCTTTTGCCGCCTGTGTGGCCCAGCTGGGTGAGGTGCTGGCATGAGTTTGCCCGTAGTGGCCCTGGCGCAATATGTGGAAGTCCTGGATCAGCGCGCCCAGCAGTCCATGGCCGAGGCCGCTCGGGCTCGGGCGCTGCTGGTCAAGACCCAATCCCAGCTGGAGCGCCTGCACAGCATGGCGCACAGCGCCGGGGTGAAGAAATTGCATGGGAATGTCGCCTTGTATGCGAATGCAGCAGGTTTCCGTTCGGGGTTGATGGACATGGCCGGGCAATGCAAGGACGTCTGTGGCGTTCAGCAGCTCGAATATGCCCAGGCCAGTGCGCACATGCAGGCCGCCTTGCGCCAGCACGACAGCATGCAGTCGGTGCTGGAGCGGGCGCGCGCCGACATGGCGCAGCTGGCGCAGCGCAAGGCGCAGAACGCCATGGATGAACTGGCTGGTCAGGCCTGGCAGCGCCAGGCCCGTCAGCAGGCCGCCGGAAACCGCTAGCACTGTCCATTCGCGAACGCATACAAGGGGAACACAGTGGCTACCTACGATCCGGTTACAACCGCCAAGGCTTTGGCTGAAAGCTACGTCCACGCCCGCCAGGCGCAGGTGGATACCAGCACCAAGAAGACGCAGAGCAAAACCACGGCGCTGACATCGCTGCAATCGGCGCTGTCGGGCTTCTCCACGGCGTTGAGCAGCCTGTCCGGCAAGGGCAGCGTGATCGCTCAGACGGCGGCGGTGTCGCGCAGCAGCGCCGCAGCGGCGACAGTGTCCAGTGCCGCTGCGCCAGGCAATTACACCTTTGGCGTGAGTAAGCTGGCCACGGCCCAGCAGACGCTCTACAGCATGCAGGATCTGGGTCTGGCGCCCGATACAGACTATCCCAAGGACGCGACCATGGTGGTATCCGCCGTGGGCGGTGCAGGCTATGTTCAGGTAGACCTGGATAAGGCCGATGAAAACGGCGACGGCAAGCTGTCGGTGACCGAAATCGCCCGTGCCTTGAACCAGGCCAGTGCAGGCAAGATCACGGCGTCGATGGTGACGCAGGGCGGCGAGCAAAAGCTGATGCTGACCAGCACCGAGACCGGTGAAGCGAATGCTTTTGAGTTGAAGATGCAGAAAAAGGATGGTAGCGCAGTGGCCTTGGTCGCAGGCCAGAAGCTGTCCGAGGCCCAGGATGCGGTCTTCACATTGGGTGCAGGCACCGGAGTGGAAATCCGCCAAGCCTCCAATACCTACACCGGCATCGAAGGCCTGACGTTGGAATTCAAGGAGGTGACGACCTCGCCCTTCACCGTCACCGTCGCCAAGGACGAGGCCGCGACCAAGGCCAATATGCAGGGCTTCATCGATGCCTACAACAGCCTCGTCAAGGCCATCGACAAGCTGACGGCGGCGGGCTCCGCAGAAGGCAGTGTGGCGGCTGGGGCCCTTAATGGGGACTCCGGCGTGCGCGGTCTGCGCAACCAGCTCAACAGCCTGCTGCGCAGCACTGTGAACGGCGTCAGTCTGACGGACTTCGGCATCTCCGCACAGCGCGACGGAACGATCGCGCTGGACTCTGACCGGTTCGCCAAGAAGGTGGCAGCCAATCCCGATGCGCTGACCAGCCTGTTGGGCAAGACCGACACTCTGGAGTACAAGCGCACCGGCGTGCTGGGCAGCCTGCAGACCTATGTGGGCAGCTGGACCAATAGCTCCACCGGTTATCTGAAAACTCGTCAGGACGGCTTGCAAAAGCAGTTGACGCAGTACACCAAAGACCAGTCGACCATCGAGCGGCTGTATGCACAGGCATATCAGCGCTATCTGACGCAATTTACGACCCTGGCGAATCTGGAAGCCACGATGAGCAATACCTCGAACTATCTGAGCTCGATGTTCGCGCCGTCGTCCAAGAGCTAGCCGGGCGCAGGACCCATAACCCAAGACCCATGAACGACAACCTTTGGAACGACGGATACGGCGACTATCGCGCCGCCAATACGGTGGCACAGACCGCCCAGGCATCTCCGGTGGAGCTGGTGCTGATGCTGGTGGACGGCCTGCTCGAAGAGATGGCGCGCCTGCGCATGCATATCGCCCAGCAGCGCTTTGAGGAAAAGGCGCGCTCGATTGCCAAGTGCGCCGACATCCTGACCGGGCTGGGCAGCGCGCTGGAGGCCGAAGCCGGCAATGAAGTCGTGGAGAACCTCTCGCGCCTGTACGACTTCTGCGCCCAGCGCCTGAATCAGGCGGGTTTCGACATGGATGTCGCCAAGGTGGATGAGGTCCATGGCATCGTGCAGACGCTGCGCTCCGGCTGGCAAGGGATGGCGGATGCCCGTCTCTGATCGAGAGCGTTTGCTGGCGCTGGCCCGGCAACTGCAGGTGGTGAGTGCGGCTAAGGACTGGGAGTGCCTGGCGCAACTGGACCGGTTGGCGGCCGACTGGGCGAGCCGGTCGCCGGCCCTGTTGCCAGCAGATGAGGACATGCGCGTGGCATGGCAGGAGCTTGCCGCAGCTCACGCTGCCGCCCATGAGGCCTGCAAGCAGGCATTGCACGAAGCCGGGGCGCGCCTGCGCGATCTACAGCATCACAACGAAGCCCATAAAGCCTATGCCTGGCAGGAGCAATTTTCATGAACGCCATGCCGACGACCTCCGTGCCTGCATCCTCTGCGGCCCTTGCCGCCGCAGGCAGTGTGACTGGCACACCCGCCATCGCCAGCAATGGGCTGGAGCAGTCCAGTGCATTGCCGGCCGTACCACCGCCCGTCATGTTCGCCGAGCTGGCCGGTTTTTTGGGGGCGGCCGCGCTGTCGGCTCAGATCGGCGCCCCGCCGGAGGCCGCCGATGGCGAGCAGACCGATCCCTCCGCCCAGGAGTCGACAGATCTTGCAGCGGCAGATGCTCTGCCTCTGCTGGCTAGCTTTGCGCCGACCTGGCAGTCCGAGGTGCAGGCCCATATCGGCTCGGTGTCTACCGGGTCCAGCGCAGCGCAGAAGCCATCCTTCAGCGTGGCTGTCGCCGCGCTCAGTCCGGCAGCGGTCCAGGCACAACGTGATGGCAAAGAGTCTGTGGTGGCGACCAAGCTCGCTGAGCAGGCGCCGACGCATGCTGCCGCTGCGGCGCGTCTGGTGACCGCGCTGGCCGCAGAGGGCGGGACCTTGCCCGCTGCTGCACCCCAAGGTGCAGAAGCGGTGGCGCTGCAGTCGCCAGCGTTGTCAGCTGCAGAGCCTGTGGCTTCGGTGACCTCTGCTGCACGCACGGCAGCGGCAGCCACGCCCAGTACCGCGCGGGCCGCGCAGCCGCTGATGCAGGCCTTGTCGCAGCGCATTCAGCTGCAACAGGCTCAAGGTGTGGATGTGGCCACGGTGCGGCTGGATCCGCCGCAATGGGGCAGCGTGGAGCTGCGCATCCAGCACGATGCAGGCGGGGTGCAGGTGTTCATTCAGGCCTCTCACGCCGAGGTGGGCCGCCAGCTGGCAGGTCTGGCCGAAGGCTTGCGCCAGGAGCTGCAGGCGCGCAGCAGCGGCGAAGCCAGCGTGGTCGTGGCCCAGGGGCGGCACAGCGGCGGTGCCGCAGGTCAGGGCGGAGGCGCCCGTGACGAGGCCCTGCCCTGGCTGGCGGCCGCGGAAGACGATGTGATCGGCCAGGCCCTGCAGGTCTGGCAGCAGCAGGCATAAAGGCCTGGGTGCAGATAAAGGCTGAAGGACTATGAAAAAAGTAGTGATAGGAGTCGTGGTTGCCGTCTTGCTGTGCCTGGGCGCTGCAGGCGGCGTCTGGTGGTGGGGGCAGAAGCAGGCGGCGGCGGTTGCGGAGCCGGCAGAGGTCAGCGGCCCGAGTCTGGACCCGCGCCATGCCAGCTATGTGTCCTTGGACAAGATCGTGGTCATGCTCAAGACCGACCTGGGCGAGCGCATGGGCAACAGCTATATGTCGCTGGACCTGGTGCTGCGCACCGACAAGTCACACGAAAAAGCCCTGAAGGCGGAGCTGCCCATGCTCAAGGGAGTTGCCGTGCGCACGCTGTCCCAGGTGGAGCTGATGCAGGCCAGGGGCATGAGCATTGATCAGTGGACCGAGCTGCTGAGTGCCGATCTGGTTGCGGCCTATGCCAGTCATCCTGACCTGCGCTTGTTCGACAAGGTCATGGTCTCGCGCCTGATCATCGAGTAAGTCGGGACGCCCATCCTATGCTGCAGCACGAATGCGCAAGCTATGGCGATGCCTCCGCTTTGGCCGGGTATGCGTGGACGCAGGCCGGCGCTGCCTATGGCACGGTGCAGGTGACGCCGCAGCAGGAGCAGGATGTGCTGCAGGCCTACCTGCCCATGGTCAAGCGCGTGGTGCGCCAGCTGGCCTCCCAGGCCATGGATGTCATGGACCAGAGCGACATGACTCAGGTGGGGCTGATGGGGCTGCTCGAAGCCCTGCGCCGCTACGGCCCGGTGGACGAGGCGTTTGCAGGCTATGCCCGCCAGCGCGTGCGCGGCGCCATTCTCGATGAACTGCGCCGCCAGGATTGGCGTCCACGAACCGTTCGTCAGAGCGCGCACAAGGCGCGCGATGCCGTGCGGGTGTTGCGTCGCCAGCTCGGCGCTGAGCCTACGCCGCTGCAGATTCAGCAGGCTCTGGGCATGGATGATGAGGCCTATCTGGCCTACGAGCAGGCTGAATCGGCCGAAGCCATGGCCAGCCTGGACGAGCTGGTGGGCCAGGGCATGGACATGGCCAGCTCGGCTGCCGATCCGCAGCACGCCGTGCTGCAGCGCCACCTGCTGGAACAGGTGCTGGCGCAACTGAACGAGCGCGAGCAGCGCGTCATTCAGCTGTACTACGAATACGACCTCAATCTCAAGGAAATTGCAGCGGTGCTGGAGTTGTCCGAGGCCCGGGTCTGTCAGATCAACAAGGAAGCGCTGCGCAAGATGCGCGCCGCGCTCGAGGTGGCCTGAGCCACCTGCCGCTACCAAGGGAAATACAGAGCATGTTGCAACTACTGGGCATCTTCATTGTGCTGGCCACCATCTTTGGCGGATTCCTGCTCAGCGGCGGCAAGCTGGCAGTGATCTGGGAGCCTATGGAGCTGATGATCATTGCCGGAGCCGGCCTCGGAGCCCTGGTGCTGGGCAACCCCAAGCATATTCTGGCCGAGCTTTGGCTGCAGCTGCGCCAGGTGCTGTCGCGCACCAAGCAGACCGTGGAGTTCCAGCGCCAGTTGCTGCTGCTGATGTATGAGCTGCTGCTCACGGCGGCCAATGGCCTCAAGGCACTCGATGCCCATGTGGAAAAGCCGGCCGAAAGTACCCTCTTTCAGCGCTATCCCCTGGTGCTGGAAGACACCAAACTGCTGCATTTCATCGTGGACAACTTCCGTCTGATGGCCATGGGCAAGATCAGCAGCCATGAGCTCGAAGGCGTGCTGGACCAGGAGCTGGAGGCCATTCACGAAGAGCTGCTGCAACCGGCCAAGTCGCTGGGCAAGATCGCCGAAGCCATGCCTGGCTTCGGCATTCTGGCGGCGGTGCTGGGCATTGTGATGGCCATGAGCTATGTGGCCGACGGCGCCACGGCCGGTGAGATCGCCGTCAAGGTGGGCGCGGCCATGGTCGGCACCTTTATCGGCATTTTCCTCTGCTATGGCGTGCTGGATCCGCTGTGCAACTTCATGAAGCAGCGCGTGATGGAGCATCTGTCGGCCATGGAGTGCGTCAAGGTGGTGCTGGTTGCCCATGTGGCGGGCAAGCCGCCTTTGCTGGCCATCGACGCGGGCCGCCGCCTGGTGCCCTTGAATAGCAAGCCCGGCTTTGCGCTGCTGGAGACCTGGATCAACGACATGAACAGTCGCGACAGCGGAGCGGCTCGTGGCTAAGCGGCCCGGACAGGAGCATGGCGAGGTCGTCGTCAAAAAAGGCGGCGGCAAGCACCAGCACGACGAACATGGCGGCGCCTGGAAAGTCGCGTTCGCAGATTTCTGTCTGGCGCTGATGTGCCTGTTTCTGGTGATGTGGGTACTTGCGGCGCGCGACAAGGAAGAGCTGCAGATGGCCATGGCCGGTGGTGGCGCGCAGAAGATGAGCTACGAGGGTCAGGGCGAACGCATGATCGGCGAGTACCAGCCCGGCGAGCTGATCCCGCGCCAGCCCGTGACCGAAAGAGTCCAGGAGCGCTCGGGTGGTCAGGTGGAGGTGAAGAAGCTGCTGGAGTCGCCCGCAGAACTCGCTGCGCTTTCGAAGCGTGTACGCGAAGTGGGCTCGCTGGTGGGATTGGGCGAGAACCTGGCCATGCTGGTCACGGCCGAAGGCCTGCGCATCATGGTGCACGACACCGAAAAATCCGGCATGTTCAAGCTTGGCAGTGCCGAGCCCACGCCACAATTCATCAGCCTGCTGCGCCGCATCGGTCCCATGTTCCGCGAGATCGACAACCAGCTGGTGATCGCCGGGCACACCGATGCCCTGCAGTTCAGCAGCCACAACGCGTTTGCGGCCTCCAACTGGACGCTGTCCATGCAGCGTGCCCTGGCCGCGCGCGCCCATATGCTGGTGGGCGGGATGCCCGAGCGCAGCGTGCTGCAAGTCATAGGGATGGCCGAAGTGGCGCCGCTGGACGCAGAGCACCCCCAAGCTCCGGTGAACCGCCGCGTGGAGCTGCTCGTCACCACCCGGGCCCATGCTCGCAGCATCTATCAGACCTTTGGCAAGCTGCCGGCGAGCGAGCCGCTGACGCGTGAGCTCGAGAGCACACCGGCCGATACCCCCATGCTGGAGACGCTGCGTAATCTACTGCTGCAGCCCGTGAAGGCTAACGCGCAGAGCGCGCCATAAAACTGTCATCATGCAAAGCAGCAAACTCAGAGGCTCGAGAATGAAACTCTCCCCCATGACACCGGCGGCCGGTGCAGTGGCCGTGCAGGGCGATACGGTGCAGGGCGCGGCCGCCCCTTTGCCCGCGGCGGCTGCCGTGGCTGCTCCCGAAGTGCAGCTGGGCGGCCAGGCCGCGCGCATGCAGCGCGCACAGGCCGCATTGGCCGCCATGCCTGAGGTGGATGCAGCCAGAGTGGCCGAAATCAAGGATGCACTGGCACGCGGCGACATCAGCTTCAATCCCGGAAAGCTGGCGCAGCTGATTGCGCGCCACCACGGAGGCCAGGCATGAGCATGCAGTCCGAAGCGGGCTCCGGTTTGACGGAGCGCCAGCGCTGGGCCGACATCGCCCGAGGTATGCAGCAGGACCTGGCCGCCTATGCTGGATTGCGTGACCTGCTGCAGACCCAGTTCCACGCAGCGTTGCGGCATGACGCGGCTGCCATGGAAGAAGTGGCACGGCAGATTGCGGCCCAGGTGCAGCAGCTGGACGGTACGCGCCAGCAGCGTAGCTTGCATGCCCGGGCTCTGTTGCCCGCCGGCGCGGCGCTGTCGATGACGGCGCTGTTTTCCCTGCTGCAACCGCCTTTGCAGCAGCAGCTGCAGGCGCTATGGGCGCAGTTGCAGGTGCGGGTGCAGGAGTGCAAGGCCTGCAATCTGCGTAATTGCCAACTCATCATGGAGCAGGCCGAGGTGATGCGCAGCGTGATTGCGGGCAGCAGCCAGCCGGATATCTATGTTCCATTCTGAGCGCATGACGCAGCCGGGTCTGCCGGCGCTGCCCGCTTTCCCGCAGTCGCCAGCCGTGGCTGCTGCGTCCATGGGCGGCGTGCCAGGAATGCCTCAGGCTCCGGGCGCTGCGGTTTACACCCCGCTGGGCCAGGATGTGCTGCGTGAGGTGCAGCAGTTCATCAACCAGGGCGGTGGCGCTGCCAGTGCCCTGGCCTCTCCCCAGGCCAGCTGGCTGGCGCTACAGGCCGCGCGCCAGGCTGCACGCAAGGATGGCCCCGAGCGCTCGAGCGCCGTAGGAGGCGCGCAGGACGCGCAGCCCGGCCCGCCTCTGCGCGCGGAGCAGTTGGCATTTCTGGAGCGCATTGGCCCCTGGGCTCGCCAGGCGGCGCAACGTCTGGGAGTGTCGCCGCGTTCGGTGATGGCGCATGCCGCGCTGGAGAGTGGCTGGGGCCAGCGCCCGGTGCGCGATGCGCAGGGGCGGGACAGCCTGAACCTGTTCGGCATCAAGGCCCTGAGCGGCTGGCAGGGCGAGCGCGTTCAGGCGCAGACCACCGAATACGAAAACGGCCAGGCTGTGTCGCAGTCCCAACCGTTTCGGCAGTACGCCGATCTCGACGCCACCTTTTCCGACTATGTGCGCCTGCTGGCCCACAGCCCGCGCTATGAGGCGGCGCTGCGCTCGGGTGACGATGTGCAGGCCTTTGCCGGTGCGCTGGCCCAGGGCGGCTACGCCACCGACCCGCAGTATGCGCAAAAGCTGGTGCGCATCAGTCGCCAGATTCCGCAGTGACCTGAACGCCGCCGTTGGGAGCCTGGCTGCCCGCCAGCAGCACCCCGGGGGCAATCAGCGTACCTTTGACGGGGCGGCCGCTATGGGCGTTGCGCACCACCGCCGTCTCGCCGAGCTTGCCGCTGGCGGTGGCAATGCCGGCCACGCTGACCTGCACGCCATCGTCCTGGGCGCGAATTTCCACTTTGTCGCCTCTCCGCACCACCACCGGTCGCGCTATGTCGCGTGGCTCAAGCATCTGGCCGCTCCGGCCGTCGGCGCGCAGCTGCACGCCCAGCAGGGCGGACTCGGGCAGCAGCGCCTCCAGCTGGGTCAGCTCGCGTAGCTGCAGCTGCAAATCCTCGGCGCGCAGGGCCCGTCCGGCGGGCACATCGGTGCGCAGCGTCCACACCGGTGCGCGGGCCTGTACCTGCGCCACCACGCTGCCGCGCTGGCTTTCGCAGCGCAGCGGCACGGTCACCCGGGCCAGATACCGAAGGTTGAGTGGGCCCATTTCCCAGCCGCCGGGGCAGGGCTGGTGTGCCGCGCCGCGTGCTGCGCCGAACCCTATCTGCACCTGGGCGCCCTCGCGCTGTGCTGCGGGCAGGGCCTGCAACAAGGCCGCATGCACCTGCCGATAGACCGCGCTGCGCACGGCCTCGGGCAGCTCTGGCGGTGGCGTGGCGGGCGCCGCAGCCAGGGCCGGGGTGCCGGCCAGCAGAAAGGCGGCGCAGGCCGTGATCATGGTTTTTTCAATTGCAAACAAGATATTTAATTTGCTATTTTTATAAAAGCTGCAAACCTATTTACTGAAAGTGTGTGAGTGCAAACATCTCGATTATTTACGCTGAAAATCATACGATTGGCACACATTTTGCTGAAACAAGAGCATCTTTCATATGCTTATCAATGTTTTAAAGATATTTTTATATTGAAATCAATCTATAGAAGGAGGATGTTGCTATGAAAAAAATCAAATTCGACAGTTATGTATCAGATTGCATTGAAAAGTAGCACTCTGAAACATTCGCATAGTATGATTTAAAGGGCGCAAGAAATATCTCTTGCGCAAATATCGTAACCACTGGGTCGCGTCGCCTGCAGGGGCGCGGCTTCGCGAAATGGCACTGAATTTCGACTCCGCGCTTTCCGTGCATGCGCAGGCGCTGCGCGTGCGCTCGGAGCGCACGCAATGGCTGGCCTCCAATCTGGCCAACGCCAGCACGCCGGGCTACCAGGCCCGTGACATTGACTTTGCGGCCACCATGGCCCGTACCGCCGACACGGCCGGCCAAGCCGGGCTGGGTTGGGGCGGCGATGGGGAAGCGCTCTTTCGCATACCCAACCACCCCGCGCAGGACGGCAACACCGTGGAAGTGGGCGTGGAGCAGGCGCTGTTCTCGCAGAACACCTCCGACTTTCAGACCAGCCTGACGTTCTTGAACATGAAGCTGCGCGGGCTGCATTCCGCCATCAAAGGGGAATAGGCATGGGATTTCGTGAAATTGCTCAGATCGCAGGCTCGGCCATGACGGCCCAGAGCACGCGCCTGAACACCGTGGCCAGCAATCTGGCCAATGCCGGGGCGGCGGCCTCGTCGGACACAGAGGCCTACAAGGCACGCAAGCCGGTGTTCGCCGCCGTGATGGGCCAGAGCACGCTGGACAGCTACGCCGCGCGCGTCCAGGTGCTTGATGTGCTGGAGAGCACCGAGCCCGTGCGCAAGGTGCACGAGCCCGAGAACCCGGTGGCCGATGAAGCGGGCTTTGTCTATTACTCGAACGTGAACACGGTGGCCGAGATGACGGACATGATGTCCGCGTCGCGCGCCTTTGAAAGCAATGTGGAAGTGCTGGGCCGTGTGCGCTCCATGCAGGAGTCCTTGTTGCGCCTGGGAGAGCAAGCATGAGTCTGATCAACGCAACCACTGACACCGGCACCAAGGCCGGCAATGCGCCGGATGCCATCACCCAGGCCCTGGGCGGCACGGAACTTGGCCAGATGTTCACCAAGCTGCTGGTGGCGCAGGTGCAATACCAGGACCCTCTGGAGCCCGCAGATTCGAGCACCTTCATCACCCAGCTCACGCAGCTGAGCCAGACCGAATCGCTGCAGTCGCTGCAGTCGCAACTGAGCATGCAGTCCTCGATTCTGGACAGCCTGCAGACCTTGCAACTGGGCAGCCAGGTGGGCTCTACCGTGATGGTCTCGGCCAAGAGCCTGCAACTGGGTGAAGCCCCCGTGAAGGCGGCGGTGAACCTGCCGGCCACGGCCGATTTGAGGCTGGAGCTGACCGGCGCCAACGGCAAGGTGACCACGGTGAGCCTCGGCTCGCGCGCCGTGGGCGATGCCGATTTTTCCATCGACCCCGCAGCGCTGGGTCTGCCGCCTGGGCGCTACGACATCGCTGTCAAGGATGCAGGCGGCACCAGCTACCCCGTGGAGGTGGCCGGCATCCTGCAGGCCGTGCGCCTGACGGCGGCCGGCGCTGTGGCCTTGCAGGTTGAGGGGCTGGGCGATGTCTCGCCAGCCAGCATCACGCGTTTTGTGGGTCAGCAGGCCTGAGTGCCCTGACGTTCTCTTTCTTCATTCACCAGGCCTGAATTCATGAGCTACCAGATTGCCCTGTCGGCGCTGCAAGCGATCAACTCCCAGCTCGACACGATTTCCCAGAACATTGCCAACACCGGCACCACGGGCTACAAGTCGAGCCGAACCAATTTCTCGGCCATGTACTCGAGCTCGGCGCCCAACGGCGTGCGCGCATCGTCCACGACCCAGACCCTGGACATGTCCGGCGGCCTGCTGAGCACGGGCCGCAACCTGGACGTGGCCATCGCCGGCAAGGGCTACTTCATGGTCAAGGACAGCACCGGGGTGACGAACTACACCCGCGTGGGCGTGTTCGATGTGGACAAGCAAGGCTATGTGGTGGATCACATGGGCCGCCAGGTGCAGGGTTATGCCCAGCAGCTCGGCAGCACCACGCTGGGCGCTTTGGGCGAGCTCAAGGTGCCTACGGGTCAGATTCCGGCCAAGGCCAGCAGCTCGGTGGACTTTGTCGGCAATCTGTCGGCGGACTGGGTCGCCCCCGCCGTGGCTTTTGATCCCAAGGACTCAAGCAGCTACAACAGCTCCACCGTCTCGGTGGTCTATGACTCGCTGGGCCGCCAGCACACGGTCACCCAGTATTTCGTCAAGACGGCGAACAACGAGGTGAAGGTGCACTATCAGAATGAAAACAATGCCGTGGGCACCAGCACGCTACGCTTCACCAGCGCAGGCCAGCTGGATATGACGGCTCCGCCAGCGGGGTCGGTAATCAACCCCGTGGCTCTGGCCCCGGCCGGTGCCAATCCCCTGTCGGTGGCCTTCAACTACGCCGGCACCACCCAGTTTGCCGGCGATACCGCCACCACCACCAATGCCTCGGACGGTTACGCCTCGGGCACGATGGTAAATGTGCTGGTCGCGGCCGATGGCTCGGTCAACGCGCAGTACAGCAACGGCATGGTGCAAAGTGTGGGCAAGATCGCGCTGGCCACGTTTGCCAGCGAAAGCGGTCTGGCCAATGTGGATGGCACCAGCTGGCAGGCCACGGCCAAATCCGGCACGGCCTTGATCGGTACGCCGGGTACGGGCCAGCTGGGCGAGCTGGCCAGCCAGCAGCTGGAGCAGTCGAATGTGGAAGTGGCCAACGAGCTGGTGGGTCTGATGGGCGCCCAGCGCAACTATCAGGCCAACACCAAGGTGATCAGCACGCAGAACGAAATCATGCAGTCGCTGATGCAGGTGCTATAAGGCGAGTGAGGTCATGGACAAGTTGATCTTTACTGTCATGACGGGCGCGGAGCGGGCGTTTCACGCCCAGCAGGTGCACGCCAACAATCTGGCCAATGCCGATACTGCGGGCTTTCGTGCCGACTACGAGGTCGCAGGCAGCCAGGTCGTGCCCGGCTATGGCTTTGACAGCCGTCACCAGAGCAAGGCTGCCACTGATGTGGTGGCGTTGCGCGAGGGCACGGTGCGTGAGACAGGGCGCGATCTGGATATCGCCGTGTTGGGCCAGGGTCTGATTGCCGTGGCCGACGGTGAGGGCGAGGCCTACACCCGCGCCGGTGCCATGCTGGTGGATGCTGAAGGCAATCTCTCCATCAACGGCCGCCCAGTGCTGGGCGACGGCGGCCCGGTTGTGCTGCCGCCGTTTCGCGCGGTGTCGGTGACGGCCGACGGCACGCTGTCGGTGTTGCCGGAAAACGGCACCGAGATGCAGGACGTCAACCGCCTGAAACTGGTGGATGGCACCCAGCCCATGATCAAGAACATCTCTGGCTTGCTGGTGGCGCGCGACGGCCAGGCCTTGCCGGCCAGCGAGACCGTGCGCGTGCGCGGCGGAGCGCTCGAATCGTCGAACGTGCGAGCGGTGGAGGAA
Organism: Comamonas sp. AG1104; assembly: GCF_003350425.1. NCBI lineage: Bacteria > Pseudomonadati > Pseudomonadota > Betaproteobacteria > Burkholderiales > Comamonadaceae > Comamonas > Comamonas sp. AG1104. The sequence goes on along the minus strand of NZ_QQAS01000013.1, from coordinate 41,148 downwards.
ATGGTGGCCGTGATGGATATCAGCCGCCAGTTCGAAATCCAGATGAAGCTCTACCAGGCCGCAGACGGCATGGCCGAGGCCGGCAACCGCCTGCTGCGCGGTTAAGACAATGCACGCCACCCCGGCGGGTGGCACCGAACTCCAGGAAAAGACCAAACCATGAATCCCGCTTTGCTCGTCAGCAAGACCGGCCTGCAGGCCCAGGAGGCCAAGCTGCAGGTGATCGCGCACAACCTGGCCAACGTGAATACCGTGGGCTTCAAGCGCAACAGTGCTGCTTTTGAGGATCAGTTCTACGAAGTCGCGCGCCGCCCCGGCAGCAACAGTCAGGGCGACAACCGCGTGCCTGCCGGCGTGCAGCTGGGGACCGGCGTGCGCCTGGTGTCCACGCACAAGCAGTTCACCGACGGCAGCATGCAAAACACCAGCCAGCAGCTGGATGTGGCCATCGTGGGCAACGGATTTCTGCAGGTGCTGTTGTCGAATGGCGAAACCGCCTATACCCGAGCCGGTCAGCTGCAGGTGGACAATGAAGGTCGCCTCGTCAATGCCAACGGCCTGGTGGTGCAGCCGGAGATCACTTTCCCGGCAGAGACCAAATCCGTGAGCATCAGCGCCACGGGCCGGGTTTCTGCCATGGTTGGTGCCGAATCTACGCCTCAGGAGCTGGGCGCGCTGCAGCTGGCGTCGTTCGTGAATCCGGCCGGTCTGGTGGCCCAGGGCGAGAACCTGTATCTGGTCTCGCAGGCCAGCGGTGATGCCGTGCTGGGCGAACCCGGTGAAGCCGGCTTTGGAACGCTGCGCCAGTTCGCGCTGGAGAGCTCCAATGTTCAGGCCGTGGAGGAAATGGTGGACATGATCTCGGCCCAGCGCAGCTATGAGATGAACACCAAGGTGCTGTCCGCGGCCGACGACATGATGCGCAATCTGGCCCAGGCCTCATGAGGGCCATGGCTGCATGGCGCGCCGCCGCCGCGCTGCTGGCCGGCCTGGTGCTGGCCGGCTGCGCGACACGTCCGCCCGAGGTTTCGCAGTCGCCCGAGCCTGCTCCCGATTTCCTGTCCGTCCCCCAGGCCAGGCCCCAGGGGGGCGGCTTGTTCGTGCCCCATGCATCCACGGGGCTGCTGGCCGATCAGCGCGCCCACCGTGCCGGCGATGTGCTGACCGTGATGCTCGAAGAAGTGACTCAGGCCAGCAAAAAGGCTGACACCCAGACCAACAAGGGCAGCAGTGCCAGCATCGCGCCGCCCGTCTTTGGAGGCAAGAGCATCAAGGCCGATATCGGGCTGGAGGGCAGCAGCAAGTTCAAAGGTGGTGGCAGCAGCACACAGCAAAACGCGTTGACCGGCTCCATGACCGTGATCGTGCAGCAAGTCATGCCCAACGGTCTGCTCTACATCAAGGGGGACCGGGCGCTGTCGCTGAACCAGGGCGATGAGGTGCTGCGCCTGAGCGGCTATGTGCGCGCTACCGATGTCGACCTGTACAACCGCGTGTCTTCGCTGCGGGTGGCCAATGCGCGCATCAGCTATTCGGGCCACGGCGCCCTGTCCGATGCCAGCCAGGCCGGTTGGCTCACCCGTGTTTTCCAAAGCCCGCTTTTTCCTTTCTGATTCACGATGTTGTCTGCCTTCCTGATTCGCGGCCCTGGCCGCAGCGCGCTGGCCTTGCTGCTGGCCGGCATGGCCTTGCACGCAGCGGCGCAGCCCGCCCCCCGTTTCGCGCGGGCCGGGGTGGACAGCTCTGCCAAAGCCAGCATGCGTGCGTTGCGCCATCTCGTGCATGTCGAGGGCGTGCGTGAGAACCAGTTGATCGGCTACGGCCTGGTGGTGGGCCTGAATGGTTCTGGTGACAGCACCCAGGTGAAGTTTGCCGGGCAGTCGGTGAACAATATGCTCACGCAGTTTGGCGTCAAGCTGCCCGAAAAAAGCAGTACCAAGCTCAAGAACGTGGCCACGGTGATGGTGAGTGCGGTATTTCCGCCTGGCTACCGCAAAGGCCAGACCATCGACGTTACCGTGTCCTCGCTGGGCGACGCCAAGAACCTGCGTGGTGGCATGTTGCTGATGGCTCCGCTGCGCGGTGTGGACAACGAGGTCTATGCCATCGCTCAGGGCCAGCTGGTCGTGGGCGGCCTGAGTGCGGCTGGCGCCAGCGGCTCCAGCGTGACGGTGAACACCCCGACCTCGGGGCGCATTCCCAATGGCGCGACGGTGGAGCGCGAGATCCCCACGGATTTTGAAAACGGCGACACTGTGCTGCTGTCGCTGCGCCACCCCAGCTTTCGCACGGCGCGCAACATCGTGCAGACCATCAATGCGCGCTACGGCGACATCGCCACCACGCGCGACGGCACCAGCATCGAGGTGCGTGCGCCGAGCGTGCCCACACAGCGCGTGGGCTTTGTCGCCGATCTGCAGGACCTGCAGGTGGCCATGGGCCAGGAGCTGCCGCGCGTGGTCTTCAACTCGCGCACCGGTACGGTGGTGATTGCAGAGGGCGTGACGGTCAAGGCCGCAGCGGTCTCGCACGGCGCGCTGCGCGTGGTGATCCGCGAGCAGTCCAATGTCAGCCAGCCCGCACCGTTCAGCCAGGGGCGCACGGCGGTGACGCCCGAATCCGATGTGCTGGTCAAGGAAGGCAACGGCCAGATGTTTGAATGGCCGGCCGGCGCCAAGCTGCAGACCATCATCGACACCATCAACCGCACCGGTGCCTCGCCGGACGACATCATGTCCATCCTGCAGGCCCTGGACCAGGCTGGCGCCCTGCAGGGCGAGCTGATCGTGATCTGAGGTCTGACCACATGGATATTGCACGCACTTTGGTCCAGAAGGCCGCAGGAACCAACCAAGCCCAGGAAGCCATCGCCCCTGCCGCCACGGCTCCGGACGCAGATACCGTGCAGCGCCTGACGGCGGCTGCAGTGAAGTTCGAGAGCTTTTTTGTCGCCCAGATGATGAAGCAGATGCGCCAGGCCACGGCGGCTCTTGCCGATCCCGGCAGCGCCATCAACCAACGCGTCAACGACAGCACGCTGGCGCTGGCCGAACAGGCCGTGGCCGACGGACTGGCCGGACAGCGGGCGTTTGGCATTGCCGATGTGCTGGTGCGCCAGATGCTGCCCGCAGCACCGGCATCGACGGGCTCTGCCGCAACCAGGAAACTTTCATGAGCATGCTTTTCAACGGTCTCACGGGCGTGCAGGCCTCTCAGGTCGCCCTCAACACCGTCAGCCAGAATCTGGCCAATGCCCTGACGCCCAATTACACACGCCAGGGCGTGATGTTGACGGCCAAGGCCTCGGCCAACAGTGCGCTGGCAGCTGGCGATGGCGTGGCCGTGACCTCGCTGATCCGCTATGCCGACACGTACAAGACACAGCAGATGTGGCGCGCGGCCAGCACCCAGGGCCAGTACGAGGCGGCACAAACTTATCTGCTGCAGCTCGAGCAGGTGATGGGCGATGCCGATGGCGGCATCAATATGGCGCTGGACGGATTCTTCAGCGCCCTGAGCGCCGCCAGCGTGGAGCCCACATCCACTCCGTTGCGCCAGCAGATCATCGAGTCGGCCAAGGCTCTGGGGCAGACCGTCAACAACATCAGCCAGATCGTGGCCAATCAGGCGCTGGCCGTGCGCCAGCAGCGCAGCGTGGCTGTTGACCAGGTCAATTCGTATATCAACGAGATTGCCGCGCTCAACGACAAGATTGCACAAAGCTCGGGGGCGGGCCTGAATACCTCGTCCCTGCAGGATCAGCGTGATGCCAAGATCGACCAGCTGTCCAAGCTGGTGGGCGTGCAGAGCACGCTGCAGCCCGATGGCTCGGTCAACCTCTCGCTCAAGGGCGGCCAGCCGCTGGTAGTGGGCAATCGCGCAGCCACAGTGCAACTGGATCCCGGCTCGCAGTCGCTGAGCGTGGTTTTCGGCACCGAGACCTTCCAGCTGGGTGCCGACAACTGGGGCGGCACGCTGGGCGGCCTGGCAGCGCTGGAGCGCGATGTGCTCGCCCCCATGGATGCCTCGGTGCGCGGCCTGGCAGGGGTCGTTGCGCAGGAAGTCAATCAGGTGCTACAGGCCGGATACGGTCTTGACGGTCAGGCCGGTGGCCCGCTGTTTGTGTTTGATGCCACCTCCAGCTCGGCCCTGCTGACGGTTGACGGCGGCCTGACGCCGGAGCGCCTGGGTCTGTCGGGTGATCCTGCCAAGGTGGGCGACAGCGCCCAGCTGCAGGCGCTGATCGCCCTGCAAAGCAAGGCCGTGAACATTTATGGCGCGGGCAACACCGGCATGGTGGGCTCTTCGGTGCTGCTCGGTGACGTCTACACCCAACTGGTGGGCAAGCTGGGCATGTACAGCCAGCAAAACAACGCCTCCTACGAGACGGCCCAGACCGTGCGCAACCAGTCTGAGGCCAACTGGCGCTCCACCAGCGCGGTCAACACGGATGAAGAGGCCGTCAACCTGATGCAGTACCAGCAGATGTACCAGGCCAATATGAAGGTCATCACCGTGGCCAACGAGCTGTTCGACAGCCTGCTGCAGATGCGCTGAGGCGCGTTGCGTTCACATTCACGAATCGGGAAATCACGCCATGCGAGTCTCCAGCAACCAGTACCACATCACCGTCAACGCCTCGTTGCAGAACTCCAATGCCCAGTTGGAAAAGCTCATCGGGCAGATGGCCTCGGGCAACCGCCTGACCCGTCCCAGCGACGACCCCATCGCCCATGTGCGCATTGCGCGGCTGCAACGCGAGGAAGCCAGCATTGCGCAGTACAAGGACAATATTGGTGCCTTGTCCAGCCGAATGACGCAAAGCGAGACCGTGCTCAGCAGCATCAACAGCGATATGCTGAGTGCACGCGACCTGTTGGTCTGGGCGCTGGACGGAGGCAATACCGCAGAAGATCTGAGCGCCATGGCCACAAGCCTGGAAGCCCTGCGTGACGGGTTGTATGCGAGTACCCTGACCAAGGACCAGGAAGGCACCTACCTGTTTTCCGGCACGCTGAGCAGGACGCCGACGCTGGGCCTGGATCAGACCGCTGCCGCCGGCAGCCGCTACAGCGCCGACGGCAACGCCGAGCAGCAGATGGTGGTGGTCGGAAACGGCATCACCCAGCCCGCAAACGTGACCCTGGGTGATGAAATGGCCGGCGTGCTCAATGCGCTGGACGCCGCCATCGGTGTCATCCGCGGTGGCAACACCACGGCCAATGATCCGGCGACGCGAGCCACGCTGCAGGCTGCCCTCGAAGGCGTGGACCAATCCATGGACCAGGTCTCCACCAAGATTTCAAAGCTCGGTGGTGCCCAGAACATCATTGCGACGCTCAACACCAATTGGAGCAATCTCAGCACGGCCAACCAGACCTCGGTGCTCGAGTATTCGCAACTCAATTACTCAACTGCGGCGGTGCAGCTCAAAAGCCTGATTTCAGCCGTGGAGGCTACCCAGGCCGCCTATGGCAAGGTCAGCCAACTGAGCCTGTTTGACGCCCTGTGAGCAGCACGCGGATTGCCGGCGGGGCGCCGGCGCGTGCGGGCAGCGTGGGAGGGTCGCAGCCTGGTATAGCCGCGGCGCCGGTTGCTGCTGTCGCGGCGCAACTGCTGCCCCAGGTTCGTTACCAGAGTACCTGGCCCAAGGGCTGGATGGCTGCGGCGGTTCCGCAGCATGTGCGCGAGTTTCAGGTGCAGGTCAGCAAGGCGCAGATGACGCTGGATTTTCTGATCGCGCTGGGGCAGGCGCTGGGTCTGCTGGGGCAGGCCGCTCGTCACCAGCGTAAACTGCCCTCGGAAGCCGCTCTGGCACGCATGCGCATTGCGCTGCAGCAGGTGCAGGAGCTATGGGCGCAGCGCCCCTCGCGCACGCTCGACAGTCTTGATGAATGTCTGCAGTGGTCGCCGGTGCGCGCTGCGCGCAAGCAATTCCTGCTGGCAGGCTGGAGCTGGGAGAGCCTGCAGGCCCTGAGCGCTCAGGACAAGGAGCTGGTGAGCTTTTGCCTGCTGGGGCAGGATGGAACCCATGGTGCCTGGCAGGTTAGCCAGGCGCGCTCGGCCGGTGCCAGCCGCCATGCGCTCGCTGCAGCCCTGGCACCACTGGGCATGCAACTTGGCTCCCTGGAGCAGCCGCTGCAGCTTTCGGTCGATGAGCGCTGCTGGCCCCTGGTGCAGCAGCGCTTCATGGTCAAGGGCAATGGTCAGCGTTTTCCTGCGGGCCAATGGGTGGCGCCCAAGCTGCAGTCGGTGGCTGAGGCTCTGTCAGTCGGGGGCTGGAGTGTGACGGACACTGAGCGTGCCCAAGAGCTGCAGCTCACACTGCCGGTGGTGCGCGAGAGAGTGAGTCAGGCGCTGGCTACCGTGCAGGCCTTCCAGGCCAGCGCGGGCCTCAGCCTGCAAGACCAGGCTGCACAGACTGCGGCCATGCAGAAATTTGCCATCGCGTTCGCCAGTGCTGCTCAGGTGCCTGCCTATGATTGGGTGCTGGCCGTGGTGCCTGCGGTGCGAGCCATCTCCCGTCGGCGCGTGGCGCGTTTGCTGCAAAGCCGTGGAGTGCTGGGGTAAAGACCGCTACCGGTCTTTGTCCATCGACAATATGGTGTCTACCAAGCTGCCACAAGCTTATGCCGTACCTGCCATGATTGATTCGTCGTACTACCGCCTGGACAGCCCGGGTGCTTTGCTGCAGGTGTTCGAGACCCTGCAGCGCCAGCAAAGCGTGATGACCTTGCGGGCTGAGGTGCACGATGCCTCCTGCCTGGACGATACCGGCGGCCGTCCCTGCGGCATGGGGCTGTTGAGCCGTATTGATGCGGACCGGCAGCAGCTGGCACTCGATGTCTCCGGCGCGCTGCAACCCCTGCCGACGCAGGTGCTGGCCGTGGCGCATTTGCCGGGGGGCATGCTTACCCAGTGGGTGATGCAGGCGCAGTGGACGCAGCAGGCTGGCGGGGGCTGGCTGCTGGAGGCGCCCTGGCCGGCACAGGTGCTGCAGCACCAGCGTCGGCGCTATCCGCGTGTGCCGCTGCCGCTGGGGCAGGACGGAGAAGCCCGCTTTATGTTTGGTCAGCGCCCTTGCGTGCTGCATGTGGAAGATCTAAGCGCTGGGGGGGTGGCCTTGCGCGGCTCGCGCAGCGAAACCGCCATGTTGTTCATGGGCCGAAAAATTCCCAAGGTGGTGCTCAATCTCGGCGATGGTGTGCAGATCCAGGTGGACCTTACGGTGCGCTCGCGCCGCAGCTACCGCTCGTTTCTGCTTGGCGAAGTAGTCGTTGTGGGCTGCAGCCTGGAAGGCCTGACTCAGGAGCTGCAGGCCACGCTGGCACGCATCATGGCCGAGCGCCTGAACTAGCCGCAACAGCCTTGAAAAAAGCAGATGCAAAAGCAAAAAAGCCAACCGGGAGGTTGGCTTTTTTGTGGGCCAAAGAGGCTTGCGCCTCCCGCACGGCTGTGCAATTACTGCAGCAACGAAGCCACCATCTGGCTCATGCTCGAGGACTGCTTGAGCATGGAAGTCGACGCTTGCATCAGCATCTGCTTGTTGGTCATGTTGGCAGTTTCGCTCGCGTAGTCCACGTCCAGGATGCGGCCCTTGGCGGCTTCGGTGTTCTGGATCATGTTGCCCAGATTGTTGTAGACATGTTCCAGGCGGTTGGAAGCTGCGCCCAGATCCGAGCGATAGGTGCCGATGGAGTCAATGGCAGTGCTTAGTTTTGTGAGCAGTGCGTTGGCGCTTGTTGCGCTAGAGATCTCTGTGCCTGCAGTGCCAGGAGTCGCGTAATTGGAAGAGATGGCAGCAAGAGCGGTTGCCAGCTTGCCCAAGTCAGTTTTTGTATCGGCCGTGACTGTGTCGCTGCCGGTAGAGCCGGTTTGGAAAGTCAGTGTGGCGCTATCGAGAGTGCCGCCAGTACCATCGGTTTTTGTGCCGTCACTGAACAGCTTGGCGCCGCCAAAAGAGGTGTTCTTGACAATGCTGCCAATTTCTGTGGCCAGCGCATCGAACTCGGCCTGAAGCGCTGCCCGGTCGTCTGCAGATGTGGACGCAGTAGCCGATTCCGTGGCCAGGTCCTTCATGCGCAGCACCATGTTGCTGACCTCCGACAAAGCGCCTTCGGCTGTTTGCAGCATGGAGATGCCGTTTTGCGTGTTCTTCTGTGCCACGGACATGCCACGTGCCTGGGCATTCAGGCGGGTGGCGATCTGCAGGCCGGCTGCATCGTCCATGGCGGAGTTGACACGGTAGCCCGTGCCCAGCTTGGTCATGGAAGAAGACAGGGCCTTGTTGGTCGAGGCCAAGGAGTTTTGTGTGCTCAGGGAAGCGGCGTTGGTGTGCAGGCTCAGCATGGAGTGCTCCTAAAAACAGAGTCGTTATGACAGACCGAACGCCACTGCGGCGCTCTTGTTCTTGCAAGGCGACTGCCAGGGAAAGTTTCTTAAATGAAAAAACCGCCCGAAGGCGGTTTTGAGCAAGAGGGACGGTGCTTATTGCAGCAACGAAGCCACCATCTGGCTCATGCTCGAGGACTGCTTGAGCATGGAGGTGGAGGCTTGCATCAGCATCTGCTTGTTGGTCATGTTGGCGGTTTCGCTGGCGTAGTCCACGTCCAGGATACGGCCCTTGGCAGCTTCGGTGTTCTGGATCATATTGCCCAGATTGTTGTAGACATGCTCCAGACGGTTGGCACCCGCGCCAATGGACGAACGCAGCGTTCCCACCGCATTGATGGCTGTATTGAGGTCATCAATGCTCGTGGCCTTGGTTGGCACTGTGATAGCGGCCAGTTGGGTATTGACATCAACGGTAACCTTGTCCGCTCCTGTCGCTCCGGTCTGGAAGTCCATGGCAGCGGCCAGCTTGCCACCGGTCAGCAGCTTTTCTCCGCCGAAAGTGGTGTTGCCCATGATGCTGGTGATTTCGGTGCTCAGCGCCGTCATTTCCTCTTCGAGTGCGGTCTTGTCTGAGGCGCTGGTTGTGGCATTGGTCATTTCGGTGGCCAGATCCTTCATGCGCAGCATCATGTTGCTGACCTCCGACAAAGCGCCTTCGGCGGTTTGCAGCATGGAGATGCCGTTCTGGGTGTTCTTCTGTGCCACGGACATGCCGCGTGCCTGGGCATTCAGGCGGGTGGCGATCTGCAGGCCGGCTGCATCGTCCATGGCGGAGTTGACACGGTAGCCCGTGCCCAGCTTGGTCATGGAGGAAGACAAGGCCTTGTTGGTCGAGGCCAGGGAATTTTGCGTGCTCAGGGAAGCGGCGTTGGTGTGCAGGCTCAGCATGGAGTGCTCCTAAAAACAGAGTCGTTATGACAGACCGAACGCCACCGTGGCGCTCTTACTCTGTACTAAGCGGCTCTGTCACGCAGCAACTTAAATCGAGGTGCAGAAAAAATTACCGTGTTCTCGAGGCGCTAAAGGCGCGCGATGCACGGCCTCAGCAGATATCGGCCTTGAGGTAGTGCGCCCCTGGCAGCGGGTTGTGATAGTAGGGGGCGATGGATTCAAAGCCCAGCTCGACATAGAGTGCGCGGGCGGCTTCCATGTCGTCGAGCGTGTCCAGCAGCACATGGTCGTAGCCGGCCTGGCGTGCCTTGTCGAGCATGGCCTCTGCCAGTTGGCGCCCCAGGCCAAAGCCACGAAACGCCTTGCGCACGAACAGGCGCTTCATCTCGGCGGCATTGGGATAGTCGGAGTCATCCAGGGGGCGCAGTGCACAGCAGCCTGCAATGCTGCCGTCTACACGAGCGAGCAGAATATGCCCGCGGGGTTCGGCATAGTCGCCGGGAAGCTCGGCGAGTTCGGTTTCGAATCCTTGAAATTCCAGGTCGATGTTCAGGCTGTCCGCATACTCCTGGAAGATCTGACGCACAGCGTCCATCTCCTCGAGTGTGGGCGTCAGCAAGTCCACGGCAGGCTTGTCCACGGCAGCTAGGCAATGATGAAAGAAGGGTCAGTGTAGCGGCAAGCGCGCTGCATGGTTAAAGCAGCTGCTTGCAGCGTCAGAACTCAGAAAGCAGCACTCTGCCCCAGTTGATGGACCCACCAGGAAAGAGAGCTTGCCACCACGGCCAGCAGTGCGGCCAGAGCCCGGGTACTGGCGGTGTCGCGGCTCGCAGCAACGGGTTCCTTCAGCAATTTGTCGCCCGTGACCATCGCTGGGATCAGTTTGTCGCCCTTGATGCTGTAGCCGATGAGGGCCAGAAGATGCAGTGCGACCAGTGCGTAAATCAGGTACTGGCCCCAGTGGGCGTGGTAGTCGGTGGCCTTGGAGATCAGCTCGCCGGACACAAAACGCGTCAACGGTCCGCTGAAGGCAATTTCGTCATCGCTCATCAGCCCGGTTGCGATCTGCGCTATCAGAACGATCAGCATCGCAATGACCGACAGCGAGCCCAGCGGGTTGTGGCCTGCGCGATCCTGCGTGGTCGACGCGCCACTGAGATAGCGTCTCATGGCCGCCGCGGAAGGGATGAAGCTGCCAAAGCGCGACCAGTACCCACCCACCAGGCCCCAGAGAATGCGAAAGATCAGCAAGGCCAGCACCACCTGTCCCAGCAGCAGATGCCAGTTCATGGCATTGCCGCCCATCTTGGCGGTGACCACCAGGGCCACGATGCAGATCGCCAGCAGCCAGTGAAACAGGCGGGTGGGCAGGTCCCAGATCCGAGTTCTGTGGATTTCCGTGGCGGCTTGTGTGGCGGACTCTGTCATGGCTTTTTCATGGCTGATGGACCCGGACATTGTGCCCTGGCAAGGCTGCAAGCCCAAATCGTTGCCTTTGGGTGACTCTGCCATACTGGTCAGGCAGCCGCCTGCGGCAGGCTGCGGAACCAAGAAAGGATACCCCGATGAAAGCTTTTTCCACTCTGGCATTCGCTGCTGTGGTTGCCACCGTGGCCCTGCCTGCCTCGGCCCAGTTCGCCAAGGCTGAAGATGCCATCAAATATCGCCAGAGCGCGCTGAGTGTGCTGGGCACGCATTTCAGCCGTCTGGGCGCCATGGCCAACGGCAAGATGCCCTTCGATGCCAAGAGCGCGCAGGAAAGCGCCGAGGTCGTGGCCTTCATGTCCAAGCTGCCCTGGGCCGGTTTCGGCGCCGGCACCGAAGGCGGCAAGGCCAAGCCTGAAGTGTGGAAGGAGCAGGCCAAGTTCCATGACCTGTCGGGCAAGATGGAAGCCGAAGTCGTCAAGCTCAACGCTGCCGCCAAGACCGGCAATCTGGACAATCTCAAGACGGCTTTCGGCCCGGCCGCCAATAGCTGCAAGAGCTGTCACGACAGCTTCCGCAATAAGTAAGCCAAGACTGTCCTGCATCAAGCAGACGCAAAAAAACCGGCATTGCCGGTTTTTTTATGAGCGCCTTGCGCTTGTCTGTAGCTGATTTCAGCTTTATTTCATCTTGAAATCGAACAACAGCGTGCGCTAGCAGCTATGTTTTTGAATGAGCTCAGGCGTTTGCCGGCTCGGCCAGCAGCTTCTCGATCAGCTTGTGCAGCTGCTCAAAGTCGGGGGCGCCGATATAGCTCTTCACGATCTCGCCGCGCTTGTTGACGATGAAGGTGGTGGGGGTGAGTTGTACATCGCCCCAGGCCTTGGCCACGTTGCCGGTGTTGTCCAGCGCGACCTGGAAGGGCAGCTTGCGCGATTCGACAAAGTTCACGACATAGCTGGGCGGGTCGTAGCTCATGGCCACGGCCAGGGTGTCAAAGCCCTTGCCCTGGTACTTCTGGTAGGTGCTGATGATCTGGGGCATCTCTGCCACACAGGTGGTGCAGCTGGTGGCCCAGAAGTTCACCAGCGTCACCTTGCCCTTGAGGTCAGCGGTGGTTTTCTGGCTGCCGTCCAGCAGCACAAAGGTGGATTGCGGCGCCGCAGTCTGTCCTGCGCCCGAATACACCCAGGCTCCGACGCCGATGACGGCCGCCGCCACAATGCCTGCGATCCAATGTTTGCTTGCCATAGTGATTGATTGTGCACAAATCTTCAGCACCTTGCTGATCTGTGGTTTGGTGTACCAAACACGCCGAAAGTTCAGTTCTTACTGCTTGACCCACGGGTCAACCCTAGGCTTGCGTGACAGGCCGGGCCCATGCCGCTGCCGATAATGGGCCATGAAGAAAACCGGACTCTGGGCTGCGACGCTGCTGGTCAGCTGCGCACTGCTGGCCGCCTGCAGCCCGGCGCTCAATTGGCGCACCATCCAGCTCAAGGATGCGCCGCTGCAAGCGCTGCTGCCCTGTGATGCGCAGGCGGCCAGCCGCCCTGTCGAGCTGGGCCTGGGCCAGGTGCCGCTGTCGGTGGTGGGCTGCGAGGCCCAGGGCGCGACCTATGCGGTGTCGCATTTCGCCGTGGCCGAACCTGCTCGTGCTGCCGAGGCACTGACGTTGTGGCAGCAGGCAGTGCTGGCGCAACTGAAGTCGGCAGACGGTGCCGCCGCGAGGCTTGATGCCAGGGGCGATGGCCCGTGGGTGCCCAAGGGGGCGCTGAATCTGCCGCAGTCCCTGCGCATCACATTCGAGGGCCTGGGCCCCAGGGGGCAGAAGGTGGTGGGGCATGGCCTGTGGTTTGCTCGCCTGGAGGGCAGTGGCGCCAGGGTCTATCACGCCGTGATCTACGCCGACAAGCCCAGGTCTGCCGAGGCCGAGATGTTTTTTTCGGGCCTGCAGTTGCAATAAGCCCGCATCCAGATCATGACCCTTGCGCTTCATCCACCTCGTTGCCCTTGTTGACGGCTGCAACAGGCCATAATTTGCTATCAAGAACTGTGACTACATGACCACGCGCATTCTTTTGCTCACTCACGCTCCTCTGGCCGCTGCATTGCGCGAATGCGCGCTGCATGTGTTTGCCGATAGCGCTGACGACTTGCTGGCCCTGGACGTGCCTTCCGATGAGGCGCCCGAGGCCACGCTGGAGCGTGCCCTGGCCATGCTGGTGGCGCATGGCGGGCTGGATGCGCCGACACTGGTGCTGACCGATCTGTTTGGCGCCACCCCATGCAATGTGGCCCAGCGTCTCACGGGCCTGTTGCAGGCCAGGCTGGTGGCGGGGGTGAACCTGCCCATGCTTTTGCGCTCCATCGGCTATCGGCATGAGTCGCTGGACGCCCTGGTTTCGCGGGCCATGGTGGGCGGCAGCCAGGGGGTGATGCAGGTGGCCGGCAGTTCCCGACAAAATCAAAGCGCACGACCTTCCAATGATCAAGACCAATATCACCATCAGCAATAAACTGGGCCTGCATGCCCGTGCATCGGCCAAGCTCACCAAGCTCGCGGGCAGCTTCCCCTGCGAGGTCTGGCTGACCAAGGGGGAGCGCCGCGTCAATGCCAAGAGCATCATGGGCGTGATGATGCTGGCGGCGGGCATAGGCTCCGAGCTGGAGATGGAAACCGATGGCGCGCAGGAGCAGGAAGCCATGGATGCGCTGGTGGCCCTGATCAACGACAAGTTTGGTGAAGGCCAGTAACAGCGGCGCAGCCTGCGTCGTCGCTTGACTGTGTGCAGGCGGCTGGGGCGCTGGCTCCTTTGATAGCAAGGAGCGCCTTGCTGGCAATGAGATAAAGCGTTTTTTCGTGCTGCGGCGCAGAGATGAACTGCGCTGACTGCTGCAAAAACAAGAGCAAGAAGCAAGCAAAAAGCAATCGCGAAATTCGCGAAAGGGCATTCGCTATGACATTTGCCATCCACGGCCTGGCCGTCTCCCGAGGGATTGCCATTGGGCGCGCGGTCGTTGTGGCCTCCAGTCGCATGGAGGTGGTGCATTACTTCATTCGTCCCGATCAGGTGGAGTCGGAGATCCAGCGTGCCCGCACGGCACGCAATGCGGTGATTGACGAGCTGCGCCGGCTTCAGGAAGAAATGCCCAAGGATGCGCCTGGCGAGCTGGATGCGCTGCTCGATGTGCATCTGATGCTGCTGCAGGACCAGGCACTGGCCGAGGCCATCCGCAACTGGATCTCCGAGCGTCTGTACAACGCCGAATGGGCGCTGACCACTCAGCTGGAGATCGTCTCGCGTCAGTTCGACGAGATGGACGACGAGTACCTGCGCGAGCGCAAGGCCGACCTGGAGCAGGTGGTGGAACGCATTCTGCGCCACATGAAGGGCGCGGCCAGCCCGATTGCGCAGGCCGCACCGCCGCTGGCACCGACAGGTGCCACACCGGGGGCCAGCGGCCAGCAGCTGCAGCTCGAAGGCGCCACGGAAACCCCGCTGGTGCTGGTGGCGCAGGATCTGTCGCCGGCGGACATGCTGCAGTTCAAGAGCAAGGTCTTTGCCGGCTTCATCACCGCCGTGGGCGGCAAGACCAGCCACACCGCCATCGTCGCGCGCAGCATGGACATTCCGGCCGTGGTCGGTGCGCGGGCCGCAAGCCAGCTGATCCGCCAGGACGACTGGGTCATCATCGACGGCAACGAGGGCGTGGTCATCGTGGACCCCACGCCCATCATCCTGGCGGAGTACGGCTTTCGCCAGCGCCAGACCGAGCTGGAGCGAGAGCGCCTGACCCGTCTGCGCTACACGCCTTCGCTGACCATGGATGGGCAGAAGGTGGAGCTGTTGGCCAATATCGAGCAACCCAGCGACGGGGCGGCGGCCGTGCGGGCTGGCGCTGTCGGCGTGGGGTTGTTTCGTACCGAGTTCCTGTTCATGGGCCGCAGCGGTAATCTACCCGGGGAAGAAGAGCAGTACCGCGCCTATCGCGAGGCCATCGACGGCATGCAGGGCATGCCGGTCACCATCCGCACACTGGACGTGGGGGCCGACAAGCCGCTGGACAAGGCCCAGCCCAAGGACTACTACCTCAACCCCGCACTGGGCCTGCGCGCCATCCGCTGGAGTCTGGCCGACCCCGTCATGTTCCGCACCCAGCTGCGCGCCATCTTGCGCGCGGCGGCGCACGGGCAGATCAAGCTGCTGTTTCCCATGCTGGCACATCGCAGCGAGATCGAGCAGACCCTGGCCCAGTTGCGCCAGGCGCAGCATGAGCTTGATGTGCGCGGCGTCGCCTACGGGCCGGTCAAGCTGGGCGCCATGATTGAGATCCCGGCGGCCGCCCTGACGGTGCGCAGCTTTTTGCAGTATTTCGACTTCCTGTCCATCGGCACCAACGACCTGATCCAGTACACGCTGGCCATCGACCGGGCCGACGAAACCGTGGCCCATCTCTACGACCCCATGCATCCTGCTGTGCTGCGTCTGGTGGCCGAGGTGATCGCAGCGGCCAATGCTGCAGGCAAGGAAGTCTGCGTCTGCGGCGAAATGGCGGGCGATCTGAGCATGACCCGGCTGCTGCTGGGCCTGGGCCTGCGCAGCTTTTCCATGCACCCCGCGCAGATTCTGGCCGTCAAGCAGGAGGTGCTGCGTTCGGACTGCAGCAAGCTTGCACCCTGGGCCGGGGAGGTGCTGATGAGCGAATGCCCGGCGCAGATGCTGGCCCCCTGAAGAACCCAGAGAACGGCCTCGAGGCAGGCAGAAAAGGGATGGATGAATTACGCAAATTCGCAGGAAATCGCCCGTGCGCTTGAGCCGGTGCTGGGCGATGCAGCGCTTGCGCAGCAACTGGCTGCGCAAGCCAGGGCGGCTGTGTGGCTGCAGACCACTGCGGTGGAGGATGAAGCGGAGATTGCGTCCGGCAGCACCAAATTGGGCGGCTGCCCCGACCTGCCTGCCGGTGTGGCCTGGCCCGAGCGAGGACGCTATCCGGACCATGAGCAGCGGGTGAAGCCTCATCGCGAAGACAGCGTTGCTCCCGACAGCCGCTGGCGATGGGCCAAGCCAGAACAGGCACAGAAAATTCGCGAAGAAGCGCTGCTGCATATCGAGCGTCTGGAGAACCCTTTTCCGCTGAACTTTCTCGCGCAGGTCAACTTTGCTGATGTGCATGCAACTGGTGCGGCGGATGAAGACTTTCCGCGCAGCGGAGTTCTCTCGGTCTTTTATGACGCGGTGGAATGCCCTTGGGGCTATGACCCGGCAGATAGCTGTGCGCTGACGGTGTTGTTTCATGAAGATGCAGCTGCTTTGCAGCGTCGAGCGTTACCGCAAAAACTGCGAATGCTGGGCGCGGACTGGCAGTTCAGTCCTGTGGCTTGCGAATTGCACGCTTGCAGCACGCCGTTGCCCATGGAGACCGCGCAATGGGACAGTCTGAACATTGAGCTCACTGATGCGCAGTCAGACACATTTGCGGATTGGTGGCTGGATGATCCGGGCAACGCCGCCAGCAACGATGGAGAAGATGCCTGCTGCCATCGCGTGGGTGGCTGGCCCACACCAGTGCAGGGCAATATGCAGGTGGAGTGCGCGTTAGTGGCGGCAGGGCATTACTGTGGCAGCGGCAACGCTTACTCAAACCCCCAACTGCAGTCTGTGCGAGACACGGCCACTGACTGGGTGTTGCTGCTGCAAATGGGCAGCGACGATAAAGCGGGCATGAGCTGGGGTGACAGTGGCCAGCTTTACCTGTGGATTCGCCGGGATGATCTTCGCGCGCGCCGCTTTGATAACGCATGGATGGTTTTGCAGTGCTATTGATGGCTGCGGCGCTGCTGTACAAGCTGGTTGGCCTGTCATTCATGCGGGAAGTGAAGATGCTTGAAATTTTCTACTAACATTAATTGATATTGATTCTCATTTAATGTTAATATCCATCCCAGCTTGCAGCACAGGACTCTGGTGGGGTATCAAGTGCTGCATGGCTCAGTTTCATCGTGGGGCGACTCGTCGGGCCTGTTCAGCCTGCAGTCGTTTTTGCCAGCCAGCGGTTTGCCGGTTAGCCAGGCGTTTTTTCGATGCAAACGGTGGGTTATTCAAATTTCATAGCTTGCATCTCATGATTTGCAACGATCCTGATATGAATTGGCTATGTAAGCTTTACCAGAAAAGCGCACCAAGCTCCTTATTCAGGAGCTTTATTTTTTGGCAGATCCTGGGGCAGTGCAACACTGCCCGTTGCGTGCGGCCATGAAAAAAGCAGCCCTTGGGCTGCTTGTGGGTGAGCACCTTCTTCGGTGATCAGACGCCGGCGGCATGTGCCTGCTGGTCAGCGTGGTAGCTGGAGCGCACCATTGCGCCCACGGCAGCGTGGGTGAAGCCCATCTTGTAGGCCTCCTGCTCGAACATCTTGAAGGTGTCGGGGTGCACGTAGCGGCGCACGGGCAGGTGGCTGTTGGTGGGCGCCAGATACTGGCCGATGGTCAGCATGTCGATGTTGTGGGCGCGCATATCGCGCATCACCTGCAGGATTTCCTCGTCCGTCTCGCCCAGGCCCACCATGATGCCGCTCTTGGTCGGCACATCGGGGTGCAGTTCCTTGAACTTCTTGAGCAGGTTCAGGCTGAACTGATAGTCGGAGCCGGGGCGCGCTTCCTTGTACAAGCGTGGCGCGGTTTCCAGATTGTGGTTCATCACATCGGGCGGAGCCGACTTGAGGATTTCCAGTGCGCGGTCGTCACGGCCGCGGAAGTCGGGAACCAGGATCTCGATCTGCGTCTCGGGCGAGAGCTCGCGGATGTTCTTGATGCATTCCACAAAGTGGCCAGAGCCGCCGTCGCGCAGGTCGTCGCGGTCCACGCTGGTGATCACCACGTACTTCAGGCGCAGCGCGGCAATGGTGCGCGCCAGATTCAGCGGCTCGTTCACATCCAGCGGATCGGGGCGGCCATGGCCCACGTCGCAGAAAGGGCAGCGGCGCGTGCACTTGTCGCCCATGATCATGAAGGTGGCCGTGCCCTTGCCAAAGCATTCGCCGATATTCGGGCAGCTGGCTTCTTCGCAGACCGTGTGCAGATTGTTCTTGCGCAGAATGTCCTTGATCTCGTAAAAGCGCGTGCTGGGGCTGCCGGCCTTGACGCGAATCCACTCGGGCTTCTTGAGGACTTCGGCCTGCTCCACCTTCACGGGGATGCGTGCCAGCTTGGCGGCAGCCTTCTGCTTGGCCAGCGGGTTGTAGTTTGCGGCGGACTGCGCTTCGCGCACGACTTCATTGGTGCTCATGATCTTGCCTTCAGGGAGAGAGACGCGCCTTCAGCTGGCGGCCCAGCACGGCTGCGGCCTCGTCCCAGGTTGTCTGTACGCCGATTGTAGAAAGGTCCACCGTCCTCAGCCCTGCGTATCCGCAAGGGTTGATTCGCAAATAAGGTTCCAAATCCATATCGACATTGAGGGCCACTCCGTGGTAGGTGCTGTGGCGGCTGACCTTGATGCCCAGGGCGGCAATCTTGCCCAGACCCTCGAAATGCGGCTCGGGCGCCGGGCTGCCCGCTTCGCGGTGCTGCGGGCGCTGCTCCAGCATGGCGTGGCTGCGCGGGTCGTCCAGGCGCACATAGATACCGGGGGCGCCTGCCACGCGGTGGCCGGTAACGCCGAAATGATCCAGCGTGCGGATCACCGCATCTTCCAGCCGATACACATACTCTTTGACGAAGTAGCCCATGCGTTGCAGATCCAGCAGCGGATAAGCCACCACCTGGCCGGGGCCGTGATAGGTCACCTGGCCACCGCGATTGGTAGCCACCACGGGAATATCGCCGGGGTTCAGCACATTGTCGGCTTTGCCGGCCAGTCCCTGGGTGAAATGAGGTGAGTGCTCGCACACCCAGACTTCGTCCCGTGTGGCCGAGTTGCGTGTGCGCGTGAACTCCTGCATCGCGACCACCGTTGCTTCATAGCCGGTGCGCCCCAGAAAGCGCAGGTCCATGGCTTCGGGGGGCTGCAAGGCGGAAGCAATCGGGTTGTGGCTCACAGCACGACCTTCACCAGGGGGTGAGAGGTCAGTGCGCGGTAGGTATCGTCCAGCTGCTCGCGGCTGGTGGCCGTGATGGTGATGGTCACGCCCAGGTAGTTGCCGCCAGAGCTGGGGCGCAGCTCGACCGTGCTGGCATCGAAGCTGGGGTCGAATTGTTCAGCGATCTTGGTGATCTCGTGCACCAGATGCTCATTCTTGACGCCCATTACCTTGATGGGGAACTGGCTCGGATACTCGATCAGCGAATCCTTGCGCGGGTCTTCTTGCTGGCCGTTCTCGTTGGCGGCAGATGGGTTGGGCGTGTCGCTCATGAAGAGTCCTTGGCTGGAATGAAAAATTGCCGTTGGTGAAACAGCCTGTCAATGAGTAAGAAAGATTGTGCGCCACGCAGGGCAGTCCTGCGCGCGTGGGCCTAATCCAGGGTTTGGCGAGGCTTGCAAACCGGCAAAGCCCCTGGCAGGTGGCAGACAATTCAGGGTAATCAGGTATTTCAACTAGGGCACACTCGCGCCGCACCAAAGCTGAGGGAGGCAGATGTTGTCACTCGGCGACAACCCTCAGGTCTTGTCAAAGACGTTTTGCGCATGACAGTATCAACCCCTATCTAACGACGGGGGTTTTTACTTATAATCAGAGGCTTTGTAAAAAGTCTTGTCCGGCTCTTGCTTGGTCAGCGGTGTGAAAGAAAACATGACAAACATGCCCGCTGATTTTCAGGATGAGGACGAAGTCGAAGACTTCAAGCCCCTGACTGCACAAGAAGCCTCTGCATGGCGTTCGCGCTTTCCGCAGGTTTCGGTCTGGCGCATCGTCATCGTTCAGACGCTGGTCGGCGTTATCGTGGCTTTGCTGTCGTGGTTGATTACGGGGCGTGCAGCCGCAGGCTGGTCGGCAGCGTATGGAGCGCTGGCGGTCGTGTTGCCTGCAGCGCTGTTTGCAAGAGGTGTGGTTCGTCAGCGGGCGGGAGGTGCCGGGGCGGCCATGGCGGGAATTTTCGGTTGGGAGCTGGTGAAGCTGGTGCTGTGCATCGCCATGTTGGCGGCTGCACCCAAGCTGGTACCTGACCTGAGCTGGCTGGCGCTGCTGGTCGGCTTGATTGTTGTGATGAAAACGTATTGGGTTGCGCTTCTGGTGCGATCCAGTGTCCAAAAACCGATTGATATTTGAGAGAAGTTGACCGATGGCCGCAGAAGCGCACGCACCAACTGCAAGTGAATACATCGTTCACCACTTGCAACACCTCCAGAACATCAAGCAGAAGTCCATCATCGACTTCTCCGTGTTCAATCTGGATTCGATTGCCGTGAGTGTGACTCTGGGCGCTTTGTGCCTGTTCGTCCTCTGGCTGGCTGCCCGCAAGGCGACTTCCGGCGTTCCCGGTCGTTTCCAGGCTGCGGTGGAAATGCTGGTCGAGATGGTGGACAACCAGGCCAAGGCCAATATTCACAACGCTGAATCTCGCAAGTTCATCGCTCCTCTGGCACTGACCGTGTTCGTCTGGATCTTCGCGATGAACGCAATGGACATGCTGCCTGTGGATCTGCTGCCCGTGCTGTGGCAGACCGCCCAGGGCGACTCCCATGCCTACCTGCGTGTCGTGCCTACCGCCGACCTGTCCACCACTCTGGGCCTGTCGACCGGCGTGCTGGTGCTGTGCCTGATCTACTCGGTGAAGATCAAGGGCATGGGCGGCTGGGCTCACGAACTGGTGACCGCTCCGTTCGGTACCTCTAAGAATCCCGTGTTTGCTGTGATCCTGGGTGTTGTGAACCTGGCCATGCAAATCATTGAATACATTGCCAAGACGGTTTCGCACGGTATGCGACTGTTCGGCAATATGTACGCTGGTGAGTTGGTGTTCTGTCTGATCGCCTTGATGGGCGGTGCGGCTGCCATGTCGCTTTCCGGTGTGTTGCTCCCCGTGGGGCACATCATTGCAGGTTCGATCTGGGCGATCTTCCACATCCTGATCATTACCCTGCAAGCCTTCATTTTCATGATGCTGACGCTGATTTACCTCGGCCAGGCACATGAAGCTCACTGAAATCCTTTCTTTCACTCAACCTTTCTTTAATCCCTAGGAGTCATCATGGAAAACGTTCTCGGTCTCGTCGCTCTGGCTTGTGGTCTGATTGTTGGTCTGGGCGCTATCGGCGCTTCGATCGGTATCGCTCTGATGGGTGGCAAGTTCCTGGAATCCTCGGCACGTCAGCCTGAGCTGATCAACGAACTGCAAACCAAGATGTTCATCTTGGCTGGTCTGATCGACGCCGCCTTCCTGATCGGTGTGGCTATCGCTCTGCTGTTCGCCTTCGCCAACCCCTTCCAACTGGTTGCCTAAGCTCCGTTCAACGCCCTAAATAGAAAGGTGTTGCCGTGAGTATTAACGCGACCCTGTTCGTTCAGCTTGGTGTTTTCCTGGTTCTGGCGCTGTTCACGATGAAGTTCGTGTGGCCCCCGATCGCGAAGGCACTGGATGAGCGAGCCCAGAAAATCGCCGATGGCCTCGCTGCTGCCGACAAGGCCAAGACCGAACTGACCGCTGTTAACAAGCGCGTCGAGCAGGAATTGGCCCAGACGCGCAACGAAACAGCTTCGCGGCTTGCGGACGCCGAACGCCGCGCCCAGGCCATCATCGAAGAAGCCAAGGCCCGCGCGACAGAAGAAGGCAACAAGATTGTTGCTGCGGCCCGCGCTGAAGCTGACCAGCAAGCCATTGCTGCCCGTGAAGCCCTGCGTGAGCAAGTGGCAGCGCTGGCCGTCAAGGGTGCCGAGCAGATCCTGAAGAAGGAAGTCAATGCCGGTATCCACGCTGATCTGCTGAACCGCCTGAAGACAGAGCTGTAAGGAAAGCAAAAAATGGCAGAACTCGCCACCATTGCCCGCCCTTACGCCGAAGCATTGTTCAAAGCCTGCGCCGACAAGGCTGCAGATTTGAACAGCACTGTCGCTTGGGTGGAGGAATTGGCGGCGATTGCCGCCAATCCGCAATTGCGCCAACTGGCCGACAACCCGAACGTGAGCGACGCGCAAGTGTTCGATCTCATCACGGGTGTGGCCAAGTCGGCATTGCCCGAGTCCGCACGCAACTTCCTGCGTGTGGTCCTCGAAAACGGCCGTCTGGACGTGCTGCCTGAAGTGGCAGCCCAGTTCCGCAGCCTCGTGAACAGCAAGAGCGGCTCTTCGGATGCCGTGGTGTACAGCGCTTTCCCGATTGAGGATGCAGCGCTGGCCGAGCTTGGCGCCACGCTGGAAAAGCGCTTTGGCCGCAAGCTGAATCTCACCGTGAAGCTCGATGAATCGCTGATCGGTGGCGTTCGCGTCGTGGTGGGCGACGAGGTGCTGGACACCTCCGTCAAGGCCCGTCTGGAACAAATGAAAGCGGCCCTCACCGCGTAATGCGCTTGAGGTCTCGGCTAACACACAAGAAAGAAGGAAAGAGTCATGCAACTCAATCCCGCAGAAATTTCTGAACTGATCAAGAGCCGCATCGAAGGGCTGGCTGCTAGCACTGACGTCCGTAACCAAGGCACCGTGGTGTCGGTGACTGACGGTATCGTGCGCGTGCACGGCCTGTCGGACGTGATGGCTGGCGAAATGCTGGAATTCCCCGCAGGCGCCGACGGTCAACCCACTTACGGTCTGGCTCTGAACCTGGAGCGCGACTCCGTGGGCGCCGTGATTCTGGGTGCTTACGAGCACATCGCAGAAGGCAACACCGTCAAGTGCACCGGCCGTATTCTGGAAGTGCCCGTGGGCCCCGAGCTGGTCGGCCGCGTGGTGAACGCCCTGGGTCAGCCGATCGACGGCAAGGGCCCCATCAACGCCAAGATGACGGACGTGATCGAGAAGGTCGCTCCTGGCGTGATCGCACGTCAATCCGTGGATCAGCCCCTGCAAACCGGTATCAAGTCCATCGACTCCATGGTTCCCGTGGGCCGTGGTCAGCGTGAACTGATCATTGGTGACCGTCAGACTGGTAAGACGGCTGTCGCTATCGACGCCATCATCAACCAGAAGGGCCAGGGCGTTATCTGCGTGTACGTTGCCATTGGTCAGAAGGCTTCTTCGATCAAGAACGTGGTGCGCGCGCTGGAACAAGCTGGCGCGATGGAATACACCATCGTCGTGGCTGCTACCGCCTCCGAATCCGCTGCCATGCAGTACGTGTCGGCCTACTCCGGCTGCACGATGGGCGAATACTTCCGCGACCGCGGCGAAGACGCTCTGATCGTTTATGACGATCTGTCCAAGCAAGCTGTGGCCTACCGTCAGGTTTCGCTGCTGCTGCGTCGTCCTCCCGGACGTGAAGCCTTCCCCGGCGACGTGTTTTATCTCCACAGCCGTCTGCTGGAGCGTGCCGCTCGCGTGAATGCCGACTACGTCGAAGCATTCACCAAGGGTGAAGTCAAGGGCAAGACCGGTTCTCTGACCGCTCTGCCTATCATCGAGACACAGGCTGGCGACGTGTCCGCTTTCGTTCCCACGAACGTGATTTCGATTACTGACGGCCAGATCTTCCTGGAAACCAGCCTGTTCAACGCTGGCGTGCGCCCCGCTATCAACGCCGGTATTTCGGTGTCCCGCGTGGGTGGTGCTGCTCAGACCAAGGTTGTGAAGGGCCTGTCCGGCGGTATCCGTACCGACCTGGCTCAGTACCGTGAACTGGCTGCCTTCGCGCAGTTCGCTTCCGATCTGGACGATGCAACCCGCAAGCAGCTGGACCGCGGTGCCCGCGTGACCGAACTGCTCAAGCAGGCTCAGTACTCGCCCCTGTCGACCGCTCTGATGGCTTCTTCGCTGTTCGCAGTGAACAAGGGCTTCATGGACGACATCGAAGTCAAGCAAGTGCTGCCCTTCGAATCTGGTCTGCACCAGTTCCTGAAGACCAGCCACGGCGCTTTGCTCGACCGTCTGAACGAAAAGCGTGCTTTCGACAAGGAAGGCAAGGACGAAGCTGAACTGACTGCAGCCATTACTGCATTCAAGAAGTCCTTCGCTTAATACCGGCGAGGAGTCATCATGGCAGCAGGTAAGGAAATACGCGGCAAGATCAAATCGGTGGAAAACACCAAGAAGATCACCAAAGCCATGGAGATGGTGGCTGCATCCAAAATGCGCAAGGCGCAGGACCGGATGCTGGCTGCCCGTCCATATAGCGAAAAAATCCGCAACATTGCAGCCCATCTTGGCGAAGCTAACCCTGAATATGTGCATCCGTTCATGCAAGTGAACGATGCCAAGAAGGTCGGCGTCATCGTGGTGACGACCGACAAGGGTTTGTGCGGCGGCATGAACACCAACGTGTTGCGTGTCGTCACCAACAAGTTGCGCGAACTGCAGGATGCGGGTGTTGCGACAGATGCAGTGGCCATTGGCGGCAAGGGACTGGGTTTCCTGAACCGTGTCGGTGCCAAGGTGGTCTCTCACGCTACAGGCTTGGGCGACACGCCTCACCTCGACAAGCTCATCGGGCCTGTCAAGGTGTTGCTGGACCAATATGCTGAAGGCAAGCTGAGCGCGGTGTACCTGGCGTACACCAAGTTCATCAACACCATGAAGCAGGAGTCGGTGGTGGAGCAACTGCTCCCCCTGTCGTCCGAAAAATTGCAAGCCGAGAAGACGGGTGCATCCTGGGAATACATCTACGAACCTGACGCTCAGAGCGTCATCGACGAACTGCTGGTTCGTTACGTGGAGTCCCTCGTGTATCAGGCAGTTGCGGAAAACATGGCGTCCGAGCAATCGGCGCGCATGGTGGCCATGAAGGCCGCTACCGACAACGCCGGCAACGTCATCAGCGAGTTGAAGCTGGTCTACAACAAGACGCGTCAGGCAGCGATTACGACTGAGCTGTCGGAAATCGTGGCAGGCGCAGCCGCTGTGTAAACGGCTTTAACGAACAAACAGATTGGAGCAAAAAATGGCTCAAGTACAAGGCAAGATTGTTCAATGTATCGGCGCCGTGGTGGACGTGGAGTTTGCCCACGGCCAGGTGCCCAAGGTGTATGACGCCTTGAAGCTGGAAGGCTCGGCCCTGACCCTGGAAGTTCAGCAGCAGCTGGGCGACGGCGTGGTGCGTACCATTGCCCTGGGTTCTTCGGACGGTCTGAAGCGTGGCCTGATGGTCACCAACACCGGCAACCCCATCACCGTTCCCGTGGGTAAGGCTACCCTGGGCCGCATCATGGACGTGCTGGGCAACCCCATCGACGAACGTGGTCCCGTGGACCAGACCCTGACCGCAGCCATCCACCGCAAGGCTCCTGCATACGACGAACTGTCGCCTTCGCAGGAACTGCTGGAAACCGGTATCAAGGTGATCGACTTGGTCTGCCCCTTCGCCAAGGGCGGCAAGGTGGGCCTGTTCGGTGGTGCCGGTGTGGGCAAGACCGTGAACATGATGGAACTCATCAACAACATCGCCAAGGCCCACAGCGGTCTGTCGGTGTTCGCTGGTGTGGGTGAGCGTACCCGTGAAGGTAACGACTTCTATCACGAAATGTCCGACGCTGGCGTTGTGAACCAAGAGAACCTGGGCGAGTCCAAGGTTGCCATGGTTTACGGTCAGATGAACGAGCCCCCAGGAAACCGTCTGCGCGTGGCGCTGACCGGCCTGACCATGGCTGAGTCGTTCCGTGACGAAGGCAAGGACGTGCTGTTCTTCGTGGACAACATCTACCGCTACACACTGGCCGGTACCGAAGTGTCCGCTCTGCTGGGCCGTATGCCTTCCGCCGTGGGCTACCAGCCTACCCTGGCTGAAGAAATGGGTAAGCTGCAAGAGCGTATTACCTCCACCAAGGTCGGCTCGATCACTTCCATCCAGGCCGTTTACGTGCCAGCGGATGACTTGACCGACCCCTCGCCCGCCACGACTTTTGCTCACTTGGACTCCACCGTGGTGCTGTCCCGTGACATCGCTTCGCTGGGTATCTACCCCGCTGTGGATCCTCTGGACTCCACCAGCCGTCAGCTGGACCCCCAAGTGGTTGGCGAAGAGCACTACAAGGTGGCTCGCCAAGTGCAGGGCACACTGCAGCGCTACAAGGAACTGCGCGACATCATCGCGATTCTGGGCATGGACGAACTGGCTCCCGAAGACAAGCTGACCGTGGCTCGTGCTCGTAAGATCCAGCGTTTCCTGTCGCAGCCTTTCCACGTGGCTGAAGTGTTCACCGGCGCTCCCGGCAAGTACGTTCCCCTGTCTGAAACCATCCGTGGCTTCAAGATGATCGTGAACGGCGAAGCCGACCACCTGCCCGAACAGGCTTTCTACATGGTTGGTACCATCGACGAAGCCTTCGAGAAGGCCAAGAAGCTGGCAGCCTAAATAAACGGCAACCCCCTAGCGGCTGCGCCGCCTCCCCCTCACGAGGGGGACGACGTTATCGCTGCGGGGTGGCCCTTGCTCAGCGTCCCTGAGCTAGGCCATGCTGTTTTTAGGAACTAGCCTCAACCTTTTCTAGGAGCAAAGATGAACACTATTCACGTTGATGTGGTCAGTGCCGAAGAGTCCATCTTCTCCGGTGAAGCGCGCTTTGTCGCCTTGCCCGGCGAAGCGGGCGAGCTGGGCATTTATCCCCGCCACACACCGCTGATCACCCGCATCAAGCCGGGTTCGGTGCGCATCGAAATGCCTGATGGCAGCGAAGAGTTCGTCTTCGTGGCCGGTGGCATTTTGGAAGTGCAACCCAACTGCGTGACCGTGCTGTCCGACACCGCCATCCGCGGCAAGGATCTGGACGATGAAAAGGCGCAAAAGGCCAAGGCTGCCGCTGAGGAAGCCCTGAAGAACGCCAAGGGCGAACTGGACATTGCCCGTGCACAGTCCGAGCTGGCTGTCATGGCAGCTCAGATTGCCGCTCTGCGCAAGTACCGCCAAAAGCGTTGATGTGCTGTGCCCCGAGCACATGCATCAGCAGCAAAAAAGCCACCGCATGCGGTGGCTTTTTTACGGGCAGCTGCTGCAAAAATCGAAGCGCATTGCGCTTGTCCCAAAAGGGATTAATCGCGAAATCAGCAGGATTCAGGGCCGCAGCAGCGCGCAAGCGGCTTAGCCGTTGCAGGCGGCCTGATAGCCGTAGACCACGGAGTTGTCCTTGGGGTCCACATGGCGCGACTTGCGAACCACGGCCTTGCTGGGGTCCTCGCAAAGGGCGCGAATCTGGGCTTCGCACTTCTTGGGATCATCTTCCTTGAGCTTGCAGCTCAGTGCGTAGTCGTATTCGGCCGGCGTCTCGGCGCCTCTGGGGCTGATGGAGGAGCAGGCGCTCAGTGCCAAGGCAGAGCTGATGATGGCCAGAGAGAACAAAGATTTCTGCATGCTTGAGTGCTTTCTTAAGAAAATACGGCTGCCCCAAAACTAACACAGCCATGCGGGGGAAAAGGTTTTTTCTGGATGGGGCCCGCCTGCTTTTTGCATCACCGGGCCTGTTTGCGGTGCCAAAAACAACAAAGGACGGAGATGCGCTATAGCGGTACCTTGACGCAATGGAATGACGAGCGTGGCTTTGGCTGGATAGAAGCCGATGGCGGTGGTGAACGCCTGTTTGTCCATATCAGTGCTTTTGAGCCGCGCCCGCCAGCAGATCAGCGTCCTCAGCCTGGCCTGCGCCTGGAGTTTGCCGTCGGCATGGAGCAAGGCAAGAAGCGCGCGCTTCAGGTTGCGTGGCTAGCTGGCGGTTCACTGCCTCAGGCTCGCCCCTCTTCGGTGCGGCGCAACAACTCGTCAGCCGGGCGTTTGCAGTCCTCGCGTACAGCTCCTCAGGGCTGGCATGCCTCCAGTGGCTTCAGTTATGGCGTGTTGCTGGTCTGGCTGCTGATGATGTTGGCCGCCGCCGTGATCTGGGGCGTACCGCGCATCTTCTGGATTGTCTATGCGGGCCTCAGCGTGCTGACCTTCATGGCCTACTGGCAGGACAAATGGGCCGCTCAGAAGGGGCAGTGGCGCACGCCGGAAAAAACGCTGCAGACCATGGCGCTGGCCGGAGGCTGGCCCGGTGCCCTGCTGGCCCAGCAGTGGCTGCGCCACAAAAGCAGCAAGACCAGCTTTCAGCTGCAGTTCTGGCTCATGGTCCTGATCAATGTGGCGGCCGTGCTCTGGCTGTGTTCGCCGTATGGGCGACATGTGCTGGCCTGAGGCTTCTGAGGGCTGCAGTCGGTGGATGCGGCTGCAGAACCGGATCAGCGGCTGAGGCCCGGCAGATGCCTTTGGACCACGGGCGCATCGGGCAGGTTTCGCTGCGTGTTGGCCGCCGATCTGCGCGGGAAATGCGCCTGCAGTTGCCGGTTGACGCGCTCCAATGCCGATACCAGGCCCACGCTGAAATGCCCACCCTGGAAGGCAGACTGCATATCGCTGATCAACGTTTGCCATTGCTCGGCGCTCATGGTGCGGTCCAGGGCGCGGTCGGCCACGATTTCTATGGCGTGGTCGGCCAGCAGCAGGTAGATGAGTGCGCCGTTGTTGTGCTCCGTGTCCCAGACATGGAGTTTGGCGAACTGCGAGAGCGCACGCTGGCGGGCCGTGGCATCACGCCAGATATAGCTCCAGGGCAGGCCGGCCTCGACGCAGATGCGGACTTGGCCGGTGTGGCCCAGCTCGCTTTTGGCAATCAGCAGTTCCAGCTCCTTGAGCGTGGCAGGCGGCAAGGCCTTGCGCAGATGCTGTTCGGCCCAGCGGTGTCGCACCAGGCGTGCCAGGCGTTGGAAGATATTGCTCATTTCACCAATCCCCCGAGGCGCCACCGCCACCAAAGCTGCCGCCGCCACCGGAGCTGAAACCGCCCCCCGAGCTGAAGCCGCCTCCACTGCCGCTGCTCCAGCCGCCACCCCCGCCGGTGCTGATATACGGTCCGCCCCCGCCGCGCGAGAGATTGGAGAGCAGGGTGAAGATCAGGCCCAGAAATCCTGCCACGCCTGCAATCAACAGGCTGGTGGTGACCACATAGGCGGCCACCCCGGCAATGCCGCCAATGAGCAGCGAACCCAACACGCGGCCAAAGATGGCGCGGGCGATGGCAATCCCAATCGGAAAGCCGAAGAACAGCAGAGGTAGCAGAAAGTCCAGCTGGTCGGCCCAGGACTTGCTGGACTTGCGCGGCTGGGATTGCGGGGCGGGCAGTTTCTCGCCATGAATCAGCAGGCTCATCTGCTCGATGGCGGCAGACAGTCCACCTGCATAGTCATTGGCGCGAAAGCGCGGCTTCATGGCGCCATCGATGATGCGTGCGGCCTGGATGTCGGGGATGGCGCCTTCGAGCTTTCGCGCCACCTCGATGCGCATGCGCCTGTCGTTCTTGGCCACGACGATGAGAGAGCCGTCGCCTATGTCCTTGCGTCCCAGCTTCCAGCTGCTGGCCACACGCCAGGCATAGGCGGCGATGTCTTCCGGGGCCGTGGTGGCAACCATGAGCACGGCGACCTGGGCGCCGGTCTCATCCTCGAGCTTCTTGAGCTGCTCGCTCAGCGATTGCAGATCGCCCGGGCTCAGCGTGCCGGTCTGGTCGATGATGCGCGCAGTGAGCTCGGGCACAGGCTGCAGTTGCGTGCCTGCAGCACCTTGCGCCCAGACTGGCAGTGCCGCAAGCATTGTCAGCCATACAAAAACAATAGCTGCAAGCGCTTTATTTATAAGAGCTTGAGGTATGCGGTGCATGGTTTTTGAAGCGCAAGCCTTCAATTACTTGTTGCCAGCAGGTGCTGCGGGCGTTGAGAAGTCGACGGCCGGTGGCTGGGATATCTGGGCTTCGTTTTGCACCGTGAAGTTGGGCTTGACCTTGTAGCTGAATACCTTGGCGGTGATATTGGTGGGGAAGCTGCGCGCCAGCACGTTGTAGGCCTGTACGGTGCCTATGTATTCGTTGCGCGCCACGGTGATGCGATTTTCCGTACCCTCTAGCGTTACGCGCAGATCGCGGAACGCCTGATTGGCCTTGAGTTCGGGATATCTTTCCGCAACCACCATCAAACGCGAGAGCGCGCTGGAAATCTCCCCCTGCGCCTGCTGAAACTTGTTGAAGGCTTCGGGATTGTTGATCAACTCGGGAGTGGCCTGAATCGACGTGGCCTTGGCGCGTGCTTCGATCACCTTGGTCAACGTCTCCTGCTCGAAGTTGGCCTCGCCCTTGACTGTGGCGACTATGTTCGGAATCAGGTCCGACCGGCGCTGGTACTGATTCAGCACCTCGCTCCAGGCGGCCTTGGATTTTTCATCCAGGCGCTGAAAGTCGTTATAGCCGCAGCCCGTGAGGGAGAGCATGGAGGCGGCAGTTGCGATTGCCAGAAGCCAGCGTTTCATGGGTGTTTCCATTCACGAAATTGAGACGGAAACCATAGCATAAGGGCTTGGCCAGGAAGTGTGCATGCGGGGCTTGTCGTCCTGTCAGCTGCCGAGCGGCGCTAGCATTGCAATCATGTCCACTGTTTCTCCACTCGATGCCCTGCGTGGCGCACAGCGTCCCGGCCCGAAAACTGTGGTCTTGCCGCGCCTGTTGCTGGCCGGGGCCACGGGGCCGCTGGGCAACGAGGTGCTCAGCCGCGTGGTGGGTGCACAGAACTATGGGCTGGTCCAGGTGCTGGCGCGCGAGCCCTATGTCCAGGGTCTACGTGGCATGGCGTTGCTGACGCAGCAGGATGGCGATGTGCAGCAATGGCTTGTTCAGAGCGCCGATGTGGGCATCATCATGTTTGAGCCTCCGCGTCCCTATTACCAGCGCGAGCGAGCCTTGTGGACGCCTCAGCCGGATCAGCTGCAAGCGGTGGCACAGTGGATGCGGCGCTGTGGAGTGCACACGCTCGCCGTGGTGCTGCCCCACGATATGGGAAGCCTGCCCCAGGCGCTGAAGCAGGGGCTGGCCAATCTCAATGAGCAAGGCGTAGCCGCACTGGGCTTCGAACGGCTGATTTTTGTGCGCTCGGCCAGAGAAGCCCGGAAAATCAATGACGGTCATTGGCTGCAGCGCACGGCAAATACCATGCTTTCGGCGCTCAGCTATATGCTGCCGCAGACGGAGCGTCCTGTGCGCGCCATGCATGTGGCCCGTTTGGTGGAGGCAGCCTTGCTCAAGGCGCCGCCGGGAATTCATGTGGCTCCGCCTGAACTGGTCTGGCGTGCGGCGCAGAAAGACGCTCTGGGGCCAGAGCTGCAGAGCTGGCTGGGGTCCTCATGAATTTCGAACAATTTCGTGCACCTTGGTGGCAACCTGGAGGTCATGTCCAGACCATCTGGGCTGCGCTCTATGCGAAGGCAGGGGCGTCTCCTGCGTGGCAGCGCGAGCGCTGGGATACGCCTGATGACGACTTCATTGATATTGATTTTTCAAGTCATCCTGCAGGTGCAAACGCTCCCACTCTGGTGCTGTTTCACGGCCTGGAAGGCTCGTCCTCGAGTCACTACGCCAAAGCCCTGGCACAGGTCTGTGCGCAGCGCGGCTGGCATCTGGCCGTGCCGCATTTTCGCGGCTGCAGCGGTGAACCAAATCGCCTGCTGCGCGCCTACCACTCCGGCGATGCGGACGAAGTGGACTGGATTTTGCGCCGGCTGCAGCAACGCGCGAGCGGCGGATTGCTGGCAATGGGGGTATCGTTGGGTGGCAATGCCCTTGCACGCTGGGCCGGGCTGCAGCAGCAGGCGGCTGCAGAGCTCGTCAAGGGTGCGGCAGTGATTTGTGCGCCGCTGGATCTGGTGGCTGGAGGCGTCAATCTGGGCCAGGGGCTCAATCGCTGGATCTACACCCCCGTCTTCATGCGTACCCTGGTGCCCAAGGCACTGGCCAAATGGCAGCAGGCGCCTGGGCTGTTTGACAGGCAACGGCTGCAGCGCGCGCGTACCCTGCATGATTTTGACGATGTGTTCACGGCCCCGGTCCATGGCTTCAGGGATGCCGATGATTACTGGAGCCGGGCATCGGCCAAGCCCCTGCTCAAGCAAGTGGCCGTGCCCTTGTTGCTGCTCAATGCGCGCAACGATCCGTTTGTGCCGGTGCACAGTCTGCCCACGCCCGATGAGGTGAGCGCAGCCGTGCAGCTATGGCAGCCGCCGCATGGCGGGCATGTCGGCTTTGCCAGCGGTGCATGGCCTGCCCATGTGCAGGCCATGCCGCTGGCCGTGACCGAATGGCTGGAGCAGTGGCTTTGAGCGACCACGCAATGATCAGGAGATAAGTGATGGATGACATCGTGAAGCAGGCCATGGCGAAATGGCCCAATGTGCCGGCCTGCAGCGGCTGGCTGGGTCTGGATGCGCGCGGCCAGTGGTGGCTCAGGGACGAACAGGCCCAGGCCTGCGGGACGTTTGTGAGCGGCCAGCCCGGTGCCAGGGGCAGTCTGCTGCGCCATGAAAAGCTGGCCGAATTCATCGGTCGCAACTATCTGACCGAGTCCGACGGCCGCTGGTATTTTCAGAACGGCCCGCAGCGCGTGTATGTGGAGCTGGAGAGCGCGCCATGGATATGGCGTCTGCGATGCACGGAGCATGGCCTGCAGCTGAGCAGCCACACGGGCCAGGAGCTGGCGGCCGAACAGGTGCAGCATGTGCTGCTCGATGAGCAGGGGCGGCTTTTCCTGGCTTTGCCGCAGGGCCTGGGCATGGTGCACAGCCTAGACATGCTGGATGCCGCAAATGCGCTGGAGAGTGGCGTGCTGCCCGAGGTGCAGGAGGTCGACAGCGCCTTGCTGCCATTGAGGTTTGGTTTTGTGCCTAGCCCGCAGGCTCATCAAGTCTGATAGCTGCCTGTAGTGGTGTACAGAAGGCTTCTGGTCAAAAATAACAAAACCGGCCAAAGGCCGGTTTTTTGCGGGACAGAGAGCAGGGTTTACTTGGCAGCATCGACCATGTACTGAATGGCGGCCTTGAAGTCCGCGTCCGAAGCAGTGGAGCCGCCCTTGGGAGGCATGGCCCCAACACCTTGGGTGGCCTTCTGCACCATATCGTCCATGCCCTTGGCAATGAAAGGCGCCCAGGCAGCCTTGTCGCCAAACTTGGGAGCCCCGGCTACGCCACTGGCGTGGCAAGCCATGCAGGTGGTGTTGTAGATGTTCTTGCCCACATCGGAGGCTGCGGCAGCTGCGGGAGCCGGGGCGGCCGCAGGAGCGGGTTCGGCCGCTGCTGCAGGTGCAGCGGCGGGGGCTGCAGTTGCCGCTGCGGGAGTCTCACCGGCGGCTGCGCCGGCAGCAGGTTGGGGTTCGGGGAAGTTGGCGCCGGCAGCATTGGCCATATAGACCACACCACGGGCAATTTCCGTGTCATTGAACTCGCCGCCGCCCTGGGCAGCCATCGCGCCCTTGCCGGCCAGGGCGGAGTGCACCAGCGTTTCCAGACCCTGCTTGATACGCGGGCCCCAGGCTGCCGCATCCTGGAACTTGGGTGCGCCGGCGATGCCGGTCTCATGGCAGGCCGCGCATTGCGACTTGAAGACTTCGGCTCCGCCGCGCAGAGGACGGTTGGCATCACGAATTTCCACCGTTCCCACTTTTTGCAGGCGCATGGCCTTGGCCATTTCGGCATTGGCCGTGCCCGCGCCCGAGGTGTCGGACGAGGTCACGAACTTGACCAGACCGATGATGACGAAGATGGGAACCACAAACGAGAAGAAGACGGCAAGCAACAACTGCTTGGGTTTTTTAATGGGGCCTGTATGGGCTTCTTCGTGGTGTTGCTCGCTCATGAAGTCCTCTGAGATCGTGGGATGGGAATTAACAAACCATTATAGAAGTGAGGGTTAAGAACACCAGTGCACGACGATCCGGGTTGACGGCTGCTGCATAAAGGAGTTGAGTTGGATCAACTTTGTGCAGCCAATTTGTGGCGGGCATGAAAAAAGGCGTCCGAAGACGCCTTGTGTGAGAGTGCAAAAATGGCCCGATTACTGGACTGCAGTTGCTGGCGCAGGGGTTTTGCCGGCGCCTGTCTCCGTCCAGCCGCCGCCCAGCACCTTGTAGAGATTGACCTGGTTTTGCAGCTGCGCCAGGCGCACCTGAACCACGGACTGCTCCAGTGCAAACAGTGAACGCTGCGCATCCAGCAGATCCAGGTAGCTGGCCACACCGTTGGTGTAGCGCAGGTCCGACAGCTTGTAGCGAACCTGCTCAGCCTCCAGCTGACGTGACTGGGCATCGAGCTGCTCCTTGAGTGCTCGGCGATTCACCAAGGTGTCGGACACCTCGCGGAAGGCCGACTGGATGGAGCCTTCGTATTGAGCCACGGCAATCTTCTGGCTGGCTTCTGCAACCTGGAGATTGGCGCGATTGCGGCCTGCATTGAAGATGGGCAGATACAGCGAAGGCGCAATCGTGAACGCCGCAGAGTCCGACTTGAGCAGATCGGAGATGTCGGAGCTTGCGAAACCTGCCGAGGCGGTCAGGGAGATGTTCGGGAAGAACAGCGCACGTGCCGCACCAATGCTGGCATTGGCGGCGATCATGCTTTGCTCGGCCTGACGGATGTCGGGGCGGCGCAGCAGCAGGTCAGAAGGCAGGCCCGAAGGCACATCGGCCAGGGCAGGCAGATCGCGCAGTTGCTTGCCTTGCATGCTGGTCTGCAGATCTGTCGGGAGAGCCTGGCCCACGAGCAGCGTCAGGGCGTTGACGTCGCGCTCGCGCTGACCGGCTTGCTGGGCCAGCGTGGCGCGTGCGCTTTCAGTCAGCGACTGAGCCTGGCGGTAGTCCAGCTCGGAAGCCACGCCAGAGTCCAGGCGCAGCTTGGTCAGCTTGATGGACTGCTCGCGTGTGCCCAGGGTACGACGGGAAATGGCCAGCAGCTCCTCGTCAGCCTGAAGGTTCAGCCAGGTGTTGGCGACCGTTGCAATCAGACTGATCTGGGCCGCCTTGCGGCCTTCCTCGGTCGCCAGATACTGGGCCAGAGCTTGCTGCTTGAGGCTGCCGATGCGGCCCCAGAAGTCAATCTCCCAGCTGGGCATGGAAAGGCCCGCCATGTACGAGTTGGCATAGCGGCCCGTGGTGGCGCTGGGCTGGCGGCTGGCGCTGCCTGCCACACCGAACTCAGGGAACTGGGCGGCACGCTGGATCTGGTATTGGGCCTGCGCCTTTTCGATGTTGAGCACGGCCACACGCAGGTCGCGGTTGTTGTCCAGCGCGAGCTGGATCACCTGCTGCAGACGTGGGTCCGTGTAGAACTGCTGCCAGGGGATGTCGGCGGCCGCGGTGGTGCCTGCCTGCTCGTCGGCGGCAGAGTAATGCTCGGCCACCGGGGCGGCAGGGCGCTCCAGCGTGGGGATGAAGGAGCAGCCGCTGGCTAGCAGCGCGCCGGCCAGTGCTACGGGGAGCAAGGTTTTATTCATGTTGCGAGCCTCCCTGTGCTGCAGAAGTTGCTGCCGGGGGAGTGGCGTTGGAGTCTTGCTTGGACTTCTTGCCAAACAGATTGAACACGGCCACAAAGAACACAGGCACCAGGAACACAGAGATCGGCGTGCCGATCACCATGCCCCAGAACACGCCCGTGCCGATTTCCTTCTGGCTGGCAGCGCTGGCGCCGGAGGCGATGTACAGCGGCACCACACCCAGAATAAAGGCCAGCGAGGTCATCAGAATAGGGCGGAAACGCAGATGCCCGGCTTCCAGCGCGGCTTCCAGGGCGCTCTTGCCTTCCGCATGCAGGTCCTTGGCGAACTCCACGATCAGAATGGCGTTCTTGGCCGACAGACCGATCACCGTGATCAGCGCCACCTGGAAGTAGATGTCGTTGGGCATGCTGCGCATCAGCATGCCGGCCACGGCGCCGAACACGCCCAAAGGCACGACCAGCAGCACGGACAGCGGGATGCTCCAGCTTTCATACAGTGCGGCCAGGCATAGGAACACGGCCAGGATGGAGAACGCGTACAGCAGCATGGCCGAGGAGCCAGCCTTTTTCTCGTCCAGAGACTGACCGGTCCACTCGTAGCCGAAACCATCGGGCAGTTCCTGGGCCAGCTTCTCCATTTCCTTCATGGCGTCACCGCTGGTAAAGCCGGGTTTGGCCTGACCGGTGATGCTCATGGAGGGGTAGCCGTTGTAGCGAGTCAGCTGCATGGGGCCGCTGATCCACTTGGCGCTGACCATGGTGGAAAGCTCCACCAACTGGCCTTGCGCGTTGGGGACCGTCAGGCGCATCACGTCCTCGGGTTGCATGCGGCGGGCGGCATCGGCCTGGATGGTGACGCGCTGCATAAAGCCGTTGTTGGGGAAGTCCGTGGAGTTGGACGAGCCCAGGGCCGTTGCCAGCGTCGAGGCAAGGTCGCCCATGCTCACGCGCTGGGCATAGACTGCATCGCGATTGATGTCCACCTGCCATTGGGGGGCGTCATCCACGCCATCAAAGCGCACGCCGGTCAGCACAGAGCTCTGGTTGGCCTTGGCAACCAACTGATTGCGGGCCGCCAGCAAGGCTGCATGTCCCTTGCTGCCGCGGTCTTGCAGACGGAAGGTGA
The DNA here is from genome assembly GCF_003350425.1 of Comamonas sp. AG1104. Lineage (NCBI taxonomy): Bacteria > Pseudomonadati > Pseudomonadota > Betaproteobacteria > Burkholderiales > Comamonadaceae > Comamonas > Comamonas sp. AG1104. The sequence goes on along the minus strand of NZ_QQAS01000013.1, from coordinate 4,969 downwards.
AACCGTCGCTATTGCCCAGCTCTGAAATGGAGGGGGGGACCAGCGTGAAGATGAAACCATCGCGCAGTGCTGACATGGCGCCCTTGGCTCGCTCAGCGAAGGATTTGGCATCCGAGCCAGCACCTGTGCGCTCGGACCAGTCCTTGAGCGTGGTGAACGCCAGGCCCACGTTCTGGCCCTGACCCATGAAGCTGAAGCCCAGAATGCTCACGATGTGATCGGTCTCAGGCTGGCTCATGGCGAATTTCTCAAGCTCAGCCATGGTCTTGCTGGTTCGTTCCAAGCTCGCGCCGGGAGGTAACTGAGCCAGCGAGATGACATAGCCCTGGTCTTCGGTGGGAAGAAAGGCCGTGGGCAGTCGCATGAACATGAAGACCACACCGGCGATCACCAGCAGATAGACGATGAAGGCCTGCACGGAGCGCTTGACCACACCGGACAGAGCGGCTGAATAGCGCCTTGTACCGGCTTCAAACTTGCGGTTGAACCAGTTGTAGAACGGGCCGAGCAGGCCGGTCTTCTTGTCGTGCGCGTGACCCTTGGGAATGGGCTTGAGCATGGTGGCGCAAAGCGCAGGCGTCAGCGTCAGCGCAAAGAAGCCAGAGAAGAAGATCGAGATGGCCATCACCAGCGAGAACTGGCGATAGATATTGCCGGTTGCGCCGGAGAACATGGCCAGAGGCAGGAATACCGTCACCAGAATCACGGTGATGCCGACCACGGCGCCTTGAATCTGTCCCATGGCCTTGATGGTGGCTTCCTTGGGGGGAAGACCTTCCTCGGCCATGATGCGCTCGACGTTTTCCACCACCACGATGGCATCGTCCACCACGATACCGATCACCAGCACCATGGCGAACATGGCCAGAATGTTGATGGTCAGACCGGCCACCAGCATCACGGCAAAGGTGCCGAGCAATGCAATGGGCACCACGATGGTAGGAATCAGGGTGTAGCGGATGTTCTGCAGGAAGATCAGCATCACGATGAACACCAGCACGATGGCTTCAAGCAGCGTGTGCACCACCTTTTCGATGGAAATCTTCACGAACTTGGAGGTGTCGTAGGGCGAGGACCATTTCACGCCGGCAGGCAGGAAGGGCTCCATCTCTGCCATCTTGGCCTTGACCAGCTTGGCAGTCGCCATGGCGTTGGCAGTAGAAGTCAGCTGCACGGCCATTGCCACGGCGGGCTTGCCGTCCAGGCGGGACTCGAACGCGTAGCTTTCAATGCCCAGCTCGATGCGAGCCACATCCTTGAGGCGCACGGTGGAGCCATCGGAGTTGGAGCGCAGAACCACTTCACCGAATTCCTCGGGCGTCGTCAGCTGGCCGGGCACCACGATCGTGGCGGTGGTGGTAGTGCCAGGGGTGCTGGGCAGGTTGCCCAGGGCACCACCGGAGATCTGCTGGTTCTGCGCGGCAATCGCTGCGTTGACCGATGCAATCGACAGACCGAAGCCCTGGAGCTTGGCCGGATCCACCCAGACGCGCATGGCACGGCCCGAGGCAAACAGCTGTGCCTTGCCCACGCCATCCAGACGCTGGATTTCAGGCACCACATTGCGGTTCACATAGTCGGCAATGTCGTCACGAGAGGTCTCTCCTGACTCGGCCTGAAAGGCCAGAATCATCAGGAAGTTGCTCATGGACTTGTCCACGCGCACGCCCAGGGCCTGAACGACCTGAGGCAGGCGGGGCAGCACGCGCGAGAGGCGGTTTTGCACGTCCACCTGCGCCAGATCGGGGTTGGTGCCGGGAGCAAAGGTGACGGTCAGCGTGCCTTGACCTCCCGCAGGGGCGGAGGCTTCCATGTACATCAGACCTTGCGCGCCGTTGATTTCGCGCTCGATCAGTTGCAGAACGGAGTCCGTCATGGTCTGTGACGTGGCGCCCGGGTAGGTCGCTGTCACGTTGATGGTGGGAGGTGCAACCGATGGGAACTGTGCCACCGGTAGCTTGGTGATGGAGATCACGCCCGCAATGATCACGAAAATCGCGATCACCCAGGCAAAGATCGGTCTGTGGATGAAAAACTTTGACATGGATCGTGCCTGTTACTTGGCCGCCTGGCCTTGGCCAGCACCTTCGGCTGGTGTGGCGGCTTTCTCTTGCGCAGGTGCGGCGGGGGCCGCAGCAGAGGGTTGTGCTGGTGCGCCGGCAGCCGCATTGTTGATCTCGACGGGCTTGACTTTCTTGGCCCCCATGCCCACCTTGATCAGGCCGTCCACCATGACTTTTTCTCCAGCTTTCAGGCCGGATGTGACAACCCAGTTATTGCCACTGGACTGACTGATCTGAACGGGGCGCGGTGCCACGGTGCCATCCTCGGCCACGATCATGACGAAGTTGCCCTTTTCGTTGCGGGTCACGGCTTGTTGCGGAATCAGCGCGGCGTTCTCGACCTGTGCCTGCTCCAGGTGCACGCGTACATAAGTGCCGGGCAACAGCAGTCCGTCGGGATTGGGCAGCTCTGCGCGCACGCTGACCTGGCCGGTAGTCGGGTCCACGGTCAGGTCGGTGAACAGCAGCTTGCCGGTGTGTGCGTACTCCTTGCCATCGTCCAAATAGACGTGGACGCGCGCCGCGTTGTCACCTACCTTTGCTAACTTGCCGGAACTGAGCGCTTCGCGCATGCGCATGATGTCGGAAGAGGACTGGGTCAGGTTCACGTACAGCGGGTTGACTTGCTGAATGGTCGCCAGTTGTGTGGCTTCGCCTTGGCCGACCAGAGCGCCTTCCGTCACCAGAGCGCGGCCGATGCGCCCGGAGATGGGGGCTGTCACGCTGGCATAGCCCAGATTGACGTTGGCATTGGTGACTGCCGCCTTGCCTGCAGCAACTTGTGCCAGTGCCGCCTTTTCGTTGGCAATGGCCGTGTCGTACTCCTGCTTGCTGATGGCATTGGCTTCCACCAGCGGCTTGTAGCGGCGGGCGGTTGCAGATGCCTGAGCAAGGTTGGCTTCGGCCTGTGCCAGGGTCGCCTGAGCGCTCTGCAGGTTGGCCTTGTACGGGGTGTTGTCAATCTGGAACAGGGCCTGGCCGGCCTTGACATCCGAGCCCTCCTGGAAAAGGCGCTTTTGCACGATGCCGGCTGCGCGGGCGCGAACCTGAGCAATGCGCGATGGCTCCAGACGGCCGGGCAGATCGGAGACCAGAGGCACGTTCTGCATGGATACCGTCACTACACCTACTTCGGGTGGCTGTGCCTGAGCGGCTGCTTGTGCTTTTTGAGCTTCCGCGTTTTTGTCACTGCATGCGACTAGGCCCAATGCAGCAGCCAAGCTCAGGCCTATGACCATGGAGCGGGTGCCGGATGCGGCTGAATTGGACTGATTGTCGGGAGCCTGGTTTGCTTCATACATCGGGTGCATGAACGTCCTTCCGGTTGACATTGTGAAAACGAGAAAAGAGCGCTGTCCGCAGTGGAGCGCTCATTCGGGTGGAAACCCTAGATGGTTTCCTGCATATCGGTGCTAGGGAAATTATACATACATGCATAAATGTATAATTGAAAACGCTGCGTAAAGCAGTTGAGAAATGGTTTTTCTCGCGGCGAGCTATCGCTGGCGAGTGATGAGGGAGGTGAGTGATGGCTCGAAGAACCAAGGCTGAAGCGGATGAGACGCGCACCAAGCTGCTGGATGCGGCTGAAGAGGTGTTTTTCGAGAAAGGTGTATCTCGAACCTCTCTGGGCGATATCGCGCAGCGTGCAGGGGCTACACGCGGGGCGGTGTACTGGCATTTCAAGGACAAGATGGATGTCTTTGTTTCCATGCTTGGGCGCATATGCCTGCCTTTCGAAGAAATCTGTGACGACAGGTATGGTGACCTGTTGCCGCTAGAGCGCATTCGTCACTCCATCCTTTGTGTGTTCGAGAGCTTGGACGAGGATGAGCGCAGACGCAAGGTGTTTGAGACGGCGCTATTCAAAATGGAATACGTGGGCGAACTGGCTGATGTGCGTTTGCAGCATATAGAAAGTTCAGGCTTCGCTCGGGAAAAATTTGCGCACGACCTGGCGGCTGCAGCTCAGGGGCAGTCCGTGCAGTTGTCGGTATCCCCAGAGGAGGCTGCCCTTGGCTTGCACTCTCTTTTTGTGGGTCTTATACATGGTTGGGTCTTGACGGAAGGGAGTTTCTCATTGGTCAAGGTCGGTTCGATGTCGGTGGATGTCTACTTGTCTGGTTTGGGATTTCGGGTGAATTTGTGATTTGGGTGCCCAAACCCGTGCAATAATTGCGGCTGTTGAATTGTTGTTGGCCGTGCAAGCGGCCTGACGGATTCGCGGCTGTAGCTCAGTGGATAGAGTATTGGCCTCCGAAGCCAAGGGTCGTGGGTTCGATCCCCGCCAGCCGCGCCAGCATCGATCTTCGGCAAGAAAAAAGAAATTTCAAAATTTCTTTTTAAGCTGGAAATAGATGCTACAATTCAAGTCTCTTCGGAGGGGTGGCCGAGTGGTTAAAGGCAGCAGACTGTAAATCTGCCCGCTAACGCGTACACAGGTTCGAATCCTGTCCCCTCCACCAGCAATGGTTGAGAAGAGCGATTGCTAGAAATAGCAGTCACGTGCAGTAGTAAATCTGTGCGGGAGTAGTTCAATGGTAGAACCCTAGCCTTCCAAGCTAATGACGCGGGTTCGATTCCCGTCTCCCGCTCCAGTTTGCGAGCAAAGATTTTAGAGGTTGTTTTTGCAGCTTCTTTGCCCATGTGGCTCAGTGGTAGAGCACTCCCTTGGTAAGGGAGAGGTCGCGGGTCCGATTCCCGCCATGGGCACCATTTTCTGGTGCGCTCGCTTGATAGGGTTGCGCCGAAATCCTCTTGCAGTGAATTAGTTTTTTCGGAGTCGGAAAAATGGCAAAAGAAAAATTCGAGCGCACCAAGCCCCACGTGAACGTGGGCACCATCGGTCACGTTGACCACGGCAAGACCACCCTGACTGCTGCTATCGCTACCGTGCTGTCCAAGCA
>NZ_QQAS01000012.1:0-101836 GCF_003350425.1 Comamonas sp. AG1104 | reverse complement strand
TGGCGCTTGAGCAGCTCCAGCGGCGTGGCGAACTGGCTCTCGAGCAATAGCGTCATCACCATCAGCGCCACCGTCAGGAAGGCCGCCATCGACAGGAACTGCATCTGGCTTTGACCCAGCAGCCAGGCGCCGAGCACCAGGGCGCTCCACAAGGCCAGCGAGTTCAGGCGAATGCGCCGTCGCACCCCCATGTGCCGCCAGATCGACAGCAGCTTCCCCAGCCCCTTCTGGGAGACTATGCCTTTGTGCAGCTCGGGGGCTGAATCGCCCTGCTCATGCATGGACTCATACAGCTTTTGCGCCGCCTCGACCTCTTTGCGCTCGGGCTGGGTGCGCACCGACATATAGCCCTTGGCCTTGTCATTGCGGATGATGGGAATGGCATTGGCCCGAACCCAGTAGTGGTCCCCGTTCTTGCGCCGATTCTTGACCAGTGCGCTCCAGGGCTCGCCGCTTTTAAGCGTGGCCCACATGTCGGCAAAAGCGGCCGGGGGCATGTCCGGGTGGCGCACCAGATTGTGGGTCTGGCCAAGGATCTCTTGCGGCTCGAAGCCGCTGACCTCCATGAACGCCTGATTGGCATATTTGATGTAGCTCTCGGTGTCCGTGGTGGACATCAGAGTTGCATGCTCATCAAAGCTGTACTCCCGCTGGGTCACTGGTGCATTGACTCTCATAGATGCCACTTTTTGGTCATTAATCGAGAAAAACTGCACAGCTTTGTGCCGCAGCCTGGACTGCGACGACCACCTCTGTGTGTATCAATTATTTACATGTTTTTGGCGACCCTCCCATTCCTGAAAACGCAGTTGTTGCTAGCCCGCGTCAACGCAGATATAGCTCCCCGAGTCCTTCATTCAAAAGCGCCCTTCTCCTACAGAGGCAACCTCGCATCGTCCTTGATCTCCTCCATTACCGCATAGGTTCTGGTCTCGCGCACGCCCGGAAGCTGCCACAGCACCCGACCCGCAAAGTCGCGGTAAGCAGCCATATCGGCCATGCGGGTCTTGAGCAGATAGTCAAAACCGCCCGCCACCATATGGCACTCCATGATGGCCGGATAGGCAAGCACTGCAGATTTGAACTCGTCAAACACATGGGGCGTGGTCCGGTCCAGCAGCACCTCAACAAACACCGTCATGCCCACCCCCAGCTTCTGCGGGTTCAGCCGCGCCTCGTAGCCCAGGATGTAACCATCGCGCGTAAGCCGGGCCACGCGGGCCTGTACGGCTGTGGGCGACAGCGCCACCTGCTCTGCCAGGCGCAGATTGGAGATGCGTCCATCGGTTTGCAGAATTGCCAGTATTTTTCGATCAATCCTGTCGATATCCACTTCTGAAGCATCGATCATTGGTGAATTCCTCTTTTTAATTCACCCAATATAGTGATTAATTTTTCGACAAACCAGCAATGATTTTCCCTATGTAGACAGCTGCGCCCGGGCCGCATGCAATGCAGCTGTGAACATGGTGAAGGCCGCGCACCCGCTCGCGTCCAGGCTCTACGACACCTGCACAGACATGCCGACTTTCACTGCGCTGCCAGATTCCAGCCGCCCTGCCGATGAACTGCGTCAAGCCATCAGTTGCGCCACCCGCATGGCCGAGTCCGATGCCGTGGCCCGGCTGCTACCTGCAGCCACGCTGCCGCCCGCCGAGGCTGCCCAGGTCGCTGCCCATGCACAAAAGCTGGTCGAGCAGCTGCGCGCCCAACCCGCCAGCGCTGGGCGCCAGGGGCTGGTGCAAGGTCTGCTGCAGGAGTTTTCGCTGTCCTCGCAGGAGGGCGTGGCGCTGATGTGCCTGGCCGAAGCCTTGCTGCGCATCCCCGATGCAGCCACCCGTGATGCACTGATCCGCGACAAGCTGCGCGGTGGCGACTGGCAGGCGCATCTGGGCAAGAGCCCCTCGCTCTTTGTCAATGCTGCCGCCTGGGGACTGGTGGTCACCGGCAAGCTGGTCGATACGCATAGCGAGTCAGGCCTGCTCGCGGCACTCAAACGCATCACAGCCAGGGGCGGCGAGCCGCTGGTGCGCAAGGGCGTGGACATGGCCATGCGCTTGATGGGTGAGCAGTTTGTGATGGGCGAGACCATTTCCCAGGCTCTGGAGCGTGCACGCGAGCTGCAGGCCAGAGGCTTTCGCTATTCCTACGACATGCTCGGCGAGGCCGCCCTCACCGCCGAGGACGCACAGCGCTACATGCAGTCCTATGTGAATGCGATTCATGCAATCGGCAAGGCCGCTGACGGCAAGGGCGTCTATGAACGGCCGGGCATTTCCATCAAGCTCAGCGCCCTGCACCCGCGCTACAGCCGCGCGCAATGGCAGCGCGTGATGAGCGAGCTGCTGCCGCGCGTGCTGCAACTGTGCGAGCTGGCACGCAGCTACGACATAGGGCTCAATATCGACGCAGAAGAAGCCGACCGCCTGGAGCTGTCGCTGGACCTGCTGGAACAATTGGCCCACGCCCCTGGCCTGGCAGGCTGGAACGGCCTGGGCTTTGTGATTCAGGCCTATCAGAAGCGTTGCCCCTATGTGATCGACTATCTGATCGATCTGGCCCGTCGCAGCGAGCGCCGTCTGATGGTGCGCCTGGTCAAAGGCGCCTACTGGGACAGCGAAATCAAGCGCGCCCAGATCGACGGTCTGAACGACTACCCGGTCTACACCCGCAAGCACCACACCGATGTGGCCTATATCGCCTGTGCTCGCAAGCTGCTGGCCGCACCCAGCGCCATCTACCCGCAATTCGCCACCCATAACGCCCAAACCGTGGCCAGCATCGAATCATTGGCCGGTGCCCAATCCTACAGCGCCGGACGTTACGAGTTTCAATGCCTGCACGGCATGGGCGAGCAGCTCTACCTGCATGTGGTCGAGGCCGAAGACAAGGCCGCACGCCGCCCCTGCCGCATCTATGCTCCCGTGGGTACGCACGAGACACTGCTGGCCTATCTGGTTCGCCGCCTGCTGGAAAACGGTGCCAACAGCTCATTCGTGCACCGCATCGCCAACCCCGACTGGCCCATCTCTGATCTGATAGCTGCCCCTGCGGACCAAGTCTGGGCTGAGGGCCAACCGGATCCCCAAACCCGAGCCGGGGTGGAGACTTTGATTGCGGTCGATGCCATAGGCCTGCCCCATCCCCGCATAGTGCTGCCGCGCGATCTGCTGGGCGAACAGCGCAGCAACTCCTCAGGCCTGGACCTGAGCGATGACGGTGTGTTGAGCGCTCTGTCTCAAGCGCTTGCGCAAAGCCGGCCCGCACCACTTCGCCAGGGTGTCCATGCCGTGCATGCCGCCGACACCATCGGCACAGCCATAACCAACCCGGCCAGCCATCAGGAACTGCTGGGCTATGTCAGCGATGCAGGGCCCGTGCAGATCCAGCAGGCGCTGCACGCAGCCGCACAGGCCCAGACCGCCTGGCAAGCCAGCCCGGCCGAGCTGCGTGCCAGTCTGCTGCAGACCGCAGCAGAGCTCTTTGAAGCGCAGATGCATCCACTGATGAGCCTGCTGATGCGCGAAGCTGGCAAGACTGCGGCCAATGCCGTGTCCGAGGTGCGCGAGGCCGTGGACTTTCTGCGCTATTACGCGGCTCAGATCCGGCGGCAGGCCGATGCGGATCTGCTCGCCCCCGGCATCGGCCCTGTGGTCTGCATCAGCCCCTGGAATTTTCCACTGGCCATCTTCACCGGCCAGGTCGCAGCCGCCCTGGGCGCTGGCAATGTGGTGCTGGCCAAGCCCGCCGAGCAGACCCCGCTGATCGCCCTTGAAGCCGTGCGCCTGCTGCATCAGGCCGGCATTGCGCCAGACGTTCTGCAATTGCTGCCCGGCCGGGGCGAGACCGTAGGCGCCGCGCTGGTGGCCGATGCGCGCGTGGCAGGCGTGCTGTTCACCGGCTCCACCGAGGTGGCGCGACTGCTGGCTCTGCAGACCGCCGCACGGCTGCGCCCCGACGGCCAGCCTGTGGTGCTGGTGGCCGAAACCGGCGGCCAGAACGCCATGCTGGTGGACTCATCCGCCCTGGTCGAGCAGGCCGTGCAGGACATTGCTGCATCCGCCTTTGACAGCGCGGGCCAGCGTTGCTCGGCTCTGCGCCTGCTGTGCGTGCAAAACGACTGCGCCGACCGGCTGCTGGCCATGCTGCGCGGTGCCATGCAAGAGCTGCATTGCGGCAACCCGGCCGAACTGGCCACCGATGTGGGGCCCGTGATCGATGCCGATGCCAAGACTGGTATCGAGCGGCATATCGCCAGACTCAGAGCTCTGGGTCTGCGCATCCATCAATCGCCGCTGGGCCCGGAAACTGCCGCGCAAGGGCATTTTGTGGCGCCTACGCTGATCGAGCTGCCCGATCTGCATCAGCTCACGCGCGAAGTCTTCGGCCCCGTACTCCATGTACTGCGCTATCAACGGCGCGAGTTGCCGCAATTGCTGGAGCGCATCAACGCCCTGGGCTACGGCCTGACCATGGGATTGCACACGCGCATCGACGAAACCGTGCAGCAGGTCGCCCAGGCGGCACATGTCGGCAACCTGTATGTGAATCGCAATATGGTGGGGGCCGTGGTCGGTGTTCAGCCCTTTGGCGGCGAAGGGCTGTCGGGCACCGGTCCCAAGGCCGGCGGCCCGCTGTATCTGCCACGCCTGCAGCAGACACCCGGCTCGCCCCTGCGTTTGCTCAGTCTGCTGCTGCATCAATCCGGAGAGGCACAGGCCGGTGCCACGCCCGTCACGGCAGCAGCGGCGACCGCCTTGCGGCAGCTGGGCCACTGGGCCAGGCAGCATGGTGAGGCCATTGTCAGCCATGATTGCGAGCGCCTGCAATCGGCCCTGCCCGATCTGCATGCCGCGCGCCTGCTGCCCGGCCCCACGGGCGAGCGCAATCTCTACCAGCTGCTTGGCAAGCCGCGCACAATGTGCCTGGCGCAGGAAAGAACCATGCTGCTGCAGCAACTGGCGGCTGCACTGGCCTGCGGCTCGCAAGCATTGTGGGTGCCCGGCCCGCTAGGCACCTCAGTTCACGGCAAGCTCCCAGAGCCACTGCGCCGTCAGGTGCTGCTGTTGCCTGCAGAGCTCAGCGTCGAGGAAATTGCGGAAACCGAGCCCATGGATTCAGCCCTGCTGGAATGCGACGCCCCCCAGTTTCTACGCTGGGCGCAGGCCCTGGCAAGGCGCCCCGGCCCGCTGATACTGCCCACACGCTGTGTGGCAGGCCAGCCCGTTCGGCTGGAACGGCTCTGGCATGAACGAGCTCTGTCGCACAACACGGCGGCAGCGGGCGGCAATGCGGCATTGATGACGCTGGAATAGCCGCCCTGAGGCGCTTTGCGCCTTCCCCCTCTCAGCTTCGCGAAGGGGGACGACAGCCTCGCTGCAGGGTGGCGGGGCCGCCAAGGCCCTTGCTTGCTGTCCACTGCTCATAGGCCATGCCCATTCGGCGCTGTGCGCCCGATACTCACCACGCCCCTCAGAGCCGCCAACACCACCCAGCAAGCCCCAGGTCTGCTATTGAGACCAGGCGCGAAGCCGCAGACAGCACAAAAGTACGGCAAGACGAGGCAACGACATATCAAGGGTGGGTATTAGCGGGTCCAAAAAAGAAAGCACCCAGCGCAAGCAGTACCTGCGCTGGGTGCTCTTTGAGAGTCAATGAGATTTACAGCTTGGCGATGGACACCTCTGTGGACTTGACCAGAGCCACCACTTCCGAGCCCACCGCCAAACCCAGGTCATTGACCGAGCGCGTGGTGATCACCGACGTGACGATGCCCCAGGGCGTCTCGACATCCACCTCCGAGACCACATCACCACGGATGATTTCCTTGACCTTGCCCTTGAACTGGTTGCGTACGTTGATGGCTTGAATAGACATGTAGATTCTCCTGAGAAAGCGTGAAGGTTTTGAAAACAGCGCTTGCTGCACTGCATGAAAACGATTCTGAAACCTTCTCCAAAAAACTCAAAAGAATAAAAACAAAAATTTTTATACCAAAAACATCTTATGAAAATCAGTGACCATAGCGTGGCACGAGCCTGCGTGGCACAACGCCTGCGCGGCCAGGCATCGAACAACAGCCCGATCGAGCGGATAACAAAGACGCCCATCACCACGATATGGCTGCGCAAAAAGCGCGAGACATTGAGCACCACCTGTGCCTGCCCCTGCTGCGCAGTCGCCCCATGTAGTGCCATACCGTGGCTTAAAGCTCTTTCAGGAGATTCGAGTTGAAATTCAGCCTTCGGCAGATTGCAGTGCCGCACGCACCACCTCGGGCGTCAGCGTAGGCACAAAGCTCTCGATGAAGGCATAGGCATAGCCGCGCAGCCAGGCATCGCGGCGCAGAGCCAGGCGCGTGAGATTGACCTCGAACAGATGGCGCGCATCGATGGCGCGCAGATGGCGGTCACGCTCGGCATCGAAAGCGATGGAGGCAATGATGCCCACGCCCATACCCAGCTCCGCATAGGTCTTGATTACATCGGCATCCATGGCGGTGAGCACCACATCGGGCACCAGCCCGGTCGCCGCAAACGCCTTGTCGATATGAGCACGCCCGGTGTAGCCCTGTTCGTAGGTGATGATGGGGTGGCGCGCCAGCGCTTGCAGCGTCAGGGCTCCTTCTGTATCGAGCAGTTCATGGCCGGGCGGAACGACCACGCTGTGCGACCAGCGATAGCAAGGCAGGGTCACCAGGTTCTCATAGCTTCCCAGCGCTTCGGTGGCCACGCCGATATCGGCCTCGCCCGAGAGCAGCATCTCGGCCACCTGGCGTGGCGAGCCCTGATGCAGATGCAGCGAAACCTGGGGGTAGAGCCTGCGGAAATCACGCACCACCTGGGGCAAGGCATAGCGTGCCTGGGAATGCGTGGCAGCAATCGACAGGCCGCCGCGCTCGCTGGCGTGGAAATCCTCGCCCGCGCGACGCAGATTGTCGGCTTCGAGCAACATGCGCTCGACAATAGGCAGCAGGGCCGTGCCGGGCGGCGTCAGCCCCGTCAGGCGCTTGCCGGCGCGCACAAATATATCGATACCCAACTCCTCCTCGAGCTCGCGAATCTGCCGGCTCACGCCGGGCTGCGAAGTGTGGAGCATGGCCGCCACTTCGGTCAGATTGAAGCCACGCCTTGCCGTTTCCCGGACCGAACGCAGTTGCTGAAAATTCATATCTTGATGGCAGGCGGTGCAGCTTGCGGCTGCGCCAGCCGCCTGTTTCTCTTTGTTTTCGTTGGATGCTCAAATCGCCCAGCGCAGGCCAGTAGCCGGCACGCCAGGCCAGCTCGGCAATCCGGCGGCCTGTTCTGACTCGGGCTTTTGCAGCACGCGATCCAGAATGCGTGTCTCCAGCGCGGCAAAGCGGGCATCGCCATGCACACGCGGGCGCGGCAAATCGATGCGCTCGTCGAGAGCAATGCGCCCATCCTCGATCAGCACCACGCGGTCTGCCAGGGCCACGGCCTCCTGTACATCGTGAGTGACCAGCAAGGCCGTGAAGCCATGACTGCGCCACAGACCTTCGATCAGGCGGTGCATTTCGATGCGAGTCAGCGCATCGAGAGCGCCCAGCGGCTCGTCGAGCAGCAGCAGTCGCGGCTGGTGAACCAGGGCACGGGCCAGGGCGACGCGCTGGCGCTGGCCGCCCGACAGCCGCGCCGGCCATTCATTTTCGCGGTCAGCCAGTCCCACCTGCGCCAGCACCTTGCGGCCGCGCTCGCGCGCCGAATCAGGCAGACCCAGAATCACGTTGTCCAGTACCCGCTTCCAGGGCAGCAGACGCGCGTCCTGAAACATGATGCGCGTATCCCTGTTTTGCCGGCGCTGCTCGCGCGCATCGCCCGCATCGATCAGCAGTTGCCCCGCACTGGCCTCTTCCAGCCCTGCCACAAGGCGCAGCAAGGTGGACTTGCCGCAGCCGCTGCGCCCAACGATGGCGATGAACTCGCCAGGCTGAACATCGAGCTGTACCTGCCTGAGCACTTCACGCTCGCCATAGCGCTTGGTCAGCTGCCGAGTCTGCAAATGCACGCCCTGCGTGCCCTCGGTCTGCTCTTTCTGCTGCGCATCGGGCTGCTGGCTGCTGTCCTTTTTTTCCTCTTCCGCATCCTCGGCCCTGTGCCACAGCTTGCCGCTAGCCTGCAAGGCCTCGGCCTCGTCCCAGGATGCCTCCCATGCCACCAGCGGCTGACGCGCATTCAGCGCACCTGCACCCACCAGCGACTGCGTCAAACGACTCCACAAACTGCTCATCACCAACTCCCGTCTTTGTCTGTTCAAAACTGGCGCAGCACATGCGCGTGACAGCGAGCAAGCGCCGCCGCGCAGCGAGGCTGTCGTCCCCTGGGGGAAGCCGCAATGCGGCTCAGGGGGCTCCATAACTCGGATGCCAGCGCAGCCACCAGCGCTCCAGCGAACGGGCAAACACATCGGCCAGCTTGCCCAGGATTGCGTAGAGCAAGATGCCCACCAGCACCACATCGGTCTGCAGGAACTCACGTGCATTCATGGTCAGGTAGCCGATGCCTGCCTGGGCCGAGATGGTCTCGGCCACGATCAGAATCACCCACATCAGTCCGAGCGAAAAACGCAAGCCCACCAGGATGGAAGACAGCGCTCCCGGCAAGACGATGTCGCGATACAGCTGCCACCGCGTGAGTCCGTAGCTGCGGCCCATCTCGATCAGACCCGGGTCCACGTTGCGAATGCCGTGAAAGGTGTTCAGATAGATGGGAAAGAACACCGAGACGCTGATCAGAAACAGCTTGGCCGATTCGTCGATGCCGAACCACAGAATGACCAGCGGAATCAGCGCCAGCGCAGGGATGTTGCGCACCATCTGGATCGTGGAATCGAGCAGCGTCTCGGCCCAGCGCAGCGAGCCTGTGAGCAGACCCAGCAGCAAGCCCAGGCTGCCGCCAATGGCCAGCCCCGCCAGCGCACGCCCGGCACTGACCTTGACATGCGTCCATAACTCGCCCGACTCTGCCAGAGCCCAGGCGGCACGCAACACATCCAGCGGTGCGGGCAGCACCCGCGTGGACAGCCAGCCCCAGGCCGATGCGGCCTGCCAGGCAGCGATCAGCGCGACCGGCAACAGCCAGGGCAGCAGCCGCAAAGCGAACTGACGCGCCAGCAACTCCAGGCGCGGCACCGGCGGACTTGCAGGCTGAGCCGCAGATTGCAACGTCAGCGTTTGAACATCACTCATACCCTCTCCTTCAGCTTTGGGACACTCGGATCTGCTCGCGCTCCGCAGCAGCGGCTGCCGAAGCAGCGGCTGCCGAAGCAGTGGCTGCCGGAGCAGCGGCTCCCGGCGAGTACAGATTGGCCACGGTTTCTCCAAACGGGCCGCCCGGATTGCCGCCGCCCAGCTTTTCCTGCACGTTGACCGGCAACAGCGGGAAGACCAGCTCGGCAAAGCGATAGGCTTCCTCGAGATGCGGGTAGCCCGAGAGCACAAAGGTGTCTATGCCCAGATCGGCATATTCCTTGATACGGTCGGCCACAGTCTGGGCGCTTCCCACCAGTGCCGTGCCCGCGCCGCCACGCACCAGACCCACGCCAGCCCATAGATTGGGACTGATTTCCAGGTCCTTGCGGCTGCGCTTGGTGCCGCCCGCATGCAGCTGGGCCATGCGGCGCTGGCCTTCGGAGTCCATACGCGCAAACGCGGCCTGGGCCTGTACCACGGTCTCGTCCTTGAGGCGGCTGATCAAGCGCTCGGCGTCGGCCCAGGCCTCCTCATCGGTCTCGCGCACAATCACATGCAGGCGGATACCGAACTTGACCTTGCGGCCACGGCGCTCGGCCTTCTCGCGCACGTCGGCAATCTTTTTGGCGACTTCAGCCGGTGGCTCGCCCCAGGTCAGATAGGCATCGACCTGCTCTGCCGCCAGCTCATGGGCGGCAGGCGAAGAGCCGCCGAAATACACGGGTGGATAGGGTTTTTGCAGCGGCGGGAACAGCAGCTTGGCCCCCTTGACCTGCAGATGCCGACCTTCGAAATCCAGAGACTTTCCCTCATGGCTGCGTGCCAGAATCTCGCGCCAGATCTCGATGAACTCGGCCGATTGTTCATAGCGCGTCGCATGATCGAGAAACACGCCATCGCCCTCCAGCTCGGCCTGATCGCCGCCGGTGACCAGATTGATCAACAGGCGCCCGCCGGAAAGTCGGTCGAAGCTGGCTGCCATGCGCGCAGCCAGGCTGGGCTGATGCAGACCGGGGCGCACGGCCACCAGGAACTTCAGGCGCTTGGTGACGGGCAGCAGACTGGACGCCACTACCCAGGGATCTTCGCAGGAGCGGCCCGTGGGAATCAGCACGCCTTCGTAACCCAGGCTGTCGGCTGCCACGGCCACCTGCTTGACATAGTCATGGCTCAGCTGGCGTGCGCCTTCGCTGCTACCCAGGTAGCGGGCATCACCATGGGTGGGAATGAACCAGAACACTTGCATGACGAAATCTCCTTGAACCTGACTTAGAACCTGGATGCCACGGCGGGCGTGATGGATGAAGCGGCTGGGCTCGCCTGGCCATAGCCTGTGTATTCAGCCGCTGTGGGCTGCCAGACGATCTCGGCCACCTTCACCTGGCGTGGAATCACGCCCAGACGAAAAAAGGTATCGGCCATGCGCTGCTGCTCGACCACGATGGCGGGATTGAGCAGCGTGGTCGGCGAGCTGGGCCTGCGGCCGATGAAGCGGCTGACCACATTCGCATCCAGCCCGCTGAAAGCGGCCAGCAGTTGCACGGCCTCCTTGCGCGAGGCCTGCACCAGCTGGTCGGCGCGCGTGAGCTCGTCGAACAAAGCCTTGATGAGCTGGGGATGGTGCTCGACCAGGCCGCGCGAGGCCAGATAGAACGAGTTGTTGCCCGTCAGGCCCTCGCCGCTGCTGAGCGCGCGTGTTCGGATGCTCAGCTCGGTGGCCGCATAGAACGGGTCCCAGATGGCCCAGGCATCGACGCTTGCGCGCTCGAACGCTGCACGCGCATCGGCCGGGGCCAGATACACGGGCTGAATATCGGCCCAGGCAATACCGGCCTTGTCCAGCGCACGCACCAGCAGGTAATGGGCGCTTGAGCCTTTTTGCAGCGCCACACGCCGGCCTTTGAGGTCGGACAGTGACTTCAGCGGCGAATCGGCGAGCACCAGAATGGCCGAGCTTTCGGGCTTGGGCGGCTCGGCCCCTACATAGCGCAGGTCCTTGCCCGCAGCCTGGGCAAACACAGGCGGAGAATCGCCGGTCAAGCCGAAGTCCAGACTTCCGGCCGACAGTGCCTCCAGCAACTGCGGCCCGGCTGGAAACTCCAGCCAGCTGATCTTGGTGCCTGGAAAGCGCATTTCCAGAACGCCATGCTGCTTGAGCACGACCAGATTGACGGCCGACTTCTGATAGCCGATGCGCAACTGGGCCGGAGCCGCAACAACCGGCACAGGCTGGGCCAGTGCATCGTTGGCGTAATAGGCGGCCAGGGTCCAGCTGAAAGCCGTGGTGCCCAGCAGTTGCAGAGCCTGGCGACGGCCGCGATGGAAACGGGGTGAAGAGGATGCTGAACTCATGGCAATGACCTTTTCATGAATCAACGGCTGGCCAGCAAGTCCACGGGCGCGGCATGCAGCAAATTGAGCTTCTTGGGGATCAGCTTGAGATCGAAGAAGGTGTCGGCAATCTTTTGCTGCTCGCCCAGGATTTCGGCATTCACGGCCTTGGTGCCGAACTCGGTACGGCTCAGGTACAGCTCGGTCACGGCGGTATCCAGGCCCAGGATCTGCGACAGCTCTGCCGCTGCTGCGCTCTTGTTCTTGCTGGCCCAGGCATCGATGGCGGTAATTTCCTCGATCGCGATGCGCAGCACGTCGGCATTGCGGCTCGCATAGTCACGCGAGGTGAAGTAGTAGGCGCGGTTGTTGACCACGCCCTTGGCATCGGCCAGCAGGCGTGCATCCAGAGCCTTCTGGGCCGAGGCCAGGAACGGGTCCCAGATCACCCAGGCATCGACCGAGCCTTTCTCGAACGCGGCACGCGCGTCGGGAGGAGCCAGAAAGACCGACTGCACATCACCGTACTTGAGGCCATGCTTTTCCAGCAGCTTGACCAGGAAGTAATGAACGTTGGAGCCCTTGTTGTAGGCAATGCGCTTGCCCTTGAGGTCCGCCACGCTGCGGATCGCCAAGCCCTTGGGCACGATCACCGCTTCCAGACCGGGGCGCGCCACCGTGGCCCCCGCATAGACCAGGGGCGCACCGGCGGCCTGGGCAAAGATGGGCGGGGCCTCGCCCACATCGCCAAAGTCAATCGAGCCGACATTGAGCGCTTCCAGTTGCACAGGTCCGGCATTGAACTCAACCCAGCGCACGGCCACGCCCAGCGGGGTCAGGCGCTTTTCCAGCGTGCCGCGATTCTTGAGAATCGACAGCCAGCCTTTTTGATGGCCCACGCGCAGCACGCGCTGCCCGCCTGCCGTGCCATTGCCCTGCTGCGCATGCAGTCCGCCCGAAGCCAGGGCCAGCGCCGAGGCTGCCGTACCCGCCAGCCACTGACGGCGTGTGGTGTTCAGCAATTGCGACGAAATGACGACAGAAGTGTTGTTGCGATCGGTCATGAGAAATCAATCCTTGGAGCTTGCAGTCCACACACTTCAGGCGCACCTTCGGCCTGATTTCAGACGCAACTCGGCCTTCGCAGTGCGGGAACTGCTATCAGAAAAATGGTAAATGCGTCAACGCTGCGAGAAAGGACGGCCAGCAAGGGCCTAGGCGGCCCCGCCGCCCCGCAGCAAAGGTCGTCGTCCCCTGGGGGAAGCGGCAAAGCCGCTCAGGGGGACCTACTTAAACGCTACATCGCACGTCGGAGAACGCGATGCTTTCAAAGTCATTGGCTGCGGCCCATTGGGCACTGCGGCGCAGATCGGTGGCCAGCAACTGGGCGGCATCCTCGACGCGCCCGGCAATCTCGGGGGCCAGGCCATAACCGCCTTCAGGCAGCAGGGGCACCCCCTGGTCGGTGGCATAGATGCCGGGCAGTATGTGGCGTGCGCCAAGCGACTGCAGCACGGGGCGCAGCGCATAGTCCAGCGCCAGCATATGGTGAGGGCTGCCGCCAGTGGCCAGAGGCAGTACCAGCTTGCCCTTGAGCGCCGTCTGCGGCAACACATCGAGAAAGACCTTGAGCAGGCCGCTATAGGCCGCCTTGTAAACGGGTGTGGCCACTACCACCGCGTCGGCCTGGGCCACTCTATCGGTCACGGCACGAATCTCGGGGTGATCGAAGCGGGCATGCAACAGGGCTGCAGGGTCCAGCTGGTTGAGCTGCAGCACGGGCTCGGTGCTCAGGCCCTGTGCCTGCAGGCGGGCAGCCACGGCATTGAGCAGGGCACTGGAGCGCGACGGCTGCGAGGGACTACCGGCAATCAGCAAAATCGACATGGCTTGGCTCTATCTTTTTGTTATTGCAAAGACAGGAGCACTGATCGCGCTCCCGCCCTGCGTTTCACTTATTTCTTGGTGTAGATCTGGTCGAAGCTGCCGCCGTCGGCAAAGTGGGCCTTGTCTGCCGCTGCCCAGCCGCCAAAAGCCTTGTCGATGGTGAACAGCTCCAGCTTGGGGAACTGGCCGGCAAACTCGGCAGCCACCTTGGCATCGGTCGGACGGTAGAAGTTCTTGCCAGCGATGCGCTGTGCCTCTTCGGAGTACAGATACTTCAGATAGGCCTCGGCTACCGTGCGCGTACCCTTTTTATCGACCACCTTGTCGACCACGGCCACCGAAGGCTCGGCCAGAATGGACAGCGAAGGCGCGACGATCTGGAACTTCTCGGGACCGAACTCCTTGAGCGCCAGATAGGCCTCGTTCTCCCAGGCCAGCAGCACATCACCCAGACCCCGCTGCACAAAGGTCACGGTGGAGCCGCGCGCGCCGGTGTCCAGCACGGGCACGTTCTTGTAGAGCTTGGTGATGAAATCCTTGGCCTGTGCATCGCCGCCGTACTTGCGCTTGGCAAATTCCCAGGCCGCCAGATAGTTCCAGCGCGCACCACCCGAAGTCTTGGGGTTGGGCGTGATCACCTGGATGCCGGGCTTGACCAGATCGCCCCAATCCTTGATGCCCTTGGGATTGCCCTTCTTGACCAGGAACACGATGGTGGAGCTATACGGCGCGCTGTTGTGCGGCAGGCGCTTTTGCCAGTCGGCCTTGACATTGCCGTTCTTGACCAGGGCGTCGATATCGCCGGCCAGGGCCAGTGTGGCCACATCGGCTTCGATACCGTCGATGATGGAGCGTGCCTGCTTGCCCGAGCCGCCATGCGACTGCTTGATGGTCACATCCTGGTTCTGCGTGGCCTTCCAGTGCTTGGCGAACGCCTGGTTGTAGTTCACATACAGCTCGCGTGTGGGGTCGTAGGAAACGTTGAGCAGTTGAACGCCGGTTTGCGCAAAAGCGGGCAATGTGGGCAGAGCCGAGAGGGTCAAGCCAGCAATCAGACCGGCAGCCAGAGGAAACTTGATAAAGTTGCGACGATTTTTCATTGGACTGTGTTCTTGGAGTGAATGGTTAACGGGCTTCTGCCCCGTTGCTATGCATTCTTGAGCCGCATTCTTAAAACTCAAACTACTAAGATTTCAGTTTGTTATTACCCAAACATCTGAAATCAACCAAGAGGACCCTACACATGGCACGTACCGTTCACTGCATCAAGCTTGGTCAAGACGCTGAAGGCCTGGATTTCCCTCCTGCCCCGGGCGAACTGGGCAAGCGTATCTATGAAAGCGTGAGCAAGCAGGCCTGGGCCGACTGGCTCAAGCACCAGACCATGCTGATCAATGAAAACCGTCTGAACCTGGCCGACGCCCGCGCCCGCCAGTATCTGGCTCGCCAGATGGAAAACCATTTCTTTGGCGGCGGTGCCGATGCCGCAGCCGGCTATGTGCCTCCCAGCGCCGAGTAAGTTCTTCTGACTCGGACACCAAGCCCCGTGGCCCCTGCCCCGGGGCTTTTTCATGTGTGAATTCGCAGCCGTAGCGACGAGGTTGCACGGCCGCTCCGCATGCGGCCGGTCAACGAAGACGACCCAGCCCACAAGAGACACCTGAAAATCCGCATGCTGCGACAATTCGCCTCGCTTGCGACCCGCTCCATTTCAATGCCATGGCCCCAACCGTCGCCACCGAGCAGCTGATCGACTCCTGCGCATTGCTCCTGGCCGGGCGGCTCTCGCGCGAACCCCACCCGCGCTGACACATCCATCGTCCATGGCTCTCGATCCCTTCACCCTGCTCGTCCTCTCCGCGGCCATGGCCGCCGCCTCGGCGCTGTACCTGGCTGCAGAATGGAGCAGCGTTCGCGAACGCTCGCTGCTGCTCTGGAGCGCGGGGTTCACGATCATCGCCGTGGGCAGCGTGCTGGCCCTGCTGCGCTCCAGCGGCTATGTACTGTTCGGCATCTGGTTCCCGAACGGCTTGCTGATCGTCGCCCACTGGCTGTTCCTGGCCGGCGTTGCCGGATTCACGCGCACCCGGCTGCCGCGCACCTGGTGGCTGCTGGCCGTCGTCTGGCTGGCAATGCTGTTTCTCCCCGACGGGCCCTGGTGGTCCAAGGCAATGCTGGGCATCCAGTCGCTGATGATTGCCGTCATCACCTTGCGCGCCGGCCTGCTGCTGCGCCCCCATGGTCGAGCGCTGAGCGTGGGTGCGGCGCAGTTGCGCTTCGTCCTGCTGGCACACGGCCTGTTCTACCTGGCCAAGGCCGGCTCGGCCGCGGCACCGGACGCTTTCGTCAATCTGGCCAGTTTCCGAGGCGCTGTGATACTGGTTTCCCTGGTGGAAGGCGTGATGGCGATCATGCTGCTTGCGATGTCCATGACCGGCACCGAGCGCCATCGCCGTGAAGAGCGTATCGCGCAGATCGCCGCCCGCGACCCACTAACCGCCCTGGACAACCGCCGAGCGCTCTATCTGCGCGCACCTGAGCTGCTGCGGCAGTCCTCGCCGGCCAGCCCCGGTGCCCTGCTGCTGATCGACATTGACCACTTCAAGCAAGTCAACGACCTGCACGGTCACGATGCCGGCGATCGCCTGCTGGTGACCCTGAGCGACCTCATCCGCGGCTTGCTACCCCATGACGCGCTGGCAGCGCGACTGGGCGGGGACGAGTTCGTGATTCTGCTGCGCTGTGTCTCCGGCGCCGACGCGCAGGCGCTGGGACAGAACCTGCGCGAGTCGTTCGCACAGCACGCGCGCGCCATGTTCGCAACGCCGGAGCCAGTGTCCCTGAGCATCGGTGCAACCTTGTTCGACCAGCCCGAGACCGAGCTGTCACATTGGCTCAAGCGGGCCGACGAAGCCCTATACGCATCGAAGCGCAAGGGACGGAACCGGATGGAACTCGCCCCGCTTCCGCTGGGGCGGCCGCAATGATGCACCCCTCGCCTCGACTGAAACCAGTGCAGCGGCCCGGATGCACTTCACCTTCGGCGGTGCCCTGACCCCATGGTCGTCATCGGGCTGCGCACGAAGCGGGTGCTACCCCAGAGCCTTAGGTATGTCTGCTTCTGGCGGTTGTAGCTGTCGCCATTCGACCCGTTGCGGGCGTTGAGGTATTGGGGGTAATTGGCGTTATGACGCACATTGCAGACGCGTGGCGATGCTCATTAGCCTTGCTGACAAGACGAACGACTGCTGACCCCTTCCCCACATAGCTGGTCAACTCAGACCTTCGACCTCAGTTACTCAAGTATCACAAATATTTGAGATTTCTGTGAGGACTTCGAGACCAGGTGCGCTGAAGAATGCACCCATGTCATCCCTCACACATCAACCGCCCAAACGCAGTGCTTCTGTGCAACCGCTGTGGTTGCGCATCACCCACTGGCTGAATGCCGTGGCTGTGCTGATCATGGTGATGAGCGGTTGGCGCATCTATAACGCATCGCCTATTTTTGACTTCACCTTCCCAAACAGCATCACCTTGGGTGGCTGGTTGGGCGGCGCGCTGCAATGGCATTTCGCAGGTATGTGGTTGTTTGTGCTCAACGGGCTTGCTTATCTGTTGCTGAACCTGGTCACCGGCAGGTTTGGTCGCCGCATGCTGCCCGTCTCTCCACGAGGCATATTGCGGGACGCTTGGCTCGCGCTGACGGCTCGCTTGTCCCATGCGGACCTGGGTCATTACAACCAGGTGCAACGTGCCGCCTACCTCTTTGCAGTTATGGATCTGATATTTCTGGTGCTCAGTGGTCTCGTGATCTGGAAATCGGTGCAGTTCCCGCTGTTGCGTGAGCTTCTGGGCGGCTACGACATGGCCCGACGCATTCATTTCTATTGCATGTCGGCCATCGTCTGCTTTGTCGCTGTGCACCTCCTGATGGTCGTGCTGGTTCCTCGCTCACTGCTGGCCATGCTGCTGGGGCGCGCGACATTCCGCCGCACCGACAAAGAAAGTACATCATGAGCACATCTATCTGGCACAGGGACAACGCAGAAGCCGTCGTCGCGGAAGCTCGCAATCTGATCAACAAGCAATTGCCGCAAGCATCGCGCAGACAGTTTCTAGCTCGCGGACTTACCTTGGGCGGCTTGGGGTTGCTCAGCGGGTGCAGCATCGACGACAGCCCCACTGCCGAAGCAGCGTTGACGCGGATCTCGCATTTCAACGATCGGGTTCAGGGTTGGTTGTTCGACTCCTCACGCCTTGCTCCCACTTACCCCGACTCCATGATCACCCGGCCGTTTCCCTTCAATGCGTTTTACAACGAAAGCAAGGTACCAGAGGTCGATGCGTCCAACTTTCTTTTGGAGGTCACGGGCCTTGTCGCCAACAAGCGCCGTTGGAAGCTGGATGAGCTGCGTGCCTTGCCACAGTACGCGCAGATTACGCGCCACATCTGTGTGGAGGGCTGGAGCGCCATCGGCAAATGGAGTGGGCCACGTTTTGGCGACTTTCTACGCGCCGTGGGGGCGGACCTCAGCGCTCGCTATGTGGGCTTTCAATGTGCCGACGACTACTACACCAGCATCGACATGGCGACGGCCTTGCATCCCCAGACCCTGCTCGCGCTCGACTGGGATGGGCAGCCTCTGCCACCCAAGTACGGCTTTCCAATGAAGCTGCGCATGCCCACCAAGCTTGGCTACAAGAACCCCAAACACATACAGGCCATCTTCGTGAGCAATACCTACAACCGAGGCTACTGGGAAGACCAGGGCTACAACTGGTTCGGCGGCAGCTGAAGACGCTCCCCTCTCCGATCTCCACCGCGGCGTATGCCGTCTATTCCACCTGAGCTAAGAAAGTACCATCATGAAACACGCATTCACCACCACCGCGCTCTCCATGTGTCTGGCACTGAGCGCTACTTCGGTTTTTGCAGCCGATGCTATGAGCAAGGATTCCATGGGCAAAGATCAAATGGCGATGGAGAAGCCGGGCATGGGCAAGGACTCCAAGCACAAAGATGCCATGGGCATGGACAAAGGAATGGGCAAAGGCGCTATGAGCAAGAGCGACAAGTCCGCCGTGGATCACATGGGGAAGGACAAGATGTCCAAGGGGGCCATGAACAAGGACGGGATGTCGAAAGACTCCATGTCTAAGGATGGGATGAGCAAGTAAGCAATATCGAGTGGCGAGCCCTGTCTTTGTGCTCGCCACTCGAGCGTCTGCTTCTGGCCGGTAGCAGCCAGCCACCGATGACTGCTAACGACCCATTGCAGCCGCTCAAGTAGCGAAGAAGCGGTCACTGAACTTGTTCTGGAATGCAGAGCTCATCTGCCCGCATCACTTAGATACTTCGCTGGTTGACCCGTTTGGACAGTTCTTCAGCACTTTCACGGCGCTCGCTGTAGCGATCCACCAGATAGTCCGAACAGTCTCGCGTCAGCAGCGTGAACTTGACCAGTTCTTCCATCACATCCACCACTCTCTCGTAGTATGAAGAAGGCTTCATCCGCCCAGCCTCATCGAATTCGGCAAATGCCTTGGCAACGGACGACTGATTCGGGATGGTGATCATGCGCATCCACCGGCCCAGCACACGCATCTGGTTGACCGCATTGAAGGACTGCGAGCCTCCCGAGACTTGCATCACCGCCAATGTCTTGCCTTGCGTCGGTCGCACGGCACCAGCGGACAATGGAATCCAGTCAATCTGCGCCTTGAGGATGCTGCTCATCGCACCATGACGCTCAGGAGACGTCCAGACCATGCCCTCGGCCCATACAGCCAGCTCACGCAGTTCCTTGACCTTCGGGTGATCGTCAGGGGCACCATCGGGTTGCGGCAGGCCACGCGGATCGAAAATCCTGGTCTCTGCCCCC
Source organism: Comamonas sp. AG1104 (assembly GCF_003350425.1). Taxonomy (NCBI): domain Bacteria; kingdom Pseudomonadati; phylum Pseudomonadota; class Betaproteobacteria; order Burkholderiales; family Comamonadaceae; genus Comamonas; species Comamonas sp. AG1104. The sequence continues at coordinate 82,522 of NZ_QQAS01000012.1, read as the reverse complement.
ATCTTGCGCAGCAGTCGCGCCGCCTCTTCGGTCAGCAGTCGGCTATAGGAGCGGTCGCGAACCGAGCCATACAGCAGCAGAATGCGCGGCGCGTGCGCAGCACGTTGTGCCGGCAACAGGCCTTCCAGGCTGGGCTTCTCAAAGACTTGTTCGTCGAGGTTCGGTAGATCAGAGCTTGCCAATGCGATTTCCTTTCGAGTCAATGACGGCTTCCCCGTCTTCTTTGGAGAATGCGGCCTGTTGAGGCTGCGGCAGGATGTCCAGCACGGCCTCCGAGGGACGACACAAGCGGGTTCCCACAGGGGTGACCACTATCGGACGATTGATCAGGATGGGATGCTGGAGCATGAAATCAATCAATTGCTCGTCCGTCCATTTGGGCTCGCCCAAACCAAGTTCGTCATAGGGCGTACCTTTTTGACGCAACACATCGTGCACTGGCATGTCCATGGCCTGGATCAGGCCCACCAGCGTGGCGCGATCAGGCGGTGTCTTGAGATATTCGATGACAGTTGGCTCCACCCCGCTGTTGCGGATCAGGGCCAGGACATTGCGGGAGGTGCCGCAAGCAGGGTTGTGGTAAATCGTGATGTCGCTCATGGCGCAAGATTTCCGTTGCAAAGATTCATGACGCCACGCTGAGCCGCAAGGCCAGGGCGGAAAGGGTGATGAGCAGCACGGGCAAGGTCAGTACCGCGCCGACTCTGAGGTAGTAGCCCCAGCCAATCGTTGTGCCTTTCTTGCCCAGCACATGCAGCCAAAGCAAGGTGGCCAAGCTGCCAATCGGCGTGATCTTGGGACCCAGATCACAGCCGATCACATTGGCGTAGACCATGGCCTCCTTGACCGCACCGCTGGCCGTGGATGCATCGATGGACAGTGCTCCGATCAAGACCGTGGGCATGTTGTTCATGATGGAAGACAGCACCGCGGACAACATGCCCGTGCCCAGCGATGCGGTCCACACGCCACCGGCTGCAAACTGATTCAGCAACATGGCGATGTAATCCGTGAGGCCCGCGTTGCGCAGCCCGTAGACCACCAGATACATTCCCAGCGAGAACACCACGATCTGCCACGGAGCGCCATGGAGCACCTTCCTGGTGCTGATGACATGGCCACGCGCAGCCACCGCCAGCAAGATAGCGGCCCCCACAGCGGCCACAGCACTGACAGGGACGCCCAGAGGCTCCAGCGCGAAGAAGCCGACCAGAAGCAAGACCAGCACGACCCAGCCAGCCTGGAAGGTGGCCACATCCTTGATCGCAGCCGACGGCTGTTTGAGCTGGGCCACGTCGTAGGTGGCAGGAATATCGCGGCGGAAAAACAGCAGCAGCACACCGAGGCTGGCCAGGACCGAGGCGATGTTGACCGGCACCATCACCGATGCGTAGCCGTTGAAGCCGATCTTGAAAAAGTCAGCGGAGACGATATTCACCAGATTGGAGACGATCAGCGGCAGGCTTGCAGTGTCGGCAATAAAACCGGCAGCCATGACAAACGCCAGCGTGGCTGCCGGAGAAAAGCCCAGCGCCACCAACATGGCCATCACGATGGGCGTGAGAATCAGCGCGGCTCCGTCATTGGCAAACAGGGCCGAAACGGCGGCACCTAGCAGCACGATGAAAGCAAACAGCTTGACTCCGCTGCCGCCACCCCAGCGGGCAAAGTGCAATGCAGCCCACTCGAAGAAACCGGCTTCATCCAGCAAAAGGCTGATGATGATGACGGCGACAAAGGTCGCCGTCGCATTCCAGACGATATGCCAGACCACCGCAATATCAGCTAAGTGCACGACTCCCAGCAGCAGCGCGATACCGGCCCCAATAGAGGCGCTCCAGCCAATACCAAGGCCGCGCGGCTGCCAGATAACCAGCGTCAGCGTGAAGATGAAAATCAGGATGGCCGTCAACATGACGCATGGGTCCTAGAAAAAGCTTGGATGTGGCATCTGGGCGAGACGTGGGCGTTCTCCCCTGGCTTAAGGCCTCAGACGTTGGCATGAAGGCCTATGCCCGGGAGTTGCCAGGGCTGCGTCGATTCAGTGAGACGACAGCTCACGCGCGGTGGACTGGAGCATGGCCTGCTCCAGCTTTTGCGAGGGAAGATTGACCAACAACTCCAGACGGCGACGGATCATGTGCATGGTCTGGCGGAAGGCTTCCAACTTGGCTTCATCAGAGGCATCACCTTCCGAGGGGTCCGGGTAGCCCCAATGAGCTGTGGCGGGATGACCAGGCCAGAACGGACACACTTCACCAGCGGCGTTGTCGCAGACGGTGATGATCAGATCCATGTGCGGCGCGCCAGGCACGGCAAATTCATCCCAGCTCTTGCTCCGCAAACCATCTACCGAGACACCGGCCTTTTGCAGCACTTGCAATCCCAGCGGATTGGGTTGCTGATTCTCTCGAGGACTGCTGCCTGCCGAATAGGCCTTGAAACGGCCTTGGCCCATATCGTTGAGCAAGGCCTCAGCCAGGATACTGCGCGCCGAGTTGTGAGTGCACAGGAACAAGACGTTCAGGGGAGCTTTGTTGTCAGACATGATGGCTTAGCAGCAGGACTTGGATGAAGAATTGGGAGTGCAGCAAGACGGCGCTTGAACTGGCGTGGCATGAGGCGTACAGCAGGCCGCGCTTTGTGCCGCGACTCGCTTTGGCTCATTGAAGACCGGGATGTTGTCCAGCGTGTGAAAGTGTTCCCAGGCCACGCCCTGCGGATCGGTAATCCAGTGCTTATCGCTGTGGGCATAGCAGCAAGTGGTTCTGCCTTCATCAAGGAGTGCTATCTCACCGGCCTGCGCTCGTTGCTTAAGTTCAGCCAACTCGGTTGCCTCATCGACCTGCAAGCCCAAATGGTCCAGCCCTGTCGCTTGGTTCCCGCGCGTAGAGATGGCGAAGTTCACGCGGGGGTCATCCAGCATCCACTTTGCGTAGTCACTTTCCACACGAGAGGGCTCAGCCCCGAACAACTTGGAATAGAAGTCAATGTTCTTGTTTAGATCGTCGACATGCAGGTGTACGTGAAAGCGTTTCATGATGAAGCTCCCTTTAGCAATGGCATGAAGTTGCTGTGTCAGAGGTGCAAACCCCGCCTTGGCAGCAGTTCTCGGTGAGATACGCCAGCAGCTCATTCATGACAGGGAATGCTGCTCGATAGAGCACATTGCGCCCCTGCCGCTCCTGGCTTACCAGATCGGCATGAAAAAGCTCTTTCAGATGAAAGGACAGTGCATTCGGTGCGATACCCAGTTGCTCAGCGAGTGCACTGGGTGTCAGGCCTTCAGGTCCGGCTACAACAAGAGCGCGAAATACGCGCAATCGGGCCTCATGCGCCAGAGCGGAAAGTGAGCGGATGACGTTTGCTTCTTGCATTAATCAATAATACATCAATTGTTGAATTAGTGAATAGAAATGTGTAGAAAGTGCTCACCTTTTACGCACGCAGACTATCGATGACTGCTCATGGCAGTTCCACAGCAAGCGACTGCTCTTGCCCGAGATGTTGAATTCATGACTACGCCTGATAGCTGACAGTCATCAGGCTGTGGCAGCCAAGCATCGCTCGGCCGCTCAGGCGAGTCGAAGCCAGCGCATCTTGTATACCCCTCAGCTCGATGGGAGAGCATCCTGGGATCCAGGCACCGCGCGCTGTCGTGTTGCAGCACAAGACTCAGCGCCCAGTGCAGTTCGAGATCACGCAGGCTGCACCAATCGCCACATCTGGGGACACGGCAGTACGCCAGAATTCTCGGTCACTGGGTTGACGAGCCAGGCCTGGACCGCATGGAGTACGGGACGCACTCGATGCGCAGGACCAAGGCGACACTGATCTACCGCCGCACCAGGGACCTGCGCGCTGTCCAGTTGCTGCCAGGCCACTCGAAGTTGGAGTCAACAGTGAGATACCTGGACACCGAAGTCGAAGATGCCCTCGAAATCTCTGAACAGACGGAGATTAGACGTTGCCGCAGGCGGCCACCCTGGAAACTGCGTCAGGGTGGCCGTCCTAAACGGCCGCAATGTGGCGCTGGGCCAAACTGGTACTTTCGGCCAGAAGTTGTCGTCCGGTCGGTAGCCGTGAACGGCAGGTCTAGGCTGATTGCTGCCGTTCACCTCAGAAATGCCAATGACCACTGTTGCCCAGAGCAGTCATTGCGCCAAGACTTTTCAGAAGGTCTGCTCTGCATCTCAAAGCTGTCGCTGAAGTCTGACGACCGTAAAGTGACTGCTTTGGCTTGCGCTGAACTGGTGCTATCGACCCGTTGCATTCGTTAGCGCCTTGGCTGCAGGTGTACGCTGTACAGCAATTGTTGCTGCCCAGATTGGCGCTGGACCTGTTGTTAATTATTCAGTAGCGGTCATCTGAACACCGATACTGGCTTAATCCAGATCCACTTTTGCTGAGCAAACCTACTCAGGTACAAATGCGTCCTCAGCAAAGTCAAAAGTTACTCATTGGGGGGCTGCCGCCTTGCAGGCTCTGTGGGAAACAGTTCTTCTCGTCCACCCTCAATCGGATTTGGGCTATTGGGATCCGAAGGGTCCATTGGATCAGCTGGATGTTGCGGCTGCTGTGATGGCCGTGGATTGGCAGGCTGTTCAGGTGACGCTGGCGGCGCGCTGGCAGCCGCGGAGTCGGCAGGGATGTCCTTCGGGCCTGCGGGTGCCTTTCTATGTTGTTCAGCAATGATTGTCGGCTCAGATGCCTTGTTCTCTGAGGGCTTGTCGTTAGCGCAATGTTCCGGCTCATTGGACGCGGAATGCTGATTGCCAGTCATAGCAAACTCCTTGAAAGAGCCGCGTCGACGGAGGCGGCTGTTGCAAAGCGCTCACGGCAAGAGCGCTAGAGTGCGCGGATCAGCTCAGATCCATGGCACGCCGTAATAGTCGTGGACACGCCTTCCGTATTCGTCTGTGTATTCAGGCACAGAGTCCGCTGGATATTTAGGTCCTTGACCCAGTTGGTCCTTGGTTAGAGAAACAACATAGCCCTCCTGATTCGTGTCGTACTTCAACGTGCTCCATGGCAATGGGTGGCGATCGGTGCCCATACCGAGGAAACCGCCAAACTCCATCACGGCGTAGCGAACTTGGCCGGATATCTTGTCAATCAACAAGGATTCGATCGAGCCGAGCTTTTCGCCAGACGGGTTGTATACCTTGGTACCGTCCAACCTGGACGATGAGATTAGGCTGGATGTGGTGATCATAGGAACTCCTTAATTGGGTCAGTGAGGCTCAGTGGCTGATGAGAGTTTCGACAGACTTAATCAGTGGCTGATGAGAGTTTCGACAGACTTAACGCCGGCTGAGCACCAATCCAATCAGTGCTCCAACAGCCAATGCCCCGCCAACCGCGCGCCAAGGTGAATCGTGTATGTAGGCGTCAGCAGCCTCCGCCGCAGCCTTTGATTCACAGATCGCATTTGAGGAGGCGGCTCTCACTTTCTCCAGAGTTGATGCTGCTTTGTTCAGTAGCAGTGATGCTGCCGGATCTGTCTCACGACCTTTGGTAGTCAGGACTTCCTTCAAGTCATCTAGCAGTTGACTCAGATCGTTGGAGAGGTCGGCGGCATTTGCTTTTCGAAATCTCATGTGAACTCCTTTCGTGAACATGTGAGGTTCAGAGTAAGCACATGGAATTGGGTTTGCTGTAGGCCGAGTCCGGGCCTGCCAACTTGAAATGTGACCTGAGGCAACGACCTCTTCCTCGCTAAAAGTAAGGATAGAAAGCTCTCTTCCTGAACAGGTCGACACAGCATATGCCCGCCCTGTGGTGGTATCCGATGTTTTGTCCTGGCAAGCGACTTCAGGCATATCGGTCTTGAGATCGGGAGCCGGGCATCAGCATCTCGACACTTCATTAACAGCTCCGAACATGTCTGGTCGTATGGACTACACGACAGTTGTTGTCAGTACACCAGACTGAGCTTTCGAAAGGAGGCGCTTATGAAGCCAAAAGGCCGTTTGACGGTGGCCAGCCCCGACGAAGCCAAGGTGAATCTCGCAAAGCACAGTGATGCGAGAGCACCTGGCAACGAGTCCCAGTTGCCACACGAGCGGGATCAGTCATTGCACGCAACCAGAGTCAATGCCCACCCCGAGATGAAGCAAGCCCACAAGGACCTCAAGAAAGGTCTGGTCGATACAGATGCCAGAGCCAGTGATGGCCGCCCCTTGGGTAGTCGAAGAACGACCTAGCCCCGCAGCGTTCTTATATCGCCGCAACTGCACAGGAGATCTCATGCCATATATTGAACTTTCCCAATCCAAATCCAAGCCAGTGCAACTGCACTATCAAGACTTTGGTGATGGTCCGCCCGTTGTGCTCATTCATGGCTGGCCGCTCAGCGGACGCACCTGGGAGCCTCAGGTTGCCGCTCTGGTGGATGCCGGTTTCAGAGTCATCGCCTATGACCGGCGCGGCTTTGGCGGCTCTTCTCAACCTTGGGATGGCTATGACTACGACTCGCTGGCCAGCGACCTCAATGCGCTAATCACCGAACTCGCACTGAAGAACGTCTGCTTGGTGGGCTTCTCCATGGGTGGCGGTGAAGTCGCTCGCTACATTGGAGCCTACGGCACAGCCTCTATCCGGTGCGCAGTGTTCGCAGCTGCTGTCCCACCGTTTCTGCTCAAGTGCGAATCTAATCCGCAGGGAGCTGTCTCCGAAGAGGACGTTGTGAAGAAGGAGGAAGCAGTCCTCAAAGACCGTCTGAATTTTCTCGACGAGTTCACTCATAGATTCTTCTCGAGTTCGGACGGAACCTTGCTGGTCAGCGAAGCACAGCGGGAATATGCCAAGACGATTGCGGCATTTGCCTCGCCGAAGGCAACCCACGACTGCATTGCGTCTTTCTCGCGCACCGACTTTCGGAATGACCTGAAGAAAATTGATGTGCCCACTCTCATCATTCATGGTGACAGTGACCGCATTGTTCCTCTGGAGGTCAGCGGGGCGAGAACTCATGATGCAGTGAAAGGCAGTGAGATACACATCATCAAGAACGGTCCGCACGGCTGCAACCTCTCGCATGCTGAAGAGTTCAACCGGGCGCTGATTGATTTCATAGCGGCTCACTGAGCCTCTGTCCTTGATGCCTTGAAAGGAGTCCGCCTTGATTTCAACCAACCCCTATCTATCCTGCATTGATGAATGCAACGCTTGTGCTGTCGCTTGCGACTCATGCTTCGCGGCATGTCTTAAAGAAAGTGATGTGCAGCTGATGACTCGCTGCATCATGCTTGATACTGACTGCGCAGCGATCTGCCGTCTTGCTGCGTCGTCCATGGCTCGCAATAGTGAGACGGCCAAGCAGATCTGTCGTCTTTGCGCCGAGATTTGTCTGGCGTGTGCCAATGAATGTGAGCGGCAAACTCATCAGCACTGCCACGCTTGCGCGCTTGCTTGCAGAAAGTGTGCTGCAGCTTGCGTAGCCATGATCCATTGATCCAGAGCCAGTAACCACGAAAAGAATTGTTCAAGGCTCACAGACTGCAAGCCATCCACAACGCTCTGTTTGATGAGCACCGTGCTGAGCCGGCGTTGCTATTACTTGGGCTTGGCATTGGCTCTGCCTGAGCCAGATTTCTTCCCACCGCCAGACTCTTTGTTGACCGTAGCCCAAGCGATCTCTTGGGCTTTTTTTTCGCTCGTTCCCCGCTTTTCATAGCTCTCTTCGATATGCGCAGCTTGGCGTTTTTGCTTGTCCGTGTACTTGGATTTGTCTCCTCTTGGCATCTGTAGTCTCCATCAAGGCTGAGGCGCAGGCTCTGGAGGAAGCTCTACGGGAGGGACTTCCTGAGGTGGATCGATGGGCTTGGGCTTCGGTGGCACGCCTGGAGGTTGATTCGGGTCATTCAATGGGGGCAGATTAGGGGCATCAGGGCCGGTCGCAGTCAAGAATTTCATTGCCTGTCTCCTTCGATTTCATCCTGACCTTACTGTCACTGCAGACGCAAGTAAATGGCAGACCTTGGTTGGTGACGATCAACGTTACAAAAGACAGGTTTGGTCAGCGACTTCCTACAAAGTGGTTTTTTGTGAAGGTTCATGCTTAAAGCACAGCAAGCAACCGCTTGTTGTTCACTACGACTGAAGGACTTGAGTTATGCAACAGCAAAACAACCAGCGGAACAACGTGAATCAACAAGACCAAAACACCGCAGATCAGCAAAAGAAGCAGCATGAGCAGCAAGCCCCAAAGCAGCAACAGCCAGGGCAGCCGCAAGATCAGAAGAAGCAGCAACAAGCCAAATAGATCATGACAACGCTTCCAGTGGACATCAAGATACTGGCCGCTCTTGGATGAACAAGCAGTATCGGAGTCTTTACTGGCCGCTGCAGATGGGGCAACCTATCAAGAGTCCAAACTTCTATCAGCAACAGTGCAAATGCAATAAGCGGCAACTGGGTGAGGAAACCAAACCATCGCCAAGTATTCAAATGCATTGACTGCAAACGCTGCAAGACTGCTTGATATGCCCCCTGGAGTTCGCCCGCTACTGCGGGCTTTTTGTTGGGTATTTTTTCGCTCCTGCAAGTCGGCCATGCTCCGCGCAAAGTTTTTTCTACGCAAAGGCTGGTCAGGCTCTTCAAAAGCTCCTGCTTCGAGATTGGCGTGAGCCCACAAGCTCACAAGAAAAAGGCGGAGCATGAAGCCCCGCCTTTACGCTTTCATCGCGTTAGCTTATTGACCGAATCGCCTCTTGGCATCCGCTATACAAGCATCTTTGGCGTCACCGGACAGCGGGTCGCAGCGCTGCTTGGCAGCCTTGTAGTCCGCTTCCATGGTCTTTTCGCTAGCGTCCTTTCTTGCGTTTGCGATGTCACCTGGCTTTGCAGACGGATCTTTGCGAACCTCAGAGACTTTCGCGGACTCAAGCGCCTTCACATGAGCGGCCTTTGCATCCTTTTGACACACATCTTTCGAGTTGCCAGAGAAGTCGTCGCATTTTTCCTTGGCTACTCCATAGTCAGCATCAGCCTTTGCTTTGGCGACTGCATACTGATTCTTTTCGTTAGGTTCGACTTTGTATTTCAGCTCTGCTGACGATACCTTTTCGACGCCTTTAGCCTGCTCTTCACAGACATCTTTGGCATTGCCCTTCAAGGTTTTGCATTGCTCTTTGGCTGCCTTGTACTCTGCACTGATACGGTCCTTTTCTGCCGAGTGTTCGGCGGGAGTCAGTGCGAAAGCTGATGTGGCTAGCGTGGCCACCGCGTAAACGATAGCCAGCTTAGGGTTGAACTTCATGACACTTTCCTTTTCAGGTTGTTATCACGATGCCTTCAGACATACGCAATAGATCGTTATCCCACGCAACGGCGGCGATGCCAGGGCGTGCTCCTCTGTTGTGCAGGGCGAACTTTGACTCTAGAACTAGTGAGCCAATGGCAGCGTCAGGCATACCTAAAAATGAGGGTGGGTTTACACCTACGCAGGCCATTCGAAAGTCTTGCCGGTTCGAGCACGCGAAGTCATTTGTTGTGAAGAAGGAATGATTCCAACCTCTGTCGAGCAAGACGAGGAGCGCCTTGAACATTGAATTGCACTTCACCGAGACATATGCGAACTTGTCTCACAGACATGCGTGGCGATGCAATCTACTTTGAACTTACGCGGCTGGCCGCCCACTAGCTGGAGCTGGCAGTCTTTTTCTGTTTGCCGCACAACTTAGAGGCCCACGTATGACCCAAATTGCACAAAGGACACACGCTCACGCGCAACTGAAGATTGATACCAAAGCACTGGAAAGAGCCAAGCGCAGCCTGGATGATGGAGCAGTCGTTGAAGAAAAAAGCCCCTGGCGCGAGGACATCATCCGGCTGTTGAATGACTCGCTGGCTACCGAGCTGGTCTGCGTTCTCCGCTACAAGCGTCATCACTTCACAGCTACCGGACTATCCTCACCAGCTATTGCAGATGAATTTCTCGTGCACGCTAACGAGGAGCAGTCCCATGCAGATCGAATCGCTGCGCGCATTGTTCAGTTAGGTGGCGAGCCTGACTTCAATCCCGCTTCGCTTGTTGACCGCAGTCACGCGGACTACGATGAGCAGCTCGATCTGCACTCAATGATTCGGGCCAACCTCGTTGCTGAACGTGTCGCTATCGAGGTCTACACGCAGATGATTGCCTTGATCGGAAATAAAGACCACACCACCCGCCGTCTGATTGAGCAGATCCTTGAGCAGGAACAGGAACATGCTGACGAGCTATCCGATTGGATGCACAGATAGCAGATAGAGGCCATTGCACAACATGCTAGGCTGACTTTCCTGGCCTCAAGGTCAATCTGCAGTTGGCTAACACGGTGACTGAAGCCTGCTTTCCATCGAACCCCTGGTGCTGGCATAAGCAGTCATCGAACCGCTAGAACTTGATGGATGGTTTCAGCCAAATGCCGTCGCTCGGGAGTCAGCGCCGGCCGACCGCTCTTGGCCGAGAGCACCATTTCGTGCTGGCGGCCGATAGCGGCCTATCGAGCAATTTCCTGAGAACAGGTCGAATGACTGCTGTCAGGGCGCATACCGAACTCAAGCTTCGGACACAACCTGCCATTCGGCACTTTTGCGGGAAGCGGACATAGGCGTATAGCGATGCAGCAGTTTTAGAACTTCTTTCGCTGAGTTTCTGGAAGAAACGCTGTGGCGAAGCCAAGGAGCGGCAGAAATGAGGTCACGCCATAGACCCACACAATGCCGTGTACGTCTGCCAACTCACCCAGTCCGGCTGCGCCAATTCCACCGACGCCGAACATCAACCCAAACATCAGTCCAGATACCAGTCCCACGCGACCGGGTACGGCCTCCTGTGCGTAGACCACCAGAGCGGCAAAGGCAGATGACATTACCAAGCCTATGACAATGGCGAGGATGGCTGTCCCGGCAAGACCGACATAAGGCAGCGCAAGAGCGAACGGGGCGACGCCAATAAACGAAATCCAGATGACAGCCTTGCGGCCAATGCGGTCTCCAACAGGTCCGCCTACGAAGGTTCCTGCGGCCACAGCTGCGAGGAACATGAAGAGAAACAGCTGACTCGTCTGCACGCTGAGCTGAAAGCGCTCGATCAGATAGAACGTGAAGTAATTGGTGAATGATGCGATGTAGACGAACTTCGCAAACATCAGCACACAGATAACGGAAATCGCACGTATCACGCCAGCGCGGCCCAGCCCCTCGCCATGGCCTTTCGACAGGACCTTGGCTTTAGCTGTTCCGTGATGACGTACCCAGATTGTGAGGCGATACAGAACGAAGATCGCTACCAGTGCGACCACCATGAACCACGCTACCGCTGGCTGACCATGCGGGATAACAATGACCGCAGTCAGCAAGGGGCCGATGGCGGAGCCGGTGTTACCACCTACCTGAAAAGTGGATTGCGCTGTTCCAAACTGGCCACCCGACGCCAGCCTTGCAATCCGCGAGGCCTCTGGGTGAAAAGTAGCAGAGCCGACGCCCACCACCGCTGCCGCAACCAACAGCATCTCGTAGCTGCTGGCCGTAGCCAGGAGCGCGATTCCGATGAAGGTCATCCCCATGCCCGAAGGAAGCAGGTATGGCTTGGGATGCTTGTCTGTGTACAGGCCGATCCAGGGCTGGAGCAGCGACGCCGTGACTTGATAGACCAGCGCGATGATTCCGATCTGCCCAAAGCTCAAGGAGAAGCTCTGTTTGAGCATGGGAAAGATCGAAGGCAGCATGGCCTGGATCATGTCGTTGAGAAGGTGGGCAAAGGCAGCGCCCCCGACGATAGGGAGAAGGAATCCCTGTGGCTTGGCGTCGGGCACCGCGATGCAAGGTGCTTCCGATGTGGAGAGAGTGGCAGTTCTGACGGTCATGGAATTACAGAGGCAAGTGCTTTGGACCTGAGCCGTTGGACGGCTGAACTTGGAGATTACGTCCTTGCCGATTGGCTGTCGCACGCTCATCTGCCAATACCTGTAGAGTTTCTGCCATGGCAACGCATCCATCCCATAAACACAAGCAGTACGACAGCCTGGCCTGGCCGGTCGTCGTCATGGAGAGCAGGTGGCCGGTCGGTATGTCCACGGGTTGGCATTCCCACCCTAAAGGCCAGCTTCTCTACGCTACAGAGGGCGTTATGGTGGTGCACACCGACGCGGGGTCTTGGATCGTCCCTCCCAATCGCGCGCTCTGGATAACCACGGGCCTGCGGCATACCGTCACGATGGCCGGCGACGTGCTTATGCGCACGGCGTACATCGATGTCGCGAAGGTAACGACCTTGCCGCATGAGAGCAGCGTCATCAACGTCTCACCCCTGCTGCGCGAACTGCTCGTGGAGGCGGTCCGCATTGCGTTCCACACCGAGCCGAAAGGCCGCGACGCACGGCTTCTGGAATTGCTCATTGATGAGATTCGCGTCTCAACGACCCTTCCGCTTCATCTGCCAATGCCCAAGGATGAGCGGCTTCGCAGCATCTGCGACCAACTTAGCGCAACCCCCTCAGATTCGTCGAATGCCGCGGAATGGGCAGCGTCAATCCATGTGGGAGAGCGAACATTGCACCGGCTATTTGCCAAGGAGACTGGCATGACGTTCGCTCAGTGGCGTGAGCAGGCTAGGCTGCTTCACGCGCTGCGCGGGATTGCTGCAGGTAACAAGGTCATCGAAGTAGCGCTCGACTGCGGCTACGGCAGTGCCAGCGCGTTTGCTGCAATGTTCCGTCGACATTTCGGGGTCTCGCCCTCCAGCTTCTATCAATAGCAAGGCCAAGCTGCGAAGCCCTCAATTCGGCGCGCCCTTTTTAACTGACTGCAATTGATGTGTGCGAACGGCGGCTCTGTGCCGAACAGCGACAGTCGCCGTTCGGCCAGTAGCGGTCATTTGGTCATTGAACTTTTGTACTAACCAAAGACTGAGATCAAAAATTTTAGGATTGTCTTAAGGCGGCAACAGCTAATTTGCCTGTTGAACTGCAAGCTCATACAGTATTAGGCGAACTAAACATGCTTGTTGTATGTCTTCTTAAAACTAGTTAGTCCGCTTTAATTTCTGTCCATTTAAGCCTATGAATATTCAAACACCATTTACCTTCTCAAGTGTTTATTCGCTGGGTTTTTGGGGTTTGTTAGTGCTGCGCCTGCGTAGGTTTTGCCAGTTTCAAGCCTTTTTAGGCTCTAGTCGTTTCACAGTAAGCACTAGTAGCTATGGTTTTCGTAGTTTTGCGGAGCCTCGGTGGCGCGGTGCTTTTCCGTGGGTTACGCCCATCGCCAAGTCTGGGGGTTCTCTTTTGGCCTTTTGGTCTAACCCATCGGTCTTGTCGATCCGCCGATGGCAGTCGACTTGCCTCAGTCGTTATAACTCGCATGGCGCAAGTTCCAACTCCTCCTGACCAGTCGGAGTTCATGGAACCCGAATTGACTCCGATCGTTGAAAGTACTGGCGAAGGACTAGTCGGGACGCTGATTGGGTTCAGCTTTTGGTTTATTGTGCTGAGTTTTGTACTGACGATTGTCACGTTGGGCAAGGCTCTCCCTCTTTTATTTTTCTCGATCTTTGCGGTTCTACCAATCTCCATGCTAGGGTGCTCAGCGCTCTGCTGGCGCGTTTTCCACGCCTCGTTGAGAAGACCGTCTGTCCAAGTTGAGGCCGTTGTCGGTAGTCAATGGGCCAGGTTGGTTGGGTTACTTGCGCTCATACCGGCTGTTGTTTTGTTGGCGCTGTCTGGCGGAATTCTGACTTTCGCATGGCACAAGCTCTAACTAGTCATTGCAACCGACCGCCTTCGGCATCGAATGAATTGCGAATGTCTGCAATGGGTCGTCACCACCAGTTCGCAGCTTACGGGAGCTGCCGTTCACCTTGTCTGGCGCACTACGATCCAGCCAATTTCCGCTTTGAGGTGCACAGCGCACGTCTGGCCAGATAGCAGGTCAACGACTTGTATTGGCGGCAGCGGTCACAGGCTTGCCAAATCTCAGAGGCTACAACCAGCCTGAAGCTACCTGCCGGGCGATCATCCTCACCGGCCGCTTGCGACCATCTTGGAACGACCCATTGTGGAGGTTCGTTTTCAGTAGTGCTCAATGAATGGAAGGCAGCCTGAACTGGTTGAGCAGTACCTCTTCAACCTCTTTCGGATCCAGCTGCCTTTTCTCAGCACGTCCATCTGTGATCGTCTTAAGCATGTCCCCCAGCAAAATGTTACGACCACTGCTGTGGTGTTGCACAACTACTAGCTTCTGCACAAAGATCGCTTCAGGGTGCGTGGAATTGAGATAGTTGGCGGGAACGAAGTCGATCCATTCCTGAGGTGAAAGATCAAAGCCGTATTGGTTGGCCCACTCACCATCTACTTGAGCTTTGAGCAGGTATTCACCGCGCTCGTCACGGGTGAGCCGAAAGGTGTCACTGTCCTGCTCAATATTTATATCCAGAAGCTCCAGATCCATTGGTGCTCGGATGCCGTAGCTGCCGAAACCCAGATCGCACAGCCAGCGCCGACCTTCGACCTCGGCAATCACGGCCATGTGGGTCCTAGGTCTGCGTGCCGGATAAAACATGGGCCGCGCGGCGACGAACTGGTAGGGAATGCCCAGAGCTTGTAACGCCATTGCAAACAGTCCGTTGACCTCATAGCAGTAGCCGCCTCGGCCTTGCTGGAGAATTTTGTCGGCGATATCTTCAGGTATCAACGAGACGACTTTGCCGGCTTGAACATCCAGATTTTCAAATGGAACCGTAAATAGCTGCTGGCGCATCAACGAGTGCAGGGTGGTTGTGTCACCAGCGAAATTGCCTGTGTAGCCAATGCGTTGTAAGTAGGTGGGCAGATCGAAATTGCTGGCATGCATGAAAAATCCTTGGTGAAATTGCATCCAGAAAGATAGAGCATGAATCGCACTATCTGTATAAGCAGAATGATTGAAAATCTACCTGTACAGATTGAGTGAAACGTCCATGCAAAACGCAGTGGTTCTCGCCACCCCTTCATTGCCGCACTATCTCCGAATTGCCGAGGCGCTGCGCCAAACACTGGCATCTGGTGCGTTACGTCCCGGCGACCGCTTGATTTCCGCACGCAAGTTGGCGCAGCGGGAGCAGGTTAGTCTGCCCACGGCACTGGAGGCGCTGCGTTGCCTTGAGGCGAAGGGGCTGATTGTTGCTCGACCACGTTCTGGCTACTTTGTGCCTCAAGTGAGCAATAGCGCCTTGTGCCTGTTACCTAGAACGAACTCTTGGCCGGCTTCGCGCCCTTTGCCTGTGACTATGGCAGGCTTGGCACGCTCCTTGTTCAGTAGTGCTGACACGCGATTGATACCACTGGGCGCTGCGCTACCTGATCCCACCTGGCTGCCAACTACGACATTGCAGCGCGCATTGCAGACTGTGGGGCGTCGATTGCAGGGGCATGGGCAGACCTACAGCATGCCGCCAGGGCGATCAGAGCTACGTGCCCAGATTGCGGCACGGGCTTCCCAATGGGGCGGGCAGTTTGGCCCGGAAGATGTCGTGGTGACTGCTGGCGCAACGCAAGCCGTGCGACTGGCGTTGCGTGCAGTCTGCAAGCCTGGCGACGTAGTGGCGATTGAGCGCCCGGCTTATTTCGGCACATTGTTGTTGCTGGAAGACCTGGGCCTGAAAGCTCTAGAAATCTCCACTGACCCGCACTATGGCATGGTGCCAGATGCGATGGCAGCAGCTCTGGCAAAGCACAAACCTAAAGCGGTGTTGGCTTCGCCCACTGTACAGAACCCGCTAGGAGCCTGCATGCCGGTAGAGCACAAACGTGCACTGGTGGCCTTGTTGGAGCAAGCCGGCGTACCTTTGATTGAGGACGACGTATATGGAGATCTCGCAGGAGAATCTTTGCGTCCACCTGCCTGTAAAGCCTTCGATAGCAGCGGCAACGTGCTGTATTGCAGCTCTGTCTCTAAAACATTGGCACCGGGCTGGCGCATTGGCTGGATTGCGCCTGGACGTTTTCACGAACAAGTGCTGAAAGCGCGGCTGGCTGGGGACTGGGCAGGCGTGCCGCTGTTGGAGGCGGCTTTGAGCGAGATATTGGGGAGTGGTGACTATGACAGGCATTTACGGCGCTTGAAATCTCGCATTCATGCCGCGGTTCAGGCCGTCATGGCGCGGGTGGAGGCTAGCTTTCCCGCAGGTGTCAGAGTGACAACTCCCAGCCAAGGTTTTTTGCTTTGGGTGGAGCTGCCGCTCCAGATCCATGCGATGGAGGTATACCGACGCGCGTTGGCGTTGGGCATAGGCGTCAGCCCCGGTCAACTGTTTACGCCGCAGGCTGATCTGCCCAACTATCTTCGTCTAAATTGTGCCAACGATCCCACACCTCGGCTTTTGGGGGCTGTTGGGCAGATTGGGGAGATATGCTGTGAGCTGATGCGACAGGCTCAAAGCATTGATTGAGTCTGTGATGTCTTAGTTCTATGACTCACCGTTTACAGCCTTTCACCATGAGGATTTGGATAACGCGTTTGCTCCAGCAGATGCAGACTAGCTTTGTGAGCAACTAACGGAGTTCCAGCTCCTGATGGCTTAAGCCAAGCACAGGCGACATCGCTCCATATTTGAGTAGTACTTGAGCTTGGAGTCAAATTTAAACGACTGCTCCTGGCCGAAAGTACCAGTTTGGCCCAGCGCCGCATTGCAGCCGTTGAAGACGGCCACCCGGCCGCAGTTTCCGGTGTGGCCGTCAGCGGCAACAGCAAATCTCCGTCTGTTCAGAGATCTCGAGGGCATCGTCGACCTCAATGCCCAAGTACCTCACTGTCGACTCCAGCTTAGAGTGGCCGAGCAGTAACTGCACAGCGCGCAGGTTCTTGGTGCGGCGGTAGATCAGTGCCGCCTTGGTCCTGCGCATCGCAGTGTGTCCCGTACTCCATGCGGTCCAGGCCTGGCTCGTCAACCCAGTGACCGAGGATTCGGGCGTACTGCCGTGTCCCTAGATGTGGAGATTTGTGTAGTCTGCTCGGAAACAAGAAGTCCTCTGATTTCAGCCCAGCTAGCTTGATCCAGGCTTGCAAGGCGTCACGGGCAGCCTGCGTGATCTCGAACTGCACTGGACGCTGAGTCTTGTGCTGCATGACGACCGCGCGCGATGCCACCTGGTCGCCGTGGCATACATCCCAAACCTTGAGGGCGACGAGGTCGCATCCTCGCAGCTTGCTATCGATGCCTAAGTTGAAGAGAGCAAGCTCGCGCACCCGGCCTTCCATCTGGAGCCTTACGCGCAGCGCCCAGATGTCCTTGAGCTTGAACGGAGCCTTCTGCCCGACGATCTTGCCCTTGTTCCACGGCTCGCGATAAGCGGTATTACCTGTAGATCCCATGATGGTCTCCCATCGAGTTGAGGGGCACACAGGATGCGCGGGCTTCGACTCGCCTGAGCGACTAGTGATGCTCGGCTGCCATAGCCTTATGACTGTCAGCTTCCTGGCATAGCCATGAACTCAACATCTCGGCCAAAAGCAGCCTTTGGGACAGATTAAAGTATTGTCGATTCGACGGTTTCCATGTGCCCGAACTGGCTCATGAAAACATTGGTAAATGCGGCCTCGTTAGATAGCTACAGTCAGAAAGCAAGCCTTGATTTCTATTCGACCAATAGCTGCCCACGAATGGCAGAAGTACCGTGATATTCGCCTGCGCGCTTTAAAGGATTCTCCCGACGCCTTCGGCAGTACTTGGGAGCGTGAAATCTTATTGACCGACGAAAGCTGGTCCATACGCATTGCTGCGGCTGCAAAATCACCCAGTAACGAGGTGTTTTTCGCAGTCAGTGGCGAACAGGCTCACGGATTGATATGGGCTCAGATTTCTGAAAAGGAATCAAATGTTGCTTGTCTGTACCAGATGTGGGTCGATCCTGCAGCCCGCGGTTTGGGTGTTGGACGTTCCTTGCTCACGGAAGCGCTTACATGGGCAAGAAAGAATGGTGCGCGACACGTTCAATTGGGCGTAACCGTCGCTGACTCCCCAGCCTTTAAGTTATATACGTCACAAGGCTTTCTCTCTGTCGGAAATGCTGAGCCTTTACGTGAAGGCTCGGGCCTTATGGCACAAACCATGGTGCTGGAACTGGGCGCTAGCGCATGACTGCTTAGGGTCGCAAGCTCCTGTTCGCACGACGTGACAGCGGACATCCAGCAACCATCGGCCTGCACTTAATGGTCACTGTCCGCAGTTCCCCTGAAACATGTCGTTGGACAGTCGCCAGCGTCGATGCTCGGATGGCTGTTATGCAGCGGTAACCGAAAGGTTGCGATGCGGCAACGAGCAGCAGCAATCGCTGCACAACAGACACCTGTTGACGAAGCACGAACAACAGCAATGGGTCGACTGCTGGCCGACGCGAACGACCGCTAACGGATACCTCAGGTTTGTGGCGCTGCCCCATTGAGTCTGCCATTCGGCGACAGACCGCTCACAGCCTGCAGCAGCCCGTTACGCAAAGGTGGTGACCGACGGCTTCTGGCCGGACCGACAGTCGCAGATCGCCCCATCGCAGACCCTCGCGTGCTGTCGCCTCAGGTCTGCTTGGCAGAACTTGCTAACAGAGAGGACGCACAAGCCTGCACTGAACCAGACAGGGTCTGGCCGCAAGGATCTAGAAAATACTTGAGCGGGGCTTGAAACCGGAAGCCTACGGCAGCTGCCGTTCCTGGATACCGACAGCTCAGCTCGAAGCCTTGGCCAGTTGCTGCAGCTCAAGTTGTCTGGCAGCGCTGGCTTCGAGGTTTGCACGCTCTTCATCCAGATAGCGATAAATGCTTTTGAGGTCGGCGATTTTCTGTCTGATCTCCGCCATCTTCTTTTCAATGAGCTTGGCGCCGTCAGCACAATCGATCGTCTTGTTCCGCTGTGCATTCAGAATCTGGCCTATTTCCCCCAGCGAAAAACCCATGCTTTGCGCGCGCTGGATGAAGTTCAGATCCTGCAGAGTTTGCGCAGTGTAGACGCGATAGTTGTTGGTTCGTCGCGTTGGCGAGATCAGGCCGATTTGCTCGTAGTAACGCAAAGTATGGCGGCTGGCGCCGCTGCGGGTCTCAAGTTCGCCGATTCTCATGAAAATACCGCTTGACTATAGAGTTAGGTCGACACTCTACATTTGATTTCTCACCCAACCAAGGAGCAGGAGAATGAGCGTGGAGTGCTTTGTCACGGGAGGGACCGGCTTCATCGGTCAACATTTGCTGGCGAACCTGAGTGCCAAGGGTCACACCGTCCGGGTGTTGATGCGTCGCCCCGAGCGACTGGCTGCACTGCGAGAGCAAGTCGACAATCTGGGAGGGACTGCAACCCGGATATTTGCCATTGCTGGCGACCTGGAGCGGGACAACCTCGGGCTGAGCCCTGCCGACCAGGCAGTGCTAAAGCAGTCCAGAGTCGTATTCCACCTGGGTGCCCACTTCGCTTGGGGGCTTTCATTGGAGCATTCTCGTGCGGTCAATGTAGAAGGGGCAAAGCGCGTGGCGCTGTTGGCGGCTGGGCAAAAGAGCCGCTTGGTGATGATCGGCGGCTACATGCTGAAAAATCATGAACATCTGCTGCGCATCGGAATTGATCCTCGTCATCCGGAGCTGACGAATTGGCCTGCCGTCTACCGGCGCGTCGGTGCTTACGAGGCGAGCAAGCTGGAGGCGCACTTTGCGACTCTGCAGCTCATGTCCGCCCAGGGCGGGGAAGCTACCGTAGTTCACCCCGCAACGGTTTGTGGCCACAGCCGCACGGGACATATCCTTGACGGTCAGCCGCTGGTGGCGCTGATACGCAATCTTGCGCAGGGAAAGCTAGCTGCAGTGCCCGGTACCGCCGAGCATTGGCTGCCACTGGTCACCGTGGATTACCTGGTCGAGTTGGTGGCGGCTTGTGCTTTCGATCCTGCCATGGTGGGCAAGGAACTGCTGGCGCTTGATGGCCAAAGTCCCAACTTGCGGGAGCTCCTGGGACAGGTGGCACACCCCATGGGCCTGCAGCCTCCCAGGCATCACATTTCACTGCGATTGCTGAAGTTGCTGCTGAGTATTCCTCCCATCGCACGCCTCTTGAATACGAACGCTGAAGCCTTGGACTTTATCCAGACCACTCGCTTTGATACGGCAGCAGTCGAGCAATTTGCCAACAGGCATGGAATAGCCAAACCGGATATACGCCAGTCTTTGCAGCACACTGCAATGTTCGTCAACTCATATTGGGTAGCCAAGCACAGGGCAGCCTGACTTATTCCTTGGGGCTCCAAACAACGTCAAGATCCAAAGTGATCGTACGCAGCAGGACAGCGCGGTCTCGGGCATGCTGCAGATGTGCGCTTGCAAATGTCCGCAAGGGTCTGCTGCACTATTTCGACACACGCAAAAGCAGTCATCCAGTTGATGTCGGACATGGCAACAGATTGCATGGCCGCTCTGGGATGGAATCGGTATTCAAGGCCGGCCGACAAGACGGCTACCGGCAAGAGAGGTCATCGCCGCGGCAAATGGGACGCACACTCACGACAAGGTGGATGCGCATTCACGACAGCGGCCATACAGCGTAATTTCATGGCTATCGACCAGAAAACCAGGTGGTGCCAAGCCCGCCAGGTCGCCGGGACAAGCATGTACATCGAAAACCCGCTGACAGACGGTGCACTGGAAATGGTGGTGGTGGCCGTGGTGAGCTACCTCATACATGGGCGTGCGCTCAGGCAAGTGGACCTCATGAAGAAAACCCTCTTCAGCCATCGCTTTGAGAGCCCGGTACACGGTCGCAATCCCCAGCCCAGGTAGCGTTGCCTGCGCCAGCTCCAGCACCTCCTGTGGCGCAAGCGGCCTGCCGGCCTTCGTCATGGCCTGCTCAATAGCCGCGCGCTGCTTCGTGGATCGTTGCTTGGAGGGGGTCATTGTGGCGAGGCTATGTCATGGAAGCGAGGGAGGCAATATTGTGCCCTGGCTCGCCCCTTGACCGGCCCCTACAGGTACTTGAGCCAGGTGATGTCGCGTCGACGCTGCTTGAGTGCAGCAAACCAGCGAACGGCGGGATACAAGGCCACGGCCAGCAGCGCCGAGATCACCCATAGCCAAAGAAAACTGCTCAGCCCGAACAGTTGTCCCTGGTTGGTCCCCCAGACCGCCATTGCACCCAGATACATGAACTTGAGCACGTACAGATGCAGCACATAAAAGAACATGGGCGCGGCGCCCAGCGTGGCCAGAAGCTGCAGCCAGCGGCGACCGGTGGCTTTCTCGAACGCTCTGAGCAGCAGCAATCCGATGCCGAGCGTCAATAGCAGGAACAACAGTGAAGGCGGATACTTGGTGACGTTGAACCAGGACATGACCGTCCGCAGCGCATCCGCACCGGCCAGCCAAGGTGCATCGCCATACACGTTCAGCGTGCGCAGCAGAGCAAAGCCCAGCAGGCAGCTCACGCCTGCAACGAGCAGATGGTGCCTGCGCTGCGTCGAGTCACAGGCTTTGCCAAACCACGGTCCAATGCCGTAGCCCAGGGCGATCACGCCAATCCAGGGCAGCACAGGATAGGACGTGCGCAGTTGCAAGCCCGCCAGCTCCAGCCAACCACGGTCATGCAGGATTGCCCAGGGGATATGCATCACGTGATCCGGCGGGAAATGCAGGCTATCGAACAGGTTGTGCCCTGCTACCAGCACCAGGCCCAACAGCAGCAAAGCCTTGCGTGGCAGCCACACCAGCACCGACAGCGCCAGCATGGAAAGACCAATGGCCCAGATCACTTGCAGGAAGATCCTGGCGGGGGGAAATTGAAAAGTCCAGGCGAAGTTGACTACCGTCACCTCCAGCAGCACCAAGAACAGGCCGCGCCGCCACAGGAAGCCTGACGCGGCACTCGCCTGATCCGCCTCGGCATGGCGGCTGGCATACAGATATGCCCCCAAGCCTGTCAGAAACACAAACACTGGCGCACACAGATGGGCCAGCATGCGCGGAAAGAACAGGCCGGGCGAAGTCTCCGCCACCACCATCGGGTCCGGTACTTGCAGATGCAGGTAAAAGGTTTCACGGACATGGTCAAGCAGCATGAACAGCATGACAAGACCACGCAGCGCATCGATCGATTGCAGACGGCCAGCACTCGCTAGCGAAGACGGAGAAGGTGACAAGCTGTTTGCTCTATTGATATTGAATTATCACTATCATACCAATTCTATGCTTACCCGCACGTGGTTCCAGCTCTTCCCTTCAAGCAAGCAAACCATGTGTCCAAGAACGCAAGAGCACATGCACGCTGCCTTCCCTGAAAAATCTACCGTGACCTCCCGCCCCACCCTCTGCTGCCCTGCAATCGTCGCGGCCCTCCTCCTGGCCGGTGGCAAAGCCTTCGCTATTGGACAGGAAGAGGCCAAAGGCTTTGCCGAGGGCAGTTCTCTCATCATGCAAAACCGCATGCTTTCAGAGCAACTCGACTATCAAAATGGCAGCAGCTTTCGCGCCGCAAGTGGGCAAAGAGGCCAAACCCTTGCTCGCGAATCGGCCTACGGGCTCATGCTCAATTACGAATCAGGCTACACACGGGGCCTTGTTGGAGTGGGGCTTGATGCGCATGCCTATGGCGCCCTCAATCTAGGCACCGAAGCGAACCATGCACGCGCAACACCTCGCTACGTGGCCAGGGATGGACAAGAGATTGCCGATCGTTTTGGGCGCGCCGGCGCTGCGCTGAAAATTCGAATGTCAGCCACCGAACTGAAGGTGGGCGAGATGCGGACCAGGTCCCCGCTCTTCAGTTCGTCCGATACTCGATTGCTGCCTGAAAGCAATCGAGGCTGGCAAGTCATCAGCACAGACATCCCTGCGCTCACACTGCAAGCCGGACGCTTTACCGGCTGGGCTGACCGCAACGCCCGCAAGAACGGCGCCGATCTGCAGGCCAACTACTCGGGCGTGACCGGCAGCTCCTTCAGCTTTATAGGCGGTACATGGGTCACGCCCATCACCAACCTCACGCTCAGCAGCTACTACGGGCAATACGCGGACAACTGGAACACCGCGTATTTGGGAAGTTTCTACAAGCTTCCTCTGCCAGATAAGCGTTCACTGTCGTTCAATCTGAATATCTATCGCAGCACCGACACCGGCAGGGCAAAGTCCGGCGTCATCGACACCACCACCTGGAGCTTGATGAGCAGCTACGCCATAGGTGCCCACAAATTCGGTCTCGGCCACCAGAAGGTCAGCGGGAACAACCCGTTTGACTATGTGAATCGCGGCTCCATCTGGCTGGAAAACGCGATGCAGCTGTCCGACTTCAACGGTCCGCGCGAAGCCTCGTGGCAGCTCAGGTACGACGTGGACCTGAGCTCCATTGCAACCCCTGGATTGAGCGCAGGCGTGGCCTACACCAGAGGCTCCGGTATCGACAACAGCCGTCTCAACGCAGTGTATGCCAGCTACCTCGGCTATTCGGCAGCCAGCGGCAAACACTGGGAGCGAGACATTCAGGTTCGATACACGGTGCAACATGGGGCGGCAAAGAATCTGAGCTTGCAGTTGCGCTACGGAGTGCATCGAACGAATAAAGCGCAAGGTGAAGCCAATATGAATCAGCTTCGACTACAAGCGGAGCTTCCATTCAAAATCCTGTAAACCTGAACGAACTGCCTGATGGGCTGCAATCAGTGATTCATTGCGGCCCCGTCTTCTTCCGATACCTGGCATGAAGCGGCCGATGGGGAAAGTTCAAGGCCGACCGCTTTCGGAGGCATGGGTGAAATGGAGGCCCCGGCCACAGCCCGTCGCCACAGGCATGCAAAACGGACGCTCAGCACAGGTATCGAATATCGGATGGCGGTGAGGAGGGACATGCAACCGAAGGGGTCGCAAGCGATCTTCATCCGAAATGAGAGAAGATGATCCACCCACGCTTGGGAATGACGATCAGGCCAGACTCATGCCCAGTTGCATAAAAGGAGCCGGGTTCTCTCAACGCCTCATTGATACCGCGCTCCATTTCGGAGGGAATATCCGAGCACCCCTCGTTCATACCGGTCAGCCAGCCGTTTCGAACCACTTCGTCCTTCGGCTCGATGTAGGGTGTTTCCTTCCAGTCACTGTATTCACGCGCTTTATGCCGCCTGGCCTGCTTGGCGTCTCTTAAAGCATCAAGCCCATTCGTGCGAATGTGTTCCAGCGATGGCCCATCCATTTTGTAGATAGCTGCTCCGCAACCTTCTCTCAATCCGCCACTGTCTTCTATAAACAGTAGCTCTTCAACCTCAATCGCCTGAGGCAGGTAGCCTTCGTACCAGTAGCTGTTGAGGCCTGCACAGCCTCGGGTTGCAAGCAGGAGCGCAGCCACAATTGAAAGTGCCATCAAACTGAGCTTCATTGCGCCTCTCATATCGCCCTAGGGTAACCTTTCAGTCAAGCCGACCCGCATTCTGCAGTTGGCTTATCTGGCACATCAGACACGCCATGTCCCTCTCCTTGTACCTGGCCGATCATGCCAACCTCCAGGCGCCTTGCAGTGATATATCGCCGGTCACCTTCAATGACGACGGCTGCTACTGGTTCCTTTACCGCTACTTTGAATCAGCAAACCTCGAACGCCACAAAGGCGAGTTGATTGATCTTTACGGTGGCGGTGTCATCGAAGGGTATCAGCTGCATCGCCTTCGCACCGAGCTTGAGCAAGCAATGCAGGATGTCGCGCATAAGCCCGATTCCTGGCTGGTTCTCGTTGGCTGGCAGGGCGGGAGCGTTTGCGTCGAGACTGAAAACTGGCGCAAAGTCGAAAAGCTCGAAGTGCTTCACGCCATCACTTCGCTCCTCGCACTCATACAGTCAAGCTCCCCTGCGCGAAAGCTTGTCTGCGATGGCGACTGAAGTGGCCAGGCTTCGCGCATCATGGCGCCATAGCCGCCCATCATGCCGTTGACGAACAGGCCCACGAGCGCTCCGGCCCGGAGCATGGCCACGGAATCCGACAGCTGAGAGTAGAGCACCGCCATGATGACCGAGCCCGGCAGGAAGATCAGGAAGCCTGCGGCCTATGCAGTTCACATCGAAGACTTGCTCAGGCTCAAGCCCAGTCATCTGCGCGCATTTACCTGTGCGCATTTATCTGCGCACATTTCGTGGCTCGGTGGTGTCAGCCACTCCAAGGAGGATCTGCACTCCCCTGTTTTCATGCACCAATCCATCACAACCTATTGATTGCATTGAATTGGATTGGATTGGATTGAATTTCCAGAAAACGAGGTTTTGCAGAGGCCCCCTCATGCTTATTTCACCAGTTCACGCCAGCTAATGCGTCTACCCAGCGGCTTGGGTGAAGCATAGGGAATGTCAATGTCCAAAGGCCTGTCCCTGTTGCCCGTCGTCGATATGTGATCGGTTGCCTTGCCATCGCCGGTGGTAGTGGTGGCATGTCCCGAGATCGTTGAGCCGTCCACAATGATCGATACATCGCCCTTGCCATCCGGCCCTTGGATCACGGCCTGACCAGTGTTGAAGTTCAGGTAATTGATCCAGCCATAGCCGCCTGCCAGGCACACATCGGGTGAAGGCACATTGCTGGCGATGACCAGGGTTGTGTTGGCTAAGCGCATGTCGATATTCACGCGCTCACCTGAGTCGGGCAAATCTACGTACCAGCCCTTGGCATCATCCTTGCAGTCCGTCGAACTGCCCAAGCACCTTATCGTGCGCGTGCGCTGGCCGCCCGCTCCGGTACTGGGCTCCAGCAGCATCTGATTGAGCCGGCTGCGCAGCGACTCCCCCGACATGCCATCCATGCTGTCATCGAAGCCATAGACGCTTTGCGTACTCTTGTCTGCAAGATCGTATGAACCAAACAGCCTGCCGGTTCCCACCAGGATGCGCGGCCTCTCGGTCGCCGCAGAAGTGGGCACCAGTTCCATACGCGTGGTAATGGGCTGGGGATTGCTGCTTTCGTCCACCAGTTGAACGACCTTCTTCGCGCTCTTGGCTGAGCCGTCCTTATTGAACTCGAAGCGCCAGACATTGCCTTCCAGATCGCCGCCATACAGCAGCTGCGTCGTATTGTCGGTGGCCGGGTTGCGCACGAAGTTGTTGATCTCCCTCAGGCCGCTGCCTGCCGTGGCAATCGTGTGGATGATGCTGCCGTCGTTGGCATCAAGCACATAGAGATACCCCTTGTTATCCGAATTGTTGTAGCCAGAGGTCAGGAACACTGCCCAGCGGCCGTCGGGCAGCTTGGACACCAGTGGCCGCCCAAAGCTATGGCCCATGGTGGAGATGCTCGTGCTGTTGACTTCCCATAGCGGCTTGGGGTCCTGCGGGTTGGTGATATCCAGCGCATAGTAGCCCTTGCCGCCCTTGTTGAATCCGCCCACCAGGATGGTTTTCCAGGTGCCGCCGGCCTGGATGTCGGCCGTCACCGCAGAGCCGTCCACAAAGTAGCGGTGACCGCCTTCATAGCTGACGCTGGCCAGTCTGGGCAGCTCCGGCATCACGGTCGTCGGCACAAAGGCCCAGGCCTCACGTGCAGCCGTCTGCACCTGCTTGCTGCCTTCGATGCCGGAAGCACGCGGGTCCACCTCGGCATAGAAGGCATGCAGCATGCCATCGTTACCGCCCACATACACCATCGGCGTGCGGCCGCGCTGGGCCAGCCGAAAGGCGCTATGGCCTGCATCCCGGTACTTGCGCAGTGGCTCCCCCACATACAGCGGCTGCGAGCCGATGATGTCGCCCAGCCTGCTCTCGCGCGTTCGGTACAGCCTGCCGCTCTGGTCCTTGGTGAAGCCCTCCTTGCTCTGGTCGCCACGGATGAAGTTCACCAGATTCTGGCCCAGGGCGGCCTCCTTTTGCGTGGTCGACATCTGGTCGTACTGTGCCAGACGGCTTGAGGCATGGGTGCCGCTAAAGTTGCTTTGCAGGCTGCCCAGCTCGCTCCATGTGAAAGGCTTTCGCGTCTTGCTGCCGTCCATGAAGTAGATCGTGCGGGGGTCGCTGGCCTGATCACGGGCATCGAGCCTGGCCCGTGCCGACCAGCCATCAATCTGTGTGCGCTGGCCCGATTGCGGATCGATCTTGTAGGCCAGCAGGTCGCCAGACCATCGGCCGGTCTTGTAAGTGGCGCCGTAGGCGTAGTGGCTGTCGGCACTTACCAGCGCAGAGGACACCGCCACGCCGGCCCCCGAACCCGTGGCTGCGCGGATGTCTGTAAACACCTCGCTCAGGCCGGCCTCGATGGCTTTGGGATCATTGGCGCTGAAGTACAGGCCCCGGCCATTCACGGCGGTATGCCAGAAATCATCGATGGATTGCCGTTGATCGTAGTTCGTCGTGCCCTCAATGGGCCAGATCGGCCAGGTCTTCTTGCCCGTGCGCAGGTCGGCAAAATCGCCCGCACCATTCTTGTAGTTCTTGTCGTACTTGAGGTTCCCCGAAACGCCCATGCCAATCACATAGGTGCTCATGTGCTGCCAAGCAGCCTTGTCATCCTCCGCTCCGTTACCTGCGGGCTTCACCACATTGTCGCTGTCAGGGCGAAGGTCGGTCGCATAGTAATACTGGGCCACGTCGGCCAGCGAGTTGGTGCTTCCTCCTCGGGCGTCTTGCATATTCAACACTTCGCAGGGCAGCTTGCCGCAGGCCGTGTGGGTCGCGGGAAGCTTTGTCCATGGGGGCGTTCCTGGCTGCGGCCGCCCTCCCGGGGGTTGTTCAAGCGGAAGCAGCGCCGCCCATTCCTCAGGGGCATAGCATCTTGGAGGGGACTCCAGGTCACCGTCGAAGTAATTTTTTTTACCTGTCGTCGTTTCCGTCTCGACCGTGCCGGTCATCACCTTCTTGTCGGTCCAATAGCTGCCCGCGTAGGTCTTCTGCCTGCCCAAGGCTTCCACGCAGGCCGGCGCAGAGCAATTGGCAGGTTCGTCGGCCACGATTTCGCTTGTGGACTGGCCCACGCCTGAGCAGTCCGTCACCTTTTTCGTGCTCGCGTTGTAGCCTGGGATACAGGCTTCACCCTGGAGCACTGTGACGGTGTGGGGGCCGTCCTTGATGCACTGGATTTCGACACCATTGGCAGCCTTGCTCTTGCTGGCCTCGCAAGCCGCAAAGTCCGCTTCGGACTGCAGGTAGGTCAGTCCGCCGCCTGCCCCTTCATCGACCTTGCTGCAACTGCTGGTGGTCCAGCCATTGGCTTGCGTTGGATTCCCGCCCCCATCCAGCGAGGATTCGCAGGTGCCGTAGGCCATGTCCGTGGCTTCGGATTTGTCTATACAGTCGGTAATTTGCTTGAAGCCGTCTATCAATGATCCCGAGCAGGAAGGCACGGATTTGCCTGGCTCGGAGGCTGTGGTACATGTAGTCTGCGTCCAACCATTGGCCGCCGAAGGGAGGCTGGCAGCGCACCGATTCGTTGCAACGTCAGTCGGATCGGGGGCATCAATAGTGCACCAGCTGACAATACAGCCATTTTCTGCCGTGGCGTCCTGCGGTGTGCAGGTGCCTGGAGCCTTGGGACGGCTCGCCGGCGGCACAATGCCCTCCTTGCCTGGCTCTGGCTTGCATGATGGCGGGTCTGTGACGTCGCCTCTGTTTTTGCACTCGCGGCCGATCCAGCCATTGCTTGCCGAGGGAACCTCATCCGAACAGGTCTGCGCAGGCCGCCAGATACTGTTTCTTTTCTCACAGGACAGCCCCTCCGAAGGAACTTCCCGGCAGGTATTGGTGGAAGGGCTCTTCTCAACCGGACCGCTCCAAGTGATCGGCAAGGGCGTGCATTCCCAGAAATATCCATTCAAAATGTTGCCGTCTTTGCAAAACATCGGTGCAACATTCGCGGTGTGCAGAGGGTCCGGGTCCCCACGGCTCCCGCACTGGGTATTCATGCGCCCCGGTTTATCGTCCAAGGGACCCGGGGTACAGACTGGAGTCCACTCCTGACCAGCATACTTCTTGCATTCGTAATACAGGTTGTTGTTGGATGCATCCAGCACGGGGGTCGTCGTAATCTGGCAGCTATTGTCCGTGACCGATGTGTACTCCTCTTTTCTGCAATTGGTCGTCTTGAATCCATTGTCCTTGCTGGGTTGAACCGATTTGCATTCGTCGGCTGTGACGAATTTCTCTTCCTTGTGCTTCGCGTTGCAGTTGGAGAACTGCACCATTGAAAGAGGATTGGCATGCCCTTGCGATGCAGCCAGGATTTTGTCCCGCAGATCCGGGTGAATGGCCCCGCAAGCGGCAACAGGCCCGGAATAAGGTGCGACCGAGGTAGTACCGTCACATTGGATGAGCCCCCATCCCTCCACATACTGGCCATGTCTGTCACAAAAATCCTTTGCGATGACGGGTACGGACAAGGTTTCGCACTCGACCAAGAAGAATCCGTCCATACCGGCAGAGCAGAACTGCACCACGCTCCCCTGGTCGCTGCCCTCCAGCCTGCAGCCGCCTGGAAATTGATCGCATACCGCTTTGTCCGTGGTCTTGAGGTCCTGCTCACCCACGGCAGGGTTCTTGTACCAATAGAAATAGCGCTTTTGCCGGGTCTGTATGGCCAGGGCCGAAGCCCAGGGCGTCTGTGTTTGCGTACTCCAGGTGCTTGTCAACTTCCAGCGGTATTGCGACTTGCGGACATAGTCCCAGGTAATCAATTGTCTGTAGAGCTTGCGGGTGACCTTCTCTGTCTTTTGCGAATACCAGTAGGACTGGACGCGCTTGGGCCATTCCAGTTGCTCCGTCATGTCGCCGATTTTTCCGAAGTGCTCTCGCAGCGTCCTCGTGCTTTTCTTCATCCAGCGAAGAGTGGCAGTACGCCAGGTTTTCTTGAGAACGTCTTTCTTGACGATCTTTTTGTAGATGGTCTCGGTCTTGGTGCCCCCGCCTGGCGTCGTCACCTTCCAGCCCAAGCTGCACGACTTCGAGTCATAGCTGACGCTGGCATCGTGTACGTCTTTGGTGCCCTTGACCGAGCCATCGAAAATAGGCCGCGGGCGCAGCCCATCGGCATCGGTCAGCGATTCTGGCGGGCCGTCCTGCTGGCCGACCAGGGTTTTGCCATCGATCTTCACAGGCCCTGCGCTCTCTTGCCCGATGTTCCAGTACCCATCAGTGGTGACAATGGCGTAGTGGCGCTGGCAGGCCGAGACCACAGGGTCGACGAAGGGCGTCATGCTGGCATTGATGCTGTCGCTTTGGCCTGCATAGTAGCGACCGACGCGAGCCAGTGCCTCGCGGGCGGGCGAGGTGCCGCCAGTCTTGACCGTCTGTATGGCCTCGAGCCACTGCTGCTTGCCCTCTGTGTTGAAGTCAGCGACCGGTAAAAACTTGCTGTGGGGCCCGGCACCGGGATTGGCCACGGTCAGAAAGCCGATGCGAAAATTGTCGTTCAGTGTGGAAAAAGCCAGGCTGACCGACGACTTGGCCATATTGATGCGCGTGCGGTAATAGCTATACCAAATGGCGAAATTTTGCTTTTGGGTGTCTGATGATATGGCTGTGCGTACCCAATGTCCGTTTGGGCCGCCGCCCCAGACGCGTTCGCTGAGCACGCCGACGCGCAGTGTGCCGTCGTCCACGCGCATTGAGTTCCATTTCGATTGCTTGCTGTCGATCTTGTTGCAAACACCGGAAACCTGGGAGGACTCCTCAAACTGAGGCTCCGCTATATATACCGAGTGGTACTTTTGCCATCGAAAGTAATAGGCTGGCTGGGCGGGATCTTCAATATACGCCCTGCGGCGGGTGTCGTTGTCGTAGGCCTGAAAGTTCGTAGACAGATTCACCGTGCCCAGAGACTGGTCGTAGCCGTCCTTCCAGGCGTTCTCAAACGCAGGCGTGTCCATATCCCGGCCATCAGGCCTCTTGGGCAGCACATAAGTAGTTTGCGGGTTGTAGTACAGCGTGTTGCACAGCGCGCTTTTGTAGCCAACGGGAAAGTAGGTGGTGCCGTCCGGCTCCCAGTCGTCGGGCATGTGGGTCCACTGCATGGAGTCAGAGGTATCCAGAAGCAGCATCACGTTCGGCTTGTTCTGATCGGCCATGATGCCCAGCGGCGTGTCCGATATCTGCACGACATCCTGGGCCGGGGCGTCGGCCACGGCCATGCGGCCGGCGAAGGCCAGCATGCCCAAACTGACGACCCCTGCCAGCGACGCTGCTACGAATGGCCGCAGCCTGTATGTCAGTTTCTGGTGCATCTCGAACCTCCCTTTTCCAATCTCGGGTAGCCCGAGTGCCTGTCTTTCTGTTGGTCTGTCTGTCTGCCGGTCTGTCTGTTGGTCTGCATTCATGCCGAGCTGTCCACGGCCTGCGTTTTGCCGCCAGCCATGAGCACCCACGGTCAATACACGGTCATCTGCACCAGGCTTAGGGTGCTGCGCGGGCCCGTGGCCCGTGCCGTGATGCGGTACATGGGGCGGGCGTTGCAAGAGGAAGCACTGCCTGCCGTCTCTGAGGAGCCTGGACAATCCAGCTCCTGCGGCAGCACGCAGCTTTGGCCAGCCGCATCCCAGCGGCCGGCGTCCCTGCACAGCCGGTGAATGAGAAATTCCACCTTGTTGCCCAGGCCATCGTCTTCGGTGACCAGCTTGGCCTGGCTCCAGTCCAGCGGCGCCCCGGGGTCATGGCTGGCGAAGTAGCCACCGTCGGCATCGGCCTCCAGCGTCGCACTGCCAGCGGAATACAGCGCATCGAGCTGGGCCATGCCTCTCTCCAGTCCCAAGTCGGCACCCGATGTGGCCCCTTGCTTGAGCGCAAGGCTGCCCGCCATGCCGGCGCCCTGAGTAGAGGTGCGCATCACGGCCAGGCCGGTGAGCGTCATCACCAGCAGCACGATCAATGCGACCAGAAGGATGACGCCGCGTTGCGGCTCCTGCCTGGGGGGCCTGGGGCGATGTGCGGGTGAATGCACGGCTTTCATAGCTGCTGTCCCCATAGCGTGTTGCGCAGCGGGACAATGCTTTCGTATACCCGGTAGCGGTAGTGCATCCACTCATCCCCGTCTCCCATGCTGAATTGCTTGGTGCCGTTGGCCCAGCGGGGGGCGGAGTTGGTGACTTTGTCTTTTTCGTAGTGCGGAATACGCATCAATACGGCGATACGCACAGCAAGAATCTGCTCCCACCTGGTTGCATCGGGAGAAAGCGAGGCGGTCCATTCGGCTTCTTCATCGATCGCGCCATTGGCGTTGGCGTCATAGCCGTATTCGGCCTGAAGTTGCAATATGTCATGGGCCACGGCGACCTTGTCCGTCTCGGTTTCGTCGAGATGGTTGTAGCGGGTCAGTTGCTTCTTCTCGTCCACGCTCCAGACGGTGAGGGTCGGCTCCGGCCCCAGGCTGTAGAGCATGCCTTCGCCCAGGCTGCTTTTGCTCGAATCCAGGAGGCTGATGTGAGCGCCATCATTGCGCGTGGCATCGACCTCCTGGCCTTGGTAAAAATCCTGGTAGGAGCCGGTCTTTCGATGGACTTTGTTTTTGTTGGCGGCTGCCGTCGCGGATGTCGGGTCGGCCCCGGCGGTCACTTCCATCAGCAGGCAGTTGTCGGTGAAGCTGTCGCTGGTGCCCAGGATCACATCGCCGGCCTGGAAGCCCGCATTCGATCTCTCCATCTTGAACTCACCGCCACTGCTGCCCACATAGCGGGCACCGGCAAACATATTGCTGGAAGAGCCGGTCAGCACCCAGATTCTCCCGTCTGCTATACGCACAGGTAGCAGCGGGAAGTCGAAAGCGGCCGTGCTGCGTCCGCTGTTGTACGCTTTCACTGAGCAGTTGAGATAGCGGGCGTCGATGCTTGCAAACCCCAGCCCTGCCGAGCGGATATCGCGTTCAATGGCGAACAATGCCATGGAGCCTGCCGTCTGCGCTTCACTGATCGAGACGATGGTGCGCCGCCGCCCTTCGGACGTTGCATACAACTGGTAGATGGCCAGCATGCTGGCCAGACCTATGGCCAACCCCACCATGATTTCGATCAGGGAAAAACCGAGGGATCGACCCATCGCCGGTGGCCTTGCGCATGGGCGCTTGCGTTTGTACATTGGCATGCCCTAGTGCACGAAAGCCTGGATCTGGTAGTTGCGCACGGCCGGGTCATTGGGCCCTTGCCAGCACAGCGTGACCGTGATCCGGTTGTCGTGCGCTGCATCAATCCTGACTTGCTGCATGGCAGCCGTGGCGCCAGGCAGGCCATGCACGTTGGGTTGCTCACCCCGTGCGGCTTTGAGCACGCCTTTGAACGTGGAGTCTCCTGCGCTATTGCCGCTGAAGTCGCACATCTCGCCATCGGGCTGGTGCTGGAACGCTGTAAGCGAGTTCGCCAGATTTTCTGGCGAGCTGCGGCTCACTTTGAGTTCGATCAGCCGCACGATCTGCGAAGCGAACATGCCCGCCTCCGTGCGGTACTGCGCATGGCCGGCCCAGGTCGCAGACTTCATGGTCAGCCCGGCAATTCCGAGGATGCCAGTCATGACGATGACGATGGATACAAGTGACTCGATCAGCACAATGCCGTGCTGGTTGCGACCCTGTCTTGCGCCTGTACTGGCGGGCGAAGTCAGCATTTGCGGTTATCTCCGTTGTTTGAAATGCCTGGATCGCACAAACGAACCTGTCCGCCAAGCGATATGACGACATGCAGGCAGCGGGGACCCTGGGGATAGCAGGTGTCCGCTGCGGGGCCCAGGAATTTGACGATCTGGTTGACGGAGGCCGCACCCTGGCCATCGAACTGCACGACGGCCTCGTTGGCCGCCACGCGCAGTCCCGTGGTTCGTGCCTCCTGCGGATCTTTGCTGTCAACCCATTCCGTTCCCTCGAGCGTGCTCCAGTCGACTCCCTGCGGGCCACCACCTGCCAGCATTACCCAGCCGAGGCCATTCACACTGGCAGTGGGCTGTGAAGCGCGGGGATCATCGGTCAGCAGGAGACGTACCTCGGCATTGCGACGTACGGCCTCGGCGCGCGCAAGTTGTGCGCCGCTGTAATAGGTCTGTGCCGCCGCGCGGATGCGAGCGTCGGTCAGGTAGGCGCTGGCGCTGGGCAGCGTCATCAGCATGAAGAAGACTGTGAGACCCAGGCCCACGAGCATCTCGACCAGGGTGAAGCCCTGTACTCCCTGGAATGCGGCGGCGCGGCGCATCAGCAACTTCCATCCCTGCGTGAAGACCAGCAATTTGCTTCAGGCTTCGTCCAGCCAGTAGGCGTTGCAGCAGTCTTGCGCACGCCCTTGGTGTCAATGGTGAAGACAAAACCACCCATGCTGCCCTTGCCTGTGGCGGTGACCTTGGGGGGTGTTTCGTCCAGGGAGCAGGTGTACTTGAAGTGGCTGGTTTCCGCAGGCAAAGGCGCGATCGAGTCCGCCTCGCAGGCACCGGTGTACTTGCGGTAATCCTGGAAATACTGCTCCAGCTTGGCCCCCATGTCCGCAAGAGGCACCAGGCCATCGACGATGCGTCCGCGTTTGAGGTAGTCGCTATAGCTAGGCACGGCGATTGCCAACAGGATGCCCATCATGGCTATGACGATCAGAAGTTCGATCAGTGTGAAGCCTCTCACACACTCACTCTTATGCATTGATACTCTGTTTTTATTTAATTCAGGGCGCGAATTTAGGCAGAAACCCAGAAAAACTCCCACAGCAAAATTTCAAAATAAGACTATTCTTATAGAAACCAAGGAGTCCTGTGCGTAAAGTGCATTCTTCAATCCGAGTTCCATGGATTAATCATGGGAAATATTGTTGGCGTCGGAATTAACAACCCCCTCATTATCATGATTTTTATTGCCTATTCCTTTCCCATTCATGAATATTTCCCCAAACGCCTACTTCCGGTTGATCCGTATCATTTGAGTCGATATCGTTTTCGTTGGCGTTTTGCTCTATTCTCTTCCGATTTCTGCGAATTCTAGCCAAAACCAACCACAACAACAAAAATACAAAAACCATACTTAATGAGTACCACGACCAATCCACAACTGGCTCAAACCGCATTAACTTCAATACGGAAACAACTGCACCCAATAGAATCAAGAAATACATACCACCTCCCCCCTGCTGAACATGTGAAATATGCAGATTTCAGTCAAATGACATTCAATTCAATGCAATCTCTTGATCGGCGGCAATCCATTGCGTTAGCTGCGCATGCAAGCCAAAGCACAGAGACAAACAGCAATTGCCAAAGCCAAGAAGATCATTCCCATTCAGTTCTCACAATCACCCAATAACTCACCTCTCTTGCAAGGATGAACAGCCATAGAAATCAATGCCCCTGCAGTAATCTTGAGCAACTGAAAACCAGGTAGGAGTGTCTGCTTTGTACTGAAATGGCAAATCTTGCCGCTCATGAATAATAGTGATCCAACTTTGCGCTTCAATCACCTGCTTAGCACCTGCACTACACCTCAGATCCCGCCAGGAATTATCAATGATGAGTTTCAGGAAAAAAGTATATGCATCCTGCTTATTGATTTACCGTACATATTTTGGTGACCGTTCTGAAAATGGAACCGATGCGCTCCATTGGAGAGATCACTCCTGAGCAACAGGAAATTTCCTCAGTTCCCTATATATCCACGAGATCCACACAACAGCCTCTCTGGGAAATCAACAATCGACCATCAGAAAAACCATGGAAAAATGCAGTAAGAAAAACAGCTATTCAGGCGTTTGGAATCCTCCGCAGCAATCCACTTCTGCCTCACGCCTGCGTACGCAGTCATGGTCCGCGCTTGAATATAGACTGGAGGAAACCTCACTTCCGCAGATTGATAGCATCAAGATCCTTCATTCCAGTGAAGGGTGCGGATGGGGCGATTTAGCGGCAGCGATTACTCAGGAGTCCCCGCACACCATTGAGCACCGACCTATCTCCAGCATATGGATTGCGATGGTGCTGACTCCAGCAGACATTCAGCGCAATGCACAGGGGGAAAATTTTGCAGGCTTGCTTGAGCCTCAGTCGCTGGTCATAACTCCGCCCGGTGAGGCCGTTGTAGATACGATAGGCAACCATCCTCGCACGTTGCATTTCTTCCTGAAGGATAGTGTGCTCAGAGAAGTGGCCGAGGACATATTCGACTTAGGAAAGGTGGAATTTCACTACAAGGCTTCGTTCGGCGCCACCGACCCCATATTGTCGCAACTGATGCGCGCGACCAAACAGATGCTTTTAGAGGGTCTATATCAGGACTGGCGCGGCGAGTACCTCGCACGCGCCATTGGCAGCCACATCCTCCAGCGGCATTGTGTACTTGACGGCAAGGAGCCCCCTCATGCCGACGTACGGCTGTCAGCGTCTCAACTCAGAAAAGTGGACGAATATATGCATTCCCACTTGGAGCGGCCTTTCACATTCGGAGAATTGGCCGCATATGTCGGCTTGAGCCGTACCGTACTTTTCCAGCGATTCACCCGGACCTTGCATCTAACGCCCAACCAATATCGACAGAATCTGCGGGTTGCACAGGCCAAGGCACTCATTAAAAATGGCGAAATGACGCTCTCCGAGATTGCCAGTGCTTGTGGGTTTTCTGACCAAACCCACATGAATCGCACCTTCCGACAGCAACTGGGGGTGACCCCTGGTCAGTATCGCAGGGACATCGAATAGGGCTCCTCGACAACAAAGAGTTCGCCATGAACAAGCCAGTTTTCAGATTCCGGTTCGGCGGTGTTCTCCCAGCCTGAGTGGAACCATCAGCGAGAGCACATGAGAGTCTTGCGCCCCCATATTGAAGCTTGTATCTGGCAGGGAGGAGGACATGGGACGCCTGGGGAACGTCGACTCCGGGCAGAAGAATACCGGGATGGCATTGGCCCTGCGGTCGCCGAATGACCGCCACCATGCTCGATTTGGCCGCAGACAGCTGCTCTTTCGTCCATTCACTTGTGACCCCGAAATCAGGCGCAGGACGATCTGGCGCTCATATCGAATGTCTGCTCCAGGAATTCATGACGCCCGCAGCCTCCTCGCCATGAGCTGGCCTGAAGGGTCTGAAACGAATGATCTCCGATCCATCCAGTGTGAACTTGCTCGGGGCCTAATGAACCCACAGCACCTCGAACTGCTGTCGGAGCGGCGCGACCTGTACCGACACCTCATCGCCTTCACATTTACCCAGCATAGCCCTGCCCAAGGGGGCTTTGCTGCTGATGACCTGGATGAGTTCAGCGCCGTTGAGCAACTTCATGTTCCCCCCATCCGGGCCGAGAAAGATCTGTTGTTGCTTGTCGTCTGAATCCACCAGGCAGATCAGTGCGCCGAGCTGTATACCTTGGCTGGCGTTGTAGGGCTGCGGGCGGAACTGGCGCCAATTGGCCATCGCTTGGCGGATGGCTTCTGCGCGACGAGCTTGGCCTGCAGCCAGGTAGGCAGCTTCGAGACCCAATGTGTCGTATTTGTTTTCGGCAATATTTTCCTCATGAGTCGCCGTTTCATGGGCGACCCTCGCTGCCTGCTCGACTTGCAGAAGGTCCTCGGCCAGCCGTTTCAGCACCTGCTGCTGCAACAACAATTTATCCATAACAAAAGGTAGGCATCTCGAACAAGTTGGAGGCCTTGATTATGAAGGCCCCCTCCCCCTTTCGAGGCTTCCATTGGCTACAGGTCAATGGGTTGCCAGCGCCTGCACCACATCTGCACCTGGCAGTTGCTCAGCAGTTGCCAGACTGAGCTCCCACGGGCTGCATTGAACAAATACACTGCTTGTCACCCTGCTTCGGGCGATAACGGCCTCCGAGGCCTTGCTTCAAGCAGATTCCGGATATCGACTTCAAATGCTACCCACTAGAACTACCAAGGAGACCCCGTGAACCGTCGACAGATACTTGCTTCCATCGCCGCCGTAGGCACGCTCACCACCATGGCAACCGTCCACGCGGAAACTGCTTTTCCGCAAAAGCCCATTACTTTTGTCGTTCCGTATCTGGCTGGTGGAACTACCGATCTCGTGGCACGAGTCGTGGGCGAGCACATGGCACGCACGCTGGGTCAACCGGTGGTGATCGAGAACAAGCCTGGCGCCGGGGGCAATATCGGCATGGATGCAGTGGCCAAGTCCAAGCCCGACGGCTACACGATCGGTTTCGGAGCCATCTCCACCAATGCGCTCAACCCGCACATCTACAAATCGATGGCATTTGATCCCCGCAAGGACTTCACTGCAGTTTCCATGCTGGGCTACTCCACCATCGTGCTGGAAGTGGGCAAGAGCTTCCCGGCAAACAACGTG
This sequence comes from Comamonas sp. AG1104, assembly GCF_003350425.1. Classification (NCBI taxonomy): domain Bacteria; kingdom Pseudomonadati; phylum Pseudomonadota; class Betaproteobacteria; order Burkholderiales; family Comamonadaceae; genus Comamonas; species Comamonas sp. AG1104. The sequence goes on along the minus strand of NZ_QQAS01000012.1, from coordinate 44,331 downwards.
CAGGAGCTCATCGCCTACATCAAAGCGAACCCAGGCTTTCAGTACGGTACGGCCGGCGCCGGAACCAGCATGCACCTGGCTGGCGTGATGTTTGCGCAAATGACAGGCCTGGATACTGTCCATGTGCCCTATAAAGGCAGCGTACCGGGTATCACCGACATGCTTGGCGGCCACCTGCCCGCCATGTTTGATAACCTGCCCGCTTCCCTGCCACACATTCAGGCAGGCAAGCTCAAAGCACTGGCCGTGGCTGGTAGCGAGCGCAGTCCATCGTTACCCAATGTGCCGACAATCGCGGAGAGCGGACTCAAAGGCTACGCAGTCGACCCATGGTTCGGGGTATATGGCCCAGCCAAGCTCGACCCCGCCATCACAGCCAAACTCAATACTGCCATCAACCAGGCCCTGAGCGATCCGGCCGTCAAGGACAAACTGGTGCAGGCCGGGTTCACCCCCAAGGGATCTGCGGCACCAGCCTTCGAAGCGCTGACACAGTCCGAATACAAACGACTGGGCGAGGTGGCACGCAAGGCCCAGATGCAGGTCAACTGACGGCGCCGCCTCCAGACGCCTAGCAATAGAGAGTCGAAGCCGGGCCTCTTAGCACCTCGACACGCTCCAAAGCAAAAGGTGTTTCCGCAAAGCAGCCGAAATACCCACCCGAATGAATGCGCAGACCATCCAGGCAGGTTTGCCTTCCGTGAGGAGACCGCGCATGAACAAGTTGTTGGCACTGGTCTGCCCCTCTTCCGAGCGCACACCCGAGGTGCAGCGCAAGGCGTCAGAGAAGGTTTGAATGCCTTGCCGGTCCATTGGGTCGCGAGTGACACGAATACCGCCTGCGGGGCCTCGCGCAGGTCGGTGTCGGTCTGGTGCCGGTAGCCGCCCACTTGGCAGTCCAGTCCACGACGAGACTGGTAACGGCTTCATGCTCGGCTTGCACCGGCACCCGCACCTTACCCAAGGTGGCATCGTGCCCTATTGCAGCGCCTGACGCCACTACGGGCGTGCCACCTGTCATTGCAGGCAGAAGCGATTGCCAGAGAGGGGACGCGTCGAGCCAAGCAACCGACCCCGAGGACGAAGTTGCCGCTCAAGACAGGGGACGCTCCAAAAACTGGTGTGGCCGGTGAAAGCCGCTCAAGCAGTGGTCCGTGATCGGCTGCATATTCCGGTCAAACTGACCGCGTTTGCCGGTGTGGCTGACCAGGCTGCTGGTCGTGACCGACTGAGTTCGGCTAGAAGTTGTCGTCCGGTCGGTAGCCGTGAACGGCAGGTCTAGGCTGATCTGAGTCATTCAGGGTCTAGTGCTTGAGCGACCGCAACCAGCAACATCGGTTGTTGAACGCCACAGGTCCTGAATGGCTGCTTCGCCCTTGAAACATGTCGCTCGATTGCGCGGTTCTCTGCATACAGGCACGAAGGAGCGCCTCTGGCGCAGCGATAGGCTCATGTCGACCGTGGATTCAACGGCGCTGCAGGCCGTTGGTGTTCTCATTCGTGTTGCGCTGCCAGAGGCAGTGTGGAGCGGCAAAGAAGACCTTCACGCCGGACTCAATGGTGGGCCTAGCATGATCGGGCAGCTCCCTGCTGCGGACCCAGGTCAGTGACTGCAACAATTGTGCAGCGAACACACCCACAGCTCAGGAAGGGATGCTGTATCGCAGATAATGAGAAGGATTCCCATCTAAAAGCGCGCATAGGTTCAGCCACCGCCACATCTCGACGCCAAATTTCCGAATGCAATCCCCATACTTATCGCATTGGTCGAGTTGTGCTTGAGCATTATTACCGTGATCTGCTGAACTTCTTGTCTCGCAAGGTGGCGGATCGTTCTGTCGCAGCTGATTTAACGCAGGAAACCTATGCCCGCATCTATGCGGCGCAAGCCTCAGGTACAGCCATCAACAACGGACGGGCACTTCTCTATCAGACAGCCCGCAATCTTGCTATCGACCATCAACGGCATAACATTGTCCGCGATGGCGTTGAAGTACCCTCTATCGATGAAGAGCCTGTCGAAGTTGCTGGTCCGGTAGGGCTGGAGCCCGAGACGGCACTTTCCTCGCAGCAAGGCATATTAAGTTTGGTGACGGCTATCGACGGACTTCCTCTGCGTTGCAGGGAGGCATTCATGCTCAACCGCTTTGAGGGAATGACCTACCCGCAGGTGGCAGAACGCATGGGTATTTCAGTCAAGGCAGTGGAGCAACACCTTAAGCATGCACTTGATGCCTGTGAACGTGTCCGTACACAAGGCCAAGTAGGCCCAGGCGTAACGGCCGTTGCACGCAAGAAACTGAATCGGTCCAGGCATGACTGAGCAAGATTGAGTCCGACAGCCGGCCTAGGGTATTTGGCTCACGACACGTCTACCTATATAAGAAACTAAGTCCCATGACTCCATCTCTGCCCCCCACTGCCAACGGCAATCCTGCTCGGGAAGATGCCTTGGACTGGTTCGTCCGGCGGCGAGACCAAGGGCTTAGCGCGCAAGATGAGCATGCATTTCAAGCATGGCTCAACGCCGCCTCGTTAAACCGTGCTGCCTTTGATCATTGGCAAGCGGAGTGGCAGTCTTTCGACGCCATCCCACAAGACATGAAGGCGCTTCTGCAGCGCAACCTGGCATACGACCAAGCCATGGAAGCAGCCAGCGGCGCTGCGCGCGAGGCCGTTCAGGCTGGCAAATCGAGGCAAGACCATGCTGAAGCTGAATCCAATACTGAAACTATCGTCAGAACCGGACCAACGCGCCGCAGAATTCTGATGCCAGCCTTAAGCATGGCAGCCGTAGCTACCGTCGTGACAAGTACAGGAGGCCTTGCCTGGAAGCACTGGCAGGCCCAGCCCACTTTTGTTCAATCATTGGCCTCCAAGCGAGGTCAACAATTGGAAGCAACGATGCCTGACGGCAGCCGTTTGCGTCTTGATGCCGCTACCCGCCTAGAAGTCGCCTACTACCGCAATCGACGCGAAGTGACATTGCTTGAAGGCCAAGCTATGTTCGAGGTTGCGACCAACCCGACTTTGCCTTTCGATGTGTTGGCAGGGCCTGTACACGTCACGGTGGTGGGTACACGTTTTGCCGTGCGGTACACCCCCAGCTTGCCGGGCGAAGCTGGAGTACATGTTGCCGTTGAGGAAGGCAAAGTGCGTGTCGCACAAATGAGAACTAGCGGCCATGTTGTGATGCTCTCTGCTGGCCAGCAAGTCACAAGTGATCGCGATGGCGTACTGGCATCTGTGAGTTCCATTGCGCCTGCTGACGTGGCACCTTGGCAGAGTCAGCGTGTGCGCTTCGATAGCCAACGACTGGATGTCGCGCTGGCGGAACTTGGGCGCTATGTGGATGTGCCGCTGGTCATCCATGACCCTAGCGTTGCCGCCTTGCCGATCACTGGCGTGTTCAACCCTACCGATCTATCTACCTTCCAGCGCGTGCTGCCTGCATCGCTACCCGTTCGACTTAAAGCGGTCGGGCAAGGAACTTGGGAAATCGTCATGCGCTGATCTGCGCCAAGTTCGTGTCACTCATCCAGCAAATTTTTTTGCTACGGGACTAGGGTATTCGGCACTCACCCCGTCTTCCTAAGTAAGAACCATTCGTTTTTGCATCGGAGGACTTTGATGTCTCGTTTCCCCCTGCGGCCAGCACCGCTCGCTCTGGCCGCCGCACTGGCATTGGCTGGATCTTCGCTTCATGCTCAAGGCATAGCGCCAGCTCCTTCCGCTGCTCCGCTTCAGTTCAATATTGCGGCCAAACCATTGGCCCAGGCATTGAGCGATTGGGCTTTGCAAACGCGCTTGCAGCTCATTGTCCAGCCGTCGTTGGTTAGCGGAAAAACTTCTCCAGTTGTCACGGGTACTTTGACACCGCGGCAGGCTCTGGATCGTCTGTTGGGTAGCAGCGGCCTCGTGGGCGTGCAAGACGGGAACGCGATTGTTATCAAGTCCGCAGGCGCAGCGCAGGAGGCTATGACGCTTGGTACTGTCACTGTCACAGGGCAAATCGAGCGCGATGGAACCACCGAAGGCACCGGCGTTTACACCACCAACAGTGTGCGCACGGCCACCAAAATGGACTTGTCCATCCGCGAGACGCCGCAATCGGTCAGCGTGGTGACGCAGCAGCAGATGCGCGATGCCAACATGCAGTCGCTTGACGATGTGACCGAAGCCATTCCGGGTGTTACCTTTAGCAAGCTAGGCACCGAGCGCTCGTACTTCTATTCGCGTGGCTTTCAGATCACCGACCTGCAGATCGATGGCCTGTCCACCAGCATGGCCGAGAGCTTCTCAGCCGACGCCATGTCGCTCAACAACATGGCGATCTATGACCGGGTGGAGGTAGTGCGGGGCGCCAATGGCTTGCTCCAAGGGTCGGGCAACCCGTCTGCCATCATCAACCTAGTGCGCAAGCGGCCTACTCGTGAGTTCCAGATGAGCGCCGAGTTGGGGGCCAGCTCCTGGGCGGATTACCGCACGCAGCTTGATGTATCGGGCCCGCTCAATGCCTCAGGCAGCCTGCGCGGTCGCGCCGTGGTGTTCGACAACCAGGCCAACAGCTTCAAGCAGGGCGCCAAAACCGACAACCGCATGCTTTATGCCATCGTGGAGGCTGATCTGGGCAGTGCAACGACGGCCAGCCTCGGCTTCAGCGCCCAGCGAGATAACCACCAGGGCTATGACTGGGGGGGCTTCAATACGCGGGAAGATGGCTCGTTCTATCGCTTGGACCGCTCTGCGTCACAAGCAGGCCCAGACGCTCACCTTAACCGGGACAACTACACCGTCTTCGGCGACCTAAAGCATGATCTGGGCAATGGCTGGAATCTGAAAGCTGCCTTCAATGCGGTGCGTTCCAACGCCAGCTTTCTGGCCAACTACCCTGCGCGCGCCTCGGGCAGTAACGAGACCCTGTCCTGGGTGAATGCAGAGTACACTGATAAGCAGGTCGCCTTCGATCTGCATGCCACTGGCCCATACACTCTGTTTGGCCGTCAACACCAGCTCATGCTGGGCCTGAGCAGCCGCAGAGACAACTTCGACTACGACATCTATGCGGCGCAGGGGTCGCAGACGATCGACGTCACCAACTTCGACTTCTCCTCCATCCGTCGGCCGGGCTTTAGCAGTACGCCCACTGTTTATGCGTTGGAGCGCAACGAGAAAGGCGCGTCTGTCGCCACTCGTCTGAGCGCCACTGATGCGCTCAGCTTCATCATCGGCAGCCGTCTGAGCTGGGCGGACTATTCCTCGCGCAGTCCGTACACCAACGCATCGTTCGACTCCGGTCGGCAGTTCATTCCCTATGCGGGCGTGGTCTATGATCTGAGCGCGGCACATGCGCTCTACGCCAGCTATACCGATATCTATTCGATACAGCAATATTACAGCCCGAGCGGGTTACTCGACCCGGTGAAAGGTAAGAACTACGAAGTCGGGATAAAGAGCCAGTTCTTCGAAGGCCGTCTGCAGACTGCTGCGGCCTTGTTCCAGACCGACCAGCTCAATTTGCCGGTGGCCATGAATGTGGCTTCGACCTGTGGGCTAAGTGGCGGCACTCGGTGCTACACAGAGGGTGCCAAGGTCCGGAACCGCGGCATCGATCTTGAGGTTACGGGCTCACCCACACCGGGTTGGAACATTGCCGCAGGCTTCACGTTTAGCGACCCGAAGTACGTAGCAGGCCCAAATGAGGGTAAGGACTACAACACAACCTTGCCTCGCAAGGTCTTCAAAGTATCCACTGACTATCGACTCCCCGGGGGGCGGTGGCGAGTAGGGGGGAGTGTGCAGGCGCAGAGCGCCATGTTCTACAACGGCAACGGCTTTCAAATTCAGCAGGGCGGCTACACGCTGCTGAATCTGCATGCAGGTTATGAATTCAACCGCCATCTACGGTTGCAATTGAACGTGCGAAATGCGCTGGACAAGCATTACTACCAATCCATCCCTACCAACAACAACTATGGCGGTGTCTTCGTCGGAACGCCACGCAGTTTCGCTGTGACCCTGCGCTACGACTACTGAGCGGCAGCCTTATTCACTGTCCACTCGACTGCCGGCTTCGTCGCCATGCTTTGGCAAGCCATCGCAGTCGCAGGATTCGGCGGCTATGGCCATTGTCAGTACCCAGGGCTCAGCGCGACTAAATGGTTGCCATAAATGGAGCCCTGTTTGCCTCGCATATGTTGTGGGCCCTAGCCATGGGTACGGTTTAGACCGTGCAGATCAATGTTCGCATTCGATTCGAGTGCTATCGACGAACACTAGTGGCAACGTAAGTGTTATTCGATCAGAGACAGGGATATCAGTGGGAAGTTCATTACGACAATCGGCAGCTTGGCTGCACACCTGGAGCGGTCTAATCGTTGGCTGGCTGCTGTTCTTCGTGTTCGTCACGGGTACAGCCGGATATTTTCAGTACGAAATCACACGTTGGATGCAGCCGGAGCAGTTGAGGACACAGCCACAAGCGCACGCGCAAGAAGACCTGCTGCGCATGACTGCTCTGGGGTTAGCACGCCTGGAAAAAATGGCACCAGAGGCGTCGAGTTGGCGCATCACGCTGCCGCATAAGGCTTTGGCCGGCCGAACTTGGCAAGAGTTCGGCGTGCGCTGGCAACTGGTGCCTGATCCCGGCCATGAGTTTGGTGCCTTCGTCAGCGAAAAGCTCGATCCTTGGGATGGATCATTGCGGCCATCTGACCTGGAGCCGCGAGCCACCACGGGTGGCAATGGGCTATACCGCATGCACTATCTGCTGCATTACATGCCTGATGCATGGGGCATACGCATAGTTGGCGTATGCACCATGCTTATGCTGATTGCCATCGTTGCGGGTGTTATCACGCACAAGAAAATCTTCAGGGATTTCTTTACCTTCCGACCAGGTAAGGGGCAGCGCTCCTGGCTGGATGCGCACAACGCTATTAGCGTCATGGCGCTTCCGTTCTTCCTGATGATCACTTACAGCGGGCTTGTGTTCTTCATGTTCACCTATATGCCTGCCGGCCGAGACCAGCTATATGGCAGCGGACATGTGGAGCAAGAGCGCTTCTATGAAGAATTATTCGATAGCGAGGGCCACAAGCACATCGCAATTGAACGTCCTTCGGCTGACATGGAGGCACTTGTGAATCAAGCCTGGGCTGTCTGGGGTCCAGGTCAGGTGGCCTTTATCACCGTTGAGCGTCACGAGGGTGAGCCCACTGAGATATCGATCGCCCGTGTCAACGGTGGCCATCTGGATCTTTGGTACCCACCCATCTTGCGCTTTGATGCCGCGACTGGGCACCCTCTACCCGATGAAGCGCGCAAGGGCGGTGGGGCGTCCTCTACGCAAGATGTGATCTTGAACCTGCATGAAGGTCTGTTTGCAGGCATCTGGGGCCGCTGGCTGTACTTCTTCGCCGGACTGTTGGGCTGCGCCATGATCGGCACGGGACTGGTGCTATGGACCGTCAAACGACGCAAACACCACCTTGCCGCAGGTTACGAAGGCGAGGAGCACTTTGGTGTGCGCTTGGTGGAAAATTTGAACGTCGCCACGATCGCCGGCCTACCGCTGTCTGTGGCCGCGTATTTCTGGGCCAACCGGCTTCTGCCAGTGGAGATGGCAGACCGCGCGGCCTGGGAACTTCACACCCTGTTCGCCGTATGGCTGGGTACGCTGTTCTATGCACTCGCTCGTCCTTTGGCGCGAGCCTGGGTCGAACTGCTCTGGAGCTGCAGCCTAGTCTACGCACTGGTGCCGGTACTCAATGCACTGACCACCAACCGGCACCTGGGTCACAGCCTGCTGGCGCGTGATTGGGTGTTCGCGGGGTTTGATCTGACCATGCTGGCACTGGCCGCTTTGTTCGCCGTGATGGCGGTGAAGGTCCGGCGGCGCGTGATAACCGGGCACGCGTCTGGGCTGCACATGCGCCGGACGGTGCTGGGTAAGGGGTCAGTATGAGCAAGACCATCACACTGACCGCCGCCTATCGCTGGTCCGTCGCATCGCGGGTGGTCGCTGCTGCGCTGGGCGGCTACGCGTTGGCATCCGCTGCCACCGTGCTGCTGGCACTGCTGTGGCCGGTGCCCAGGGCGCAAGGCGTGCTCTGGGCCACCATGCTCAGCTTTGCTATCTACACCGTCGCAGTGATCTGGGTCTTCTGCGCCCGCAGTGCCACTCGGGCCTGGGCTGGGATGGCAGTGAGTACTGCTGTGTGCGCGGGCCTGGCATGGCTATTGATGTTGGGAGGCCGTCCATGAGCGCTTCACTTCAAACCGGCGCCCACCTGGGTATTCTGGCTGTGAGCTGCGCGGGCTTCTTTGCGCTGGCTCTGGCCACGGAACGCCATGCCGAGCATCTGCTGGGAAGCCTGCCTGCACCGCGCTGGCGGATGCTGGCACGTATCGCCGGTTGGTTGCTGTTGGCTGTGTCACTGGTTTGGGCTGTCGATGCGCTGGGTACAGGTATCGGCATCACGTTATGGCTAGGCTGGCTGAGCATTGCGGCATTGAGCTGGGTCTTTACATTTCCCCTCTGGCCTTGGCAGCCACCATTGCGGGCGCAACCCGTGCGCCAAGCAAAAGCACCTCCAGCAGAGCCTGTTGCCGTGGAGAAGACCCGCGCGCGCCGTGTGATCGCCGCCGGCCTGCTCGTTCTCACGATTGTTGGCTTCGCGCTCGCGCTGGCCCGTATGGAGGTTCCGCCGCTCAAGCGCGCCGATGCGATTCAGGGCACGGTGGGTCCATGGTCCTTCACCTTCGCGCAAGCCAATCGAGGAGCACCAGAGGTCATGGAGATGGATGTCCCCATGAAGGAATATCAGCTGCGTTTCTGCGAGACCTGCGATAGCGAAATCCGCCAAGCCTATTTGAAGGTCAACAAGCCTCGCTCGGCGCGTGCCGTTGGCATGGCTTTTATGGGGCAAAGCTGGAAACGACGCGTGGAGATCCCCTTGCCATCCACCACCCACGCCGACAGCGAGCTTTGGCTCACCGTTGTTGGGAAGGACGGCAAGATTTACCAAACTGCACTGCGCATGGATCAGGCTTCGCCAGCCACTGTGCTGTGGTTCGATGAACAGAGGAAAGCTCATGCTTCGCACTGAACGAATGACAGTCCAGTGGCTGCTCGCTTTGGGCCTCGCACTTGGTAGTGCCTCAGTGTCGGCACATGAACCTGTGGCCCGCTGCTTCTTGCTAGACGAGTCCACCGTGCGCTGCCGTGGCGCAAGCAACGACGGCGATGAGATGCAGGGCTCTCGCATGGAAGTCATCGCACTGGATGGCGTACCGCTACTAGAAGGTAAGTTGGGCGTTGACTCCACCTGGACCTTCAAGAAACCCGCGCAGCCTTTCTATGTGCTGTTTGACACCGGCCCGGGATTGCAGGTCACCGTCGAACAGGAAGAAATCGCTGTGCCTCCCCGCAGCCGCACGCCGCGCTGGATGCGCACGCCGTAAAACTAGAAAAAAGGACAGGTTATGTTGCCGTTCCATTCATCACGACCTTCCACGCTGCGGTGGCTCTGCACCGGCGTGGTCTTCACGGCAGGGTGGCTTGTCGCCACATTGGCGCGCGCCGACTACCTCTGGATTCAACCCGAGGCGAATGGTGCGAAGGTCTTTGCCGGCGAGCTGCGTAAGCCACTGGAGAGTCTGCCTGTGTTGCGGGATGCCAAGGCAGTACTGCCAGAGGCCAACGACGTCCCGTATGAGCAGGTATCGGATCACTTTGGTGTTCCGAAGGCTACGGGGGATATGCGTTTCACGGCCACCCACACCAGCACCGATGGCGTGCTGACTTACTACCAGGCCCGCTTTGGCAGAACGGAGACCAAGTCCGTCAACGATCTGGAACTGGTGCCCACGGAGCCCGGCGGCAATACCTACCAGCTCATCTTCAAAGGACGGCCGGTGGCAGCCAGCCAGGTCAACGTGGACACCAGCGAAGGCTGGCATCGTACGCTGACCCCCGCCAAGGACGGCACTGTCAGCTTTGTGCCCTATATCCCGGGCCTGTATGTCCTCGAAGTCACTGCCCGGATAAACAACGGCAGCGTCACCCTGAACGGCAAGAAATACGACGACGTGCGCCACACCGCCACGCTCAGCTTCGAGGTTCCCCGCTAATGGCTGTCGGCTCCATGCAACGCCGGTTCTGGCCCGGTGGGGGAAAGCTCGTCCTGGTGATACTTGTCTGTGTGATGGTCGCTGCCGGATGGATGTTGTCGCAGCCTCGGTCTGCCCCCACTTGGCAGAGTGCCAAGGTCGAGCGTGGCGACATCGAATCCAGCGTCGCTGCCATTGGCACTTTGCAGCCCGTTCGCTCGGTGGATGTTGGCGCCCAGGTCTCCGGCCAGATCACCCGTATCCATGTTGCCGCTGGCGATGCGGTCAAAAAGGGGCAACTACTTGCCGAGATTGATGCCAGCGTGCTAGCTGCCACTGTGGAGTCTGGACAGGCTCAGATTGCCAGCCTGCGCGCTCAGCTAGAGGATGCACAAGCTCAGGCAGAACTGGCCGTGCAGCAAGATCGTCGCCAGCAATTGATGGTGCGTGACGGAGCAACCCGTATGGAAGATGCGCAGATAGCCGCGGCCACACTGCGCTCTGCGCGGGCTAAGGTAGCGCAGCATGAGGCCACGATCCGCCAGACCGTGGCCAGCCTGCGTGCCGATGAAGCGCGGCTGGGCTACACGCGCATCTATGCTCCCATCGGGGGTGTGGTGACAGGCATCGATGTCAAGGAAGGCCAGACGCTCAACGCCACCTACCAGACTCCCACGGTGCTGCGCATCGCCGATCTGTCACGGATGACGGTGTGGACCGATGTGTCCGAGGCGGACATCCGCCACGTTAAGGCGGGCCAGACCGCCTACTTCACCACGCTGGGAGGCGACAAACGCCGTTGGGCCGGGACGGTGCGGCAGGTGCTGCCAGCTCCACCCGTGCAATCTGGTGTGAATGCCTCGAGTGGCAGCGGTGCGGCTGTGGCACCGACCATGAAGGCTGTGCAGTACACCGTGCTGTTCGACGTGGACAATACCGATGGTGCCCTGATGCCGCAGATGACGGCGCAGGTCACTGCGGTGGCTGCTGCTGCCAAGGACGTGCTCACGGCTCCGCTGGCAGCCTTTAAGCCTACCAGTGACTCCGAAGTCTATGAGGTCCGCTTGCTCGCCGAGCGAGCACCCGATCAAGTCGTGGAAGTCCGCCGCGTGCGCCTGGGCGTGAAGGATCGGCTCCGGGCCGAAGTGCGGGAAGGGCTGAAGGAGGGCGATCAGATCATCACGGGCGAAACTGTGCCAGTCGCAGGTCCTAGGAGATTCCGATGGTGACTCCGCTCATCGAGCTGGGCGGCATCCGCAAACGCTACGGCGGCGGTTCCACTGGCAGGCCCGAGGTCGAAGTGCTGCACGGCATCGACCTGGCCATACATGCTGGGGAGTTCGTCGCTATCGTGGGTCAGTCGGGCTCGGGAAAGTCCACGCTGATGAACCTGCTGGGCTGCCTGGACCGGCCAAGCGAAGGCACGTACTGCTTTAATGGGCAGGACGTGGCCAGACTGGATGCGGACGAGTTGGCATGGCTGCGACGCGAGGCGTTTGGCTTCGTGTTCCAGGGCTACCACTTGATCGCCACAGACTCCGCCCAGGAGAACGTGGGAATGCCAGCGATCTACGCCGGCAAAAGCGAGGCCGAGCGGGAAGAACGCGCAGGCGCCTTGCTGAGACGCCTTGGGCTTGCCGGCAAGCTGCACCTGAGGCCAAATCAGCTCTCAGGCGGTCAGCAGCAACGCGTGTCCATCGCCAGGGCGCTCATGAACGGTGGGCACATCATCCTGGCTGATGAGCCCACGGGCGCGCTGGACAGCCAAAGCGGTGCAGAGGTGATGGTGCTGCTGCACGAGCTGGCCGATGCAGGTCACACCATTATCTTGATTACTCACGACCGAGAGGTGGCGGCGCAGGCACGGCGAGTCATCGAGATTCGCGATGGGCGTATCGTCGGTGACAGCCAGAAAGGCCAGCTCGCGTCGGGCCGTGCGCTGGTCGATCTCCCCGCTCCCAGCACGGTACAGGCGCGACTGGACCCTGGAACGCCGCTGCTGGCGGACCTGCGCGAGGCGTTGCGCTCTGCGTGGCGCTCCATGCGCATCCACCGCTCACGCACCGCGCTGACCTTGCTGGGCATCGTCATCGGTGTAGCCTCGGTCATTGTGATGCTGGCAGTGGGCATGGGAGCGCGCGAAGAAGTCGTTGCTCGCCTGGGTGCGATGGGCTCGACTGTCATGTACATCAATAATCGCACGCCGCCGCAGGGCGGACCGGAAGGCGTGACCACTCTGGCCGACCTCGAAGAAGTGGAGAAGCTGCCGGAGGTGGCACATGTCATGCCCGTGGCGCGCGACCCGGCCATGCTGCGCCATGGCAACGTGGCCTGGCAGGCAGACACCATTGCGGCTACCCACACGTGGCCAGCCATTCATCACTGGCCGGTGGCCGAAGGCCGCTTCTTCACCGAAGCGGAAGACGATGAACTGGCTCCGGTGGTGGTCATCGGCCAGAAGGTGCGTGAGCGCTTCTTCGAGGATGTATCTCCGCTGGGCCGGCAATTGCTGATCGGCAATACACCGTTCCAGGTGATCGGCGTGATGTCGGAAAAAGGAGCGGCCGATGGTGGCAAGTCCGAGGACGATCTGGTCGTAGTACCTTATCGGTCGGGCATTCTGCGCATCTTCCCGAACGGACGCAGCTTTGATCCTCACTACACGGTAGTCCAGGCACGGGACTCAGCTAGTGTGCTTAATGCTCAGGCAGCCATTGAGCGCTTGATGCGTCAGCGCCATGGGCGAGAAGACTTTTACGTCGCCAATGCGGCGGCACGGCTCAATGCAGAAGCCCAGGCCAAGGACTCCATGACCACCATGCTCAGCATGATCGCCGCCGTGTCCTTGCTGGTCGGTGGCATAGGTGTAATGAACGTGATGCTGATGGCTGTGAGGGAGCGCACACGTGAGATCGGCATTCGCATGGCGACAGGTGCACGCCAGCGGGACATTCAGCGGCAGTTTATGACGGAGGCTGTGCTGATCACGATGGTGGGCGGCGCGGTGGGCGTGATTGCAGGACTCGCGATCGGTGCTGGCCTGATCTTCTTTGGGTCCTCTGTGGTTTTCTCGATCAGCTCCATACTGCTCGCCTTCGGCTGCGCGGTCACGACAGGGCTGGTTTTTGGGTTCATGCCGGCCCGGCGCGCGGCAAGGCTCGATCCAGTCATGGCGCTCGCGGGAGAATGACAATGCTTGGAAGGTCAGCCATCGCGTGCGCCATCGCCGCATCAATAATGCTCGCGGGTTGCGCGACCGCGCCTCTGAAGCGCCCAGATGCCACCCGTTGCACTCAGGATGGTGTGATTGGAGAAGCGTGATCGGTCAAACAGCTTGCCGATCTCGTGCATGGTATCGACAGCTTTCCAGCGATCCCACACCAGGGCCTTCTGAGCTTCGGTGTAGTAAATCGCGGTCTTTGCTTAATGCCAACGTCTTGCGCAGAGGCATTCATTGTGTTGCATTGACCAGTTGAATCCACACCTTGATCAGTGACAGTCTGGGATTGGCCAAAAAGGGGCGAGAAAGTTACCAGCCGCATTGCAGATCACACAGGCATTATCCGAAAGACCGCGCTACGCGGCAGCTAGAGCAGCCAAGTGAATATCCGCAGCCCCTTGAGTGCTGGCTGCATTCACATGGTCAAAGTAGTCATACCAGCCGCTGGCTTTGATGCCTGCCAGCAGAGCGTCACGAGCGGCCAGGTCAGAAAAGCGCCAAATGCCAAGGAATTTGTGCGCGGATCCTTGGTCGATGCTGGAGTCCGTTTCTGCCAGAGAGAGAACTTCGACACCGAGGCTGGAGAGTTGACTTAATGCGAGTCCGATGCCGCCAAGAAAGTGTTGCCTTTGTTCGGCAGGCAGTGCGAGCCAAGCCGAATTGGGGGTGTAGAGCTCTACGAGGTAATGAGACATGGTTCCACTTTCACTTGAGATTGCGCAGTGCGCGTTGACATATACGATGTGTGGCGGCGGCCTGGGAGCTTTGAAGCCATTGGGCACAGATGTCACGTACCCAGGTTGGCTGGTCCTTGGCGGCATCATTGAGCCAATTGGCGACCGAGTCCTGCACGTAGACCGAAGGGTCGTTACTCAGAGCTGAGAGCAAAGGCAGTGCTTGCTCGGGCGAGCGTTTGAGCTGTGAGATATGCGTGCTCCACACACCGCGGGGACGCAAAACCTCGCACGCGAATCGTCGGACACGTTCGGAAGGATCTTGTGTCCATGGCATCAGCTGAGCGATAGCCGCAGCCAGGTCTTGCACCAGGTGCGGCCGCATCGCCATCCAAGCCCATTCACGCACACCAAAATGGGCATCGTCTGCCAACGGGCGCATTGCGACCAGCCGTGCACTGAGATCCAGGTTAGGCTGAGCACCGATCATGAAACACGCCCAGCCACGTGCCATATCGGCGCGGTGCGTTTGGCACTGTGCAATGCCGTCAGTACCCAGGGCCTCCAGCAAGACTGAGCCGATACGGGCCATGCGTTTGAGCACACCTAGTTGGCAGGCTTCATCGATCGTGCTCAGTGCTTGAGCCGTAAGTGCCGGAAAGAGTGTTCGTGCCAGTACCGCCTGGTCGACTGCCAGGCATTCAGCCAGCGTTGCGCATTCCAATTCCCCGCGAGATAGCGCATGCAGAACGTCCCGAGGAATGTCAACGGTGCGCGTCGCGCCTTTGCGGACTTGATCTCTCATGATTCAACGTCCGATTTAGGGCCTCGTACTTTCTCCAGCAGCGCTGCTAGCTGCTTTCGTTCAGGTACAGACAGGTTGCCAAACAGGCCTGCAATCCACCGGCCATGCTGGTCGATAACGGTACTGGCGAGCTGTTTTCCTTTTGAGGTGAGCCGAATGCAAAGTGCCCGGCGGTCTTCGGGGTTGGCGTGACGTTCAATCAGACCTTCGCGCTCCAGTCCGTCTAGCAGGCCGGTCACCGTGGCGCGGGTGACCCCAGCCTGTTCGGCCAGCGCGTTGGGTGCGAGTCCGTCAGGCGCCACATCGAGAAGGAACAACAGCACAAAGCGCCCCTCAGACAAACCATGAGGGGCCAGCAAAGCAGCACAGTCGCGGTCGATGTTTGCAGCCATCGACAGCACTTGAAAACACAGCTGAATGCCATCCACATCGGGAAGCTTGCGTCGTTGCGCTTCTTCAATTAGCGCCTGGTACTTCTGTTCAAACTTCATTAGTTATCCAACATATAATATGGTGGCTAATTATATGAGCAAGTACACTTCATGACTAGTAGATCAAGCATCACTTCCAGAGATGTCGACTGAGCTTCCGGTCGTACGAAATGACAGCGGACAACATGCAACCTATTGGACTGAACTTGATGGTCGATGTCCGCTTCACGGCGGAAACCTTTGCTGAGAATGAGCCTGGGTCAAAGCCCGAATGGCTGCGACGGAGCTAGATCACAATGCATTTTCAAGCGCCGGTAATCGCTGCATTGCTGCCGCTCGGCCTATATTGCTCAGCCTCTGCAACGGGTCGACAGCACCAATTCGTGAGCCGATATTGCGGACTTCCCGCATCCAGGGGGGCAGCCTGTTAGCGAGAGGCTGCAGCTGACATGAAAGCAGTCTTTGGAGAGGCGACTGTCTTGGAGCTCTGAATGACCGCTATGAGACGGTGATCGGCAGTTCGCCCTGCTGCCATGAACGGCAGCAACCGCTGCACAGCAGACATTACTGGGAGCAGCTCGAACGACAGCAACGGGTCGTTTGCTGCCGGTGGTTAGTACAAGCAGGCCGGTCCTCGCGTATCGGAATGATGGTCAATTAAGGCCAGCGACCGCAATCGGCTGCCATAAGCCCGTAGCGTTGAACAATCCAGGGAAGGCGGCTCTCAACCATGGCCACGACTCCAAACAATGAGTTGCGCAAAGCTATGCAAAAGCGATTAGCGCACCTCCTGCATTGCTCGGTAGGCCACCTCAAAGCGGGGGTCCAGCATGGCACCTACATTGCAGCGCGACCAAGGCGATGTCTGGCTCGGGTCGAGGCTGAAAACATGGCCCGGAGCCATGGTGACTTTTTGGGCGAGCAAACGCTCGGCTAGACGCACGGCATCGGGATTGCCGGGAAACGTGGCCCAGAGGTATAGCGACTGAGGGTTACGCGCAAACACCTCGCACTCGTGCATCTCCAACCAATCCAGCGCCTGCTCCGTTGCCTTGCCCAAACGTTGGCGCAATCGCACGAGATGCCGCTCGTAATGGCCTTCGCGCAGCATCACATCAACCATGCGCTCGCAGTATTCGGATCCGCTCACATGGATCAGTGATCGCAAATCTGCCAGGTCGCTGGCCAAAGCATCGCTGCAGGCGATGAATCCCACGCGAAGGGCCGCAGAAAACGACTTGGAAAAACTGCCTATATAGATCGTGCGTTCCAGCTGATCCAGCGTGGACAAACGCACTGACGAGGTCGGTTTGAAATCGGCCAACGGGTCGTTCTCTACCAACAAGAGGTTATGCCGTTCCGCAAGTTGCAGGACGCGGTAAGCCTTGGCAGCGCTGATGTCCGAGCCCGTGGGGTTGTGCGCCAGAGACTGGGTAAAGAACAAGCGCGGGCGCTCGGTCAACAGCAACTGCTCCAAAGCCTGGACATCGGGTCCATCGGCTTGCCTGGGGACTCCCAACACGCGCGCCCCTGCCAGCTTGAGCTTGCCAAACAGCAAATAGTAGCCAGGATCGTCTACCAGCACCGTCGCGCCGGGCGGGACGAAGTAGCGAATCACCAGATCCATGGCTTCATTCGCACCTTGGGTCAGCACCAGTTGCTGAGGTGTGACACCCAGGCCGAACACACCCAGCTTGCGTACCAGGCTATCGCGCAGCGGCGCATAGCCAAAGCGGCTGCCATAGCGAAACAGGGACCCCAGTCCGGTTCGCACCACTTTCTGGTGATAGCGATCCATGCGCATATCTGCCAGCCACTCTATCGGCGGAAATCCATCGCCAACCGCGACAGCGTCTGGCTGGGTCTTGAGTTGCTCGCGCATCAACCAGACCACATCCATCGCACGATTGAGCTGCCCTGCGTCTTCATCCTGAACCGCATGGCGTGCCTGCGGCTGAACATAAAAGCCAGCGCCGCGCCGGGACTCCACCAAGCCGCGCGAGACCAGAAGATCAAAGGCTGCCACCACGGTGTTTTTGGCGTAACTGTGCAAATGCGCCAGCTCACGCAAGGACGGCAGCTTGTCCCCTGCTCGATACACGCCATCGGTTATTTGCTGCCCTATCAAATCAGCTAAACGCTCTGCAATAGGGGCCTGACGCTTGCTACCACCCGCCATTCAAGTCTCCTGGATCGTGAGTTGCCAGTATGTATGCAGATGGGTCCAATGTTGCATCGCGGCAGTACTGTTCTTGCAAACTGTACCTGTATTAAAAGGTACAGTTTGAATAAATTCTCGGCCAACCGTCCCCTTGTATTGATATCCAGATTTGGATCTGTAGGAGTTTTCATGGCCGTCGATTCGCGTCTTCCCAATTTCCGAGCTCTCACCCCCGCACAGCGCTGGGAGCATGTCGCCACCGCGTGCAATCTCAGCGCCGAAGAACGCAATCTACTGACCCAGGCAGGCGCCCTGCCCGCCGCCTTGGCTGACGGCATGATCGAGAATGTGGTGGGCACGTTCGAGCTACCCATGGGCGTCGCAGGCAACTTCCGCATCAACGGCCGCGATGTGCTGATTCCGCTCGCAGTGGAAGAGCCTTCCATCATTGCTGCTGCATCGTATATGGCCAAGCTGGCCCGTGAAGACGGGGGCTTTGAAACATCGAGCACCTTGCCGCTGATGCGTGCGCAGGTGCAAATCGTCGGCATCAGCGACCCCTATGGTGCAAGGCTGGCATTGTTCAAGGCCCGCGATGAAATCCTCGCGCAAGCCAATAGCCGAGACAAGGTGCTGATCAGCCTGGGCGGTGGCTGCAAGGACATCGAAATCCATGTCTTCCCCAATTCTCCACGCGGCCCCATGGTCGTGATGCACTTGATCGTGGACGTGCGCGATGCCATGGGTGCCAACACCGTGAACACCATGGCTGAATCGGTCTCGCCGCTGGTGGAAAAGATTACCGGTGGTTCGGTGCGCCTGCGCATTCTCTCGAACCTGGCAGACCTGCGCCTGGCCCGTGCTCGTGTACGCCTGACACCGCAAACCTTGGCCACCAAAGAACGCAGCGGCGAAGCAATTATTGAAGGCGTGCTCGACGCCTACACTTTCGCCGCCATTGACCCCTACCGCGCCGCCACCCACAACAAGGGCATCATGAACGGCATCGACCCCGTCATCGTCGCTACAGGCAACGATTGGCGCGCAGTGGAAGCCGGTGCCCATGCCTATGCCAGCCGCAACGGCCAATACACCTCGCTGACGCACTGGGAAAAAGACAATGCCGGCGCTTTGGTGGGAACCATCGAGCTGCCCATGCCCGTGGGCTTGGTGGGTGGTGCCACCAAGACCCATCCGCTGGCGCGTCTGGCGCTCAAGATCATGGAGGTGAAGTCTGCCCAGGAACTGGGCGAAATTGCCGCCGCCGTGGGTCTGGCCCAGAACCTGGGTGCCTTGCGCGCGCTGGCCACCGAAGGCATTCAGCGCGGCCATATGGCACTTCACGCTCGCAATATTGCGCTGGTCGCAGGTGCCGTGGGTGAAGAAGTAGAGATCGTCGCCAAGCGCCTGGCTGCCGAGCATGACGTGCGCACCGATCGCGCACTGGAAGTGCTGCAAGAAATTCGCGCCCAGCGCTAAGCATCCTCAGCCTCGCCAGGCACATCCGGGCGAGGCTTCTTTTACCCGAAACGGGAACAACAACAACAACAAGCAAGGAGACAAGGCTATGAGTTCCGACAAGCAAGCCTCGCACTGGCAACTCGCTGAGGTCTGGGGTGATACCGTCGACCTCAAGCACCTGAGCTGGTCCATCCTGATTGGCATCGGCATCAGCGTGCTCGGATTTTTTGCAGCCAGCCGTTGGCTGAGCTCGGTGGTCGAGTCCAAACAGCTGGCTCATGCCTACGCCATGCTCGCTGGCCTGGCAGGCTGTGTGCTGGCCGGCGCTATTTGCGCCCGCATCTTCCCACCCAAACGTGTGGTGACCGAAGAAGACATCTCCAGCAACCCTGAATGGCGCGCCGAGGTGCTGCGTGAGCTGGAGCAGCAGCCCGGTGGTCTGGGTTCGGTGTCTGACCTGCCCCCAGTCGTGGTGCAGGAGCTCAAGGAACTCAAGCTCTACGAGCTTTTCGTCACGCCACAGGCCTCCCAAAGCCGTGATGGCCAATAACCCAAGGAGTACACGGCATGGATCCTCAACTCATTGAACAAATCGGCGTCGCTGCGGGCATGGGCCTGATCGGCGCCATCGTCTTTGCTGCAATCGGACTGGTTTCCGGCACCGACGAAACAACGACACTGGCACCACTCACTCTGCTTGTCGTTTTGCTCGGCGTTCCGCCTGCAGGCGTCTTTACCTTCTTTCTGGCTGGTGCCGTTGCCAAGCACATGACCCACGCCGTTCCGACAGCGCTGCTGGGCATTCCCGGAGATACACTCGCCACGCCTTTGCTGCAGGATGCAGACTTGCTGCGCAAACTTGGCGTGCCGCATATTGCCTTGCGCAAAATGGTCTCGGGCGCCATTGTCGCGGCCTTTGTCGCCGTGCCGCTGGCGGTGCTGTTTGCAGTGATGCTGGCGCCGTTCGGCTCAACCATTACCAAGACTGCACCCTGGATTTTTCTGGCCGCAGCCGTGCTGATTGCTTATTTCTCCAAAGGCCGCTGGGGTGCAATTGCTTTGCTCGTGCCTTTTGTGGTGGTGATTCTGGCTCTGCAGGCCCTGACTGCCAAGTACGACACCAAGCTCAGCATCAGCTACTTCCTGGGTATCGCCATTGGACCTCTGGTCGCAGATCTCTTTACCGTCATGGCGCCCGCAGGCCGCAAGAGCATGTTGCGCGACAAGGTTCGCCAGTTCAACCTGGCTCCCGATGTCAAGGGTTGGTCGGGCTATTTCCCCAACCCTCTCAAGGTGCTGGATCGCACCCAGACCCGTTGGACATTGACGACTGCCGCCATTTCCAGTGCAACCTTTGTATTCAGCCCTGTGGCCATGACCGTGGTGCTGGGCGAGTTGGTGGGCTCTCGCATCAAACACGCTTATCACCGCCTGACCACGGTGCTCAGCGCTCGTAACGGCGTGACGGAAGCCACCTACATTGCTGAAGCGCTGATCCCGCTGATCGCCTTCGGTTTGCCCTTGAGTCCTGTGGCTGCCGGCCCTGCTGCACCATTGTTCAATGCACCTCCACGCTTTACGGTGGATGCTGCTACGGGCCAGACCCACAATCTGCACAACCTGCTGAGCCACTGGGAGTTTCTGGGCTACGGCATGTTGTCGGTGTTGCTTGCCGCAGTGGTGTCCTATCCGTTTGCAATGAACTACGCGCGCCGTGCTGCAATGTTTGTCTCGCGCAAAGTCAGCCACGAAGCCATCATTGCCACCTTTGTCGGCCTGATCATTGTGATCAGCGTCTGGGAAGGCGGTCTGCTGGGTCTGCTGGTGATCTTGACCATGGGCCTCATGGGTGGCCTGCTCTCACGCACCTTCGGCTTTAACACCGGCGTGCAGTTCATGGGCTATTACACAGCCGTGCTCAGCGTTCCTGCGCTGCTCAAGCTGTTCTGAAAGCGAGGGCAGCAATGTCGAATGCATCAGAGCGCCGGGTCAAGATCGTGGAAGTCGGGCCACGCGACGGCCTGCAAAACGAAAAGCTGCCTGTGCCATTGAATGCCAAGGTCGAGCTGATCAACCAGCTCAGCGGCGCAGGCCTGCGCTTTATCGAAGCGGCTTCGTTTGTGTCGCCCAAATGGGTGCCGCAAATGGCCGGTAGCGCCGAAGTGATGGCCTTGATCGACCGTAGCCCTGGAGTTCGTTACAGCGCACTGACGCCCAACCTGCAAGGACTGGAAGCTGCTCTGACTGCTCGCTGTGACGAGGTGGCGGTCTTTGGTGCGGCTTCGGAGACCTTCTCGCAACGCAATATCAATTGCAGCATTGCGCAGAGTCTGGATCGCTTCAGGCCTGTGGTGCAGAAGGCGCTGGAGGCTGGCGTCCCTGTGCGTGGCTATGTGTCCTGCGTGTTGGGTTGCCCCTATGAAGGCGATGTTGCTGCAGAGGCAGTCTTGCAGGTTGCGCAAGAGCTTTTGGCCATGGGGTGCCATGAGATTTCTCTGGGCGATACGATTGGCCGCGGCTCGCCCGAGTCCACACGCAAGCTGCTGGAAGTCTGCCTCAGGGACCTTCCCAGCGCGCGCCTGGCGGGCCATTTTCACGATACCTATGGTATGGCTGAAGCCAATGTCTGCGCTTCTCTGGAGATGGGACTGCGCATTTTCGACAGCTCTGTGGCGGGTCTGGGCGGCTGCCCCTATGCTCAAGGAGCATCAGGCAATCTGGCCACCGAAAAGCTGATCCATGCCTTGCATGCCATGGGCTATGAGACCGGCGTAGATATGTCCAGGGTTCAAGCCGCAGGTCGCTATATCCGACAAGTGCTGGGCGATTTGCATGACCAGCAAGTGGTGCAGCACTGAAGCCTGCGCTTCTACATAAGCACCGGCGCAAAAAGGCCTTGAGATCTCAGATCTCAAGGCCTTTTTATTTGAAGGCGTCAAAGCCCGCAGTCAGAGCAAGTTCCGACTTCTGCACGCAAGTCTGCCATGCGCTGCAGCAGTCGCTGACGTCTCTGAGATGAACTACCTCGACCCACCAGAGAGAAGCTTCTGGCTGTCTTGCACCGCAATTATTGCGATGACTGGCTCATGCTCGTCAGCAGAGTTGATTGTGGTGCGCTTCCAGCGCCAGACAACTCACCTCCCCTCTTGCTGAGGGACAGTAAAACTAAGCGTCGCGGTATAGCGTACATCGTTGTATTTCTTACCGCCCACAGTAACCACTGCATCATTGACACGAGCCGATACCTCCAGCACATACAGGCCAGGAAAAGACGGCATGAAGCTCACCGTACCGTCCTTTGACGGAGTCAGTGAACGGCGCCACCCTTCCCCCGTTTCGATATTCACCTGACTGGCTGCGACGGGCCGCCCCTTGAACATCAATCGAAAGGTGTTTCCGTCAGGGTGGGTAGGAACCAGCTCCAAGTCGTTCCTGGCCTGAATGTCCTGGCGACCGTAGCGAGCTTGATAGTAGGTAAGAACTCCATCATCGAGCCCGGTTGCAGAGAAGCGCAGATCGCTGATGGGCCTTGTAACAGCGATATGGTTGATCGCAGTCTGAATTGGCAATGATTTGCCATCAGCTTGCATTGCCTTGGGCTCCAGCAACGCAGGCAACTTGTCTAATGGCTTGTGTAACTCTCCTACGTAGGCTCGGACCTCCGCCCCGTCGGGCTGCACCCAGAGATACTCCGCTTGTGCCTGTGCTGGGCACCATAGGCCACTGATTAGCAGGCACAAGGCCATTCGATGAAATACAGGAAGCAATTGCACTCAGCGATCCTCATCTTGAAGGTTGTATTCAATCCGCTCGGCGTCTTGGTGCCTTTTGGATTTCTCCCTGTTCGACAATGGCCTGCAGTCCAGGCCCTGCCTCGAACAGCACATAACAACGACTGGGCAGGTTGATTGCTGGTCAGCGCGGAGTTTCTATCCGCCCTGCCCAGAATCAGTGGAGGTCCATCATGGCGAGCTCCACGGCAGCGAAGTACCGACGTTCAACTTTGAGCATCGGCACTCAGAAGTCATAACGCATTCCGACATTGACGCTGCGCGGAGCACCCCAGGTGTAGAACAAGCCTGCTGCGGTAAAGTTGGTGAGCCCGGCCATGTACTTCTTGTCCAGTGCATTGTTCACGTTCAGGCTGAACGACAGGTGCTTATCGACCTGATAGCGCGCCATCAGGTCCAGCACCGCATAACCTCTCTGCGACAAAGTGGCAGCGCTATTGCTCATCGAGGTCTTGCCCTGCCAGCGTGTGGCCGCTCCCACAGTCAGTCCCCGCAACGAGCCTTGGTCAAAGCGATAGGTCGTGCCGAGCTTGAACTGGTACTTGGGATATTGACTGGCGCTGGTGAGCGAGCTGCTTTGCTGCACCAGACTGCCCTGCGCTTGCCAGCCGCGCGCGAGTTCGCCCGCCAACTCCAGCTCCCAGCCACGCCGCGTTGCAGACGAGACCGCACGGTAGGCCGTAGTGCCCGCAGGAGTGAGATCACCACTTTCCTCTGCGGTGTTTTTCGTCTTCATCCAGAAATGAGCGATGCTGGCGTTCAAGCGCTTGTCGAAAAATTCGGCCTTGGCGCCGACCTCATAGGTGTTGCCCTCCTCCGGTGCCAGCGTTGAACCCCGCGCATCCTGAGCCGTCTGCGGCTGGAAAATGTTGGCGTAGCTTGCGTACAGCGACACGTTCGGCTGCACCTCGTAGACCAACCCAGCGTACGGGGTGATCACGCCGTTCTCCTTCATGTCATAGTTCCACCAGTAGGGTGTGATGTCACGCTCTTCAAACCGTGTGACGCGTAAGCCCGTGATCAACTGCAGAGGATCAGCCACCCGGAAGCGTCCCGCAGCATAGGCATAACGCTGCTTCTGACTGAATTTGTTGTTGCCGTAGTTCAAGACACTGAAATCAGGCTGAGGCAGCGCAGCGCCCCCCTGTGCCATGTTGATGCCGAGATTGCCGAGCGGCACCAGGTTCAACGCATTCAGCGGCAATTGCACATTGCTGTGAAAGCGCGATACGCCTGCGCCGGCCAAAATTTCATGCGAGCGGCCCAACAGCTCGAATGACCCCTTCACATCCAGATTGACGCTCCAGTTATCGGTCTCCATGTTGCGCCACCGGCCGAAGCTTGCGCGGTCCTGGTCGTAGAAGTAGCCAGCCTTCATATCGTCCATGGATACGTTCTGATGTGAGAACTTGAGCGTGGCTGTCCAGTCATCCGCCAGACGTTGCTCCAGACTGCCGAAGATATTGAGACCTTTTTGGGAATATCCGCCCCAGGGGGCACCGGTGTTGAAAGAGCGCGGCATCCAGGCCACCTCACCACCTGTTCGCGTGTAGCGCTGGATCGGCTGCGTAGTGCCGATACCTTGTGCATCGCGTTCGCGATAAGTCATACCGAGGTTGAGGAGTGTGCCGGGAGTGAGGTCCGCTTCGAGTGCCCCGAAAAGCATCTTGCTGCTGCTCTTTTCATGATCGCGGAATCCCCCTGCGTCCATGGCAGAAGCGACCAGACGCCCCCGTACTGTGCCCGCCTCGTTCAGTGGACCGCTCACATCGGCCTGTGTTCGATAAGTGTCCCAGCTCCCCGCATTGGCACGCACGCTGGCCTGAAATTCGCGGGTCGGGCGCTTACGGATCATATTCACCGTGGCGCCATAGTCGCCCTTGCCGACAACCAGACCGGATGAACCCTTGAGGACCTCGATCCGGTCGATCTCAGCCATATCGTCGAGCGAAAACATGGTGCTGGTCAGGTAATACCAGCCGCTGCTCAGCTGTGCCATGCCATCGGTCTGCAGGTTTACCTTTGCCCCACGCGCTTGAAAGTCAGTGGCATTGTTCTGCCTGTAGACGGCGATGCCAGGTGTCTGCTCCATCACATCGGTCAGCGTCTCCAGCTTGAAGTCATCCATGCGCTGACGCGTCATGACGGTCACGGATTGAGGTGTCTCGCGTAGCGAGAGATTCAGGCCCGTTGCCGTCCGGCTGGGGCCCGTCTGGGTGTAGCTGCCCGTGCCCTCGGTAACGCCGTCCCTCTCAAGCTGTGCAGTCACCGTGACTGTGGCCAGCGATGCGGAATCATCGTTTGACGCGATGGCCTTGATGATCAGACCACCCCCTTGAGTCACGGCGACCAGACCGCTTCCAGCCAGCATCTGCTCTACAGCCTGCTTCAGCGTGAGTGCTCCATGGACGGGGCGCGCGGTCTTGCCGGCAACCAACGCGGGAGCAAACCCGATCGAGGTGCCAGAGGCTGCTGCCAGCTCGTTGAGTGCGCTCCCCAATGGCTGGGAAGTGATCGAGAAACTGATGCTTTTTGCACTATCAGCAGCGGATTGCGCGTGCGCAATCACCGGGGAGAGGACTGCCAGGGCTGCGGCCAAGGCAAGAGGAGCGGGCTGGAAATGAGGCTGCGTGAAGCGCATGGAGAGGGATTCCGAACGTCGAGTAATGAATGAAAATGAAACTCACTACTCTTTAAGACGCATCAGATCACCAGAACTACACCCCTAGTCCGAAAAAAATTCAAAATGGCCGCATTGAGCATGAAGTGCTCAATGCGCACTGACGATTTCGGTCTTCCCCGATGACATGCCGACCAGCTTCACAGGCAGGATCTGGCTCAGCATGCGCGCAAACTCCCCTGGTCTATCAATCTGGTAGCTGCCGCCGATGGTCAGAGCGGCAACCGCAGGGTCGCGGATCTCCAGGCCCGTAGGCCCGTAGCGCTCCAGCTCCAGCAATGCATCAGCCAGTGAGGTGTTATCAAAACGCACCAAGCCCTTGCGCCAAAGGGCGACACTGCCGGGAGAAACACTGGCCACCTGGCCTAACACCCCGTTGGATGACACCCTCAGGCCTTGTCCTGCCAGCAATTCGACAGGCAGATCAGCCTTCGCGCTGGCGGTGCTGTAGGAACTGGCGACCCGTACATGACCCTTCTCCACCGAAACATTGACAGCCCCGGCATCGGCCCCCTGGTTGCGATAGCGAACGGAAAACCGTGTCCCAAGTACCGTGACACGCGCAGGCCCAGCGAGAACATGAAATGGCTTCTTGGGATCGGCCGCAACCGAGAACATGATTTGTCCATCAGCAATCCGCACTTCTCTGCGGTCGCGGTACATGGTGACCTTAGCCTGGGTGTCGGTGTCCATGGCGAGCTCGGTGCCATCTGGCAAGGTGACAAGCCTTTGCTGCCCCTTCTGCGCAACATAGCTGCTCTCGAATGTCGGCTGCAGCATCCATTGACGCCATCCAATCCCTGCCGCAAAGACCGCAGCACAACAGGCAGCGGCCAAGGCAGAGCGCGGCTGCATCCAGCTCAACAAAGCGCCTGCGCGCGCCCACCCCTCCATCGCTTTCGGCTTCGGCTTCGCAGGCTCCTCGCCAGGCTGCGCAGAAGATCCACCACTGGCGATGGCTTCGCATTTGAACGAGGAACGCGCTTTTGCAACCACGTCGGAAGGAGCAGAACGCAGCACCGCCACGTCTTGCATCAGACGACGAAACGCCGTGTCATGCGCAGCATCCTCAGCCAACCACTGACGCAGGGCTTCATGCTCGCTCTCGCTCAAGCCTTGCTCCCAACGCGAGTGCCATTCGACGGCCACCACATCCACCGGATTCTGTCGACTGAAAAAATCCGCAAGCTCGCGCGCTTCCGCTGCCTCGTCAAAGGAGGCCGGCACATTGCGCTGGGATGCAAAAGAGTGACTCATCTTAGGGATACGGATGCACGGGGCGGGGCAAAAATTCACCCTCGGCGAAACAGCTATGCAAAACGCACGCGAATTTGCGATCACTCGACATTATCAAGTTCCATTCTGCGCGCAGCACAAGCAAGTTTTCCGCGGCTGATGTACTGATTCACCATGCTCAGCGACACCCCCAGACGCTCTGCAATTTCCTTGTTGGGCAACTCATCGAAGATGTACATGCAGAAGGCATCACGACACCGAGGCGGCAGCCCCTCGATAGTGTCAAGATACGCTTGAATGCTCTGAGACGATGCATAGGCATGCTCGGGCTGCAGATGCAGAGGACTCGCAGGCTGATCCCGCTCCTCCAAAGAATCGATATTTTGATGCTGGCGCACCTCGGCCCGTCTATCCATATCGATTTTGGCGCGCAAGGCCACCTGCCTCAGCAATGCACCTGGCTCAAGAATGACCTGCCCCTTCTGCTGCATGGAAAGCACACGGGCATAGCTTTCCTGCGCCAGGTCAGCCGCAGTATCGCGGTCTCTCACTTTGCGCATGCAGAAATTCAGCAGGTCTCTGTAGTAGCGGGTCAGCACGATCCAAAAAGCCAGTAGCAATGAGTGAGGTCGAACGTGCGCGGCGGTAAGACAGCCCTGGATCCCTGGCGCAAAGAGTTGCGATCAACTACACGGCAAAATTATAGATTGATAATGCGACTTATTCTCAACCAAAGCATCCAGTGCGATGCGAACAACGGATACTGGTCGGTCGTGCCCCCTGTTCGGCTCAATGTCGACCGGCATACCTGATGGGTACCGACAGCAAACCGCCTCAAGCCGCCGTTCGAAAATCTGCGGTGGCCGGCTGCTTCTGACCGAGAGCCGCCAGTTATCTAAAGCAGCTCTCGACCCACGAAGCTCAATCGCTCTCACGCTTTTGTCACCCTTGGGGGTGCAATATGCTCTCCAGACGAGCGCGCATCCAGCGATGCCATGGACTGCTCAGATGCCGGTGCTGAAAATACACGTTCAAGGTGTATGACGGCACCTCAAAAGGTGCTTTGAAGATCGCAATTGCTGCCGATGCCTCCAACTGCAGTGCCGCCAGGCGGGGCAGCGTGATGAGCAAATCTGAATTTGCAACGATAAAAGGCGCGGCCAGGACACTGGGCAGCTCTATCGCAATCTCGCGAGTCCACCCGCCCTTGCTCAAAGCTGAGTCTATGACGCCTTTCTCCTCCTGCCAGGGTTTCACGACCACATGGCGTTCCGCGAGATATTGCGCCATGGAGAGCCTCTTGCCGATGCGAGGATGACCTCTGCGTGCAACGACGACATAGGCATCGGTATGTCCCTGCAAGACCTCCACGCCTTCTTGCGCAGGGCTGAATTCATCCGAAAAACCCATGACGAAATGGGCTCCTTCTTGCACCAGGTCGCTGTAGGCATCCCGATGACGCGAATGGACCACTCGCAGGCGTACATGAGGAGCCTCACGCTCAATCCTGGAGATCAACGCAGGCATCAAAGCAAAGGTGGTGAAGTCGGTCGCAGCAAAAGTGAAAGACTGAGTGCTGCTGCCAGGCGCAAACGTTGCCGGGTCGCCCAGCTGGTCCGAAAGCGTATGCAGTGCCAGCGTAATTCCCTCCGCCATCTCGGTGGCTCGCGGTGTGGGCTGCATGCTGCTGCCTGTGCGAAAAAACAGCTCATCACCCAATCCCTCCCGCAGTCGGGCCAAGGCATGGCTGCACGCAGAAGGACTGATGGCCAGCTCATCGGCTGCCGCAACGACACTGCGGTGGCGAAACAGTGCGTCAAAGACCAGCAGCAGATTGAGATCGAGACGGCGCAAAGCAAAGTGCATGACATGCAGTATGCAGTGAAAACAATGCACTACATGCAGTGTTCATTCCAATTAGCATCATGAAATTGATGATTTATGAGCCTTGAAATGACCTCCGCCATGACACCAGATCTCACGTTCCGCCATGCCCAAGCAGAAGATGCCGATCGCTGCTATGCCATCGAAGCCGGTGCCTATGAGGGTGATGAAGCCGCCACGCTTGCCAAGATCACCAAGCGTATTCGTGAATATCCGCTTGGCTTCCTGATCATGGAGCGCGATGGACAGATCATTGGATTCATCAACAGTGGCTGCGCCTACGAGGTGCGCATGTCTGACGAGGAGTTCAAGGAGCTGGTCGGGCATGACGCTGCCGCACCTAATGTGATCATCATGTCCGTGGTGATCGATCCGGCTTTCCAAGGCCGAGGCTACGCCACCACCATGATGCATACCTTTGTCGAGCAGATGCGCGCCGAGGACAAGAGAACCATCCACCTGATGTGCAAGGAGCGGCATGTGGGGCTGTACTCTCGCCTGGGATTCCAGTACCAGCGTCCTTCGGACTCAGACCACGGTGGCATGGCCTGGCACGAAATGGTCATGGCCCTGTGAACTGCACGGACTTCGAGGGCTCAAAGCCTTGGCCAATGGTTGCTTCTGGCCGATCTAAGACTGTCGCTGATCGACCCATATTGGCCAGTGGCTAATTGAATCAATTGGCTGACGCCCGCCTAGTAGCGACCAATTAGAAATACCATGGTTGGACTGTTCCATCCAAAAGCCTAGTGACTGTGCTTTACTCCCGCGTTCTTTGCTGGGGAAATTTATGCACTGATCTATACCTGTGCCGCTGAACATAATGGACCTACCTGCCGATTTTCCCGAGTTTTTCCTGCCCAGCTGTACATTGCGACGGATTCATCGTAATGACGTCCAGGCGATTTTTTCCGGGCTTTCCAATCCGCAGGTGATTGCCCACTACGGCGTGTCTTACGACAGCCTTGAAGCGACGGACGAGCAGATGCGCTGGTACGACGCGTTGCTGGAGGAGCATCGGGGCATTTGGTGGGGCGTCACCCTCCCGGGGAGGGATGAACTTATTGGCGCCTGTGGTTTCAACGATTGGTCTCACTCCGATCGCAGCCTGGATATCGGCTATTGGCTGATGCCAGAACACTGGGGACGAGGGCTGATGCAGGAGTGTCTTCCCACCATCCTCCGCTTCGCTCTGTTCTCACTCGGCGTACACCGCATCCACGCAGATGTTGAACCTGAGAACCCCGCCAGCACTCGTTTGTTGGAGCGCATCGGTTTCGTGTTCGAGGGAACCCTGCGAGATGTGGAATATAAGGACGGTCGCTTCCTCAGCCTGCACCAGTACAGCCTGCTGGCCACTGATCCGGCGGGGCGAGCTTTGCAGGAAGACAACACTCCTATCCTTCGTCCATCCCGCGCGTCTGATGCGCAGGCGCTCAGTGCTTTGGCTCATCGCAGCAAAGCCCATTGGGGATACCCCGAAACCTGGATGGAGGCATGGGAGGCCGCGCTGACTTTCCAACCTGAGCAAATGACCGGTCAGTACGCGGTGCTGGTCGCAGCGGATGGGCAACTATTAGGCTTTTATGGTCTTGAGAGCCGCGAGGAAGGCTGGCAGTTGGAACATTGCTGGGTCGACCCACAGTCCATTGGAAGTGGTCATGGGCGGCACCTGGTGGAGCATGCGCTGTCTGTAGTGCGCGGACTGGGCGTGAACACTCTGGCGGTGGAGTCGGACCCGTCGGCTCGGGGCTTCTACGAGAGACTGGGTGCACAGCATGTGCGCGATATGCCGCGCCCGATATGTGGTGAGCCCCGATATTTGCCAATACTTGAGTGGGAGTTCAATCACTACCCTCTAGAAAAATAGTGACCGCCGTTCACTTTGCTGTTGGCAGCCATGGGCAGTACCGCTCTTCCTGAACGACGGTTATGGGTCGATTGCTGGCCGACACGCAGGACCGCTGTAGGTACCCTCGGTTTATCGCGCTGCCCCATCAAGTCTGCCATCCAGCGACAGACCGCTCACGCAGCCATAAGCAGCCCCTTGCAGGAACTGCTCCAGGGATCGCTCCTGGCCGGTAGCAGCCCGCCACCGAAGGCTGCTCACTACCCAGAGGAGACAGTCACCCTTCAACCGCAAAGCGGTCCATCGCTTGCCCAAGCCCATGGCATTCAGTGATGCAGAAGGTTCCATTAAATGGAAAACATGGGCGACGGTAACGGCCAAAACTATCCATAGATGCTGCCGGTTTTGGGATACTGTTGCTCTAGGGCTTGTTGTGTTTGCACTCCGCCATTCGGCCCAGTTCAGGCTTTAAGATGAACTTATGGCATTTGATATTTACGCAGGAACTTTCGTTCGCTTCTATACCCGAGAATGGGAAAACGTCATTCAAGCTCAAGCTCGAATGGACGGCAATGAATACAAGATGATTTATGCAGGGGAAGATCAAGGCCCTCCTCGCAAAGAAGATGTTCTAGCGGCTGTAGATGCATGGAAAAGCGGTATCAATGCCGCACTCGAACCCCATGGCCTGGGCCCTATCGAGTGGTCCGAAGAAGACACTCAACCGTACTATACAAACCGTCCATCTTGGGAAGGCTACTCGGCCATTCAACAGTGGGCAGCTCATTTGGAGAGGCCGAACCTCTCCGTCCCCTATCTTCTTCCTGAAAGCTACGCGAGTGGAACAGCCATGGCAAGCATCCTAGAAGACGATAAAAACCTCCATTTCAGATCAATTCTTCAAGGTGGTGTCTGGCTTCCTGGTGATTTCGAGTTCCTCTTTAAGTTTCCTGCGCTCACGGATGGTGAAATCATGATTGGTTCAACGGGTCGACTTCTTCGAGAACTCAACGAGCTCAAAGGTCGACCTCTGATATGGGATAAAGAGCTCTCGCTCTCTTTCGATAGAAAGAAGGATTCGATCGCCTTTCAGGAGGCCGCTGAATGGGCATTGCCAATCTTCACGAGTGTTATCGAGCGTGGACATGCTGCAAAAGTCCCCTTCATTCTGTCTTTCTAGAGATGCACCCTAACAATTCATTCGGGTTTCTCGCAGATCAGCGTTTGAACATTTCTGAGCCTGAATATCTTTCAATGTCTCACCAGGAGTTTGAAAACGTCTGGCAACAAGTGAGGGCATTTAGCGAATGCGCCCAATTAACATAAAAGCATCTGCTCCCAGCCTGACTGGTCGTTCAACGCGGACGCCGCGGCAGGCCATGCCTTGGGCATTCTCATGGCCTGCCGCAGTATCCTTCGCACTTCGTGCTCCGGCGCCGGTTAACTAGGGCGTTAGACCTTGCAATGACTCTCTCAGAACTCGAAGACGGACTGCGATCAGCTCAGCTGTTCTCGGCGTGTGGCCAATTTCGCAGTGAGCCAGGCGCTATACGGCTCCAGTTGGCTATTGGCTGGGATTGGCTGCCAACCAGTCGTGACCAGCCAGACCCTATTCACGGCCTTAAGCAGCTAGATCAACTAGATGCAGCCGGCCTCGGAGCCGAGCGCCGGGCTGCCGAGCTATCTCTTGTAAAAGCCGTATTGGTGGGACAGCGATCGGTCGAAAGCTATCCGGTGCTTATCGAGGGTCCGGAGGACTACGCACAAGCTGCTCTTGCCGGCGCTCAATTCTCCGCACGCATGGCGGCCCGCGAGCTACTGCTAGAGCAGCCCGGCTTCTGGGTCAAGGTGGTGACGCTTTACATCGCCGGGTTCTGGCCATGCGGCATTCTTCCAAATCAAGATTTGGTCATTTACTAGGCCAGATCTAATAATTCATTCAAACCGAAGCCGCTTTGCGGCTCGGCTTGATTAAGGCGTTGAATGTCTGCTTCTTGATTTCATCAGCGACGGCTCATGGCCGACTGATGATGCCCCGCCCCGTTGACTGCCTGTCATAAACCAGATGCTCAAGGCGCAGCGCCGAAGGTCGGCTTTGCGGCGCTGCGCTCACAAGTAGCCAGGCCCGGCTTCGGCCAGCAGCAGTCCTTGGAGGCGTTCCAGCAAGCGACTGCTTCTGGCTGTATGAGCAGTCTGTCGCCAAATGACAGACTTGATGAGGCCGCGCCACAAACCTGAGGTACCCGTTAGCGGTCGTTCGCGTCGGCCAGCAATCGACCCATTGCAGCCACATTGCGATTCCCGACTAAGGAAGGTCTGCGCAATGCGCTTTGAGATGTGCTGATGCTGGGCGGCCAAACAGATTCGCTGCGACGTTTCGTCCACAAGCCATCGCAGCGCTGTCTGAAGCCGGTTCTCCTACTCTTTGGCCGTGTACAGGCGCACTCATGCCTGCGCTCCTATCAAACGCCCTCGCACCATCCACAAGTTCGAAAATGCGAACAGGGTGTGCAACTGCGCGGTGTTCTTGGCTAGGCCGCAGTAGTGCACCTTCACGTGGCCGAACTGGCGCTTGATCACACGGAACGGGTGTTCGACCTTGGCCCGGATGCTGGCCTTGAGGCGTTCGAGTTGGTCGGTCAGACTGTCCACCAGGCGAGTCTTTTCCAGCAGCTTGCGCTTGCCTGGGTGCATGGCGATGTTCCAGTGCACGCCATGGCCTCGTACTTTTCTGCTGCCCACCGCAATAAGCGCACCGTGTGTGTAGACGTGTCCGAGCCCAAAGGGCGTGGCATGGCGATGCGCATCGCTACAGGACGCAGACGTGCATCGGCACGCTGGAGCGCTGACCATGCCGACATCACAGCGCTTGCGGGGGCAGCTGCCCCTGACCAACTCGGAGGCACCAGCACGTTGGCCGATCCGGCGGTGGTCGAGCGACTGGTGAAGGATCGCCTCAATACATAGGATTCCGTGCAGAGCTACTGCCTGGAGTAAGAGCGGGGGCTGCCCCCTGCCCCTACCTCATCAAATCCGAGCCAAGCTCACTGCCGGGGCGTCCGGACATAGCTGCGCCACGAACTGTTCGCGAAGCCAGTGGCGAGGCGCGTCGCGCTTGACGCAGACGCGGTGTTGGCGCAAAGCCCAGGGCTCATCCAGTGCTGCAATTACCGTGTGCGCTTCGTCCTGGGGCGTGACTGCCGAGCGCGGCAAGATAGCCAGTCCTGCTCCAGAGGCCACGAGTGCTGCAATTGCCCCAAACCCTGTTACCTGTACGCGCACATCAAGACGGCCGCCAAGCAGCACCGCCTGATTGGTCAGATAGGTATGCAGTGCAGTCCCGGTCTGAAGACTGATGAAGGGGTGATTCAGGCAATCGGAAAAACGTAGCGAGCGGTGCTGGGAAAAAGCATGGCGACGCGGCAACAGCACGACGAAATAATCTTCCTGGTAGGGGTAGAAAAAAAGCTGCGGATGGTCGGTATCCACAGCCACGATCCCCACATCGGCTCGCCCCTCGGCCACAGCCGGAATGATGTCAGTGCCCATGCGCTCCTGCAGATGAATGCGAACGTCGGGATAGCTAGCCAAAAAGGCCGCAAGATCCTGAGGCAAGAATGAGTGCAGGACATTGTTGTTCGCCAGCACCGTGAGCCGGCCGCTCAAGCCTTGGGCGAAGGGAGCCAGGTCACCCTCCATCTGCACGAGACCAGCCACGCATCGCTGCACATGCTCAAGCATGATTTCTCCGGCGGCGGTTGGTACGACCCCACGTGCGTGGCGGACAAAAAGCGCCGTGCCCAACGCCTCTTCAAGCGCTTTGATCCGGAGGCTGGCCGACGAGGGGGAGAGATGGCATCGGGCAGCGCCACGCGACACATTCCCTTCCTGGCAAATCGCATGGAACACTCTCAAATCAGTCAGTTCGTAGCGCATTGTCTTTTTGCTGCTGTGAAATCCCGAGTGTGGCTCCATTAAGGAAAATGACAAAGCGTTTGTAAAAGACAAAACCATGATTTGAGAAATCTCGCTTGTTGGGACTGAGCACTCTTTGAATACTTCAGCTTTGATTTACTCAAGGAGACAAACAATGGTTTTGCACGCTACGCTGCGACGTCGGGTGCTGTGGGGCCTATTGGGCGCGACGCTCAGCCCATCGGTGCTGGCTGCTCCGGCATCGGCATCCGGCTACCCCCAACGCCCCGTGACCTTCATTTCCCCCTTCCAAGCAGGTGGCGCCACTGATTTGATGGCGCGTGTGCTGGCTCAAAAGCTCGGAGCAGCTTTGGGGCAGCCGTTCGTGGTGGAAAACCGAGTCGGCGCTACCGGCCTCATCGGGGAAACCGCCGTCATGCGTGCCAAACCCGACGGCTACACCATCCTCATCGCCAGCAACAGCAGCCACGTGATTGCGCCACTGCTACAGGCCAAGCGGCCATTCCATCCAGTGAATGACTTTGAGCCGATCAGCATGCTCAGCAGCTATCCCTTGGCATTGACAGTGGCGGCGGGGTCGCCCTTCAAGTCTGTCGCCGATCTGCTTGCGCAAGCCAAAACACAGCCTGGCACGCTCAACTTCGGCAGTGTGGGACAAGGCAGTGTCATTCACCTCGTGAGCGAGCAGTTCGCGCAGCAAGGGCAGGTCAAGCTCACACACATTCCGTACAAGGGCACTCCCGCGTTGACCACGGCACTCCTGTCTGGAGAGATTGGGATGCGGTTTGACAGCGTGGGGTCCACTAAGCTGCTGGTGGAGGCCGGCCGTGCAAAGGTATTGGCTGTCTCCGGCCCTACACGGTCTGCGCTGATGCCCCAGGTTCCCACGTTGCGCGAGGCTGGGGTCAGTGGCGTAGACGCCCTTGTATGGGTAGGAGCCTTTGCCCCTAAAGGTACGCCACAGCCGATCGTGGACCTACTGCGCGAAAAGATGCAATCCCTGCTTCGCAATGATCCAGAAGTCAAGCGCGTGCTAGCTGGCAACGGAATGGACCCCATCGGTTCGCAAAGTACCGAGTTCGCAAAGGCCATAGCGGACGAGTCCAACCGCTGGTCCCAGCTGCTGACCCGGATCGACCTGCAACTCAATTGATCAGGAAAATTTTCAGATATGCCCATACTTGACAACGCGGCTCGCAATGATTTGCTGCAACCGGGACTTGGCGGAGCCTTTGTACGCGAGGGTTTTGGCACTGCTCCGCCTTTTACGCCGACCGGCAATGCCCTGGCCGGCATGCGCATGGGGGTCAAGGATATATTCCTTGTGCAGGGTCAACGCATGGGGGGTGGAACACCGGCCTGGGGAGCGCAGCAACCTATCGCCCAAGAAAGTGCACCAGCAGTGCAACTGTGCCTGGAAGCAGGCGCGCACTGGATCGGAAAGACGGTCACGGACGAGCTGGCCTACAGCCTTGCAGGTATCAATCATCACTATGGCATGCCCCACAACGCTGGTGCGCCGGGGCGACTACCTGGAGGTTCATCATCTGGCTCGGCTGCTGCCGTGTCCGCTGGTGACGTGGACTTCGCGCTCGGCACCGACGCCGGTGGTTCCTGCCGGTTGCCAGCCAGCTATTGCGGTATTTGGGGAATCCGGACGACGCAAGGGCGCTTGCCGGGTGGGGGATTCAAACTGGCACCCAGCTTCGATACCGTCGGCTGGTTTGCCAAGTCCGGCGAAGACATGGCACGCATTCATGCCGTGATTGACAATGAGGCTGTACACGAGGCCCAGCCTGACCTTCAGATACTCCTGTTTGAAGACGCCCTGCATGTGTGTGACCCTGACGTTCGCACCATGTTCATGGACGATTTGCAGCGACTCGGCCTGAATGGGCAGTGGTTACCTGCCGGCGAACTTCCTCTTGCCCACTGGGCGCAAGCCCACCGTATCCTGGCAGGAGCGGAAACTTGGAGCATCCACGGCGATTGGGTGACAGCACATGGCGCAGCATTGGGGGCCGATGTCCGCGCCCGGTTCGGGTTCGCTTCGCAAGCCGCTCAAGAAGACCTGGCGGTATGGCAAGCCCTCCGAGATGCCGCGACCCGTATGCTCGACAAGCTGTTTGCTGATACGGGGGCATTCGTGCTGCTGCCTACTGTTCCAGGGCCAGCGCCCATGCGCGATACCGCAGCTCATGAATTGCAACGCATGCGAGAAATGGCGCAGCAGTTGCTTTGCATCGCAGGACTGGCAGGGCTTCCGCAGGTGAGCTTTCCGTGGCGCAACGTGGATGGAGCACCGGTAGGCATGTCCGTCATTGGCCCTCGCGATGCAGATGCCCAGGTGTTGGCTGCAGCCATTGATTGCCACACGCGCATGACGACCGATATTCCTGCTGCGGCGAAAGACGCTATTCGTTGACGGGGTTGAATGTGCTTCGGTACTGCTGAGGAGTGACGCCCACGCAGCGCACAAAAGCTCTGCGCATGCGTTCTGAATCCACAAAGCCGTATTCAAACGCAATGGTTTTCAGGGGCGTGGCGCTGCACTCCAGCATGGATCGGTCGGCATCCGCCCGTGCCCGCTCCACAAACTCCCAAGGCGTTATTTGAAGCTCTTTCCTAACGCGTACCTCAGGTTTGTGGTGCGGCCAGAAATCGACCCAAAGCAGTCGCTAGCAAGATCACCAGCCAGTGTCTGCTCTGGGTGGGAGCGGTCACTCGACACCAGGCAATCTGGACGAAGTCTGGCCGCAAGTTTGCATGCCGGTTAGCCTGTGACTCAACACCGAACACAAGCCTGAGCTTCACCGAGAGCCACCATCGCATCAGTGAGCTGGGCCATGTATTGCGACATCGCTCGGCCATCACCTGATTGCATACCCACGAATGCACCGTCGAAGCCTGCGACACCGAAGAATGCCAATGCATTCGCCAACTCATCAGCGACCTTCTCGCCCTTGTCGTTAAAGGACATCCGAATCATGTGTCGCATGTAGTCGAGACCCTCTTTACGGATCTCGGCGATCGTTTGCATTGCTTCGGGAGCATCTGTGGCCTCGCTGCTCATAACCAGCAGCAGCAGCAGACGAAGAAAGTCCTCTCGATGCACAAAGACTTCACCCGTCTTGTGCAGGTACCAACCAAGTCGCTCACGTGGCGTTCCACCTTCCGGGGGCGGCTGATGAGCATCGCGCATCGCAGCGAAGAACTCCCTCGCGCCACGCGCCATCACTTCGGACAGCAGACCCGCCTTTGACTCGAAATGGTGATAGATCGCGCTCTTGGGAATACCGCTCTCCTGCACTAGTGCGGACATCGATGTGCCGGCATAGCCACGGGTAGCCATCACCTTGGCTGCCGCATCGAGTATCTCCTGACGCGAACGTTGTCCGCGCCGATTTCCATTGCTTTTGCTCTCTTCCATATGTGCAGTGTATGTGTCTGGCGACTTCACATGCAGCACTCGGCAGCAGCAATTGCCTTCGGTGTACCTGCCGTCCACCTCAAATCATGTGGGCTCTTAATACGTTCACACATCAAATTCATACATGCAAACCCTTACTAGTTTTCACTAATCACAAATTATGGACCAATCGGTACATTATTGTTTTGTACCGATTGGTCCAATTTAATCCATGTCAAAGCATGCTTGATCTGAGCTTTATGACTGGCACCAACGGTTGCGAACTCAGGAGACAAGCTAAATGACCACCAAGACCTACGACGCAGACGTTGCCATCGTCGGCTATGGCCCGACAGGGCTGATCGGCGCGCTAACCCTCG
The DNA here is from genome assembly GCF_003350425.1 of Comamonas sp. AG1104. Taxonomy (NCBI): domain Bacteria; kingdom Pseudomonadati; phylum Pseudomonadota; class Betaproteobacteria; order Burkholderiales; family Comamonadaceae; genus Comamonas; species Comamonas sp. AG1104. The sequence goes on along the minus strand of NZ_QQAS01000012.1, from coordinate 6,301 downwards.
CCAACAAAGGCGTATCTGTGATTGCGCTGGAGCGTGAGCAAGACATCTACCAACGAGCCCGTGCTGTGACGGTCAATGACTGGACGATGCGCATCTTCCAGGACCTGGGAATTGATGAGCGCATCGAGAAAGTCATAGATCCACAGCGCGCGCTTCGCTGGATCACCTATGACGGCACGGAAATCATGCGAGTGGAGCACCCACCGAGCACCTTGGGTCGCAAGCCGCGCTTCTACAACATCTACCAACCCACCATGGAGGCTGAACTGCGCCGCTGCGGTGATGCCTACGGGGAGCGCCTACAGGTCCGGTACGGCGCTGAAGTCATCGCTATCGAGCAAGACTCTGACGGCGTGACGCTGACCAGCCGTGACAAAGCAACCGGCAAGCTGAGTTCCGTGCGGGCACGCTACGCGATTGCCGCCGACGGGGGCTCCAGCCCCTGCCGTGGGATGCTCGGGATAGATCTGCTGGGTGACACCAATGACGTGACGTGGGTGGTCATCGACTGCCGCGTCAAGCGCTGGTGGCCTGACCGTGACTTTCTGACTTTCTGGTCTGACAAAAACCGCCCTGTGGTCGATATCGCGCTCTCGGCTGGCAATCACCGCTGGGAAATTCCTCTCACGCCAGGCGAGACACCGGCCGACTACCCATCCAGTGCAGAGGTCTGGCCACTGCTCAAGGCCTTGGGCGTGACGGAAGACGATGTCGAGATTCACCAGCACGCGTTCTACAAGCACCATGTACGCATGGCCGACACGTGGCGCAAGGACCGCGTCTTCCTGGCCGGTGATGCAGCTCACTTGATGCCTCCATGGGCAGGCGCTGGCATGCAAACAGGCATGCGTGATACTTTTAATTTGGGTTGGAAGATGGCCCGCGTCATCAAGGGCGAGTTGCCCGACAACTGGCTCGACACCTATGAAACGGAACGCCGCCCCAATGCGGTCTTCTACACCAATCTGGCCGTAGCTCTGGGACGGGTAATCAAGCAGGAGGCTAGTGCCGAGGAAATCGAAGCCCTCCATGCAGTACCCACCGAGACAGTAACGCCCTACGAACCGCCTTTGATCGCACCGCCTGCACTGGAGGCAGGATGGATACGCGGCGCCACAGGCGATGCCAGCATCGTCGGCCGAATGATTCCTCAGCCCATCGCGGGAGACACTTTCGGAAAGATGGCCCGTCTCGACACCTTGCTGGGTGATGGCTTCGTCTTGCTGGGCGTCGATACGAATCCAGCTGACTTGCTGACCCCAGAAGAAAAAGCCGGCTGGGACGCACTCAATGCTCGATACCTCACGGTTCGCCCCAAAACCGCTTACACGCACGGTTCTGATGAGCTGGTGGATCTCGACAACGTATTGCTGCCTTGGCTACAGCGCTACGGAGTCAAAACTATCGCCATACGCCCAGACAAGTTCGTAGCGGCAGCCGATACCAGTGGCCTCGCTGTGCCCGCCTGAACACCTCCCGTAGTTCTGTAAGGAGACTCCAATGAGTAGCGTGAATCAACTTGCCTATGTGGGCATTGAGGCCAGTGACCTTGCCGACTGGGAGCGCTTCGGCGTCGACCTGCTGGGTATGCAGCTGGGCTCCAGGAGCTCTGACTCCCTGCAATTGCGCATGGATGACAAAGTCTATCGATGGTTGATACAGAAGGGCCCCGCGGACGATCTGTCGCTCACCGGTTTTGAGTGCGGCAGCGATGCAGACCTCGATGCCATCGTTGCACGCCTGCAAGCCGCAGGTCACCAAGTGCAGCAAGGGGATGCAGCCCTTGCAGAGCAGCGCCAAGTCCAGCGCATCTTTGTAACGGCAGACCCACTCGGGAATCGTGTGGAGCTGGTCACGGGATTCGCAACCGCAAGCACACCCTTCGTCTCCAAAACGCTGAAATCCAGCTTTGTGACGGGCTTCGGCGGCGCGGGCCATCAGGTACTCATGGAGCGAGGCATAGATCGCCAGCAGTTGATGCACTGGTATGGGCTGCTCGGCTTCAAACTGACCGATGTGATCGACGAGAAGCTGGCTCCCAACTTCATTGCCAGCGTGGCGTTCATGCACTGCAATGGTCGCCATCACACCTTGGCCCTGGCAAATATGCCGTTTCCCAAGCGCATTCACCACTTCATGGTCGAAGTGTCCTCCATGGATGACGTGGGCCATGCCTATGACCGCTGCATGGACGACCGAAGGCAGTTCGAGATGACGCTAGGCGTGCACCCCAACGATCAGATGTTCAGCTTCTATGTCCGTACCCCTTCGGGCTTCAACGTGGAGTTCGGCTGGGGTGGCTTGGTCATTGATGAGCAGACCTGGCAGGTCCAGCACCTGGATCACCTCAGTAGCTGGGGACACCGCCACCCCAAGGCTGTAGCTGAGTTGCTGCAAGCCTGAGCCTCGACTTCATTTCATTTATCCCAAAGTCCCAAGGAGATACCAATGTCTATCACGCAAGCCAGCACTAGCCGTACCGTCAAAACTCGCGACTGGAACCTGCAATATTACGAAGCCGGTGAAGGTCATCCCGTCATACTGCTGCATGGCAGCGGTCCGGGCGCCACCGGTTGGAGCAACTTCTCCGGCAACATTGAGACGCTGGCGCGCCAGTTCCGCGTGCTCGCGGTTGATATGCCCGGCTGGGGCCTGTCCGATGCGTGCACGGTGGACCGCCTCGACCATGTGGATGCAGCTATCCAGTTCATGGATGCACTCGGTATCGAGAAGGCGGCCTTTGTCGGCAACTCCATGGGTGGTCAGACTTCTCTGCGTCTGGCCACCGAGTATCCGGAGCGCATCAGCCACCTCGTCACCATGGGGCCGCCCGTGGGCAAGATGCCTTCGCTGTTCGGAGCCGGCGACGGCCCCTCCGAAGGTCTGAAGGTTCTGATCCAGGCTTACCAGGACGCGTCACCAGAGAACATGCGCCGTCTGGTTGAAATCATGACGTTCGACAAAGCGCGCTTTGCCACTCCCGAATTGACGAAAGCACGCTCCGATGCGGCGCTGGCCCGCCCGGAACATCTGAAGAACTACGTTGCTGGACTGCCCCAGGGTGCACCGCTGCCCAAGTGGGTGGACCGCTCCAAACTGCCGCAGATCCAGATCCCCACGCTGCTGATTCACGGCCGTGACGACCGCGTCGTTTCATATGAAAGCTCTCTGTTCTTGCTCGCCTGCATCCCCAATAGCCGACTGGTACTACTCAATCGCTGCGGCCACTGGGCAATGATCGAACACGCCGAGGAATTCAACCGCCTGGTTGCAGACTTCATCGCCAGCAACTAAGCACTTGCATAGGCCTGCGGCGCCGACGTGGTCGCGACAGGCCCTGGACTTGCTTACTGAAATTTCATGAATGGAGAACAGCATGAAACTGAAGACTCTCCTGGGCGCCAGCTTGCTGGTGGCAGCCTGGGCTGGCGGAGCATTCGCACAGACGCGACTTGTGACCCTTGGCACCCAGGGTGGACCTCTGCCATCCACCGCTCGGTCGCAGCCAGCCAATGCACTGATGGTGGGCGACAAGGTATATGTCATTGATGCGGGTGACGGCGTCCTGCGACAGCTGTATGCGGCAGGCATAGATCTGCGCAAGGTCAGGCAGATCTTCATCACCCATGACCATGACGATCACAACGCTGGCTGGGGCTCATTGCTGGGCGTGCAGTGGGATCTCGGGATCTGGCCGGTGGACGTCTACGCACCGAGTGCGAAGTCCATGATGAATGGCTTTCTTCAGTATTTCTCGGTCAACGCACGCATTCGCCAAGCAGACTCAAAAAGCGGAAAACTCCCTCCCGAGAAAGCATTTCATGCGCATGACATCCAAGGCAATGGCCTGGTCTTCAAAGATGACTTGATCAGCGTTACGGCCCAGGAGAACTGTCACTACAAGGTAGACCCGGCTGCTGACGCCAAACGCGGCAAACAAGATCGCTCCTATGCGTTGCGCATCCAGACGCCCGACAAGACTATCGTTTTCAGCGGTGACACAGGCCAATGTCCAGCGCTGACTGCCTTCGCCAAGGACGCCGACCTGCTGGTGCATGAGGTCATAGACCTGCCTCTGACTCGCGAGATGATGCGACGCCAGCATGTACCCGATGCAGTAGCGGACGGCATGATGCGCCACATGACCGAGGAGCACACGGTACCGGAAGACATCGGCTTGCTCGCGAAGGCCGCCGGCGTCAAGAAAGTCATCCTGACACATCTGGTCCCCGGCGGCGATGAGCCAGATTCGCGATACACCGACGGCGTTCGCAAGCACTTCAGTGGACCTGTCGAAGTGGCACGCGATCTCATGGTCTTCGAATAGAGGCCCCCCAGAGTAAACAGCACTTCACCACCGGCTGCACCAGGTCTGTGGTGTGGTCGGCCGACTGCGGCCGAAGGCAAAGAGCCTTGCTCCTTACCCGATCACAGCTCCCCCCATATGACTGCCCCATCAACAAACCTTCATGCTGCTGCCCTGGCCATACGAGAGGCTCGCAGCTCCCGCTGCCCGATTGCCAGAGTATCCGAAACCTTTGGCATTACCGGGCTCGACGCTGCCTACCAAGTGGCTCAACTCAATACACAGGCTTGCCTGGAAGATCCAGCCCGCCGAGTCGTTGGCCTCAAGGTTGGACTCACCAGCAAAGCTGTACAACAGCAGCTGGGAGTGGATCAACCCGACTTCGGAGTGCTGTTCAACGACATGGAATACATGAATGGCGACACCATTCCCATGAGTCGACTCATCCAGCCCAAGGTGGAGGCCGAGGTTGCCTTTGTCGTCGGCAAGGATTTAGGCAGCCATGCGCCCTCCTGGGCCGAGTTCCTCAACGCCCTGGCTTATGCCTTGCCAGCGCTGGAGATCGTGGACAGCGTGATCCAGGACTGGAAGATCACCCTGGTGGATACCGTGGCCGATAACGCATCTTCGGGTCTCTATGTGCTGGGCGAACAGCCTGTCAGCATCGGCGCACTGGACACCTCGGCCCTTGGCATGCAGATGAGCATCAACGGCAGAACCGTTTCGGTCGGCACGGGCGCCGCCTGCCTGGGCCACCCTCTGCGCGCAGCCTACTGGCTGGCCTGCACCATGGCCGAGCGCGGCCATCCCTTGCGCGCTGGCCAACTCATTCTGTCCGGTGCCTTGGGACCCATGGTAGCTCTCAGCAACGGCGACCTGGTCCAGGCACATCTGGGCAGCCTGGGCAGCGTCGGCTGCCGCCTGGCCTGACGACCCCTCTCCTACAAGGACACCCATGAGCAAGAAACTCAAGGCCGCCATCATCGGCAGCGGCAATATTGGCACGGATCTGATGATCAAGATCCTGCGCCATGGCAAAAACATCGAGATGGGCGCCATGGTCGGCATCGATCCCCACTCCGACGGCCTTGCCCGCGCCTCCCGCATGGGCGTGGCTATCACCCACGAAGGCGTGGAAGGCCTCACGCGCATGCCCGGGTTCGCCGACATCGACTTTGTGTTCGATGCCACCAGCGCGGGCGCACATGTGAAGAACGACGCCTTCCTGCGCAGCCTCAAGCCCGGCATCCGCATGATCGACCTGACGCCGGCAGCCATCGGCCCGTACTGCATTCCCGTGGTCAACGGCGACATGCATCTGGATGCGCCGAATGTGAACATGGTTACCTGCGGCGGCCAGGCCACCATCCCCATGGTGGCGGCCGTCTCTCGTGTGGCCAAGGTGCACTACGGCGAAATCATTGCCTCGATTGCCAGCAAGAGTGCCGGCCCCGGCACCCGTGCCAACATCGACGAGTTCACCGAGACCACGTCCAAGGCGATCGAAGTCGTGGGCGGTGCCACCAAGGGCAAGGCCATCATCATCATGAACCCGGCCGAGCCGCCTCTGATCATGCGCGACACGGTCTACACCCTGAGCGAGCTGGCCGACGAGGCCGCCATTGCCGCATCAGTGGAGCAGATGGCCGCTGCCGTGCAGTCCTATGTGCCGGGCTACCGCCTCAAGCAGCAGGTGCAGTTCGACCGTATCGACACCCCGATCCGCATCCCCGGCGTGGGCTATGCCCTCACGGGCCTGAAAACCTCGATCTTTCTGGAAGTCGAGGGCGCGGCCCACTATCTGCCCGCCTACGCCGGCAACCTCGACATCATGACCAGCGCCGGCCTGCGAACCGCCGAGCATATGGCCGAGCGCATGCTGGCGACGCTCGCCGTGGCCGCCTGAGGAGACGACACACCATGACGCAAACCAAGAAAATCTACATCTCCGACGTGACCCTGCGCGACGGCAGCCACGCCATTCGTCACCAGTAC
>NZ_QQAS01000011.1:0-131047 GCF_003350425.1 Comamonas sp. AG1104 | reverse complement strand
ATCAATGCGCAGCGGGAAATCAGCTCGCCCAGCAGCTGAGCCAGCACCTCGTTGCCCATGAGCTCGGCCATGCGCACGTGGAAGTCGCCCAGCAGCTCGGTGCGCTGGCCCACGTCATTGGCTTCCATGGCCTTCTTCTCGGCAGCCACATGCTGCTTGAGGGCGCGAATCTTGGCGGCGCTGCTTTGCTTGACAAAGCTGCGCACCATCTCGGCCTCGAGCATGCGGCGCACGGCAAACACCTGGCGTGCCTCGTCCACAGAAGGCGTGGCCACAAAGGCGCCGCGGGCGGGCTCGAGCCGGATGAGACGGTTCTGCGAAAGCTGGAACAGGGCCTGGCGCACCAGGGTGCGGGAAACTCCAAAGTGGTCGGCCAGCTTTTGCTCGGCCAGCTTGGTGCCGGGCATCAGGCGATGCTCGACGATGGCCTTGGTCAGGCTTTCGACAATGAAACTGGTGGTGGAAGTTTCCATAAATCCATCATAGCGGTTGAAGACAAGTTTTGTATACAGTTTCTGTTCACCAAACATGGTGTTTGTATCGATGTTCAGGCGCAGAAAGCTGTGCGCAAGCGCGCAAACCCAATGGGAGCAAGGGCTTGCAACATTGGTATTGCAAAGATCAGCAGTGTTGTGACTGTGGGGGCTCTGTAAGGGAAAAAAGCCCGAATGCACAATGCGCAGCTATGCAAGCACAGAATACATCCTCGCGCGCGCAGGCCGCGGCAACGCCTGTTCCCCAGCAAGACCCGGCTGGCTTTCTGCGTCATCTGTATGACGTGGCGGTGCGCAATGCCCTGCCCATCGAGGGTCTGGCGCGTCATCTGCCCAAGCCGCCCAAGGGCCGCACGCTGGTGCTGGGCGCCGGCAAGGCCGGCGGCTCCATGGCGCAGGCGCTGGAAGCTCTCTGGCCGCAGGATGCCCCTCTGTCGGGCCTGGTGGTGACGCGCTATGCGCATATTCCCCCACGCCCCGAAGGGCTGGCCCAGCGCCTGGAGGTGGTGGAAGCCGCCCACCCGGTGCCGGACGCGGCCGGTCTGGCTGCGGCCGAGCGCATCCTGGCGCTGACCGAGGGTCTGACGGCCGATGATCTGGTGATCTGCCTGATCTCGGGCGGCGGCTCCTCCCTGCTGACGCTTCCTGCCGAAGGCATCGACCTGGCCGAGAAGCAGCGCATCAACAAGGCGCTGCTGGAGAGTGGCGCGGCGATTGGCGAGATGAACTGCGTGCGCAAGCACCTCTCGCGCATCAAGGGCGGTCGTCTGGCCGCTGCCTGCCATCCTGCCAAGGTGGTGACGCTGACCATCAGCGATGTGCCCGGCGACGATCCTTCTGTGATCGCCAGCGGACCCACGGTGCCGGACGCGTCGACCTGTGCCGACGCACTGGCCATCCTGGACCGCTACCAGATCGGCATTCCCGAGTCCGTGCGCGCTGCGCTGCAAGCCGGCGAGCTGGAGACGCCCAAGCCCGGCGATGCCCGCTTCGAAGGCCATGAGGTGCACCTGATCGCCACGCCGCAGCAGTCGCTGGAAGCGGCGGCAGCCGCCGCCCGCGCGGCCGGCATTGCCGTGCATGTGCTGTCCGACGAGATGGAAGGCGAGTCGCGTGAGGTGGGCAAGGTCCATGCAGCGCTGGCGCGTGCCGTGGCCAGGCATGACCAGCCTTTTGCCAGGCCCTGTGTGATCCTCTCGGGGGGCGAGACCACGGTGACCATCCGTCCGCGCCAACCCGGTGCGGCCAAGGGGCGCGGCGGGCGTGCCGGCGAGTTCTGCCTGGGTCTGGCCCAGGCCCTGCAGGGGCAGGAAAAGGTCTGGGCGCTGGCCGCCGATACCGACGGCATCGACGGTGTCGAGGACAACGCAGGAGCCCGTGTCTCGCCCTGCACACTCAGGCGCGCGGCAGAGCTGAGCCTGCGCATCAGCGATCACCTGGACCGCAACGATGCCTATGGCTACTTTGAAGCGCTGGGCGACCTGGTCATCACCGGCCCCACCCACACCAATGTGAACGACTTCCGCGCAATTCTGATTCTTTGAAACCATCAAATTGAATAGCTGCTTGCGTAGGCTATTCAATGGTTTCAAATAGAAAAATATCTGCAGCTGCCGCTCATCAAGCGGTAGCTGCTATTTTTTATATAGCTGCGGTGTAAAACTGGCGCTACCCATCCCAGTGCTCCGAGCAAGAGCCGCCTCGCGGCGAGGAGCAGTCCCCCTCCGTTAGCGCGCAGCGCGTACAGAGAGGGGGGAAGGCGCGAAGCGCCTCAGAGGGAGCTAGCCCCCTCTTGGCAGATCCTCCCACCAGGCATCGTCGAACTTGCCCTGTAAAAAGGCGATGAAGGACTGCACCTTCTGCGGCACCAGGCGCGGCGAGGGGTAGACGGCGTGGATTTCCTGCTCGGGCAGGCGGCAGGTCTTGAGCACTTCCACCACGCGGCCGTCCTTGAGCGAGTCCTGGGCCACGTAGCGTGGCAGGGCCGCAATGCCCATGTGCGAGCGGGCCGCGGCCAGCAGGGCCGAGAGATTGTTGGAGCGCAGTCGTCCGGTGACGGGAATCGACACCGGCTCGCCGCTGGCATTGCGCAGGCGCCAGATATCGTTGCCCTGCACGCTGCTGTAGATCAGCGTGGAATGCTCCTTGAGATCCGAGGGACGGCGCGGCGTGCCGTGCTTGCGCAGATAGGTGTTGGACGCCACCAGCACCCAGGGGTTGACGCCCAGCATGCGCGCGCCCAGCGAGGAGTCGGCCAGCTTGCCCAGGCGCAGCGCCACGTCGATGCCGTTGGCCACCAGATCGGTGTAGCGGTCCTCGAAGCTCAGATCGACCTGCACCTGCGGGTTGTGCTTCATGAAATCCATGGCCAGCGGAATGAGTACACGGCGCCCGAAGGCCACCGAGCTGCCGATGCGCAGCTGACCCTGGACCTGGGTCTGGCGCACCTTGACCACGTTCTCCGCCTCGGCCACGTCGCTGACGATGATCTTGCACTTTTCGTAGTACAGCGCGCCGGCTTCGGTCAGGCTCACGCCGCGCGTGTTGCGGTTGAGCAGGCGCACCTTGAGGCGCGCCTCCATGGCCGCGACCTGCTTGGTCACGGTGGGCTGGGTGGTGGCGAATTCCTGTGCGACCTTGGTGAAACTGCCGGTCTCCACCACGCGCACAAACATGTGCATTGCGTCGAGTCTGTCCATGGGTTTGTCTCCTATTTATTCTTGGGTGGAATAAATTTTATGGTCTGAGAGCGGCTTCCAGCAAGCAAAGGTCTTGACTAAAGTTCAACCAAGTTTTAAGGAGACCCTCATGGCCAAAATGAAAGCAATCGACGCCGCAGTCCTGGTGCTCGAAAAAGAAGGTGTAACCGTGACGTTTGGTGTGCCCGGCGCGGCCATCAACCCGCTGTACGCTGCAATGAAGAACCACGGCGGCATCGGTCACATTCTGGCCCGTCACGTCGAAGGCGCCAGCCACATGGCCGAAGGCTACACCCGTGCTGTGGCCGGCAATATCGGCGTGTGTATCGGCACCAGCGGCCCCGCCGGCACCGACATGATCACCGGTCTGTACTCGGCCAGCGCCGACTCCATTCCAATCCTGTGCATCACCGGCCAGGCTCCCCGCTCGCGTCTGCACAAGGAAGATTTCCAGGCCGTGGACATCGCCTCCATCGCCAAGCCCGTGACCAAGTGGGCCACTACCGTGCTGGAACCCGCCCAGGTGCCGCGTGCCTTCCAGCAGGCCTTCCACCTGATGCGCTCCGGCCGTCCCGGCCCCGTGCTGATCGACCTGCCCATCGACGTGCAGCTGGCCGAGATCGAATTCGATATCGACACCTATGAGCCCCTGGCCGCCTACAAGCCAGCCGCTTCGCGCAAGCAGGCCGAGAAGGCCATCGAGATGCTCAACGAATCCGAGCGTCCCCTGCTGGTCTCCGGCGGCGGTGTGATCAACGCCGATGCTTCCGATCTGATGGTCGAGCTGGCCGAGATCCTGAACGTGCCCGTGATCCCCACCCTGATGGGCTGGGGCACCATCCCTGACGATCACCCCCTGATGGTCGGCATGTGCGGTCTGCAGACCAGCCACCGTTACGGCAACGCCAACATGCTGGCTTCGGACTTCGTGTTCGGTATCGGCAACCGCTGGGCCAACCGCCACACCGGCTCGGTCGAGGTCTACACCAAGGGCCGCAAGTTCATCCACGTGGACATCGAGCCCACGCAGATCGGCCGCGTGTTCGCGCCTGACTACGGCATCGTCTCCGACGCCAAGGCCGCTCTGGAGCAATTCGTTGCCGTTGCCAAGGAGTGGAAGGCTGCCGGCAAGCTCAAGTGCCGCAAGGCCTGGGTGGCCGAGTGCCAGGGTCGCAAGAACAGCGTCGAGTACCTGCGCAAGACCAACTTCGACAACGTGCCGATGAAGCCCCAGCGCGTCTACCAGTGCATGAACCGCACCCTGGATCGCGACACCACCTATGTGTCCACCATCGGTCTGTCGCAGATCGCCGGTGCCCAGTTCCTGCACGTGTACAAGCCCCGCAACTGGATCAACTGCGGCCAGGCCGGCCCTCTGGGCTGGACCACTCCTGCCGCCCTGGGCGTGCGCGTGGCTGACCCCCAGCGCAAGATCGTGGCGCTGTCCGGCGACTACGACTTCCAGTTCATGATCGAAGAGCTGGCCGTGGGCGCTCAGTTCAAGCTGCCCTATGTTCACGTGCTGGTGAACAACAGCTATCTGGGTCTGATCCGCCAGGCACAGCGCGCTTTCTCGATCGACTATTGCGTGCAATTGGCGTTCGACAATATCAACATGGATGAGGGTGATGCGACCCGCGGCTACGGCGTTGACCATGTTAAGGTCGTTGAAGGTCTGGGTTGCAAGGCGATTCGCGTTCATCGCGCCGAAGACTTTGCCCCCGCCATGCAGCAGGCCGAAGCCTGGATGGCCGAGCACAAGACCCCTGTGGTGATCGAGTGCATCCTGGAGCGTGTGACCAACATCTCCATGGGCGCCGAAATCGACAACGTGGTCGAGTTCGAAGACCTGGCAACCGAAAAGGCCGACGCGCCCAGCGCACTGGCCCTGCTGGACTGATAGGAAAACTCCCCCTGAGCGGCTGTGCCTAGGCGGCCCCGCCGCTTCCCCCTCTCTGCGGGAGGGGGACGACGCCTTCGCTGCGGGGCGGCGCGGCCGGCTCAGGCCCTTGCTGGGCGTCCGCCAGCCCCACTATTAACGATTACCGGAGACTTTTATCATGCCCCGTTTTGCAGCCAACCTGAGCATGTTGTTCACCGAGGTGCCTTTCCTCGAGCGTTTTGAGCGTGCCGCAAACGCAGGCTTTGAAGCCGTGGAATTTCTCTTCCCCTACGCTCATACCGTGGAAGAAATCAAGGAGCGTCTGGACGCCACCGGCCTGAAGATTGTTCTGCACAACCTGCCCGCTGGTGACTGGGACGCGGGCGAGCGCGGCATTGCCTGCGACCCCAAGCGCGTGGATGAGTTCCGCGCTGGCGTGGCCAAGGCCGTGACCTATGCCCACGCCCTGGGTGTGCCCCAGCTCAACTGCCTGGCCGGCAAGGTTCCTGCTGGTGTTGACGCTGCCGTGGTGCGCCGCACTTTCGTGGAAAACCTGCGCTTTGCCGCTGCCGCCCTGAGCGCCGCCAACATCCGCCTGCTCATCGAGCCCATCAACCCCTTCGACATCCCCGGCTTCTACCTGAACCGCACGGATGAAGCGCTGTCCATCCTGGACGAAGTGGGTGCGCCCAACGCCTTTGTGCAGTACGACATCTACCACGCCCAGCGCGTGGAAGGCGAGCTGGCTGCCACCATGCAAAAGCAGCTGGGCCGCATCGGTCACATCCAGCTGGCCGACAACCCCGGTCGTAACGAACCGGGCACCGGCGAGATCAACTACCCCTTCCTGTTTGCACACCTGGATCGCATCGGCTACGACGGCTGGATCGGCTGCGAATACAAGCCTGCCAACGGCACCGAGTCCGGCCTGGGCTGGCTGCAGAAGATCGGCGGCTGGAGCAAGGTCGCAGTGGCTGCCTGAATGGATGAAAAGGCCTGTGACGCCTGCTCGCAAAGCGCCATCGGCCATCGAATTTGAGTATCAAGAAAACTGAGGAGTACAACCATGAACGCATCGTCTCTCAAGCTGGGCTTTATCGGTCTGGGCATCATGGGCGCGCCCATGTGCGGCCACCTGATTGCGGCCGGCCACCAGCTGTTCATCAACACCGTGGGCAAGGTGCCTGCCAACATCGCCGAAACCAGCGCCACCCAGTGCACCACCGCTCGCGGTGTGGCCGAGCGTGCCGACATCATCTTCATCATGGTGCCCGACACTCCCGACGTGGAGAAGGTGCTGTTCGGTGAAGACGGCGTGGCAGCTGGCCTCAAGGGCAGCTCCGGCAAGATCGTGGTCGACATGTCCTCCATCTCGCCCGTGGCCACCAAGGACTTTGCCAAGCGCATCGAAGCTGCTGGCGCCCAGTACCTGGACGCTCCCGTCTCCGGCGGTGAAGTTGGTGCCAAGAACGGCACCCTGTCCATCATGGTCGGCGGCCCCGATGCCGCTTTCGAGCGCGTCAAGCCCCTGTTCGACAAGATGGGCAAGAACATCACCCTGGTGGGCGGCAACGGCGACGGCCAGACAGCCAAGGTGGCCAACCAGATCATCGTGGCGCTGAATATCGAAGCCGTGGCCGAAGCCCTGCTGTTCGCATCGCGCGCCGGTGCAGATCCTGCCCGCGTGCGTGAAGCCCTGCTGGGCGGCTTTGCCTCTTCCAAGATCCTGGAAGTGCATGCCGAACGCATGATCAAGCGCACTTTCGACCCTGGCTTCCGCATTGCCCTGCACCAGAAGGACCTGAACCTGGCCCTGTCCAGCGCACGTCAGCTGGGCGTGTCTCTGCCCAACACCGCTCAGGCCCAGGAACTGTTCAACAGCTGCGTGGCCCACGGCGGCGCGGGCTGGGATCATTCCGGCATGGTGCGTGCCCTGGAAATCCAGGCCAACTTCGAAATCGGTCAGAAGGCTGAATAAGAGCGACGAACACGACCCGGCAAACCGAAGGTTTGCGGTTGAGACGAGGCGCGAAGCCGCAGGCAGTACAGAAGTACGGCAAGGCTTCGCCACGACGTATCAAGGGTTGTGTGGGAGGCTCTGAGAACTAAGGTGGGGAGGGCGGCCACTGGCCACGCGTACGGCCAGCAGCCGCCTCAAGTGAAAGCCGCGCTCGGGGGAGCGCGGCTTTTTTTTGTTCAGCGTCAGTACCCCATGGTCTTTCCGTCAGGGTTGCGCGGGTCCGAGGCACCGCGCAGCAGGCCGTCACGGATCTCGATGGTCTGCGTGCGGCCCATGGATGCCTTCAGTGCCACCTTGTGGCCCCATTGCCTGAGCAGGGCCAGCGTATCGGGGCTGAAGCCCTTTTCAACGCGCAGCTCGTCAGGCGTCCACTGGTGGTGAAAGCGCGGGGTGGCTGCCGCTTCTGCCGGGTTCATGCCGAAGTCGATGTGATTGACGACCTGCTGCAGCACCGTGGTGATGATGCGCGCTCCGCCCGGACTGCCGGTGACCAGAACCGGCTTGCCGTCCTTGAGCACCAGGGTCGGTGTCATTGATGACAGCGGCCGCTTGCCAGCCTGCACGGCATTCGCATCGCCGCCCACCAGGCCATAGGCATTGGCCACGCCGGGCTTGGCCGAGAAATCGTCCATCTCGTTGTTGAGCAAGATCCCCGTGCCCTTGGCGACGATGCCGCTGCCGAAATTGGTGTTCAGCGTGTAGGTCACGGCCACCGCGTTGCCGGCCTTGTCCACCACGGAGTAATGGGTGGTCTGGTCGCTTTCATAAGGTTGGGGCCTGCCGGGCCGGATGTCCTTGGCGGGCCTGGCCTGCTGGGGCTTGATGCTTGCGGCCAGCTCGCTCGCATAGCTCTTGGAGATCAGTCCCTTGAGCGGAATCTTCACGAAGTCCGGGTCGCCCAGATACTCCGAGCGATCGGCATAGGCGAGCTTCATGGCCTCGGTCATGTAGTGCACGCTTTGCGCGCTGTCGGCACCCCATTGATTCATGGGCCAGCGCTCCATCATGTTCAGGATCTGAATCAGATGCGCGCCGCCCGAGGAGGGCGGAGGCATGGTCACGATCTGGTAGCCACGGTAGCTTCCGCGTATGGGTTCGCGCTCGGCGACCTTGTAGTCGCGCAGGTCCTGCAGGCTGAGGGCATTGGCGTGCGGCGCCATCTCCGCCACGATCTTCTGCGCGATTGCTCCCTGATAGAAGGCCTTGGCGCCTTGCTGGCTGATCAGGCGCAGGGACTGCGCCAGATCCTTTTGCACCAGCCTCTGGCCGGTTTGCAGCGGCGCGCCGTTCTTCCAGAAAACGGCCTGGGTGGCGGGCCAGCGGCCCATGTTCTTTTTTTCCTGATCCAGAGTCTTGGCCAGGGTGACGCTGACAGGATAGCCCTTGTCCGCCAGCGCAATCGCCGGAGCCATGACTCTGGCCAGAGGCATGCTGCCCCAGCGCGATAGCGCGTGCGTCATGCCTGCCACGGTGCCGGGCACACCCACGGCGTAGTGGGTGTAGAGCGATTTGCCGTCTATGACCTTGCCGCCGGCATCCAGATACATATTGCGTGACGCACCCCTCGGCGCCACTTCGCGGAAGTCCAGTGCAATGTCCTTGCCGCTCTTGGCGTCGTGCACCATCATGAAGCCGCCGCCGCCGATATTGCCAGCATTGGGCAGGGCCACGGCCAGCGCAAAGCCTACGGCCACGGCGGCATCGACGGCATTGCCGCCCGCCTTGAGAATGTCCACGCCGATCTGCGTGGCCAGCTCCTGCTCCGAGGCCACCATGCCGTTCTTGGCGATGACGGGGTGAAAGACGTCCAGCTCGAAGTCATAGGCAGCAGCGGCTGCCTGGGCGGCGGCGGTCTGGACGACGGCAGGCGCTGCCGCCTGATCAGTGGCATCGCTACGGATGGCCGCGCGTTCGTTGCTGGCGGGCTCTAGCGTGGCCGTGCTGCTGCAGGCGCTCAGGCCGGCCAGAGCGATGAGCAGGCTGGCTGCCAGGGCGGTGGTGCGCAATTGCATGCGTTGTCTCCTGTTCGCTTGATGAATCGGGCCAGTGTATAGAGGCTGAAAAGGAAGCCAACCGGGCAGAGCTGGCTATGTGCCTGAAAGTCAAGGCAGAAAAGCCTTTGATGGAGTACAGAAACTGTATACACTTTAGCGATCAAAGCGCTGCGCTCACGCGCGGGAAGGCTTTGTGATGGCATAGATGTTTCAGGGCTTGCGCAAACAGGAATGCAACAACGGCCTGCCTTCTGGGGCGTCGTCCTGCCTGAACCCGTTTTGCGTAAGTCGTGTGTTTGATACAACCAAGGGCAGTGGCAAACTGCCTGTGAGGAGATTTCCATGGGCCTGAGCACCCACGTTCTCGACACCATGAATGGCTGCCCCGCCGCAGGCATGGCTGTCGAGCTGTTTTCCACCGAAGGCGACAAGGCCACGCTGATCAAGAGCTTGGTGCTCAATCATGACGGCCGCACCGATGCGCCGCTGTTCGACAACAACACGCTCAAGGTCGGCACCTACCGCCTGACCTTCGATGTTGCGGCCTACTTCAAGGCCCGTGGCGTGCAGCTGCCGGAACCCAGCTTTCTGAACAAGGTGAGCCTGGACTTCGGCGTGGCCAATGTGGAGCAGCACTACCACGTGCCTTTGCTGGTCAGCCCCTGGAGCTACTCCACTTATCGCGGCTCCTGAGCGGGACGTGAGTCTCTCGACCAGGGAGACATGGCAAAAACAAGAGCGGCTTGCGCACGTCATTTCAAGGTTTCAGCATTAAAAGGCATTGAAACCAAGATATGACAGGCGCAAGCCGCTCCTGTTTTTTAAGACCTATTTGCCCTTGGAATAAGCCATTGCCACGACCAGGGCGCTCACGAAATAAAAGGCCTGCAGCTCCAGCGCCCAGCCGCCGGTACTGTTGAGCATCAGAATCTGCCGGGTGTGCATCAGCGCAAATGCCACCACCATATTCACCGCGATCACCAGTGCGGCGGGTACCACCCACAGGCCCACCAGCAACAGCAAAGGCGCGACCACTTCGCCCAGATAGACCGCATACGCCAGAAATCCCGGTGCACCCAGACTCTCGATCTTCGCCTCGATGCTGCCTATGCCATAACGAATCTTGGCCCAGCCGTGCAGCAGCATGAGCAAGGCCAGGGTGACACGCAGCACAACCAGAGCTGCCTTGGGGTGGTGAAAGTAATTCCAGAACTTCATGAATTTCCTGTCGTCCGCGCGATGCTTATATCAACAATGCTAGCGCCTGTTTCGGACAATTCGTCTGATTGCCTATGGATGGGGCCAAGTGTTGTCTTGTGTTCATGTTGTAGGTCTTTTTCGACAACTGCGCTTGCCTTCTGTAGGCCAATGGCGCAAGCTGTAACCGCTGAGTTTTATCGGCAACGCTGCGCACTAGCATCGTGCCAACCCTGTTTCTGACAGCTTTGCATCGGGGGGATGTGCAAAAGCGACTCAATGTCGGACTGCAGGACCTTCTACCTCTGAAATGTGTCTACACATTCATCCCATGAAAGGATATAGGTATGCGTCAAATTTCTCTGCGTTCTGTTGCGATGGCTGCTGCACTGGCTGCCGGTGCCATGACCATGACGGCCTGCACCACGACCAAGCCTGACACGGCATCGGCTCCCCGTGCCGATTCCACAACGGTCAATACCCGTGCCAATGCAGCTCTGGAGCGCCTGTACCAGACCGCACCAGGATCCAAGGAGATGGTGCAACGCGCCAAGGGTGTGCTGATCTTCCCGTCGGTGATTGGCGGCAGCTTTGTGGTGGGGGTCGAGCATGGCCGCGGCGTGCTGCGCGTGGGCGGTCACAACCGTGGTTTCTACAGCACGACAGCGGCCTCTATCGGATGGCAAGCTGGCGGTCAGTCCAAGGCTGTGATCTATGTGTTCAACACACAGGAAGCTCTGGACAAGTTCCTCAAGAGCGACGGCTGGTCCGTGGGGGCTGATGCCACCGTGGCCGCAGGCAAGATCGGTGCCAACGGCAGCGTGGACACCACGACCGCCCAGGCTCCGGTCACCAGCTATGTGCTGACCAACGCGGGTCTGGAAGCGGGCGTATCGCTGCAGGGCACCAAGATCACCAAGGTGGTCGAATAAGCCTCGCCTGGCTTGTCGCAACAAAAAACCGGCCTTGGCCGGTTTTTTGTTGTCCGATGCAGCTCGCTGCATCGCTGTGAGCTTTTACTGGCCCAGCTGACCTTCGGTCAGGGTGTCGAGCTGGAAGCGTCCCGACTTGTCCCACAGCCAGGTGTCGGTATAGGTCACGCTGCGGCCCGCAGCAGGGAAGGGGGCAGCGGAGCGCACGGCTCGCTCGATCTCGGCCACCACTTCGGGGGCATGGCTTGGCTTGCGCATCCAGTGCAGGTTTTTCACGCGGCCCTGGCCGTCAAGCTGAACTTGGAGCACGCCGATCGCATACAGCATGGGCGGCAGCATGCCCTGGTAGATGCGGCCGGAGTTGCGTTCATATAGATGCTGGGCAGCCTGCTTGCGATAGCCGGGGCTGGCCTTGTCGGCAGGCGTCGTACCGATGGATGGGCTTTGAGGTGCGATCTGACAGGCGGTCAGCACCGCTGCAACGGCAGCCATCATCCCGGTCCGCAGCCACTTCAGGGGACGGCGGGCTGGTGTGGCGCGGGTGGGGTCGTGGGTTTCAGACATGCCGCCA
The DNA here is from genome assembly GCF_003350425.1 of Comamonas sp. AG1104. NCBI lineage: Bacteria > Pseudomonadati > Pseudomonadota > Betaproteobacteria > Burkholderiales > Comamonadaceae > Comamonas > Comamonas sp. AG1104. Next base: position 119,258 of record NZ_QQAS01000011.1, on the reverse strand, counting down.
AGCGTAGCCGCAAATGGACGGAGGCAGCTGCCTGGGGGCGCAATTCTGACGCCTCCTCGTGAAAAATCTGCAACGACTCGTCAAATCCGGTTCAGATATGCATCCGATTAATGTGCTCATACGCTTGTCTGTCTATTGCGACTCGCAAAATGCATGAACATCGGTCATCAAAGCAATCGGCGTTCGGTCATGTGGAGTGAAACACAGCAAGGAATCTTGAACCGTCTGGCGCAGCAGCCGCTGTGCTGGGTGCAGGTACATGCCACTCGTGGCTCCGTTCCCCGTGAGGAGGGGGCCTGGATGGCTGTGTTTGCCGATGAGGTGATGGGGACGATCGGTGGTGGTCATCTGGAGTGGCAGGCCATTGCCCAGGCTCGCCAGTTGCTGGCGCAGTGGGACGCAGACCCCTCAGCCTTGCGCGAGCATATCCAGCGGTATGCGCTTGGCCCCAGTCTGGGCCAATGCTGCGGCGGTGCCCTGGAGCTGCACTTTGCATGGTTTGATGCCCGCGATGCCCAACGTCTGCGAGCCTTGATGCCCGAGCCGTCGCAGTGTGTGGCCTTGTTCGGCGCGGGCCATGTGGGGCATGCGCTGGTGCGCATCTTGCGCAGCTTGCCGTACCGCGTGGTCTGGGTGGACAGCCGCGATGCAGTCTTTCCCGTGGAAGAGCAGATAGGTGTGCAGTGCGAGCATTCCGATCCGGTGCAGGCTGCGGTGGCACAGCTGCCGCCGCAGTCGCAGGTGCTCATCATGAGCTTCAGCCATGCCGAAGACCTGGAGGTTGTTGGGCAATGCCTGCTGCGCCAGCGTGAGCGAGGAGATCTGCCTTTTGTGGGGTTGATTGGCAGCAAGACCAAATGGGCCAGTTTCAGCAGCCGCCTGCGCAGTCGAGGGTTCAGCGATGCAGAGCTGGCTCACATCACCTGCCCGATCGGCGTGCCGGGAATTACCGGCAAGGAGCCCGAGGTGATCGCTGTGGCGGTGGCTGCACAGCTTCTGCAGCGCTTGTCTGCGAGCTGATGGTGCAATGAATGCCCTGATCTGGGGCGTGTTGCCGCAAACATACTGTTACCTGCCCTAAAAATCAGGCCCGATCCTTGCATATCGCTCTTGTATTAGGGAAATCTCTAGGATGGTTTATCCCTGATTCGAGGATTGTGGCAGCAAAAATTGCATACACTTTCGGTCGACAGAATGGTCGCAGCGGTGCCCCGTGTGTAACGTCCGGGAGCGCGGCCTTTTCTTCTGCTCAGAGCGCCCGCAGTGGTGAGCAGGTTGTTCGGCAGCCCCACGCTGCCAAGGTTGAGAGCTATGGAAAGCTACATTCTCGACTGGGCCGGCCTGCTGTTGCGGTGGCTCCACGTCATTACCGCGATCGCCTGGGTCGGTTCCTCCTTCTACTTTGTGTTCCTGGACAGCAGCTTGACGCCGCCCGTGGATGACGACCTGAAAAAGCAGGGCGTTAACGGCGAACTCTGGGCTGTGCACGGTGGCGGTTTCTACCACCCCGTCAAGTTCAATGTGTCTCCTCCCAAGATGCCGGATCACCTGCACTGGTTCTACTGGGAAAGCTACACCACGTGGCTGTCCGGTTTTGCCCTGCTGACGGTCTCCTACCTCTGGAACGCCAATATCTATCTGGTCACTCCCGGCGACCCCAATGCCATGAGCACCGGCGCCGCTGTGGCTTCGGCTCTGGGCTTCCTGGTGGTCTTCTGGCTGCTGTATGACTTCATCTGCCGCACCTTCGGCCAGAAGAAGAATGGCGACGCCACCGTCGGTGCCATGGTTCTGGTCCTGGTGTGTATCGCCGCCTACCTGGCCTGCCACATCTTCCCCGGCCAGGCAGCCTTCCTGCTGATGGGCGCGATGATCGCGACGTCCATGAGCGCCAACGTGTTCTTCTGGATCATCCCTGGCCAGCGCAAGGTGGTGGCTTCGCTCAAGGCTGGTGAGCCTGTGGACCCTCGTCACGGCCAACGTGCCAAGCAGCGCAGCGTGCACAACACGTATTTCACGCTGCCCGTGCTGTTCGCCATGCTGTCCAATCACTATGGCTGGTTGTACAGCCACAAGCTGAACTGGCTGGTGCTGATCGGCATGATGTTTGCCGGCGCTGCCATTCGCCAGTTCTTCGTGATGCGCCATGGCTACAAGCTCGGTCGCAACAGCCACCCCTGGCCTTACGCTGCTGTCGGCGTAGCTGCTCTGCTGGCCGTGTTTGTCTGGCTCAAGCCTGCTCCTGTGGCTGCAACCGCTCCTGTTGCTGCAGCGCCTGCCGCTCCAGCTCCTGCAGCACCCGCTGCCACTGCCGAGCCAGCGGCTCCCGCCGCTGAAGGCGCAGCACCGGCAGCCGCAGCACCGGCCGCTGCTGGTGGCGAAGGCTTTGCCAAGGTCAATGCCATCTTCCAGCAGCATTGTGTGGTGTGCCACGGCACTGCCATCCAGCAAAAGGCGGTCCGTCTGGACTCCCCCGAAGCAGTGAAGTCGCACGCCCAGCAGATCTACCAGCAGGTGGTTCAGCTGAAGAAAATGCCTTTTGGCAATCCTGGCGCACTGTCCGAGGACGAGCGCAACCTGATCAAGACCTGGTACGAGTCCGGCGCTGCCGTGAACTGATCATCAGCTGTTGTTCTGGGTAATCAAAGTCGTCAACTGGAAACTAAAGTCGTAAACATCGACCTGGCATCCATGCGGCTTTCCTGGAGGGGGCGCGGCATCAAAGTCGTCAACTCCCTTCCCCAATAGAAAAAGCGCTCGTTGTGAGCGCTTTTTCTATTGAAGATTCAATGGGCTGGATTCACGAGCGTAGCGCAAGCGTGGGACCCCCCGTGAATAAATCCGAGAACACCCCTGAGGCCGTATGCAGTCGCTCAACTCAAAGATGCCTATGACTGCCAGTGCCCAAAGCAGTCATTTGAGCGCGACTGCCATGGAGGTCTGCTTTAAAGCTCAAAGCAGTCACTGGACTGTCACGAATTCCAGGTGCCCTTTTTTGCCTGCATCGAACCGGTGCTTTCGACCCATAGCGGTCCTAGCAATAGCGTATAAACAGGCTTTGGCAGAAGGTCCGAATGAATCAAGAAACCAATAAATATGTTGTACAAGCTATTGCTGAGTACGCCCTATTTCTTGAGTTCTCAGGAGAAGATGTGCTCTCACCTGATGCAGCAATTCAAGCAATGGAGCAATTGGCTGCAACTCTGCAGATGGCAGATGAAGAAACCAAGTCTTCGCTGTGTTTGCAGTTTGAAACCCTTGCTGCGAAGTCTTCCGGGCAGCAGTCCACTTTCCTTCGGGGGCTGAGTGAGGCTCTGGGTCTAGCAAAGGGCTGAGCGTTACCTGTACGGCTGCTTCTGGCCGGTGGCGGCTGTCGCTGTTCGGCCCAAAGTAGGTATTCAAGTTGACTTGCCCTTACTGGCTGCAACTGTAAGTGGCTGAATTTTCCCTGCCAAGGCCGCATGCATTAGCCGTTGAAACGTTGGGCAATCAAGATGGTTTTTCTCGGGGCAGTTGGCTGCATGTCGTAAGCCGTCACGCACTGCCTTTAATTGCTTGATGGATCTCTCTACTAGATCGGCCTTGGCGAGCAACATTTCTCTAGGTACCTGAATGTTCCCATCAAGAGGCAACATTGCTCTAATTTCGTCGAGTGAGAACCCTGCTGCCCGTCCGAGAGCGATGACCGATAAGTGCTCTAGAACTTGAGCATCAAACAGTCGCCGCTGACCATGTCTCCCGATAGAGCGGATCAACCCTTTCTCTTCATAGAAACGAAGTGTTGGTGCAGATAGTCCTGTTCGTTTTGCTACTTCTGTGATGTCCATATTCAGGTCTTGCGCTCAAGTGCACTTGAGCTTTTACAGTGGTTCACATCACTGTAAATCACCAGAAGCAATACGAAAAAATGACTACGCTGACAAACGGTTGGACGCTGATTTTTGGTCTTGGCGTTGGCGCAACATTACTGATGGACTTGTGGTCTGCCGTGCTCCGTCGCATGGGAATAGCCACCTTGAACTACGCAATGCTTGGACGCTGGTGCCTTCACTGGCGCAACGGTATCTGGTTTCACAAGTCAGTCAAAGAGGCTCAACCAATGGGCGGCGAAAATGTCGTTGGCTGGACGCTGCACTATCTGACAGGAATTGCTTTCGCGCAGGTATTTGTGCTCGTTACAGGGCGCCAGTGGATAGAAGTGCCTGCCTTGGCTCCAGCGCTGATTTTTGGCGTGGCGACAGTGCTTTTCCCGTGGACCGTCTTGCAACCAGCGCTAGGGGCTGGATTCGCAAGTGCGAAAACACCTCGTCCATGGCTCAGCCGCGTAGTGAGTCTGGCGACGCATCTGGTTTTTGGAGCCAGCCTATACCTTTGCGCCAGAGCCTTCATGGCACTTTAACGACTGCTTCTAGGCGGTAGCAGCCAGCCACCGAGGGCTGCTCGCGCCCCAGAGCGGTCATGCACTAATGCCTGAATTAAGCTGAGCCGCGAAGCGGCTTCGGCTTGAATGAATTGTTATGTTGCATCCGCGTGCTCCTCAAGGGCCTTGAGCACCTCCAGCGTGATCTCCGCTGGATTGCCGTACGTTCCGTTGAAAGCCAACTGAAGCTCATCATCGAGCACGTTAAATTGATAGTAGACATCGTCGGGAAGGCTAGTTGTTTGAGCTACACGCATGGCAGCGAGAGTCGCCTCTTCTACGGTTACGTCCCCAGCCTTGAGTTGGACAAGTATGTCGGCCAAGAGGAGCCTGCCCGCAGCCTGCTGATCTCCACCGTGGGCTGCGGCTTGGAGCGCATCCATGGCGCTGTTGTGATCATTGGCAATTGCAATCTCAATGACCTCAAAGGGGGGCTCGTCTAACGCTTCAATGATAGAAAAGGCCCAATCCTTGCCTCTTTGAAGCGGCAACACGCCAACAGCGACTCCAGCCCAAAAGTATGAGCAGATCGTTCCTTGCGTAACGCTCGTGGGAAACTCTCTGTGCGACATAACTAAATTTTGAAGACATGCAGCAGGTAAGCTTAGTTCGCCTAATGCTGTATGAGCTTAGTAGGAAGGTCTGAATGACCGCTCTTGGCCGATCTGCGACTGTCGCCGACCGACCCGGCGCGGCCGTTCACCGAGATACTTTAGTGATGCATTACTAGGTTGAAACCTTCCTGAGGCGATGGCTCAACAAAGTGTTTTGTGATCTGCTCAAACTGCTCATCCGTTGCCTGAAATGGATGATCTCCAGACGAATTCCGAAGACGCAACCGCTGTTTGCATTCTTCGTCCGACACATTGAGGAAATGCAAGTAGTGGGATGCTCCCGCATTTTCAAAAATTCGGCGTCCCCACGCCCTCGCGCTGAGAGTATTGAAAGGGAAGTCCAGCACTACGGAGGTTCCTGACTTGAGAAGGTCAACGACATGCATCTCCATGGCTAATCGCAGGCGGTTTGATAGCCTTACGTAGTCTGTGACGGAGCGAAGCTCGTCAGGATAGAGCTGAGCCAACCAACCATCCTCACTAATGAGCACGGTCTGCGGATTGGATGCGAGTTGTCTGGCAAGTGTGGATTTGCCCGCAGCAATCTTTCCGCTGATGAGGTGAAGCAAGCCGATCCTGGACTGGATGGCAAAAGCTTGTCCAGCATGAGTGAAGTCCATTCTTCCATCTCCTTTTAACGGTGCCCCGGAGACAGAAAACCCACCTCCAGGGTGGGTTGCATGGCTACATGGTCGCGAGCTATCCCACCTTCAATCTGAAGATGGCAATAATTCGCTTGGTAACATTTCGAGCCATGGGAGCATGCTAGCAGAAGACGCGCGCAAAGCTCGATCTGAAGCAGCTACTCTTGGCCAATCGGAGCGGCGGCATGCGACCCGCTGCCGTCAATTGAGCTGTCACCGGCAGTGTCTGCTGTGCAGTGATTGCAATCATTCGCATGCCGGGACGGAGTTCACGGTGCGTGGCATGAAGCTGTTATCGGCTCAGCCAAGTCCACCAACCACCTCATGACACTCCTCGGCCGCTCGAGCCTGCAGAGCATGATCTCTGCGGGTCGCGCGCTCATACCTTGGCGAGGAAGGCCGCCGCATCACCCGCTTCACACTTCCAGTCTGCGAAGACCCCAACCAGATTGCATTCCACGCAGTGGCAAGCGATGTAGTACCAGCGCACGTCATGTGTGCCCTCGTACACGGAGACGCCGGACACCAGCTCGAACACCTCGTTCTCGCACACGCACTCGTGCGCCTCGGGGGCGGCCTCGTCAACGTAGTCCGCGCTGTCGCCCATCAGGTGTTTCTGCCCGCAGTCGGTGCAGGTGCGGATTGCCACGCCGGCTTCTTCATCGGTTTGCAGCGCAAAAGTCCGGCACCCGCAATTGCATTTGGACGAGGCAAACCGGACGGCCTCATGGCGATTTGCAACGCTGTAGCTGCGCAGTTCGGCTTGGGTGTCGCCGGACGTCGTTCCGTACCAGAACTCGCCCTTCTTCGTCAGTGCCATTGATGCTGTTCCATTCTTCAAGGTGGGCTTCCCGGCAGACCTGACGCCAGGCTTGCCCCGATCATCCGGATTTTGCCTCAAGGCACGGTGAATCGTCGTCAAGGGGCCGGGTCGGGGTGCTCTCCGACAAGGGCTGCGGAAATCCTTGAATGCCGATTCTTGGAGAGTACAGCCAGAGTCCATCAAGTTCAGCTGTTGATCGCCGCCGATATTCGGTGTTGAAGCCCTACGTCAGCTCTCAACTGTGGATTCAAGTGCTCATATCGTTCCGAGAAAGCGGTTAAGTCTTGGGGTCTGGCCTGCTTTCGAGTAGCCGCAGGGCTCCTGCTATCAAGGCTTGAGTTCCTTCAATCAGTTCTGCCTCCATTTCTGCCTCTTGCAGTTGCCAGTCCGCTTCCTCAAGCGGCTCCAGGCGGGCTGCGGCATACACCGTGTCGGCTGCAGAGATGCAAAAGAAGGTCACGGTGGAGAGCAGCCAGCGTGATTGTTCCTTGGTGATGCCGTAGGCCTGTGCAATATGGGCCTGATGGGCGCTGATCTTCTCCAGCATGGCCGGTGTGGCCGCCAGGCGGCGAATCACGAAGGGAGTGACGCCGGGGTGCGCTTTTACGAACTGGCGTGTGGACGCAGTGAACCCCATGAGGTATTGCTCTAGCCCGATCTGCTGCGGGCTTGTTGCCTGCGGCAACTCCCAGCGCTTGAAGATTTCTTCTGCAATCAGGTGCTTGAGTGCTTCCAGGCTTGGCACATGCTTGTAGAGCGCCATGTGGCTGACGCCCAGTGCAGCGGCAACGCCGACAAACGTAATGCCTGGAAGGCCGATGGAAATTCCGGCGTCTGCAATTTTCTCTCTGGTGATGGAGCGTGGTCTCCCACGAGTCGAGGGCTTGGATGTGTGGGGCATACGCTTGTTCTCAGTCTTTGGGCGAGATTGTCGGTGATTCACATTACTTGTCGTAGACCTATTGCTTGAATCGTTTTGAATTAGTTTATCATCATGCAACTAATTCGCATCTAGCTTCTCGTTCGCATCTTTGCGAGAGATAGCCTTCTTCCATATTGAATGTCTACCTCTGAATCGCTTGCAGTTGCTGCCGGACCCGCGCAGCCGATCGCTCGGATATTCGCGCCTGTTCGCGGGCGCTTGATGCTTGCCGGTCTGAGCGCTGCGGTTGGCACCATGTTCACGCTGGTGCCACTGGCGGTCATCGCGCATATCGTCAAGCAGGCCTTGCTTGATGACTTGGGTGGCATATGGGTCAGCATCGCTGTCGGAGTGCTGTGCATGTTCGTGGGCATGGGTTTGGTGATCGTCGCCGAGCTGATCGCGCATCTGGCAGACAACCGCCTCACTCACGATCTGCGCATTGCTGTAATCAAGCGGCTATCGCAAGTGCCTCTGGGCTGGTTTACGGCCCGCGCTTCGGGGGAGGTCAAGCAGGCGCTGCAGGACGATATCGCGACGTTGCACAGCTTGACGGCGCATTTCTATACCGCCGTGGGGCGTGCGGCCGGGGCGATTGTGATTGCAGTGATTTATCTGTTTGTGCTGGATTGGCGCATGGCGATCTTTGCGCTTCTGCCATTTCCCGGATTCTTCGTTTTTCTCCAGCGCGCAATGAAAGCCAGCAATGCGCACATGCAGGAGTTCGTTGCACGGCTGGGGCGGATCAACAGCGCTACGGTGGAGTTCGCGGGCGGGATTCCGGTCATCAAGGCCTTTGGTGGAGCGAGTCCGGTCCACGCTGGTTACAGAGATGCCGTGGATGGATTTGCCAGTGCCTTTACGGATTTCACTCGCCCGCTGGTGATCTCCATGGCTCGTGCGCATGCATTGATTGCGCCTGTGACCGTACTGGGTGTGGTGCTGGCTTTTGGCGCTGCGTTTGTCGCCATGGGCTGGATGCAGCCTCTTGATGTATTGCCGTTCGCACTTGTCGCGCCTGGTATTTGTGCGCCACTTTTGCTTTTGCATACCTTGCTGCATGACCTGCAAGGTGCTACAGGTGCGGCCCAGCGCGTGCTGGCATTGCTGGACACTCCGGTGCTGCCGCAACCGGCGCCGGGGCTGCCATCGAATCCTGAAGGCAATGCAGTGCGTTTCGAGCAAGTGGGTTATGCGTATGCGGCAGAGCATCAGGTGCTGTCCGGCATCAGCTTCGACATGCAGCCCGGCACCGTCACGGCCGTGGTCGGCCCTTCGGGTTCCGGGAAATCCACGCTGGCACGTTTGCTGTTGCGGTTTTTCGATCCCTCACAAGGGCGCATCACTCTGGGTGGGGTCGATTTGCGGCAGATCACCAGCACAACCCTGTATCAACGCATTGGCTTTGTACTGCAGGACGTGCAGCTGATTCACGCCAGTGTGCGCGAGAACATTGCACTGGCTCGTCCATCGGCCACTATTGAGGAAATCGAGGCCGCAGCCCGCGCAGCCCACATCCACGATCGCATTCTGGCGTTGCCGCGTGGCTACGACTCCGTGGTTGGCGAAGATGCGCAGCTCTCCGGTGGTGAGCGCCAGCGCCTGAGCATTGCCCGGGCAGTGCTGCTGGATCCGCCCATTCTCGTGCTGGATGAAGCTACCGCATCTGCAGATGTGGAAAGCGAAGCCTTCATTCAGGACGCACTTTCGCGCTTTGCACGCGGGCGCACCTTGCTGGTGATTGCACACCGGCTCGACACCATCGTGCATGCGGATCGCATTCTGGTGCTGCGCGAGGGAGAGATTGCCGAGCAAGGCAGACATGCGCAACTGCTGGCTGAAGACGGCCTCTATGCGCGGCTATGGCAGCTTGGTGCGTATTCCAGCCCGATGTCAAAGAGTGAGCTGACATGCTGAAGACCTTTTTGAAGTTGCTGGGTGATGATTCACGCCTGCTGCGCCGTTATGCATGGATGGCTGTGGCCTACGGTGTGCTGTGTGGTCTGACGATGGCGGCGCTGCAACCGCTGCTGACGCATTGGTTGCAAGGTGACTGGCGTGCAGCCATGGGCTGGCTTTGCGTGCTGCTGCTGGGCGTGCTGCTGTCATGGATGGCCAGACGTGTAGTGGAGCAGGCGGGCATCCGTGTCGGCGTGGCGGTTCTGCAAAGCGGACGCCATCGCCTGGGCCTCCATATGGCGAGCCTGCCTATAGGTTGGTATACGCCCAAGAACACCGCGCGCATCGGCCATGTGGTGACGCAGGGGATGATGGGCATCGCGCAATTGCCAGCGCATGTTTTCACTCCGCTCATCAGTGGTGCGGCCACGGCCGTGATCGTGTTGGTGGCACTGCTGGTTGTGAGTCCGGTCCTGGGGCTCACTGCGCTGATTGCGCTGCCATTGCTTGCAGGATCGTTCGCATTGACCTCGTCGATGTCGGCGCGCGCCAATGCCGCTTTCCAGCGTGACTTTGCCCAAGCCAGTCAGCGTGTGGTGGAGTTTGCGCAGGCCCAATCCGTGCTGCGCGCGTTCAGCGGAGATGGCCGCAGCACACGCTTTGTGGAGCAGGCCATCACCGAGCAACGTCAATCCGGACTGCGGCTGGTGGTGTTGTCATCGCTGTCCTCCGTATTCTGTGTATGGACCGTGCAGCTGATCTTTGCCGTGCTGCTGGTGGTCGCGATATCCGGTTTGAACGCAGCATCCGGTGGCTCTTTGTCCACAGCGCAAATCATTGCCTTGACGGTTGCGTTATTGCTTGTGGTGCGTTTTATCGAGCCCTTGCAGGAAATCGCCGGCTACGCAGAAGTGCTTAGGAGTGCAGGCTCGCAGCTGCAAGCAGTGCAGGAGCTATTTGCCGTGCAGCCGCTGCCGCAACCGAAGCAGGCAACACTTGTTGGCGATTCTTCCGTGGAGTTGCGTGATGTGCGGTTTCAATATCCCGGGTCTGCAGATGAAGTGCTGCACGGTGTGAGCTTGCATGTGCCGCCGCGCAGCATGACGGCGCTGATAGGTGCATCTGGTTCCGGCAAGTCCACGGTGATGCGACTGATCGCCCGTTTCTTCGATGCCACGCAGGGCGAGGTCTTGATCGCAGGCGTGGATGTCCGTGACATTGGCGATGCGCAACTGGCCGGGCAAATCAGCCAGATCTTTCAGGATAGCTATCTGCTTGGCGGCAGCATTGCCGACAACATCCGCATTGGCAAATCGGACGCCAGCGACGCGCAAGTTCTGCAAGCTGCGCATCAGGCCGGGCTTGATGAAGTCATTGCGCGATTGCCAGACGGGGTGCTGACGATGGTGGGCGAAAACGGCGCACGTCTTTCCGGAGGCGAGCGACAGCGCATAGCGATTGCCCGGGCCTTGATCAAGGAGTCCCCCATCCTGCTGGTGGATGAAGCCACTGCTGCGCTGGACGCAGAGAACCAGTCCATCATCGCTCAAACACTTGCACGGCTGAAGGGGCAGCGCACGCTCATCGTGATCGCACACCAGCTCTCCACCATTGCCATGGCCGATCAGATTGTGGTGCTGGAAGGCGGCGGTGTGGTAGAGAGCGGATCACCTGCGCAGTTGAAGGCAAGGCAGGGGCGCTATGCCCAGTTGCTTGCGCAGAGCCGCGCTGCCAAAGGCTGGCGCATGGACGCCGTGCAGATGTCCGGGAATGTCGTGTGATGCGCAAGCGTTGGTTGCTGGTGTTTGCTGTGCTGTGCGTGGTGTCCGTTCTGCTGGGGGCGCGGCAGATGGTGTGGTCGGATCTGCTTTCATTCTCCGGCGATGCCTGGCTCACCCTGACTGCAAGCCGCTTGCCGCGTTTGGCGGCGCTGGTGCTCACGGGGGCGGGTCTGTCGGTGTGCGGCGTGATCCTGCAGCACATCGTGCGCAACAAGTTTGTGGAGCCGGGCACCACAGGAGGGCTGGATGCGGCCAAGCTCGGTATCTTGGTGGCGCTGACCGTGATGCCTGCTGCGGGAACCTTGAGCCGGATGCTGTTTGCGCTGGTGTTCTGCCTGATGGCAAGTCTGCTGTTCATTGCCGTGATCCGGCGCATCCAGTTTCGCAATCTGGTGCTGGTGCCCGTCGTCGGTCTGATGTACGGCAGCGTGCTCACCTCCATTGCCGAGTTCTATGCATACAGCCACAACATCCTGCAAAGCATGCAGGGCTGGTTGCTGGGTGACTTTTCCCGCGTGGTGCAAGGCCATTACGAGATTCTCTACCTCATTTTTCCGGTGGTGATGCTGGCCTATCTGTATGCGCACCGCTTCACTGTGCTGGGCATGGGCGAAGACATGGCCACGAGTCTGGGCCTGGGTTATGCAGCCACGGCCACCCTCGGTTTGGTGCTGGTGGCATTGACGATTTCAGCCACGGTGATTGCCGTGGGGGCGATTCCTTTTGTGGGCCTTGTCGTGCCCCAGATGGTGGCCATGCGCTGTGGTGAGAACTTGCGACGCACATTGCCACTGGTGGCTTTGGGAGGTGCATCCCTGCTGCTGGTCTGCGACATTGCAGGCCGCCTGGTGATGTACCCGTTCGAGGTGCCTATCGGCCTTACTGCCGGTGCGGTGGGCGGTGTGATGTTCCTGGCGCTGATTGTGCGGGGACTTCGCTGATGCGCATGTCGTTGACCAAGACCTGCTGGTTTGCAGCGCTGTCGATTGCACTACTGGCGCTTGCTTTTGTGCTGCTGGGCTCCGGACTGGATACGGATTATGTGATCCCCAAGCGCCTTGTACGCCTTGCATCGATTGTCATTGGCGGCATCTGCGTGGCTGTGTCGGCCATAGTGTTTCAGGCGCTGGTGAACAACCGCATTCTGACGCCCTCCATCATGGGTTACGAGGCCGTGTATCTGCTGTGGCAGGCCATGCTGCTGTTGCTGCTGGGTACACATGGCTTGAGCATGCTTGGCGTACACGGGAATTTCCTCGTCTCCGTGCTGCTGATGCTGACCTATTCATGGGCACTTCAATGGTGGCTGTTGCGCCGCGGCCGCAATGATGTCTATGTGCTGCTGCTGCTCGGTCTGGTGCTGACCATGGTGATCGGCACGTTCACCCAGTTTGTGCAACTGCGCATCAGCCCCGGCGAGTTCGCAGTGTTTCAGGGCGTGAGCTACACATCCTTCAATCGTGCCAAGCCGCAGACTTTGCTCTATGCCGGCATTGCGGTGGCGGTTGCCTGTGCCGTGGTCCGCAAGACGTTGGCGGTGCTGGATGTGCTGGCTCTGGGGCGTGAGCAGGCCATTTCTCTGGGCGTGCCGCATGGCCGGTATTTGCAGCTCTACCTGGCGCTGATCGCCATTTTGGTGGCGCTGTCCACCAGCCTTGTGGGACCCACGGCCTTCATGGGCATCTTTGTGGCCAACATCGTCTACGCCCTGGTGCCGAATGCACGCCACCGCGTCACGCTGCCGCTGGGGTGTGCGGTTGCCATTGCCATTTTTCTTGCCGCTCAACTGCTGGTTGAGCATGTTTTCAACTACAAGACCACCGTCAGCATTCTGGTGAATCTGGTGTGCGGTGTGTATTTCCTGGCACTGATTGTGCGCAAACGGGGTGCAGCATGATGGGTGTCAACCATCTTTCCAAACAATATGGCGGCAGGACGGTGTTGTCAGACGTGAGCGTGGAGTTTCCTGCTCAGCGCGTCACATCGCTGATCGGACCCAATGGTGCGGGGAAGTCCACGCTGCTCATGCTGATGGCGCGCTTGCTGGAGCCCAGCAGCGGTGCGATTATGTGGCAGGCACGTGACGTCAGCCGAATTCCCGTTGCCGAATACGCACGGCATGTTGCCACGCTGCGTCAGGCCCCCGGCTTCAATATGCGCCTGACGGTGGAAGAGCTGGTCGCTTTTGGACGTTTCCCGCATAGCCGTGGAGCGCTGACTGTTCAGGATCGCCGAGCCATGGATGAGGCAATCGCCTTTCTGTCTTTGGAGTCGCTGCGTCACGCTTTCATCGATGAGATCAGTGGCGGTCAGCGGCAGATGGCATTTCTCGCAATGACGATTGCGCAGCAGACAGATGTGCTGCTACTTGACGAGCCACTCAACAACCTCGACATGAGGCACGCCGTACAGATCATGCGCGCACTGCGTCGCCTCTGCGACGAGCAGGGCCGCACCGTGATTCTGGTGATTCACGATATCAACTTTGCGGTCAATTACTCGGACCACATAGTCGCTCTCAAGAGCGGAGCCCTGTGCTTTTGCGGCCCCGCTCAGGACGTGGTGACCGAGACGCGCATGGCCGATCTGTACGAGCTGGATTTCGAGATCACGCGCAATCAGCGTGGCTGTTTCTGCAATTACTTCACATCCAGGGAAGATCACTCATGAATTCGTTGCGCAGGCAACTCCTGCTCTCTGCTGCCGGCATGGCGGCTTTGTCCTCCGCGCCCGGCATGGCTCACGCCTATGAGCCTATTTCCATCCGTCACAAACTGGGCACCACGCTTATCAAGCGTCTGCCGCAGCGTGTGGCTGCGCTGGAGATGAACGAGGTGGACTTCCTCGATCAGCTTGGCGTGCCCGTTGCGGGAATGGTGAAGGACTACGTTCCCCATTTCCTCGCCAAGTACAAGGGCGACGCCAAAGTGCAGGATCTCGGCGCCATCGTACAGCCCAATCTGGAGCGTGTGCACGCGCTGCGGCCGGATCTCATCCTGATGACATCGCTGCAGGCCGGCAAATACGAGGAGCTGGCTGAAATTGCCCCCGCCTTGTACTACGAGGTGGACTTCAAGAACAGCGAGAAGGGACATATCGAAGTCGTCAAGAACCATCTGCTGACCCTGGGCCGCATATTCAACAGGGAAGGGCTTGCCAGCGCCAAGGCTGCAGAGCTGGATGCGCATGTCCAGCAGGTGCGGCGCATCACGCAAGGTCGGCCGGAGCGGGCCATGATCGTGTTGCACAACAACGGAGCTTTCAGCTCTTTCGGTCTGCAATCGCGTTACGGCTTCGTGTTCAGCGCGCTGGGCGTGAAGCCCGCAAGCTCTGCGCTGGAAACCAGTCTGCATGGGCAACCCATCTCCAGCGAATTCATCCAGCAGGCGGATCCGGAGATCCTTTATGTGGTGGATCGCACTGCGGTGATGGAGCGCCGCCCCGTCATCAATGCCGATGGCATTGCCAATCCCTTGCTGCGCCAGACCAAGGCCTGGAAGAACGGTCGCGTGGTGTTTGTCGATGCAGATGCCTGGTACACCACAGGCGCCAGCCCAAGCTCACTGAAGCTGTTGTTTAGCGATGTGCTCAAGGGCTATTCGCGCTGATCGCTTCTTTATTTGTCGTAGCCAGGTTCATACCCAGCCAGCAGTTCTATTAAGCATGCGGTGCAAAAACGTCATGCATGTATCGACAGGAATCGGGTATGCCCAAGAACCCAGGTCTCATTTCACAAAACTCTCTGACGACTCCTCCATTTGCGCGCCGGCGCAGCGTGATGTGCCCCTATGTGCTGCTGGGACTGGCCATGGGCAGTCAACTGGCGGGAGCGGCGCACGCCCAAGTGCAAACCAGCGATGCCGAGGCCACTCTGCCACAGGTCACCGTGCAAGAAAAAGTCGCTCCCGTTACCGCTCCTTATGCGGGGGGGCAGGTCAATTCCGGCGGTCGTGTCGGCCTGTTGGGAGACAAGGACTTCATGGAGACGCCCTTCAACACCATCAGCTATACCGAAAAGTTCACGCAGGATCGTCAGGCACAGACCATTACCGATGTGATCTCAGCCACCGATCCCACGGTGTTCAGCAATGGGGTTGCAGCGTCATGGAGCGAGAACTACTCGATTCGCGGTTTCTCTTCGGGCAGCTCTGACATGACGCTGGGCGGTCTCTATGGCATGGCACCGTACTACCGCACCACGCCGGAGATGTTCGAGCGCATCGAAGTCCTCAAAGGACCGTCCGCATTGCTCAATGGCATGCCCCCTGGAGGATCAGTGGGGGGATCCGTCAACCTGGTTCCCAAACGCGCTGCCAGCGATCCCATCACGCGGCTGACTACCACCTATATGTCGGATTCGCAGTTTGGCGGCCATATTGATCTGGGACGCAGATTTGGCGCAGACAAGCAGTTCGGCATCCGCTTCAATGGTGTTTACCGTGGAGGTGAAGGGGCGGTAAACCAGCAGGACAAGAAATCCAGGCTTGCCTCGCTGGGCCTTGACTGGCGCGGCGATCGAGCCCGGATCTCCGCCGACTTCTACTCCAGCGATGACCGCGTGAACGGCGTGACACGCGGTATCAGTCTGGCCCCGGGTGTAGCCATTCCCAGGCCGCCCAAGCCTGAGACCTTGCTGAACCCCAACTGGTCGCATGTGCACAACCAGGACAAGGCGGCGATGGTGCGCGGTGAATTCGATGTGAACGATCAGGTAATGGCTTACGCGGCCTTCGGCGTCAGCAAAACCGACTATGAATACAACGGCGCGATGTCGGCTCAGGTGCTCAACGCTGCGGGCGATTTCAAGACCGCCATGGGACAACTGGCCTTCGAGCAGAAAAAGCGTTCGGCTGAAATTGGTCTCAAGGGAAGGCTCCAAACCGGAGCCATCAAGCATCAATGGGCGCTCAATGCAACGCACTATGCTCACAAGCAGGACGACTATGGGCGCCGCAGCGTGCCGGGTGCAGACTGGACCACCAACCTCTACAACCCGGTCTGGGGGCCGGAAGCGCCCTTTGTTGCGCCGCACATCTCACACACCGAGGTGCGCCTGAGCAGCTATGGTCTGGCGGACACCATGTCATTTGCCGAAGATCGCGTGCAACTCACCCTGGGTGTGCGCCGCCAGCAAGTGGTCAGCGACGCCTTCAGCATCACCACGGGGGCGCGGACCTCGCGATATGACCAAAGTGCCACATCGCCTGCTGCGGCATTGCTGTTCAGGGCGACGGAGCATGTTTCGGCCTATGCCAATTACATCGAAGGCCTGAGCCAGGGCGCAACCGCACCAATGACCGCTGCAAACGCGGGTGAAGTGTTTGCGCCTTACAAGACCAAGCAGAAAGAAGTGGGTGTCAAACTTGATCTTGGGGAATTTGCGCACACGCTCAGTCTGTTCGAGATCACACGCCCCAGCAGCTATACGGACCCGGTCACCAATATCTTCTCGTTCGGCGGGGAGCAGCGCAATCGCGGCATCGAATGGGGTTTCTGGGGATCACCGCTGCGTGGCGTACGCATGATGGGCGGGATTGCCTACACCGCCCCCAAGCTGACGCAGACTGCAGGCGGTGTCAATCAGGGCAAAGTCGCCACGGGTGTACCCAAGCTGCAAGGAAAATTGGGTGCTGAATGGGATGTTCCTGCCATTCCTGGGCTGACTGTTACAGGTAATGCAACGGCGGTGTCCAAGCAATATATCAGTGCGGACAACAGCCTTTGGGCGGCAGGTCGTGTGACCTACGACATCGGTGCACGCTATGCAACCAAGGTCGCCGGCAACCCAGTCACGTTTCGTGCGACGGTGCTGAACGTTTCCAACAAGGCCTATTGGGGCATGCCACTGCTGTCCAGCTTGGCACTGGGGGCGCCACGTACGCTTGCACTGTCGGCAACGGTTGACTTCTGACGCGAGCGTACTGGAGGGGGGCTGGAGTTTGCAGCCAGGCCTCTGGTCTCCAGGTCGACGACGCTCTTGCTAATTCCGAACAGATACGGATCCGAGATCCTTTGACGACGGCCGCGCAGCGAATGCATCTGTGCGGCCGCTTTTCATGTCTGTGATGACGCCCGGCCGGACCGGATCTGGCCTGGCAGAGGGCTGTGCCCGCTGGGCGGTGGGGCTTCTTAATAAGTGAGAATGGGTATCATTTATGTAGAATCGTTGCATTTCCAATGCACGAGAGACTTCGGTGCCCATCCACGCCAACAGCATCGCCAGTGAAGCACTTGGCAGCATGTACACACTGCACAACCGCTGGCTGATCTCCTGGCTGCAGCGCAAGCTTGGTGACCGCTGCGATGCGGCAGACATTGCGCAGGACACATTCACGCGCATTTGGACAACTGCCAGAACGCAAGCAATCGAAGACATCAGAGAGCCCAGGGCTTATCTGACAACCGTTGCCAGGCGATTGATGATCAATCACCTGGAACGCCGCTCGCTTGAACAGGCATATCTTGCCTCCTTGCAGCTGTTGCCTGAGGCTACCGCGCTCTCCGCGGAGGCCCGAGCTATCTTGCTGGAGACCCTGGAAGAGCTGGATGCATTGCTGGGAGAGCTTCCAACGAAAGTTCGCACTGCATTCCTGCTTTCACAGCTCGAAGGGCTTGCTTATGAGGAGATCGCCACGCAGATGCAAGTAAGCGTGCGTACGGTCACCCGCTATATGGCGCAAGGCTTCCGGCAATGCCTGCGTGTGATGCTGGATGCCTGAAATGAGTGCAATCGATGCAAGCATTCTCGATGAGGCCGCTCAATGGCTGGCTCGCCGGCATGCATCGGACTTCAGCGAAGCTGAGCAGGCCGAGCTTGCTCGATGGCGCAGCCTCAGTGCAACTCACGAGGAAATCTGGCAACGCATAGAGCAGCTGAAATTCCGAATGGATAGTGTTCCTTCGGCAGTTGGCATGGCCGTTCTGGATCGTCCACGTGCTGCAGGAAATCGCCGGCAGATTCTGCGTGCATCGGCACTCGCTCTGGCAACTCCAATGCTTGGCTGGCTCTCCTACCGCTATCTGCCATGGCACATCTGGAATGCGGACTTCAGAACAGCAACAGGCGAGCGACGCGAACTGACCTTGGCTGACAACAGTCAGGTGCTGTTGAATACGGCTTCCGCAATAAGCGTTCAGTTCGATGGCAAAGAACGTCTGATCCAGCATCTTGCTGGTGAGATTCTGGTGGAAACCGCACACCTGAGCGAATACAAGACTTTGCCCTTTGTTGTCCAGACTGCCGATGGGCGGCTGCAGGCACTGGGCACCAAATTCATCGTTCGAAAGCATGCGCGAAGCACGACGTTGTCGGTGCTGCAAGGCGCGGTGCAGGTAATGCCTGCGCATTCCAGGCAATCCCTTGTCGTGCAGGCTGGCGAGCAAGTGAACTTCGATGCTCACAAGGCGGGGGCCTTCACTTCGCTGCCGCCCCACGCCGATGCCTGGACTCGGGGTGTGTTGTATGCCGAGAACATGCGCCTGGCTGACTTCCTGGAGGAGTTGCAGCGCTATCGCGAAGGAATCCTGCGCTGTGATCCAAGTGCTGCTGAGCTGCTCGTGTCTGGCACATTCCATTTGCGCGATACAGATCGCATTCTCGAGTTGCTGGCTCGGACCATGCCAATCCATAGGCAGCAACGCACCCGTTACTGGATAACCGTCACGCGTTCCTGAAGTTTCTCAGGATCTGGCTCTCGCATGCCGTCCTCCGAAATTCAGGTGGCAGCGATGACTCTGTCAAATCGCTGTCCTGTTTTTCAATCTCGCCTGTCAAGTGCATCAAGACCCGTTTATTGACAGCCAAGAGGATTGAGTAGATGCCTGAAAAATACGTCCGGAAACTCAACAGGAACGCCAAAGCGACGCGACAGCACCCGGTCGCAACGGCAGTCGGAGGAATTCTTGTTGCCATCGTCGGCACAACCGCTATCGGTTTGCTCATGCCAGCGGCTTACGCTGCAGATCAGGTTACCAGTCCTGCGCAGAAGTCCTATCAGGTATCCGCTGGCCCGCTCGGTCCTGCACTGATGGATTTTGCAGCTCAGGCAGGCATCAATCTCAGCGTGGACCTGAGCAGACTCAAGGACAAGCGTACAGCCGGCCTGTCTGGTTTCCACACCGTCGATAGCGGTTTTGCACATTTGCTGGAAAGCTCGGGACTGAATGCACTTCGTCTAAGTGAAGGCAACTATGCACTGGAAGTCCCGGGGACCACCAAGGCATCCATCGAGCAAAAGAGCAGTGCTTCCGTGCCCGCCAGCGACCAAGGCTCTCCCGAACTTGCCGCCGTTACGGTGATGGCACGTACCCAGAATAATCTCGTTGCGCCGTCTAGGCAGGTCAGTATTCTCGAAGGTGAAGAAGTTCAGCAACTTCGGCAAGGCTCCGACAGTCTGGCAACCATGCTCAGCAAAGTCGTCCCAGGGATGGCAGATTCCAGCCACACAATCACCGACTATGGGCAGACTCTGCGTGGCCGGAACATGCTTGTCCTCGTGGACGGCGTTCCGCTGAACACCAATCGCGACTCATCCAGAAACCTCGCCAACATCAACCCAGCGGACATCGAACAGATCGAGGTGCTTCGCGGCAGCAGCGCCATCTACGGCAGCGGCGCAGCAGGCGGCATCATCTCTGTGCGTACCAAACGCCCATCGGGCGAGACCAAAGCAGAGACCATAGTGACGGGATCTGCACCGCTGTCCAAACTCAGAGGCGCCGGGCTTGGAGCTGAAATCCAGCACTATCTTTCTGGCGGCGGCGATGTGGTCGACTATTCCGTCAGCCTGGGCGCCAAGCATGTCGGAGGCTCATTCGATGCCAAGGGGCGCCGCATTGCACCCGAGCCTAGCCAGGGAGACTTGTTCGACTCCGATATTTACAACGCGTCCGCCAAGATCGGCTTCAAGCTGGACGCAAATCAACGGCTTCAGTTCTCCGCGAGCCATTACAACGCCAGCCAGGACACCGACTATGCATCCGATCCGTCAGTGGCCCGCTTGCCCGCAGGTACGGCTGCAGCCAGGCCTATCAAGGGCTTGGTACTTGCAGATCAAAACCAGATCAAGAACACCATGCTGGGTCTTGACTATGAGAACCGCGATCTCGCGGGCAGCGCCGTGGCGGCTCAACTCTATTACCGGGATTTTTATACACGCTTTGCGCCCTTCGATGCACGCGCCGTTCCTGTGCGAGGCGCCAACGTCGATCAGTCGATGCAGAACTCCGATGTGTTCGGTGGTCGCCTGACCATCAAAACACCTCTCGGACAAGAGAAGAACACCTTGCTGATCTGGGGTGCGGACTTCAATCACGAGCGCACCGACATGCCGATCGATATCTTTGATCCCAAGGCCTATGACGCCAGTGGAGGTCTGGTGTTCAACAAGATTGGCCGCTTGATCTATATGCCTCAGGTCACGACCCGAAGCATTGGCGCCTTTGCCCAGTTGCAACACAAATTCAGCGATCAGTGGTCTGTGGAGGGCGGGGCGCGCTACGACCGAGCTCAGGCCAGCTTCAACGACTTCACCCCTTTGTCGCAATCTAAATTGCCCAGCCCCCAGTCCGTGGCTGGCGGCACCGTTAAATATGGCTCATGGTCTTACAACCTGGGCACGGTTTTTGCACCTGTCAAGGGGCACGAGTTCTATGCGTCCTACAGCCAGGGCTTTGAGCTGCCGGATATCGGGGTCGTGGTACGCAATGCCACAGCGGGCTTCAACATCGGCAACTCCAACCTGCAGGCAGTCAAAACAGATACCGTAGAAGTCGGTTGGCGCGGGAAGTTTTCCAACGTCATTGCCAACCTGGGAGCCTTTCAATCGAGCTCCGACCTCGGCGCCGTGCAGAGCTTCAACAACGGACTCACGCTGCTGCGAACCAAAGAAAAAATCCGGGGGATCGAAGGTGGCCTCGACTACTTCAGCGACGATGACCGCTGGAGCAGCGGTGGGAGCATTACCTGGATGAAGGGTCGTGAACTCCCGCAGGGCTCAAGCCTTTATCAGGACATGACGGGCTATCGTATTCCGCCCCTCAAACTGACTGCCTATGTGGAATACCGTCCCAATGCCAGCTGGAGCCACCGCATCCAGGCAAGCACATATGCCTCCAAGGATTACCGCCTGGATGGCAAGACCAGCTTTGGGCGCCATGACACCAGAGGCTACACCACAGTGGACTTGATCAGCCAATGGAAAATCGATTCCAAGAACCGCGTATCGCTCGGTGTGGAAAACCTGCTCAACCGCAACTACTTCCCGCTATACAGCCAGCTGCTTCGCAATAACAACAACACCAGCCGCCTGCCTGCAGCGGGCACGGTATTGCGAGTCAGCTATGCACACACTTGGTAGATGCGCGTCATACCAGCCGATCGAAGAATGGCGATGATTTGCGACAGCAGCGCCTGATCTGATTGAGCTGTTTTGACGGCGAGGTACTGCATCTGCTGCTTGCCGTATTCTTGACAGCGTTCCCTGAGAGTCTGCCGCCCTTAGCTGAACTCCTGCGTCCGGTAAGGAATGACGGCTATCGGCAACCCATGGTCGACGGGCAAAAAGATGCAGCGATATGAGGCGCCTGGACGTGTCTGTTTCAGTGGGCTGAATGGTGTTTACGACATTGTCGATCTGGAATATCGACTTGTCAGGTGCAAAGGGCCGCAGTTTCGACTGCGGCCCTTTTTGCTGCTCGGCCTGGCTTGTTGACTTGGCTCAATATGAGCTGGGGCAAAGCCCGGCACAGTGTGGCGCATATGTTCACCATGCCCTCCATGTCGCAAATCGCTTCCACGTTTGGGCAGCCTGAGAGCTTTGCTCCAGGCTCTTGGCTCAGGCAACGTCGCCAACCCCTCGATTCGGTGCTGTATCTGGAAAGCGGCAGCGTTATGCTCGGGGTCGGGCAGGATTCAGCCATGCGCCATCAGCTGGGGCAGGTGGAAGGGCCGACTTGGCTGGATGCCGCTTTTGCGCTGCAAGAGCGTCCTTCCTGCCTCGATATGCAGGCGCAGACGGCTGGGCGCATCTACATCATTCCGCTGGCGCGCTTTCTAAGCTCTGTGGCGGAGCTCGCTCCTGCCGTGCAGCACTTGCTCAAAGATCTGGCCGGGGCCTATTGCGCGCAGACCGAGCTGGCGGTCAGTCGCCTGGCTCAGGACGCCGAAGCTCGCTGCGCCCAGTGGCTGCTGAACCATGCGAGCCCGGGGGGAAATGGCAATGCCCTGCATGTCACGCTCAAGGCACGCAAGCGCCTGATTGCAGCGCAACTGGGTATTGCGCCGGAAACATTCTCACGCGTGCTCAGGCAGTTGCGAGAGCATGGGCTGATTGCCGGGCGAGGCAATGTCATTGAATTACCCAAACCCGGCGCACTGGAGGTGCTGGCGCTGGGGTAAATACTGGGCCGGGTTGCAGGCCATGCAGCGCTTGGCTTGTGCTCTGAGCAGGAGCTTGCGGCGTAGCATTTGTCGACAATCTCCGGGGTTTCCTCTCGTTGGGTTGCAGACATCGGCTCTCTATATTGAGGCCCATGTCAGATGCTGTCTTCTCCCTGCAAGCAGAGCCGCCATGGGTTGCACCGTCGCAGCCAGAGGAGGTTGCTGCCGCGCCACAGTCTGGGCGGATACGCATAGGCCCGGGCCCCATGCTGCGCAGCATGGTGCTTGTTGCCATGATTGCCGTGCTGTTGGTTGGAGCTGGCGCTGCGGGCTGGGTGGCTTATTCCCTGCGTCGGGCGGTCATGGACGGAGCGCTGCCGGCACAGACCAAAGCGTTGGAATACGCGGTTCGTTCGCTGGCCTTCAGAGTCGAGCAGCAGCAAAAACCCCTACATAGTCTGTCCTCTGTGCTGGCGGGCCATATGCATGATTCTCAGGAGTCACTGCAGGCCATGCTCAAGCAGCCCACCTCCATGGCACAGCAGTATGAGCAACTTCAGCTGGCTGATGGAAAAGGGCAGTTGCTGGTCAATTTGCATCAGGAGCAGGCGCTGGCCGCAGAACAGCTTGAAGAGCCGCTGCGCGAAGTGCTCAAGCGGTCATTGGCAGAGGGCAAGCCGATCACTCAAGCCTGGGTGCGTCCCGGTGATGCGGGCCTGCAGCTGGAGTTTCAGAATGTCGTGCCGGTGCGTGATCTGCAAGGCAAGTTGCAGGGCGTTCTTGGCGGTAGCTACCGGACGCCTTTGTCAGTGTTGTTTTCACTGGAAGTCGCCTCTGCCGAAGCGGGTAGCCAGCTGCTGCTGATCGACCGTGACCTGCGTCCGCTGGCTCTCAGCAGCAAAGGGCAGTGGCAATTGCCCCCTGCCTTGGCCGATGCTGCGCTGCCTCGCGGGCTGGATCAAGCTTGGCTCAAGACCGCTCAGACCGGTGCGGTCAGTGAGCAGAGAAATAACCAACTCTGGAGCGCCATGCCGCTGCCTTGGGCGCAATGGACTCTGCTGAAAGTCAGCAACGTTCAGGAATGGGTGCCGGGAGTCTCGGTCAAGATGATGGGCTGGCTGGCCACGGCCCTGCTGGTACTGGCTGGACTGCTTGGAGCGGTGCTTTGCCTGATCGCCTATCCGCTGACGGCCTTGTTTCGCTCGGCAGAGCAGGCTTCTCGACGCGGGCTGATGCTGGAAGTGGACTCGGCCAGCCGCAGGGGCAACTGGTGGCATGGCCTGTCCGATCATGACTGGGGAGAGGCCCAGACCCTGCGCACTGCATTGCAGGCCCTGGGCGGTGGATATGAGGCGCATGGCGAGCTGGAGCGTGATTTGCAGATGCAGTTGCAGACGTTGATGGACTATGCCCCCGTAGGTTTGATCGTGACGCATGGCTCAACGGTGCAGCGTGTGGGCATGCAGGCCGCCAGAGTACTTGGCTATCAGCCTCAGGAAATGCAGGGCCTGGCTGTGCGTGGTCTGTGTGCCAGCGATGCCGACTATGAGGATCTGATGGGGAGGGTCCGGCGGGCTCTGGATACTTATGGGCAGTTTGATAGCGAAGTCTGCTTGGTACGCAAGGATGCAAGGCCGGTATGGGTGCGAATTCACGGTCAGAGCATGCAGCGCATGCACAGGGCCTGGGAGCAGTCGGGCAAGGCGCTGGATGGTCAATACCTGGTCTGGGAGCTGGAGGATGTGACCACGCAGCGGCAGTTGCGCGAGCAATCGAGCTGGAAAGCCATGCACGATCCCTTGACCCGCCTGCCCAACCGAACGGCGTTTGCTCTGCGGCTCAAGGAATGGCTGCGCGAATATACGACTCCCGACTATCTGGAGAGTCTGGGAGGTGCGAATGTGACCGCCCGTTCGCAGAGCGAGCCCAAAGCGCATGGCATCGTGTTGTATGTAGACCTGGACCACTTCTCTCAGGTCAATCGCCAGGGCGGGCGTGAAGTGGGTGACGAGGTGCTCGGCCATATTGCGCGCCTGATCGAGTCCACGGTGCGGCCCCATGGCTGGGTGGCCAGGGTTGGAGGCGATGAATTTGCCATTCTCATGGCCGGAATCAGCCGTGAGGAGGGAATGCGCCATGCGCAACTGCTGTGCATGGCCATCCAGGACTGGGAGGGCTCCTACCAGGGGCAGCGCTATATGTTGAGCGCCAGCATCGGCATGTTGCTGCTGGATGCCAGCTACCACACGGCGGCCAGCGCCTTCAAGGGGGCCGATATGGCCTGCTACGCCGCCAAGCGCAAGGGGCGCAACCGTGTGGAAGTGATGACCGCAGCAGTCTGAGTCGGATTGCGCATACTGAATTCAAGGCAGATATGACAGCCTAGAGGGCAATCCCTTGGCTGCTCAAAGGGGCTGACTGAGTTACGCTCTGCGGCTGCTTTGTATACAAAAATGGATGAGGCTGGCCGTGCCACAGCGCCCGGATGCCCATGACCTATGCGTGACCAGACCTTGTTCGACAAGATAGATTTGCACCTGATCAGGGTGCTGCACACGGTGCTGACGGAGCGCAGCGTCTCCCGTGCGGCGCTGCGGCTGGGCATGCACCAGCCGGCGGTGTCTGCAGCCCTGCGGCGTCTGCGCGAGCTCGCTGGCGACCCTTTGCTGGTGCGTTCCGGGGCACAGATGCAGCCTACCGATGTGGGGCTGCGCATGGTGCAACCCTCGGCAGACATCCTGCGTGCAGCCGAGGGGCTGTTCAGCGATGCGCGGCAGTTTGACCCGCGCACCTCGACTCGTACTTTCCGCATTGCGGCCAGCGACTATCTGGATCCCCAGTTCCTGCCACGGCTGATGTCGGCCATGAAGGCCCAGGCCCCGCATTGTCCGGTGGACTTCCTGCCGCTGAGCGCCGAGGCGCATTACGAGGGGCAACTGGCCGATGGCGAGATCGACGTCGTCATCGGCAACTGGCCGCAGCCTCCGGAGGGCCTGCACATGGCCAAGCTGTTCGAGGACGAGGTGGTCTGTCTGGTCAGTCCCAAGCATCCGGCAGTGCGCAGGGGCTGGGACGTGCAGCAATGGCTGCAGGCCGAGCACATTGCGCCAACCCCGGCCTATCCCGGTGCCCTGGGCGTGATAGATGAACAGTTGGCAGGCATGGGTTTGAGCCGCCAGGTGGTGGCACGCTGCGCGCATTTCAGTCTGATTCCCGACATGGTGGCATCAAGCTTGCTTGTCATGACCTCGGGCAGATTGTTCTGTGAGCGTTTCAGCGAACGTCTGTCCCTGGCCATACTGCCTTGCCCTGTGGAATTCCCTCCGCTGGTCTATTACCAGCTCTGGCATGCGCGTTCGCATGCTGGTGCCGCCACACGCTGGCTGCGAGAGGTGGTTCGCAATGTTGCACTAACGCTGCGAAATCAATAGCTTGTATCGTATTCCTGTTCAGCGCGTAGAGCCTGTTTGAGTCAATTTGTTATTTGAATTGAGAGACAATCCAGCGATGAATCCCCCCCCGACACATTCCCCATCTGCGAGTGCGCCTGCGCGTTTGCAGTTGGAGGGTATTACCAAGCGGTACCCGGCTGTGATTGCAAACAGCAAGGTATCGCTGAAAGTTAAGCCCGGCGAGATCCACGCCATTCTGGGCGAAAACGGCGCTGGCAAGTCCACGCTGATGAAGATCATCTACGGCGCGGTCAAGCCTGACGAGGGAGCGATCCTGGTCGACGGCAAGCCGGTGCAGATCCGCAATCCGCAGGAAGCCCGGGCACTGGGCATTGCCATGGTGTTCCAGCATTTCAGCCTGTTCGACACGCTGACCGTGGCCGAGAACGTCTGGCTGGGCCTGGACAAGAGCATCGCACTGGCCAAGGTGATCGAGAACATTCAGGCCACGGCCCGTGATTACGGGCTGGAGGTGGACCCGCATCGTCCCGTGCACACGCTTTCCGTCGGCGAAATGCAGCGCGTGGAAATCATCCGCGCCCTGTTGACCAATCCCCGGGTGCTGATTCTGGACGAACCCACCTCGGTGCTCACGCCCCAGGCCGTGGAGATGCTGTTTGTGGTGCTGCGCCGCCTGGCCGCGGAAGGTTGCTCCATCCTCTATATCAGCCACAAGTTGCATGAAATCCGCTCGCTGTGCACGGCCTGTACGGTGCTGCGCGGCGGGGTGGTGACGGGGGAGTGCAACCCGGCCAACGAGACCAATGCTTCGCTGTCGCGCATGATGATCGGCTCGGAGCCGCCGGAGCTGGAGCACCGTACGGCGAATACCGGCGATACCGTGCTGCGTGTGCAGGGCCTGTCGCTCAGAAGCCAGGATCCCTTCGGTGTCGATCTGCAGAGCATTGCGCTGCAGGTGCGTGCGGGCGAAGTCGTCGGCATTGCAGGCGTCTCCGGCAACGGCCAGAAAGAGCTGATGTATGCGCTGTCCGGCGAGGACACACGCGCCGAGGCAGAGGCTGTGCAGTTGCTGGGCAAGGGCGTGGGACGCATGGGGCCGAGCCGGCGCCGTGGCATGGGCCTGCATTTCGTGCCGGAAGAACGGCTGGGGCGCGGGGCCGTGCCCAGCATGGGCCTGGCCCACAACCTGTTGCTGACGCGCAAGACCGCAGTCGGCAAGGGCGGCTGGATTCGCATGGCGGCGCTTCAGTCGCAGGCGCGGGACATCATCGGTCGCTTCAACGTCAAGGCCGGCGGCCCGAACTCGGCCGCGCAGTCGCTGTCGGGCGGCAATCTGCAGAAGTTCATCGTGGGTCGTGAAATTGATGCCAAGCCGCGTCTGCTCATCATCTCTCAGCCCACCTGGGGGGTGGATGTGGGGGCTGCTGCGCAGATTCGGGGCGAGATTCTCAAGCTGCGCGACCAGGGTTGCGCCGTGCTGGTGGTCAGCGAGGAGTTGGACGAGTTGTTTGAGATTTGTGACCGCCTGCATGTGGTGGCCAAGGGCCGCCTGAGTCCTTCGGTGGATAGAACAGCTGCCACTGTGCAGCAGATTGGTGAATGGATGAGCGGGCTGTGGGATGCGTCGGCGGTGCAGGGAGGTGCCCATGCTTAAGCTGGAACAACGTCCCCAGGCGTCCAAGTTCTGGACCTATGGCTCGCCAATTCTGGCGTTGCTGATCACCGTGCTGGTCGGGGTCTGCCTGTTCGCCCTGCTGGGCAAGGATCCGGTCAAGGGCTTGCAGGCCTTTTTCTGGGAACCCATCAGATCGGGCTATGCCCTGGGCGAGCTGGCTGTCAAGGCCACGCCTTTGCTGCTGATTGCGCTGGGGCTGGCCGTATGCTTTCGCTCCAATGTCTGGAATATCGGTGCCGAAGGCCAGTTCGTCATCGGGGCGGTGGCTGCAGGAGGCATTGCCTTGCTGGCAGACAAGACCACAGGGCCCTGGATCGTGCCGGCTATCCTGATCGCCGGCATGCTGGGTGGCATGCTCTGGGCGGGCATCGTGGCCTTGCTGCGCGACCGCTTCAACGCCAACGAAATTCTGGTCAGCCTGATGCTGGTCTATGTGGGCACGCTGGTGCTGGGCTATCTGGTCTATGGTCCCTGGAAGGACCCCATGGGATACAACTTCCCGCAGACCAAGAGCTTTGAGCGCGTCACGCAGATTCCTCGGCTGGTGCAGGGAATGCGCATGAATATCGGCGTCATCATCTCGCTGGTGGGAGCCGGCCTGCTGTGGGCATTTCTGTTTCGCACGCGTGCGGGTTTCGCGTTGCAAGTCGGCGGCCTGGCGCCGTCGGCGGCACGCTATGCCGGCTTTTCCTCGCGCAAGGCGCTGTGGACGGCGCTGCTGATTTCCGGCGCTACAGCTGGTCTGGCGGGGGCGCTGGAAGTCGCTGGCCCCTTGGGTCAGCTCACGCCCTATGTGCCCGCTGGCTACGGCTTTGCGGCCATCATCGTGGCCTTTGTGGGGCGCCTGCATCCTGTGGGCATGATTTTCTCGGCCATTCTCATGAGCATGTTTTATATCGGTGGCGAGCTGGCGCAGTCGCGTCTGGGCCTGCCCAAGGCGCTGACCGGCGTCTTCCAGGGTCTGCTGCTGTTCGCGCTGCTGGCTTGCGACACGTTGGTGGCCTATCGCATCCGCTGGGTGGCGAAGAAGGTCGGCGGCGCCATTTCTGCAGTGAAGGGAGCCTGATTCATGGAATCCTATGCACTGCTGCTGGGCTCCACCCTCAGCGCCGGCACTGTTCTGGCGCTGGCGGCCCTGGGCCTGCTGATCAATGAAAAATCGGGCATCGTCAATCTCGGCGCCGAAGGCATGATGCTTTGCGCCGCCATTGCCGGTTTTGCCGCTACCGTGCACACCGGCAATACCTGGGTGGGCTTTGGTGCGGGCATGCTGGCAGGGGCCTTGCTGGCCGCCATCTTTGGCGGGCTGGTGATCTGGTTCAACACCAACCAGTACGCAACCGGTCTTGCGCTGTCGCTGTTCGGCGCGGGCTTTTCGGCATTTGTAGGCCTGGGCTATGTACAGGCCAAGCTGCCCGAGCTGCCCAAGTACTCCATTCCTGGTCTGGCAGATCTGCCGCTCGTGGGCCCGGCCTTGTTCACGCTGCACCCGCTGGTATACGGTGCCATCGTGCTGGCCGCCCTGATGGTCTGGTTTCTGTACCGCACGCGTGCGGGCCTGGTGTTGCGCTCGGTCGGCGAGTCGCCATCCTCGGCCCATGCCCTGGGCTACCCCGTGCGCCGCATCCGTCTGATGGCCGTGATGTTTGGCGGTGCCATGTGCGGTCTGGCGGGCGCCTTCATCTCCGTGGTCTACACGCCGCTGTGGGTGGAGAACATGGTTTCGGGCCGAGGCTGGATCGCTTTGGCGCTGACGACTTTCGCGACCTGGCGGCCGGCCCGTGTTCTGCTGGGCGCCTATCTGTTTGGCGGCGTGACCATGTTGCAGTTCCATCTGCAGGCCACTGGGGTTCAGGTGCCCAGCCAGATTCTGTCCATGCTGCCCTACCTGGCCACCATCGTGGTGCTGGTGCTGATCTCGCGTAATCCGACCTGGATTCGAGCCAATATGCCGGCTTCCCTGGGAAAACCCTTCTACCCTGGAGCGTGATGCCCAAATGTGGTGCAATCCGTTTTTCAAAAATAATGAGAGGACAACTTCAATGACAACTCTGGGCAAACGCGCTCTGATCAAGATGATCGGCCTGTCGGCTGTTTCCATGGCTGTGCTGACCGCTTGCGGCAAGAAGGAGGAAGCACCTGCAGCTCCCGCCGCCGCACCTGCGGCAGCTCCTGCTGCCGACAAGCTCAAGATCGGCTTCATGTATGTGAGCCCCATCGGCGACGGCGGCTGGACCTACCAGCACGAGCTGGGCCGCAAGGCCATCCAGGAGAAGTTCGGCGACAAGATCGAGACTTCCATGGTCGAGAGCGTGCCAGAGTCTGCAGACGCCGAGCGCGTGATGCGCGACATGATCGGCCAGGGCAACAAGCTGGTCTTCGCCACCAGCTTCGGCTATCAGGACTTTGTGCAAAAGGTCGCCGCAGACGTCAAGGATGTGAAGTTTGAGCACGCCACCGGCTACAAGACGGCCGACAACGCAGCCGTGTACGACACCAAGACCTTTGAAGGCGCTTATCTGGCCGGCATCGTGGCAGGTGCCATGACCAAGACCAAGACCGTGGGCGTGGTGGCTTCGGTGCCAATCCCCGAAGTGGTGCGTAACATCAACAGCTTTGTGCTGGGCGCCCAGAGCATCGATCCCTCCATCAAGGCCAAGGTGGTCTGGGTGAACGAGTGGTTTGCTCCTCCCAAGGAATCCGAAGCCGCCAACAGCCTGATCAACGGCGGCGTGGACGTGATGTACCAGAACACCAACTCTCCCGCCGTGCTGAAGACGGCTGAAGAGCGCGGCGCTCGTGCCTTCGGCAAGGACGGCGACATGAGCGGCTTCGCGCCCAAGGCTCATCTGGGCTCGGCCGTGATCGACTGGACTCCCTACTACAGCAAGGTGGTGGAGGACACGCTGGCCGGCAAGTGGCAGACCGGCAACTTCTGGTGGGGTGTGAAGGAAGGCGCCATCGACCTGAAGAAGATCGCTGACGACGTACCCCAGGAAATCAAGGACAAGGTTGAGAAGGCTCGCGCCGGCCTGAAGGACGGCTCCTTCGCCGTCTGGACAGGTCCCATCAAGGACAACACAGGCAAGGAATTGCTGGAAGCCGGCAAGGTTGCCGATGATGCCTGGCTGCGCAGCATCAACTTCTATGTGAACGGTATCGAGGGCAAGGTGCCCGGTGCCAAATAAGCACTGTTTGCGGGGCGCCTGAGCAGCGTCCGATCAAAGGCCCTGAGGGGCCTTTCTTTTTGCGCTGTCGTTTTCAGGATACCTATCTGCAATTTGGCGCAGTTTATGCATATATTGCCCAAGGTGTAACCGGTACCCATGGGATTGCGCTCCTATCGGTTTCAAACCTCACTCTTTGTTCCAAGGAAACTTTAATGACTGATTTGCACAAGCGTTCATTGATCAAGGTCGCCGCACTGACGGCTATTGCCTCGGCCGCTCTCGTAGGCTGCGGCAAGAAGGAGGAAGCAGCTGCGCCGGCAGCAGCCCCCGCTGCCGCTCCTGCAGCCGCTGCTCCGGAACCCCTGAAGATTGCTTTTGCTTATGTCGGCCCGGTGGGCGACGGTGGCTGGTCCTTTGCCCATGACCAGGCCCGCAAGGCTCTGGAAAAAGAGTTCGGTGACAAGATCAAGACAAGCTATGTGGAGAGCGTGCCCGAGGGCGCCGATGCTGAGCGCGTGCTGCGCGACATGGCTTCGCAGGGCAACAAGCTGGTGTTCGGTACCACCTTCGGCTATATGGACGTGATCCAGAAACTGGCCCCCGAGTTCGCCGACGTGAAGTGGGAGCACGCCACCGGCTACAAGACCGCGGCCAATGTCAGCACCTATGACAGCCGCACTTACGAAGGTGCCTATCTGGCCGGCATCATTGCCGGTGGCATGACCAAGTCCAACACCCTGGGCGTGGTGGGCTCGGTGCCGATTCCCGAAGTGATCCGCAATATCAACAGCTTCACGCTGGGTGCCCAGTCCGTGAATCCCAAGATCAAGACCAAGGTGGTCTGGGTCAACGAATGGTTCAGCCCTCCCAAGGAGACTGAAGCTGCGACCAGCCTGATCAATGGCGGCGCCGACATCCTGTTCCAGAACACCGATTCACCCGCAGTGCTGAAGACGGCCGAGGAAAAGGGCAAGCGTGCCTTCGGCTGGGATTCGGACATGACGGCCTACGGTCCCAAGGCTCACCTGGGCTCGTCCATCATCAACTGGGCTCCTTACTACATCGATTCCACCCGCAGCGCGCTGGAAGGAAAGTGGAGCAGCCGTCAAACCTGGTGGGGCGTCAAGGAGGGTGTGATCGACATCGTGTCCCTGGCTGACGACATTCCTGCCGAACTCAAGGCAAAGGTTGAGGACGTGAAAAAGGGACTGAAGGAAGGTACATTCACCATCTGGAAGGGCCCTATCACCGGCCAGGACGGCAAGGAGCTGATCGCTGCCGACAAGGTTGCCGATGACGGTTTCCTCAAAGGCATCAATTTCTACGTCAAGGGCGTGGAAGGCAAAGTGCCAGGTGGCGACGCCAAGTAAGCACTGCTGATCAGGCATCGCGCCGCCTCGCCGCACCGATTGCGGCCTGTGGCGCATGTCTTCAAGGCAGACCCCGGAGTTTGCCGGGTAGTGTTGGCTGTTAGCAGTCGTCCAGACACGACTTGCAGCGACAGGGCCGCCGCAGAGCGGCCCTTTGTATTTCGATAATGACGAGTATCCCCATGACTGAACGTACCCTCTGGCATCCTGTTGCCCAATCCTCCAATGTGGTGAGCGCGCCGTTTTCCGTGCAGCTGCTGGAACAGCCGCTGGTGCTGTGGCGCAATGCAGAGGGACTGGTTCAGTCCTTTGTGGACCGCTGCCCGCATCGCGGTGCACGCCTGTCCATGGGCCGTGTGGAGAACGGGCATCTGGAGTGCCCCTATCACGGCTGGCAATTCTCCTCGGGTGGCCAGTGCGTGAAAGTGCCAGCAGTGCCCGATTTCACGCCCCCTGCATCGCAGCGCGTGCAGGCTTTCGAGGTGCAGGAAGCCTATGGCCTGATCTGGGTACGGCTTGAGCCTTCCGACAGCCAGTTGCCGGTGTTCGCGGCAGAGACGGACGAGCATCTGCGCAAGGTGAACTGCGGGCCTTACGATGTGGCAGCCAGTGCGCCGCGCATCATCGAGAACTTCCTCGACATGTCCCACTTCGGCTTTGTGCACGAAGGCTGGCTGGGCAGCCGTGATGCCACAGCCATTGCCGCCTATAAGGTGGAGACCACTGCCACCGGCGTGCTGGCGACGGGTTGCAAGGCCGTGCAGCCCCAGTCCAATCTGCACTCCACCCAGGCTGCCGAGGTGGAGTACACCTACGAGGTGACTGCCGCCTACACCGCCGTGCTGACCAAGATTCCGGAAGAGGGCAGCTCCAAGCAGGGCTGGCGCGAGCAGATCGGCCTGTTCATCTGCCCCGTCACCCCCGAAACCAGCCGTGTCTGGTTCCGGCTGGCGGTCGCGGACTTTGAATCGACCGACGAGCAGTTGCAGACCTTCCAGCACACCATCTTTGTGCAGGACCAGCCGGTGCTGGAGTCGCAGCTGCCCAAGGCACTGCCACTGGACCCCCGTGCGGAAATGCACTCGGCGGCTGATCGCATGTCGTCGGCCTATCGCCGCTTCCTGAAGGCCCAGGCGATCGCCTTCGGAACCTGCTGAGACCGGCCCGGGAGGCTTTGCCGCCTGCCTCGGCCGGGCGTCCATGAGGCTCGCCGGTAGGCTGCTCCACGGGCTTGCGGCCGCAAGGCCGAAGTCGCAGACCTGTCGGGGCTGGCCATATGGCCTGAGCTGTGCCGGTTTGATAGGCTAGAGATTGATCGGCGCGTAGCGCCAAGGAGAATAAAGATGAACACCGTGCCTGCCGTAGATGCTTCCCGTCTGCCACAGCTGCTGCGCGCCATGCCCAAGGCAGAGCTGCATATGCATATCGAGGGCTCGCTGGAGCCCGAGCTGATTTTTGCGCTGGCGCAGCGCAACCAGATACCCCTGGCCTATGACAGCGTGGAGGCTCTGCGCGCGGCCTATGCCTTTACAGATCTGCAGAGCTTTCTGGACATCTATTACGCGGGTGCCAGCGTGCTGCTGCATGAGCAGGATTTCTACGACATGGCGCGCGCCTATCTGGATCGTGCCGTGGCCGACAATGTGGTGCACACGGAAATCTTCTTTGACCCGCAGACCCACACCGAACGCGGAGTGGCCATGGAGACCGTCATCAACGGTCTGTACCGGGCCTGCCGTGACGCGCAGATCGAGCAGGGCATTTCCTCCTCCCTGATCCTGAGCTTTTTGCGCCACCTGAGCGAGGAAAGCGCATTGCAGACGCTGGATGCCGCGCTGCCGCTGCGTGATCGCTTCATCGGCGTGGGGCTGGACAGCAGCGAGCTGGGCAATCCGCCCGAGAAGTTCACCCGCGTGTTTGAACGCTGCAAGCAGCTGGGCCTGCGCCTGGTGGCCCATGCCGGGGAGGAGGGGCCGCCCGCCTATATCTGGGGCGCACTGGATGTGCTGAATGTGGAGCGCATAGACCATGGCGTGCAGTCCGAGCAGGATGCGCTGCTGATGCAGAGGCTGGTCAAGGAGCAGATTCCGCTGACAGTCTGCCCGTTGTCCAATCTCAAGCTCTGCGTGATCAAGGACCTGGCCGATCACAATCTGCCGCGGTTGCTGGCGGCCGGGCTCAAGGTCATGATCAACTCGGACGACCCGGCCTATTTCGGCGGCTACGTCAACGAAAACTACACCCAGCTATTTGCCGCCACGGGCATGGGTGCGCCCGAGGCCTACCAGCTGGCGCGCAACAGTCTGGAAGCGAGCTTTGCCAGCCAGGCGCAGAAGCAGGAGTGGATTGAACGCCTCGACGAAGTGTTTCGGGAATATGCCGCGGCTTGACGAAGTGACTGCTGAGCGGCGCAGCGGCCGTCTTCACAAGCGTCCATAGTCTGGCTTCCGAGAATTGCAAGCCCGGTTGAAGCGATTCAGCCGGGCTTTCTTTGCGTGGAGCGGCGCAGTGCCAGGGCCGGCAAAGGTCCGGTGGCCATGCGCCTCGTGGTGTCGCCGCGCAGATGCTCGAACAGCAGGTCGACCGCCTGCTGGGCGATGTCTTCCAGATGCAGGTCCAGTGCCGTCAGCGGCGGCTCGCAGCTGCGCGCACGCAGGCCGTCGTAGCGCGTGGCCAGCATCAGATCTTCGGGAATGCGCAGGCCTGCCTGCTGAGCGTAGCGGGCAGCGCCCACGGCAAAGGCATCGACCATGACCAGCAGTGCATCGAGCTCGGGGTGTTCGCCCAGCAACTGCTGGGCTGCGGCATGGCCGCCGTCTTCGCCTTCGGCTTCATCCATGCGCAACACCACAGGTTGCATGCCGTGACCGGCTGCCATGGCTGCATAGGCCTGCTCGGCCTGGCTGTAGGAAGTGCGCTCCGAGGCGCCGACCACCAGCCCGATCTGCCTGGCTCCGGCTGCCAGCATATGCGTGAGCAGCATCTGCGTGGCGGGACCCGACAGCAGATCGACATAGGGCACGTTGACATTGTCGCCACCGGGGCGGCCGATGGACACCACCGGCAGTCCCTGCTGCAGCAGCTCTGCCAGCTGGGGGTCGCCGGCTTGTGGCTCTATGACCAGGGCGCCGTCGATGTCGAGCAGGTTCAGCGAAGTCTGGCCGGGCCGGTGAGGCGGAACCAGCGCCATGACCAGGCCGCGCTCCAGCGCCGACGAGGCCGCGACAGCTGCCACTTCCATGAAGAACCCCAGTCGCGAGGGGCCGCCCGAGACCGTGAATGGCATGGACGACATCAGCGCAATCATGCTGGCGCCGCCCGTGCGCAGGCGCTGCGCATGGCGATTGGGCCGGTAGCCGAGGCTGCGTGCAGCTTCCTCCACCTTCAGGCGTGTGGCCGGGTCGACCTGACCGCGGCCATTGAGCGCGTGCGAGACCGTGGTGCGTGAAACACCGGCCTCACGGGCCACGTCGGAGATGGTGATGCGTTGGCTGGGGATGTCGGCCATGGAATTCCTCAAGAGTGCGGGCGGTCATTGCGGAGCGCACGGCAGGCATTGCTGAAGTTTTTGTATACTTTACTTCGCACAAATCGATTTGGTTATTTTGGCTTTACATCAATTATTCATAAGAAAATTGAAGCAGCCCAGATGCCAAATCGATTTTCTTTTTGAAAACGATATCCATATGCCGCTCGGCCGCAGTGCCGGCCGATGTGCAGATATCCGAGCGTTGCCCTGGTTGTTGGGCAGCGCTGCGAGTCAATTGCGACCGGGGTGCTGGCCTGCCGCCGCTTCGGTTTGCTCACTGGAGAATGAATGTGCCCAAATCGGATTTGAGCCGGCGCAGCTTTTTGAAGGCCGCAGCCGCCCTGGGAGTGCTTGCCGGAGTACGCCCGCTGGAGCAGGCGCTGGCGCAGATGGTCGAGCCGGCAAGTGGCCAGGACGCTGGCTGGATGGACGGCGGCCAGCTCCGCTACCGCCGCGACGGCATGGCCAAGGTCACGGGCCAGAAGCTGTTTGCCATCGATCTGCGCGCGCGCGACATGGCGGGCTGGCCTGACAAGCAGTCCTATGCGCTTTTGATCATGGTTCCGCGTGCCGACCACATCTACGAAGGTCTGGACCTGTCCGTGCTGGGCAAGGACTTTACTCCCGATGTGCTGGTGGATGCCGAGCGCGCCGAGGCCGATGGCGTGCACATGCCCGAGCCGGGTTTTTACGGCAGCTACTTCTTGCCCAAGGGTCAGGTCTCACCCATGCTGGGCCAGCCCGTGGCCTTGGGGATCTGGCATGACTACGAGCACTACCGCGAAGCCGTGCGCCTGCTGCGTTTCAATGACGGAATTTTCCGGTGGGGCGCTGCCGCCACGCCGCCCAGACGCAAGCCCTATGTGGCCGCGCGCTATGTGCGCATGGGTGCCGAAAAGCACGACGAGCCCGATCTGTACGCACCTCTGTACAACGGTATCGTGCGCCCGCAGCTGACCGGCCCGGAGGTGCAATGGCCCGGCGTGGACGATGCCAAGCATGGCAAGGCCATGCAGTACTCGGCCCAGATCCAGCAACTGCTCAGGCAGCCGCCCGAGGGCACCCAGGTCTTCTCGCGCAGTTATCACAGCCAGTCCATGGAGCCTGCAGCGCTGGAGCCTGAAAACGGCCTGGCTTGGTATGAAGAGGGCAGGGGCGTGATGCACATGGTGGGCGCCACTCAGGCGCCCTACGCCACTGCCAGCCATATGGTCGGCATGGTCAAGTCCAGCCGTTTTGCGCTCAAGGAAATGGACTACCTGAGCGCCTACACCGTGGGCTACGGGCAGAAGGAGCACCACTCCTTCCCATACTACGTGGCACTGGCGGCGCTGTATGCTGAAGGCCGCCCGGTGCGCCTGGCGCTGGACCGCTGGCAGCATTTCCAGTTCGCGCTCAAGCGACACCCGTTTGATCTCAAGACCACGATTGCCGTGGATGCCGAGGGGCAGTTCCAGGCCTTCTCGGTGGATATGCGCGGCGACGGCGGCGGCACGATGAACTTCAGCCCTTCGGTGGGCACGCTCGGTGTCGCGTCTTCGCAGTCGGTGTACTACTTTCCCAAGAGCGATCTGTCGGTGGCCGTCTTCCCCAGCAGCGAGGTCACGGCAGGGTCGGTGCGCGGCTACGGCACGCTGCAGTCCATGGCTCCGACCGAAATGCTGGTCGATGAAATTGCCGAGCAGATCGGCATGGACGCCATCGCCCTGCGCCAGAAGAACATGCTGCGCACAGGCTTGCGCAACACCCAGGGCGCCGTGCCTGCGGGCCAGCTGCGCATTGGCGAGATTCTGGCCCTGGCCGCCAAGGACCCGGTGTGGGTGAACCGTGCCCAACGCAAGGCCGAGTACGAGGCCGCCAATCCCGGCATGCGCTACGGTGTGGGTTTTGCCTCGGTGCAAAAAAGCTTTGGTACCGCCGGCGAAGCCGCGCTTGCATTGATCGAGCTATCGCCCGAGGGCAAGCTCAAGATGAAACACATCACGGCAGAAATCGGAACCGGAACCACCACGGCCCAGATGCTGGCGGCAGAGCCATTTCTCGGTCGCCCCGTGGATGAGGTGGAGTTTTCGGCCCAGAAATGGCCCGAGATGCCTGTGCACACGCAGGAGCAACCCAACTCCACGCCCCAGGCCGATGAGGATCGCCTGTCGCAGGACCCTTACTGGGTGCCTAGCTTCACCTCGCCGCAATCGGCCTCCAACTCGGCCTACTACTTCACCCACACCACGCGCCAGGCCGCCAAGCTGCTGCTGGCCCATGGTCTGTGGCCTGCGGCGCTGTCCATCTGGGGCAACCCGTTTGGCGGGCCGCTGCAGGGCATGCCGGTCTCGCTCGATGAAGCCGAGTGGAAGGATGGCAAGCTGGTGGCCGGAGCCATGGAGCCCTTGACGCTGGAGCGCCTGGCCGCACGTGCCCATGAGCTGGGTCTGGTCACCGGTGTCTGCGTCCACACCTTCAATCGCCGCTCCTGGGCCAGTGCCGAGTTCGAGCTGGGCGGCAAGCGCTTTGCTGCCGAGATCGATGCCCTGTCCCTGCGCTTTGGCAATGGCGCCGATGCCGCCCAAAAGGCCGCGATGGACAGCGCCGGCTATGCATTCCAGCCGCGCGTCAAGGTCAGCTATCCGCCGGTGCACCGTCTGGCAGCGGGCGCCGTGTACTACGCGCCTTGCGCCACGCTGGTGGAGCTGGCCGTATCGACTGGCACCGGCAAGGTGAGCTTGCTGGGGCACAAGACCTGGCTGGAATGCGGCTCGCAGATCGTGCCGGAGCTGGTCTCTGGCCAGTTGCAGGGCGGCGTGGCCATGGGTATCGGCCACGCCCTGTACGAAGAGCTGCCACTGGGGCCGAGCGGCCCCGGCAACGGCAGCTGGAACTTCAACCGCTACCACCTGCCGCGCGCCAGTGAGCTGGCCGTGTGGACGGCCGAGGGCCATGTGCTGCCTCCGGTCTCGCGCACCGACCCGCCCAAGGGCATGGCCGAAGTGGTGATGATCCCCGTTGTCGCTGCCTGCGCCAACGCCGTGGCCCACGCCACCGGCAAGCGCTTCTATCAACTGCCGCTGAGCGCGGAGCGAATCAAAAAGGCATTGTGATGCAGCAACGTATCCAGTTTTCCGCCACCATCAACGGTCAAAAGACCGGCCCGCATGAGCTGCCCAAGGACCTGATGATGATCGAGTTCCTGCAGGAATATGCGGGCTTGAACGGTACGCGCCTTGGCTGCGGTCAGGGTGTGTGCCGCGCCTGCACCATCATCGTGGACGAGCCCGGCAAGGGCCCGCACACCGTGCCCGCTTGCGTGACCGGCGTGGCCTGGCTCAATGGCAAAAGCCTGCGTACCATCGAAGGCGCGGCCAGCACCGATGACAAGGGCCAGATCACGGCCTCTGCCGTGCAAAAAGCGTTTCTGGAGCATTTCTCGTTTCAGTGCGGCTATTGCACACCGGGTTTTGTGAACTCGGCCACCGTGCTGATGGAGCAGTTGCAGGCCAGGCCCGTGGATGCCAACGCCGTGGAAGAAGCCGTGGAAGCCGCGCTGGACAAGCATATCTGTCGCTGTACCGGCTATGTGCGCTACTACCACGCCGTGCGCGACCTGATTCTGACCACGCCAGGCCTGACCACGGGCCAGCGCACGCGGGAGGTCAGCCGTCATGGATAAAGCTCAACGCAGCAAGTTCACCAAGATCGCCGCAGGCATTGCCGCCGCAGCCGTGGTGGTGCTGGGCGGCATGTATATCGCGGGCAGTGCAAGCGGCAGCGTGCCGCCTGCCACGGTGGACTTTGCCAACATCAGTGCCGAGCAAAAGCAGAAATTGTTCGACCGCGGCCTGCAGGTGTTTCGCGCTGCCGACTGCGCGGCCTGCCACAGCTCGCCCACCACGGGCGCCGAGCTGGCCGGAGGCATGGCCATGGTCACGCCCATGGGCACGCTGTACGGCACGAATATCTCGCCCTCGAGGGAGCATGGCATAGGCCAGTGGTCGGCCGACGATCTGTATCGCGCCGTGGCGCGCGGCATGGCACCGGGGCGCAAGAACCTGTACCCCGCCATGCCTTATGCCAGCTACCACGACATCACGCGCGCCGATGTCGATGCGCTCTGGGTCTGGCTGCAGGCCCAGCCTGCCGTGGAAGTGGCCAACCGCCAGCCTGAGATGAACTTCCCGTTCAGCATCCGCCCCGGTCTGGCGCTGTGGAATGCGCTGGAGCGCCCTGCGGGTGCGCCGGCCCCCGAGGCCAGCAACTCCCTGGAACGTGGCGCCTATCTGGTCAACACTCTGGGCCACTGCGGCGAATGCCATACACCGCGCACCAGCAGCTTTGCCATGGACCTCCGCAAGTCGCTGGCCGGCAATGTGATCGAAGGCGCCTACGCCCCCGACCTGCGCCCCAAGGCCATGGCCGAGCGCGGCTGGAGCGAGCAGGATCTGGTGCAGTTTCTGCGCACCGGCCTCTCGCCCCAGGGTGTGATGA
The DNA here is from genome assembly GCF_003350425.1 of Comamonas sp. AG1104. NCBI lineage: Bacteria > Pseudomonadati > Pseudomonadota > Betaproteobacteria > Burkholderiales > Comamonadaceae > Comamonas > Comamonas sp. AG1104. The sequence continues at coordinate 79,139 of NZ_QQAS01000011.1, read as the reverse complement.
CCATGGGCATGTTCCCCGTGCTCCAGCATTCGAGTGCGCATATGGAGGAAGCCGACCTCAAGGCCATGGCCGCCTATCTGATGCAGGGTGAGAAGCCCTCAGTCAAGCTAGCGGCCGAAGCGCCTCAGACCCCGACCTCGGCCAATGGCGAACGCATCTACGTCGGTCTGTGCGCAGGCTGCCACGGCGTCGATGGTCAGGGTCAGCCGCATTCCTCGCTGCGCCTCGACACCAACACCACGGCCATGTTCCCCACGCCGCTGAATCTGGTGCGCGTGATCCGCGAAGGCCTGCCCGAGCGCGATCTGGCCCATGGCGAGCGCATGCAGGCCATGCCCGGTTTTGCCGATCAGCTCAGCCATGAAGACATGGCCGATCTGGTGAACTACATGCGCCTGCGCTGGGGCCGCCAGAAGGGCGATGTGACGCCGGCGCAGGTGGCCGATGTGATCAAGACCGCCGAATCCCACTAAAGCAGGGGGTCAAGCAAAAAGAGCTGCCAGCGCTTATCCATCAAGCGCTGGCAGCTCTTTTTTAATAGTGATTCGATTCAGGCGAATTCGGCTTTGATTTTCTCGGCCAGCTCGCCCAGCACGGCAAAGCCCGGTTCCTCGCGCTGCCAGACTACGGACAGGCCATCGCCCTCGAAGCGCGGCAGCACATGCAGGTGAAAGTGAAACACTGTCTGCCCTGCCGGCGCGCCATTGGCCTGGAAGATATTGATGCCGTCGGGATCGAAGGCCTTGTTCACTGCGGCCGCCACGCGCTGGGCCGTCTGCATCACTGCGCCGGCTTCCTCGGGCGTCAGCTCCAGCAGATTGACGGCATGGCGCTTGCTGGCCACCAGCACATGGCCTCGCGTGGCCTGGCCGATGTCCATGAAGGCGATGGTCAAATCGTCCTCATAGATCTTGGCCGATGGAATCTCCCCTTTGACGAGCTTGCAGAAAATGCACTCGCCAGGGGGCGAGTGGTCTACAAACATGGGCATGACGCTCTCCTTTTTTATGGTTCAAGCGCTCCATCTTAGAGGCAGAGCGGTTTCAGGACCGCGTCGCGCGCAGGCAGTCGCGGGTGATCTCGGCCATGGATGTCGCGCCCAGCATGGCCATATTGCGATCCACCTCGTCACGCAGCAAGGTGATGGCGTGATCCACGCCCTGCGCACCGCCCACGGCAGCGGCATACATGAAGGGGCGGCCCAGGAACACCATGCGCGCGCCCAAGGCCACGGCCTTGAGCACATCGCTGCCGCGGCGTATGCCGCTGTCCATCATCACGGCCGTGCGGTGGCCCACGCGGTCCACCACATAGGGCAGCATCTGCAGAGGGGCAACCACGCCATCGAGCTGGCGGCCGCCGTGGTTGGAGACCACGATGCCTTGCGCGCCGATATCGGCGGCCATCACGGCATCGTCTTCGTTGAGGATGCCCTTGATGATGAGGTTGCCCTTCCAGCGCTGGCGAATGCGTTCGATGTTCTTCCAGTTCAGGTGGTCGCGGCCCGAGGTGTCGCGGATGGCGGTGCCCGACAGCAAAGGCGCGCCGCGCGTGGCAAACGAATTCTCGAAGTGCGGCATGCCGTGGTTGATCAGGGTGCGCAGCATGGTACCCACCATCCAGCGCGGGCGGGTGATGCCGTCATAAGCCAGGCGCAGCGAGGGGCGCAGAGGCATCGAGAAGCCGGTGCGCACATTGTTCTCGCGGTTGGCCCAGACGGGGATGTCCACGGTGATGACCAGGGTGCCGAAGCCGGCAGCCTCGATGCGCTCGATCAGGCCGTCGATGCGCGTGGTGTCGCCGGGCAGATAGGCCTGGAACCATGTCGACGGTGCAGCCTTGGCCACTTCTTCCATGGGGATCAGGGAGGTGCCGCTCATGATGGCGGGAATGCGGCTGGCAGCCGCCGTCTGCGCCAGCACCAGATCGCCGCGATAGGCAGAGATGGCGCTGATGCCCACGGGGGCCACGCCAAATGGCGAGTCCCAGGTCTGACCGAACAGCTCGACCTTCTGGTTGCGCTTGGACACGTCCACCATGACCCTGGAGCTGAAGCCGTATTGCTGGAAGCTGTCACGGTTGGCCTGCAGCGAGACGCAGTCTTCGGCGGCGCCGGAGACATAGCCAAACAGAGGGCGGGGCAGGTGCTTGCGTGCGGCGGCCTCGAAGTCATGCAGCGACAGGATGTTCTGCAGGTGACGGGGAAGCCCTGCGCGTTGGCCGTAGGCGGCTTGCGCTTTGGGAGCGGGGGCTGCGTTTGCAGCAGGGGCTTGTGACGATGCCATGGTAGGGCGCCTCGGGAGCGAAATTCAGGGGTTTAACTGGCTACGCCCCCGCACACTTGCGGTGCACGGGGGCGTGACAGAAACATCAGGTGTTCAAGGTTTACTGAGCGAATGTACCGCGCTGACGCATCAGCTCGCGGTGCAGTTGCTCGTTACGCTCGAACGGTGCGCGGCCGTGCACATAGAAGTAGTTGTTCAGAACCACCAGGTCGCCGGCGGGCAGGCTGACGGTGCGGGTGCCGGACGAATTTTCCATCGATTCCGACAGGTTCTGCAGATATTCGGCTTCGGCGTCGTTGGCCGGTTGCACGAACTGGTCGATGAAGGAGATCGACAGGCCGAACTCGCCGTGGAAGAACACGGGGCGCTCGACGCGCTCGTTCACGTTCTTGGAGCCCGGAGCCTTGTACAGCAGGGGCCTGGCGCCCAGAGGGTCCTGCACGAAGCGCTCCAGCTCGCTCCAGTCGTCCAGGTGCAGAAAGCGCGACTCGCCGCCCACGGCGTTCTGCTCGTCGAACTTCATCATCAGCAGCCAGTCGGTGGCTTCGGTCACGAAGGTGCCGTCGGTGTGCATGGTGAACAGGCGGTAGGCCTGGCGCAGATACGAGTCGCTGGCGTCGGTGTGCTTGACCAGGAAACGTGCGTAGTACTTGTTGGACATGGAGTCGTGGTTGGCCGGGCCCAGGATGTGGCCGATGGCGGTGCCGAACTTCACGTAGTCGTCGCTATCCTGACTCACGCCTTCCAGGCCCAGCACAAAGCCGCCATGCCTGCGGTCCTTGATGATGTTCACCAGGGTCTGGCCAAAGTCGGCACCCATGTGGGCCTTCAGGCGGCGCGCCAGGTGAAAGCGCATGAAAGGCACGTACTCAAGGTTCTGCACGTCGATATCGCGCACGTCGGCCAGGAAGGCGTTCAGTGCATCGGCGTTCAGGCTCAGTTTGAGCAGGCGGGAATGCTCGGGGTGAGTGCTGATCTCGTAGGCGGCAGGCTGGATCAGGTGCTGGGGGGTCGTAGCGTTCATGGTGGGTGGGTGCTTCAATCAGGAATGGTGTGATTGAACACTTCTTGTTTGATACGATCTACGGGGTTAAATGCATTTTTTGATAAGAAATTCAGATTAAAAATCATGCTCAGCTACCGCCAACTCGAGCACTTCGTCACCGTGGCCCAGGAACTGCATTTCTCGCGTGCCGCCGACAAGCTGGGCGTGGCCCAGTCCGCCGTCAGCGTGCAGGTGCAGCAGCTGGAGCAGCAGCTGGGCGTGCGCCTGCTGCAGCGCAACAAGCGCAAGCCCATCACGCTGACCGATGCGGGGGAGCTGCTTTATGACGAGGCCGTGGCCGTGCTGCGCCATATGGAGCGGGCCCAGCAGATCGGGCAACTGGCGGCCCAGGGCATGAGCGGCCATGTCAAGCTGGGCTATATCTCCTCGTCCGTGACCTCGGGTGTGCTGGCGCGCATGCTCACGCAGTTCCGCCCCGGCCATGAGCAGGTGCATATGCAGGTGCTGGCCATGGAGACGCCGCGCCAGCTGCAGGCGCTGCAGCAGGGCGAGATCGATGCTGGTCTGCTGCGGCCGCGCCGGCGCTACCCCGAGGGGGTCAAGGCGGTCATCGTGCACAGCGAGCCCTTCATGGTGGCTCTGGCCGAGAACCACCCGCTGGCACGCCATGAATCCATCAGCGTGGCCGATCTGCGCGGCCAGACCTTTATTGCGCCGCAGTTCATCAACGAAAGCGAAGGCTTTGCCGAGGTGCTGGCGCGGCTGGCCGAGACGGCCGGGTTTTCGGCACGCGAGGCCTATCGCGTCAACGACTTCGTTACGGCGACCAGCCTGGCTGCTGCTGGATACGGCATTGTGGTGCTGCCCGAGTCGAACCGCCTGCTCAATCAGCCGGGCGTGGCCTTCAGGCCGCTGCGCGACTTCAAGGAAAGCGTGCACATGGCGCTGGCCTACCGCGAGCGCGAGAACTCGCCTGCGGTGCGCGCCTTTCTGGCCGTGGCCAGAAGCTGCGCCGCCTAGCCATGCGGCTGCGGGCAGTGGGAAGCTTCGGGTTCAGATCTTTTGATCTATCTAAAATGATAGCTTATAGCGCCTGTTAATATTAAATTTCAGATATAAAAATGATTGAAATTGAAGCATGGTAAGCGTAATAAGCTTTGTTATTGATAGCATGAGCGCTGGCCTGTGCGCAGCCATATAGCCTCTATAAGCGCTGCCGTGTTCCGCAGGCGAGAGCGGGCGCGTAAGCTCTGGTCCATGAAAATCTATCGTAGTGCCCTGCTGCGCTTCGCCGATGACGGCCAAGCGGTTTATGACTCCGACGCCTTGCTGGCGATTGCTCCCGATGCCGCGGGCGTGCAGCGTGTGGTGGCTGCGGGCAGCTGGCAGGCGCTGGCCGACCAGTATCTTGAGCGCGAAGGCGTGCAAGTCATTCACCTGCCCGGCAAGCTGCTGGCACCGGGCTTTGTCGACCTGCACATCCACTACCCGCAGACCGATGTGATTGGCGCGCCGGCCCCAGGCCTGCTGCCCTGGCTGGAGAACTACACCTTCCCGCATGAGTCACGCTTCCACGACAGCGAATATGCCGGTGGCGTGGCCGATTTCTTCATGAACGAGCTGCTGCGCAACGGCGTGACCACGGCGCTGGCCTTTGCAACCTCGCATCCGACATCGGTGGATGCCATCATGACGGCAGCGCAAAAGCGCAGCATGCGCATGATTGCCGGCAAGGTGCTGCAGGACCGCAACAGCCCCGATGGCGTGCGCGACGACACCGAGCAAAGCCTGATCGACACCGAGACGCTGATCCAGCGCTGGCATGGCGTGGACCGCCTGGGTTATGCGATCACGCCGCGCTTTGCGCCCACCAGCACCGAAGCGCAGCTGCGCGGTGCGGGCGAGCTGGCGGCCAGGTACGGCGATGTCTGGATTCAGTCCCATGTGGCAGAGAACCTGGACGAGATTGCCTGGGTCAAGGAGCTGTTCCCCGAGTCACGCAGCTATCTGGCCGTCTATGACGACTTCGGTCTGATGCGCGAGCGCGCCGTCTATGCGCACAGCATCTGGCTCGACGAAACCGACCGCCAGCTCATGCACGACACACGCTCTGCAGCGGCCATCAGCCCGACCAGCAACCAGTTTCTGGCCAGCGGCTATTTCGACTACCTCAAGGCCGATGAGGCCGGCATGCTTTACGGCCTGGCCAGCGATGTGGGCGGCGGCATGAGCTTCTCGCCGTTTCGCACCATGCAGGCCGCCTATGTGGTGGGGCGCGAGAGCCATGCCAAGCAGGGCCAGAGCCTGTCGCCCCAGAACCTGTGGTGGCAGCACACGGCAGGCGCTGCTCGTGCGCTCGGTCTGCAGGGCGTGATCGGCAATCTGCAGCCCGGCTGCGAGGCCGACCTGGTCGTCATTAACCCCGGCTGCACGCCGCTGCTGGCGCGCAAGACGGCCCAGGCACGCAATCTGGACGAGCTGCTGTTTGCCATGATCATCCTCGGAGATGACCGCCTGATTGAGCAAACCATTGTTTCTCAAGCAAAATAGCGGTCTTGCGCTTGATTTGTGAGCGCACAACGCTATGAAAAATCAAGCGATACAGGACTTCTAATGAGCATCAAGAGCGACAAATGGATCCGTCAGATGGCGGAGCAGCACGGCATGATCGAGCCTTTCGAGCCTGGCCAGGTGCGCCAGGTCGACGGCAAGAAGATCATCAGCTACGGCACTTCGAGCTATGGCTACGACATCCGCTGCGCCCGCGAATTCAAGGTCTTCACGAATATCCACAGCACGGTGGTGGACCCCAAGAATTTTGACGAGAAGAGCTTTGTCGACTTTGAGGGCGACTACTGCATCATCCCGCCCAACAGCTTTGCGCTGGCCCGCACGGTGGAGTACTTCCGCATTCCCCGTGACGTACTGACCGTCTGCCTGGGCAAGAGCACTTATGCGCGCTGCGGCATCATCGTCAACGTGACGCCCTTCGAGCCCGAGTGGGAAGGCTATGTGACGCTGGAGTTCTCCAACACCACGCCGCTGCCGGCCAAGATCTATGCGGGTGAAGGCTGCGCCCAGGTGCTGTTCTTCCAGGGCGACGAGCAATGCGAAGTCAGCTACAAGGACCGCAACGGCAAGTACCAGGGCCAGCATGGCGTGACCCTGCCCAAGGCCTGAGGCCCGTTGCTTCGCCAAGAAAGCCCGCTGCGTATACAGCGGGCTTTTTGCTTTCCTGGGCTGCTGGACCAGATCAGGCGGCTGCCGCTTCGAGCGCCGGCCAGTCCAGATTGCAGTGCGCGCCCACGCTGGCATGGCGCTGCAGCGCCGCGTCCACCATCAGGCTGCACAGCGCCAGCTGGTTGCGCAAGGCGGGGTCGGCGCCGCGCCATTGAGCACGCCACAGCACCAGTTGCTTGGCCGCCGCAATCAGGCTGTGGTTGCTGCGCACAATGCCCACGTTGTGCAGCATGAGCTGCTGCAGCACTTGGCGCATCTCCTGCTGGCTTTCAGCACTCAGGTTCTTGCCGGGCTTGCGCGGCCTGCCATGAATGGCTGCAGGTTTGTGCAGGGGCTGCTCGGCCATGCGCAGCGCGGCAGACCTGCCCATGACCACGCACTCCAGCAGCGAGTTGCTGGCCAGTCGGTTGGCACCATGCAGGCCGGTGCGGGCCACCTCGCCAATCGCCCATAGCCCGGCCACGGCAGTGCGACCGTCCACATGGGCCTGTACGCCGCCGCAGGCATAGTGGGCGCAGGGGGCGACAGGGATGGGCTGGGTGGCGATGTCTATGCCGTGCGCCGCGCACAGCGCCATGACGCCGGGGAAATGCTGCTCCAGCCAGTCGCGGCTGCGGTGTGTGATGTCCAGCAGCACATGGGGCAACTGGTGGGCGCGCATTTCGCGGTCGATGGCGCGGGCCACGATATCGCGCGGTGCCAGCTCGGCGCGCGGGTCATGGCGCAGCATGAAGCGCTCGCCGGGCCGGCCTTGCTGGTCCGGCAGGCACAGCAGGGCTCCTTCGCCGCGCAGCGCTTCCGAGACCAGGCCCACGGACCGGCCACCCACCTGCAAGGCCGTGGGGTGGAACTGCATGAACTCCAGGTCGCGCACGACACAGCCCGCACGCCAGGCCATGGCAATGCCGTCACCGGTTGCCGTGGCCGGATTGGTGGTACTGGGGTAGATCTGGCCCATGCCGCCCGTGGCCAGCACCGTATGGCTGGCCAGCATGGGCTGCTGCTGGCCATCGGCGTTGCGCACGCTGGCGCCCACGCAGCGCTGCTGCACGTCCAGCAGCAGCTCCATGGCAGTGCAATGCTGCAGCAAGGTGATGTGCTTCAGATCTTGGCAGGCCTGCAGCAAGGTCTGGTGCACGGCCTGCCCGGTGCGGTCGGCCGCATGCACAATGCGCCGCGCGCTGTGGCCGCCTTCGCGTGTCAGGTGCAGGCGGGCGTCGGCATCGGTGCTGAAGGGTACGCCCAGGGCTTGCAGCCAGGCGATCGCCTGGGGGCCTTGCTCCAAGATGCGGCGCACGGCGCCTTCGTCGCAGAGGCCGGCACCGGCGATCAGCGTGTCCTGAACATGCGCTTCCAGGCTGTCGGCGGGATCCAGCACGGCGGCAACGCCGCCTTGGGCCCAGGCGCTGGCGCATTCGCTGGCACTGCTTTTGCTGAGCACGGTGATGCGCAGTGTGCTGGGCAGGCTGAGTGCCAGCGTCAGGCCGGCCAGTCCGCAGCCGATGATGAGCACATCGCTGCAAGTCTGAGATTGGGGCATGGTGCTTGTCCTCGCTCAGGCCGGACCGAAGTTCTGGAACAGGGCCGCGTCGCGTTCCAGCTCGCCGCTGGCGCGTACCGGCTGGCGCTGGGCAGCGGCAAAATCCAGCATGCGCTGTATGGGCCTGCGGGCGGCCAGGCCCAGCGCCGGATCAAGCTCGATGGCACCGCTGCCTTGCAGCAGGGTCCGCTCCACGCCCGGCAGGCTGTTCATGGCCATCCAGGGGCAGAAGGCACAGCTTTTGCAACTGCCGCCCGTGCCCGCCGTCGGGGCAGCCAGAAAGTGCTTGCCCGGATAGCGCTGGCGCATGTCGTGAAGAATGCCCTGGTCGGTGGCGACGATAAAGGTGTCCGTGGGCAGCTTTCCCACAGCGGCAATCAGCTGGGTGGTGGAGCCCACCACATCGGCCAGTGCCGTGACTGCGGCTGGCGATTCGGGATGAACCAGAATCGCGGCCTCGGGGTGGGCGCTGGCCAGAGCTTGCAGCTCGTCGGCCTTGAATTCGTCGTGGACCACGCAACTGCCCTGCCACAGCAGCATGTCGGCACCGGTCTGCTGCTGGATATGGCTGCCCAGATGGCGGTCGGGTGCCCACAGGATTTTCTCGCCGCGTGCGTGCAGGGCGGCCACGATGTCCTGCCCTACCGAAGAGGTGACCACCCAGTCGGCCCGGGCTTTCACGGCAGCGCTGGTATTGGCATAGACGACCACGGTGCGATCGGGATGGGCATCGCAGAACTGGCTGAATTCATCGGCCGGGCAGCCCAGGTCCAGCGAGCAGGTGGCATCGCCGTCGGGCATGAGCACGGTTTTCTCGGGGCTCAGGATCTTGGCGGTCTCGCCCATGAAGCGCACGCCGGCCACGATCAGGGTCCTGGCGGGATGGTTGGCGCCAAAGCGTGCCATCTCCAGCGAGTCGCCCACGCAGCCGCCGGTATCGCGTGCCAGATCCTGCAGCGCACCGTCCACATAATAGTGGGCAACCATGACGGCATTGCGCTCCTTGAGCAAGGCCTTGATGCGCTGCGCCGTCTCGCGCTGCTGCTGGCGGTCCTGCTGCGGCAGCACCCTGGCCCAGGCCTGGCCTGTGCTGCACTGGGCGCTGCTGCCAAGGGCGGGCTGGTCGAATTCCACGGTTTTGATCGTCATCGTCTCCATCCTGAGTTGTGGTGTTAAATATTTATACTCAATTTGAGTATTATTAAAACCGCTTTTTTTGAATTTGTCACCAGGGAGACAAATTAGCCTGGATGGCGTCGCTTTTCAGCGCAGTCAGTGCTAGGGAAAGCAATCCCGAAAATGGATGGATTGCTTATTCATCAATGACTTGATGCTTCTGAAAAATGAGCGAGTGGGGGGGTGTTCAGGCGGGCTGTCTGAGCAGATGCTGGCGCAGGGCCAGGCGGGTGGCGGCCAGATCCCAGCCGCCCCAGCCGCAGGATTTGAAGAGCACAGGCTTCGTGGGGCGCGACCAGTCCTGTTGCACCACGGTGGCCAGCGTGGGCAGGGTGTTGACCTCGATGCCGGCCTGCAGCAGGTCGCCGGCCTCGTGCGCGGCATCGGCGGTGTCGACGATGATCTGGCCCTGGTGCACAATGCGCCGGCACAACTCGGGAGCCAGCTCCACCATTTGCGGCGTGAAGGCGCCGACCGCGCAGACAAAGGCATCGGGTCTTGCCGCCTCATGCAGCACCACGGCCTGTGCGGGCGTGCAGGTCACGATCAGCGGACAGTGCCGGGCGGCTTCCTCCAGGTCGTCGGCGATGCGCGCATGCAGACCCAGGTCGCGGGCCTGGTCTGCAAGCCGCTGCGCGCTGCTGGCGCTGCGCGAGTGAATCCAGACCTCCTGCGTGCCAAGGCCATGGGCAAAAGCCTGCAGATGGGCGCTGCCCTGCACGCCGGCGCCGACGATGAGCAGCGGGCCTTGGGGCTTGGGGGCCAGGCGACGCGCTGCCAGCAGCGATACGGCTGCGGTGCGTCTGGCCGTGACGGTGGGGCCGTCCAGAATCAGCTGACGCACTCCTGTTGATGCATCAAAAACCACGATATCGCCCTGAATGGTGGGTCTGCCAACCTGGGCGTTGCCTGGCGTGAAGCTGATGAGCTTGGTCATGACTACCTGGCCATCGGTGGCCGGCATGCAGAACAGGCAATTGCCCGCAGCCGTCGGCATGACGATGCGTGGTGGAACCGAGACACTGCAACTGTTTTGCAGCTGGTGCAAAAGTGCTTCGATCTCATCGGCCAGGTCGGTCCATGGCAGCAGTGCGGCAGTGGCGCGGGCGTCCAGAGACGCTGTCGAGGGCTGGGTCTGGGCATTCATGGGCAGTCGTATAGGAGCAGCGGACAAGCCTCTGAGCTTACAGAATTGCAAGCCCGGCCCGATGTTGACCGACAGAATGTCGCAGCACGAACGCTTCTGGCGAAGGCTGCCAGCGCGCACAATAGCCACTGTCTTATTCATCGATTCTGTCGCACACATGTTTGGCTTTTCTCCCCGCTCCGGGCAACGCAAGGACCCTACCTGGACACAAGCGCCTTCCAGCCGTGGTCATGTCGAGCCTGTCTGGCGGGATGGCGGCTCGGCTGCGAGTTATGAGCCGACCCAGCAGCAGGCGACAGCACCGCGCAAATCCTCTTCGGCCAAGCTCTGGGCATCGGCCGTCCTGGCGGTGGTGGGCCTGCTGGCAGTGGCCTTTTTGTTTCTGAGCATGGTCGATGTGGTGGAGGAGCAGGTAGCCCGCAACCAGCCTCAGTCCACGCCTGGCGCGCCGGGCGTGAGCCAGATCTCCGCGCCTGCCGGCCGCTGAACACCAGTCCAAACGTCAACAATGCTGCGCTGCAGCTTGACTGGGGCGGCAAAAGCACAGCTTGATACCTCCAGTCGAGGCCGCAACCCTTAATATCGCCACCCGGCGCAGGCCGTGTGCAACACAGCAAAGGAGTAAGCACCATGAGATGGGAAGGTAACCGCGAGTCGGACAACGTCGAGGATCGCCGTGGAGACGGTGGTGGTGGCGGTGGTTTCCCCATTGCTGGTCGCAGCATCGGCATCGGCACCGTGGTGCTGGCGCTGATTGGCTGGGGCGTGTTCGGCATCAACCCGCTGACCACGATTGGCGTGCTCTCCGGTGGTGGCTCGCCGCAGGTGCAGCAGGCTCCGGCGCATCGCCCGGCCGGCGATGACCAGGGGGCCAAGTTTGTCTCCACGGTGCTGGCTTCTACCGAGGATGTCTGGACCCAGATCTTCCGTGAAGGCGGTGCTCAGTATCAGAACCCCAAGCTGGTGCTGTTCACAGGCGTGACGCGCACGGCCTGCGGCACGGGGCAGTCGGCCATGGGGCCGTTTTACTGCCCGGGTGACTACAAGGTCTATCTGGACATGGACTTCTTCAACACCATGAGTCGCCAGCTTGGCGCTCCCGGTGAGTTCGCGCGTGCCTATGTGGTGGCCCACGAGGTCGGCCACCATGTGCAGAACCTGCTGGGCATCTCGGGCAAGGTGGACAGCATGCGGGGCCGTGTCAGCGAGCGCGAGCAAAATGCCATGTCCGTGCGCCTGGAGCTGCAGGCCGACTGCCTGGCCGGCATCTGGGCCAACAAGTCGCAGCAGGCCAAGAGCTGGCTGGAGCAGGGCGATATCGAGTCGGCGATGAATGCCGCACAGCAGATCGGCGACGACAAGCTGCAGCGTGAAGCCACGGGCACGGTGCGTCCCGACAGCTTTACCCACGGCTCCAGCGCCCAGCGTGTGCGCTGGTTCACCCAGGGCTACAAGAGCGGCAGCGTCAAGGCCTGCGACACCTTCGCAGCTCAGTCGCTTTGAGCCGCAGGCTGGTCTGAACCAGGCGTGTGCACTGTCACACGCCTTTGTTTTTGGAGCGGCAGAATTCAAAACTCGGGTTATCCCGATAGATTGCACGGGATATTGGCAAGGCTTTTTTTGCCCTCAAACAGAGGGAGCGAAGGCTTTGCGCCTGCAGAAAATCACAAAGCCAACGCGAAAAACCCACTCGGTGCGACAATAACGCCCTCAATGACAAGCTCTTTCTCCAATCTTCACTTGGCTGAGCCCCTGGCACGCGCAGTGGCCGACATGGGCTATGAGTCCATGACTCCGATTCAGGCGCAGGCCATTCCGGTGGTATTGACCGGCAAGGACGTCATGGGCGCAGCCCAGACTGGCACTGGCAAGACGGCGGCTTTTTCCCTGCCTCTGCTGCAGCGTCTGATGCGCCATGAAAACGCCTCCGCGTCGCCTGCCCGCCACCCTGTGCGTGCCCTGGTGCTGCTGCCCACGCGTGAGCTGGCCGACCAGGTGGCGCAACAGATTGCCCTGTACGCCAAGCACACCAAGCTGCGCAGCACCGTGGTGTTTGGCGGCATGGATATGAAGCCCCAGACCATCGAGCTGAAAAAAGGCGTCGAGGTGCTGGTGGCTACACCCGGCCGTCTGCTGGACCATATCGAAGCCAAGAATGTGGTGCTCAATCAGGTGGAGTATGTGGTGCTGGACGAGGCCGACCGCATGCTGGATATCGGCTTTCTGCCCGATCTGCAGCGCATCCTCTCCTATCTGCCCAAGAGCCGCACCACGCTGCTGTTCTCGGCCACGTTCTCACCCGAGATCAAGCGTCTGGCCGGCAGCTATCTGCAGGATCCGGTGACCATCGAGGTGGCTCGCCCCAATGAGACCGCATCCACGGTGGAGCAGCGCTTCTACAAGGTCACGGATGACGACAAGCGCTATGCGATTCGTTCCGTGCTCAAGGAGCGCGACATTCGCCAGGCCTTCATCTTCTCCAACAGCAAGCTGGGCTGCGCGCGCCTGACGCGTGCCCTGGAGCGTGACGGTCTGCGCGCCGCCGCACTGCATGGCGACAAGAGCCAGGACGAGCGCCTGAAGGCGCTGGAAGCCTTCAAGGCCGGTGAGGTGGATCTGCTGGTCTGTACCGATGTGGCTGCGCGCGGTCTGGACATCAAGGATGTGCCCGCCGTGTTCAACTACGACGTGCCTTTCAACGCCGAAGACTATGTGCACCGCATCGGCCGTACCGGCCGAGCTGGCGCATCGGGCCTGGCCGTGACCCTGGTGACCGATCATGACAGCCGCAATGTGGCCGACATCGAAAAGCTGATCAAGAAGAAGATCGACGTCGAACCTGCGCCCATGCTGGATTTGCGTCCCCCACGCCGCAGCCGCAGCGATGAGGAATACCGTCCACGTCGTGAACGCGAATTCGATGCAGCGCCCCGTGGCGGCTATGCGCATCGTCCTTCGCGCATGGCTCAGCGCCCTGCCAACGTGGATCCCTTCTTTGACAAGCCCTACGAGGCCAGCAGCGTGGCCGAGACCGCATCCTGGGACAGCAAGCATGTCGCCCCGGTCAAGAGCGCGAGCATCAAGCCCAAGCGCAAGGTCGCTGCCTTGTTCAGAGCGCCTGTAGTGGCTTCCTGAGCACCGGGTCGTCGCGCCACAAGAAACGCCTGCGGATGCAGGCGTTTCTTTTTTGAAGCTTCAGCCCTTGGCGCCAGGCACCTGGGCCTGCGGGCACTGCAGCTGTATCAGCTCTCGCTCGTCCATGCGTTCTGCGATTCTCATCATGCTGAGGCAGCCGCCCCAGACGCAACCGGTGTCCATGGCCATCAGATCGGGCCGGTTGATATGGCCCAGCGTGGACCAGTGACCAAAAGCCATGGGCGTATCTGCAGTGAGCCGGCCCGGCACATCGAACCAGGGCATCTGCCCTTCGGGAGCGTGATCGGCGGATTCAGCGCTCTCAAAACCCATGACGCCGTCGGCACTGCAAAAACGCAGACGGGTAAAGGCGTTGACGATGCAGCGCAGTCTGTCATCGCCTTGCAGGTCGGCGGACCAGTGGTCGGGCTGGTTGCCGTACATATTCTGCAAAAAGCGCGCATAGTCGGCATGCTGGAGAACGGCCTGAACTTCGGCGCTCAAGGCCATGGCATCGTGCAAGCTCCATTGAGGAAGCACGCCTGCATGCACCATGAGAAGGTTCTCACCCAGCGCATTGGTGTGCAGCCGGGCCAGAGGTTGCTGGCGCAGCCAGTGCAGCAGGGCATCGCAATCGGGTGCGCTCAGAACCTGGGCCAGAGTGTCGCGCTTGCTTTGACGGCGAAGGCCTCGCGCTGCAGCCAGCAGGTGCAGGTCGTGATTGCCGAGCAGAGGGCGAATGGCATCACCGGCCAGCATGCAGCGGCGCAATACCTCGGCGGATTTGGGGCCGCGATTGACAAGGTCGCCGAGCACGTAAAGTGTGTCCCGACTTGCGGAAAAATCCACGGTTTGCAATAAGCGCTCGAAGGCGTCATCGCAGCCCTGGATGTCTCCGATACAGTAAAGTGCCATGGTCTTCTTTCTGATGGACGAGTCAGGGATTTTCTGCTGTTTGCATTGCTGACACTGCTCAACGGGGTGTTTGCAATGTCGAAATTGCCATTGGCCTTGCGGTTGCAGGGCAAGATTGCCGGCTTTGGCAGAGCTCGTGAGCAAGGACGCCCAAGCGGTGCTGGAGTTGCTTGCGATCCCATGCAGTTTCTGTCTTCCGTGCAGCTTGGATTACCTCCAGCGGGTGCTCGGCTGTATTTTTTGGGAGGGGGCGAACAGAGATGGATTGTCCATTTGCTCGATATCTCCGGGAATATCGGAAAAGATAGCAACCATTTCGACAAAGACTATCGTCGTAACTGCTATTACATTTATAACGATTATCTTTGGAGATCTGGCTCAAAAGCGTATCGGGCAGCCCTATCCAGAGCTGGTTTCTGCATGGCAAGGCGCTCCATGGTCTGGGTTGCGTCTACTGCAAAGTCCTTTGTGCGTTTGTTGTCATTTTCAACGCATGTCATATTGACTTTGCTGCGGATTAGTGATTTTTCCCGTGCTGCAATGACCGAGGAAGTAGTCGCTGCTGGTTTGGAGCAGGGACGTCAGCCAGACTTGATAGAGGTGCCTGAGCATCAGGAAGCATAAAAGTATTTCATTTAGACGATATTTATTTGACGTATTTGATGCTTTTTGTGCCGATATGTATTGCCAAGATGGCGAAATGTCGATGCCTCGGGTTCTGCAGGCCTGTGCCTGGCTGTTGCCCGGATGCAGGGATGGGAAGACATTCCAGGCTTTCACATGCTGCGGCTCGCTGGACGAGATGCAGGGCATCATCGGCGCGCCCAAGAGGCCGGTTGTCGGTGAGAAAGCACAAGACCTGCTGGGAGAGCAGGCGCTGGCTTTTCAGTTTTTCCCCAGACCTTGTGCGAGATGAGGTGGCTGGAGCAACTTCCTGCCAAAGCAGGGGGGTGGTGTTTGTCGTCGAGGAATATGGAGCGCAGCAGAGCATCACGACGCCGCGTGATTGGCTCTCAGTCAGTGCCAGAGAGCTTTGCTTCTTGGGCGAGTCTGAGGCTTGGTCAACTCGCAAGGAAGACGGGCTCTGACTGCTCAAGGGTGTGGTGCCTATTTCTGAATTGAAGGCTGGGTGGACTATTTGAGTATTGCCGGGCGAAGGCAAGGGAGCGCCATAACACTCTGGCCGCTTTATTCCTCGTCAAAGCAGCCATTTGCCCGTTCTGGGCGAGAAGGTCTTGTGCGGCGCCGGGATATTGAGACGATTGATTTGGATGAAGGCGTACCGACAAGATATTGGTAGTTCAGCAGGCGTAATAGCTATTTATTAACACGTAGTTGCATTTTATAAATATTCTGAATTGTGGTTTTTGCTTACTCGGAAAATCATGATTTTGAAATTCCGGCATTTATAATGCAGTCTCTTTAATCAACCAAGAAGCGCAAATCATGAGCACTTACAAGGAACTCCTGAAGCAGAGAGAAGAGCTGGAACAGCAAATCAACGAAGCCCGTTCGCGTGAACTGGCCGACGCTGTGAGCAAGGTTCGCGGCCTGATTGCCGAGTACGGCCTGACTGCTGAAGATGTCTTCCCTCCCGCTCGCGCGCGCTCTTCCGCCAATGCGGGCGCCAAGGTGGCTCCCAAGTATCGTGATCCTGCTACGGGTCAGACTTGGACCGGCCGCGGCAAGCCGCCAAAGTGGATTGCAGACCAGGACCGCGAAAAGTTCGCCATTTGATCTGCTGTTTGCGCACGTTGAAAGAGCCCGCCTTGGCGGGCTTTTTTCATGGCAGCAAGGTTTGCGGCAGCGCAAACCAGAGTTCTCTTCGATACCGGTGACTAAGCGGCACAATAAGAGTCCATGAACAAGCAGGTGTTGATTGCGGGTGGCGGTATTGGCGGTCTGGCAGCCGCCATTGCGGCGGTGCGGGCTGATTGGGATGTGCGCCTGTTCGAGCGTGCCGCGCAGTTTTCGGAAGTCGGAGCCGGCATTCAACTGGGACCCAATGTGGTGCGCCGCCTTCAGGCATGGGGGCTGCAGCGATCGTTGCAGCAGGTCGTGGCCTGCCCTTCGGCCTTGCGAGCCTGCAGTGCCGTGACGGGGCAAGAGCTGGGGCGACTGCCCTTGGGCGCAGATATGGTGCAGCGCTATGGAGCCAGCTACCTCACCATTCATCGAGCCGACCTGCACCACATTCTGCTGGAGGCATTGCAGGTTCTGCCTCAGGCTCACCTCAACCTCAACCAGTTCGTCAGCAGCTATAGCCAGCAGGACGGTGTGGTCACCATTCGCACCAGTACCGGCAAGCTCATCGAGGGCGATGCCCTGATCGGCGCTGACGGCGTGCGCAGCGCCGTGCGTGCACAGATGCTGGGCGATGGCCCGCCGCGTGTGACCGGGCACCTGGCCTATCGGGCCATGGTGCATCAGGCAAATCTGCCCAAGCGCTTGCGCACCAGCGAGGTCACTGCCTGGATGGGGCCGCAATTGCATGCCATTCAGTATCCCGTGCGCCGGGGCGAGCTGCAGAATCTGGTGGTCATAGTGCAGGGGCCGGCGCCAGAGGATCTCGACCACTGGGACCATTCTGCCAATCTGCCCGACCTGCTCCAGCATCTTCAGGGCGCATGCGGTTACCTGCAGGATCTGGTTCAGCATGTTCCCGATGTGGGCGGTGAATGGCGTTTGTGGCCGGTGGCCGACCGGCAGCCAGTGTCCTCAGAGACTCAGATGGCGCAAGGCCTTGTGGCCCTGCTGGGCGATGCAGCCCATCCCATGCGCCCCTATCTGGCGCAGGGTGCGGGCATGGCCATCGAGGATGCGGCCGAGCTGCAAAGTGCTTTGTCCATGCATGATCTGGATGTCAGTCTGCGGCTGCGCCGCTATGCGCTCAATCGCTGGCAGCGCAATGCCAAGGTGCAGGAGCGCTCGCTGCGCAATGGCCGGATCTTCCATGCGACAGGGCCTATGCGCTGGGGGCGCGACCTGTCGCTGCGCGCTCTGGGCGGGCGCATCATGGATGTGCCCTGGCTGTATGAGGGTGCGCTTTAGCGAGAGGTCACCATCACCGGGATGGCTTTCGCGTCGGCGCCGGCCTGGCAGATGGATTGCTTCAGTGGCTGGCCTTGAGCAGCAGCGGCGAAGGCTTGATGAGCTGGTAAGCCAGCACACCGCTGCCCAGCATGGCGGCAATCATCAGCATCACGGCCTGATAGATGTCGGCATTCTGGCGTTCCGCAACGCCTGCAACCAGGCCGGACAGCCATTGCATGAGCGCGGCTCCGAGAAACATGGCCATGGTGAAGATGGACAGCGCGCGTCCCGTCGTGGCCGGTGGGTAGGAGGAGCGCACATCGGCATAGATCAGCGTGCCATAGCCTGAAAGCACACTCATGACCAGCAGCAGCAGCACGCTGCCTACGGATTGGTGGACCAGGGCCAGTGCGACAAAAACGGCGGCCATGAGCAGCGCAAAGCGTGCAATGCGCTGGCGGCGCCTGGCCGGACCGGGGTCCAGCCGGCCGAACATGGAAGGCACAAACAGCGAAATGACGGAGCAGGCCAGTGCCACATTGCCGGTCGTGACCAATGAAAACTGGTAGCGATCCATCAGCATGGGACTGAGCCAGAGGCCGCGCACGGTGAGAAACGAGGCATAGCTGACCATGCCCAGCAGCACAATGCCCCAGGTATGGGGCAGCAGCAGCAGGCTGCCAAAACCTTGCAGTGCCTGCATGAAGCCGGGTTTGGGCTGGGAGTCCCCGGGAAGCTCGGGCTCGTGCACCTTGAAGAAGATCAGCAGCCAGGACAGCACACTCAGCACCGCCAGCA
Source organism: Comamonas sp. AG1104 (assembly GCF_003350425.1). Classification (NCBI taxonomy): domain Bacteria; kingdom Pseudomonadati; phylum Pseudomonadota; class Betaproteobacteria; order Burkholderiales; family Comamonadaceae; genus Comamonas; species Comamonas sp. AG1104. The sequence goes on along the minus strand of NZ_QQAS01000011.1, from coordinate 60,864 downwards.
GCGCAAAGCCGGCGCGCCAGCCCATATGCTGCACCAGCCAGGCCATGGGCGTGCCGGTAAACAGCAGGCCCAGCCCGCCCAGGCCAAGGCCTATGCCCGAGAGGTAGGCAAATTTATCGGCCGGAAAGTGGCGCGCAATAAACATGGTGCTGGCCAGAAAGGCGGGCGAGCAGCCCACGCCGATCAGCAGCTGGCCCAGCATCAGCCAGGAATAGCTGGGTGCGAGTGCGGACAGCGCAGCCCCCGCAATCGACAGCGGAAAGGCCAGCAGCACGGTGCGACGCAGGCCGTAGATATCCATGCCTATGCCCATAAGTAGCTGGGCCACACCGAAGGACAGTGCAAACAGCCCGGCAAACGAGCCCAGCGACTGCGCGGACAGGCCGAAGTCCGTGCGCAGACCGTCGGCGATGATGGAGGTGACGGTTCTGAAGGCCTGGCTCAGTGCAAAGCCCGTGAGCAGGCAGACCAGCATGGCCCAGGCGGAAGAGTCGGGTTTTGGACTGGTGCTCGGCGCTGGCGGGGCGGCGCTGTGATCGGAGGGCATGGGCGGTTTGTTGCGATGTTAGGTTTTGCACGGAGCCTTAGAACGTGTTAACGGTCTCTACGCAGCCGCGTTGGAGCGCAATCGGGATGAGTTCGAAGCGATGGCTCGCCGCTTGCACCGGGGTGCAAGCAAGAGACAGCACGCAGAAATCGCCCGATTTCGCTCCAACCCTTCGGGACAGTGTCTTTGCGGGCGGTCTGCGGCGTTGCGAATCCTCGCAATAGCACGGCTATTGCTGCGGTATCGCGCCTAGCCCCCCATCCCGCAAAGCCTCTGTCGCGGCGCGAGGAGATCGTAAACACGTTCTATAGATTCAGGCTGCCCGCGCTGTCACGAAAGAGCAGCAGGGGCAGCCTGAGTGGCGATGGCCAAAGCGGCTTACAGCTCGGTGCGCAGGCTCCAGATCTCGGGGAACAGCACCACGTCCAGCATCTTCTTGAGGTAGCTCACGCCGCCGGTGCCGCCCGTGCCGCGCTTGAAGCCGATGACGCGCTCCACAGTGGTCAGATGGCGAAAGCGCCAGAGACGGAAGGCATCCTCGATATCGGCCAGCTTTTCTCCCAGCTGGTACAGATCCCAGTGCTTGTGCGGGTCACGGTAGACGGTGATCCAGGCCTGTTTCACGCCCTCGCTGGCCTCATAGGGCTGGGTCCAGTCGCGCTGCAGACGGTCGGCAGGAACCGCTATGCCTTCGCGGGCCAGCAACTGCAGGGCCACGTCGTACAGCGATGGCGATTCGTAGGCAGCCTGTACCTGGGCCAGGAGGTCCGAGCGGTGGGCGTGGGGCTGGAGCATGGCCGCATTCTTGTTGCCCAGCGCAAACTCGATACAGCGGTACTGGTAGCTCTGAAAGCCGCTGGAGTTGGCCAGGTAGGGGCGCATGGCCGAGTACTCGGGCGGCGTCATGGTCGACAGCACGGTCCAGGCGCTGACCAGCTGCTCCATGATGCGCGAGACGCGAGCCAGCATCTTGAAGGCATCGGGCTTGGTCTCGCCCGAGGCATTGGCAATGGCTGCCGTAGCCGCGCGCACCTCGTGCAGCATCAGCTTCATCCACAGCTCGCTGGTCTGGTGCTGCACGATGAACAGCATCTCGTCGTGGGCAGGCGACAGCGGGTGCTGGGCCGTGAGAATCTGGTCCAGATGCAGATAGTCGCCATAGCTCATGTCACGGCTGAAGTCGAGCTGGGCTTTCTCGTCGTGGACGATGGCGGCGCCGCCATGCATAGGGCAGCCGGAGGATTCATTCGTCATGGTGAAGTCATTGTTGATGGACAGGTGCGCGCAGCGTAACCGAATCCTGGCACACAAAGCCTGCAAGAACGTGGATGCAAGCTGCCATAGCTTTGCGTAAAGTCAGGCCAGACACAGACCGATCACAGAAAACGCACTCCGCCGAGATTCACGCCATGCCCAGTCCTCTGCCTTCCACTGCCGCTGCAAATTCGCAAACCGATGAGCGCATGATCCAGTGCTGCCGCTGGCTGGAGAGCGAGGAGCCCATGCCCGCTCTGGAGGAGCTGGCGCAGCGCCTAGGGCTCAGTCCCTGGCAGTTGCACCGCAACTTCAAGCGCGCCACGGGGCTTACGCCCAAGGCCTATGCCAAGGCCTATCGCGGCAGGCATGTGCGTGCCGCGCTGGCGCAGGAGGTCAGCGAGTCGGTCACCGATGCGGCCTATCTGAGCGGCTATGAAGCCAGCAGCAGCTTCTACAAGGACGCGCCGGCCATGCTGGGCATGGCGCCGCAGTCCTATCGCAGGCGCGGCCAGGACCAGCGCATCCGCTTTGCCCTGGCCGAATGCTCGCTGGGCAGCCTGCTGGTGGCCAGCACCGACAAGGGCGTGTGCTGCGTGCTGCTGGGCGATGATCCCCATGCGCTGGTGGACGATCTGCAGCAGCGTTTTGCGGCGGCGCAACTGATCGGGGCCGACGCCCGGTATGAACAGACCGTGGCCCAGGTGGTGGCCCTGATGGAGCAGCCCAGGCTGGGGCTGGCCCTGCCGCTGGATATTCAGGGCACGGCGTTTCAGCAGCGCGTGTGGCAGGCGCTGCAGAGCATTCCGGCCGGCAAGACTGTCAGCTACAGTGAGCTGGCCCGGCAACTGGGCCAGCCCAGCGCCACGCGGGCCGTGGCCAGCGCGGTGGCTGCCAACCCGATTGCAGTGGCCGTGCCCTGTCATCGTGTGCTGCGCAATGACGGCAGCATCTCGGGCTATCGCTGGGGCGTGGAGCGCAAGCGTGCGCTGCTGCTGCGCGAGGCCCAGCAGGCCCAGCTCAAGCTCTCTTAAAGAGAGCTGCTATCGCATTCCTCACAATGATTTTGAATAGATATCTATCTGAAATCATTGTCTGATAATCGATAGAAGCTATGAATTTTACGAATGAAGCACAGGCGCGCCACGGCGCTGCCCGCTGTGATAGAAAACCGCATGCTGCTTGAAGTCTCCATTGCCCTGCCCGCGCGCTACCGCTTCGACGAATTCGTGCATTTCCATGATCGCGACGAGCAGCAGCTGGCCGAGCGGGTCGATGCCGGTGCCCGCAGCCTGCACAAGGCCATCATGTGGCAGCGCAGCCCCGCCTTGCTGCAGCTGCAATGGCAGAGCGGACAGGTGCAGGCCAGCTTGCATGCGCCGCAGGCAGAGTCGGCTGCGGCAGACCGGGCTGCGCTGCAAGCGATGTTGAAACGCATGCTGGGGCTGATCTACGCGCCCGGCCAGCTGGAGCTGGCGCATGGCGATCACCCCGAGCTGGGTGCGCTGCTTTCGCGCCAGGCCGGCCTGCATGTGCCCGGCGCGCCCACGCCATTCGAGGCACTGACCTGGGCCATCACCGGCCAGCAGATCACGGTGGCTGTGGCCGTTTCGCTGCGGCGCAAGCTGATAGCGCTGGCGGGCGAGCCGCTGGCACAAGGCGGGGACATGCCGGCCCTGCGCGCCTATCCCGATGCACCGCGCGTGGCGGCCTTGGGGCTGGACGCGCTGCGCGGCGCGGGCTTTTCCCAGGCCAAGGCCCAGACTCTGCTGGCCGTGGCCCAGGCCGTTGCCGACGATAGCCTGCCGCTGGACGACTGGGCCGCCCGCAGCGCCGCCGGCCGTTGGGATGAGGAGGATGTGGCCGCTGCCTCGGCGCAATTGCTGGCGGTCAAGGGCATAGGGCCGTGGACGGTGAACTACACCTTGCTGCGCGGCTATGGCTGGCCCGACGGCAGCCTGCACGGGGATGTGGCGGTGCGCCGGGCCATCGGTCTGCTCACGGGCAGCGACAAGCCCGATGCGCGTGCCGCCAGCGACTGGCTGGAGCAGTTCAGGCCCTGGCGCGCACTGGTGGCCGCGCACCTGTGGGCCTCGCTGGCCGACAGCGCCTATTAGCGCCTATTAACGCCTATTGAGAGGCGACAGGCGGCAGCGCTTCAGAGCGGCGACAGCACCAGCAGCAGCAGGCGTGCGGGCTGGCCCGAGGCATTGGCCAGCCGGTGCTCGCTGTCCACCACCAGCGTGGCCGTGTCGCCCGCGTGCAGCAGCACCTGCTCCTGGGCGGTGAAGACTTCGATGCTGCCTTCGAGCACATGAAAGACCTCGCGCGTGCCTGCACGATGGGCCGCGAAATGGCTGGAGACTGCATGCGGCGGAAAGCGGTAATGAACCAGGTTCACACCCGCGCTGGGGCTGGCCAGGGCCAGGCGCTCCACGCCGCTGGCCTCGTCGACAAAGCGCAGATTCTCGCCGGCGCGCGTGATCTGCGCGCTGGGCGCGCTTTGCACCAGCTCGCCCAGCTCGCAGCCCAGGCCTTGTGCGATCGCCATCGCATTGCGCAGGCTGGTGGCCAGCAGGCCGCGCTCCACGCGCGACAGCGCGCCCGGTGAGACGCCGCTGGCCTGGGCCAGCTGATCCAGTGTGATGCCCAGCTGGGCGCGGCGCGCGCGGACGGCGGCGCCGAAAAGCGCATCCTGCTCCGATGCCTGCGATGCGGTGGTGGAGTTCAAGCCTGGCTCCTTGTCATGGCGTCTGTTTTTGTGTTGAAAACTTTCCTATGAGAAAATAATTTTGCGTATAGGAAATTATTTTTCAAGGATGAATGCAATGTACATGTTTATCAGTGCCTTGCCCGTGGCCACCGTCATCGCCGTTTTGCTGGCGGGCTGGCGCTCGCTGTATGCCGCAGCGCTGGGAGTGGCGGTGGCGCTGCTGGTGATTGCCGCAGCCTTTGCGCAGCCCGCTTCAACATGGCTGGCCGCCGGCATGCACTGGGCGCCGGTGCTGCTGGAAGTGCTGCTGATCGTGGGCGGCGGGCTGCTGCTGTCCGAGGTGCTGCGCGAGTCGGGAGCGCAGAAGGCCCTGGCCGACTGGCTGCTGGCCAGGGCCGGCAGCGGCACGGGCGCCGTGCTGCTGGTGGTGCATGGCATCACGCCGTTTGCCGAGTCGGTCACCGGCTTTGGCGTGGGCGTGACCATAGGCATACCGCTGCTCGCCCACTACGGGCTGCCGCCGCGCAAGGTGGTGCTCATCGGCCTGCTGGGCCTGTGCGCCGTGCCCTGGGGCTCCATGGGGCCGGGGACGCTGGTGGCGGCCACCATGGCCGGTCTGCCGTTCAAGGAGCTGGGTCAGGCTTCGGCCCTGGTCAGCGTGATTCCGTTTGTCATCACCGGCATGGCGGCGGCGGCTCTGGCGAGTGCGCCGGGCCGCCGGCGACAGGCCTTGTTGCAGGGTCTGCTGTCGGGTCTGTGGCTGACGGCGGCCGTGGCTCTGATGAATACCCTGGCCGGCACGGCGCCAGCTGGGGCGCTCGGTGCCTTGCTGGTGGTGGGCTGGCATCTGCTGCGCCTGAGGCTGGGTGTGTCGCAAGCGGACGCGGACAAGCCGCCTCTGAGCGCGCCGGGGCGGCGTGCGCTGGCGGCCTATGCGCTGCTGCTGGGCGGTGTGCTGGCGGCCGCGGCGCTGCTGCGCGTCCTGGATCTGCCCGCCGTCTGGCATGGGCTGGCTTCACCGGGGCTGTGGCTGCTGGTGGCGGCGGTTTTTTTCACGCAGGGCCGGCCGGCGCGCCCATCGCTGGCAAAGGTCTGGCGCTCCTGGCTGCAGGTGGCGCCGGTCACGGCGCTGTTCATTGTGCTGGGCGTGCTGATGGCGGTCTCGGGCATGGCCGCGCAGCTGGCGCAGGCGCTGGCCCGCAGCGGGCCGCTGTATCTGCTGGCAGCACCCTTTGTGGGCGCGCTGGGCGGTTTCGTGACCGGCTCCAATACCGGGGCTAATGCCATGTTCGCGGCCACGCAGGCCGAGATCGCCCAGGCGCTGGGCGCGCCGCTGCTGCCATTCATGGCGGTGCACAACGTCAGTGCCTCGCTGCTGCTCATGGCTTCGCCCGGCAAGGTGGAGATGGCGGTGCAACTGCTGGCGCAAGGCGCTGCCCAGCGGCGCTGGGTGCAGCAAAGCGTGCTGATGCTGGACCTGGTCGCCGTTGCGCTGATGGGCGTACTCAATTGGAGCTGGGCGCGGGCCTGACCGTATGCTGGCCGGCCCGCGCCCGGTGCCTGCCTCAGGTCACGGCGTGCACGGTATTGAACTCGGGCCGTTGCCATTCGCCCGATTCCAGCACCTGACGCAGATGCTCGACGGCATTCCAGACATCGGCAAAGCCCACATACAGCGGTGTGAAGCCGAAACGCAGAATGTCCTTGTGCCTGCCCGTGCCGCCGTCGCCCTTGCGGAAGTCGCCGATCACGCCGCGTGCAATCAGCGCCTGGACAATGGCGTAAGCGCCGCTGCCCTGGCCGTTCACGCCCAGGCCTTCTTCCCGGGTCAGGCAGACCTGGGAGCCGCGTGCCGCATGCTCGCGCGGTGTCGCCAGACCCAGGCCGTGGCCCTGGCAGCGCTCTTGCACGAGCTGGATGAACAGATCGGTCAGTGCCAGCGATTTCTTGCGCAGCGCGGCCATGCCGCCGAAAGCCTCGGCCTCGGTATAGATGTCGATGCCGCACTGCAGCACGCTCATGCTGATCATGGGCTGGGTGCCGCAGAGATAGCGCTGTATGCCCTGGGCGGGGTGGTAGTCGGGCACGAACTTGAAAGGCTCGGCGTGGCCGAACCAGCCCGACAGCGGCTGCCAGAAACGGTTGATCAGGCGCGGATGCGCCCAGACAAAGGCCGGCGCGCCGGGGCCGCCGTTGAGGTATTTGTAGCTGCAGCCCACGGCAAAGTCGGCATCGGCGCCCTTGAGGTCCACGGGCACGGCACCTGCGCTATGGCACAGATCCCAGACGCAGAGAATGCCTTTGGCATGGGCGGCGGCCGTGACGGCTGCCATATCGTGCATGGCACCCGTGCGGTAGTTGACATGCGTGAGCATGGAGATCGCCACATCGGTCTGCAGCGCGCCAGCGATTTCCTCGGGCTCGAGCAGCACCAGCTCCAGGCCGTATTCCTGACACACGGACTGGGCGATATAGAGATCGGTGGGGAAGTTGCTGCGCTCGCTGATCAGCTTCTTGCGGCCGGGCGCATCTTCGCGGGCGATGCGCGCGGCAGCGCTCAGCACCTTGTAGAGATTGATGGACGTGGTGTCGGTGAACACCAGCTCGCCCTGGCCCGCGCCCAGCCAGGGGGCGAACTGGTTGCCAAGGCGCTCGGGCAGCGAGATCCAGCCGGCCTTGTTCCAGGAGGTGATGAGGTCCTGGCCCCATTCCTGCGTCACCACTTCGGCCGCGCGCGCGGCGGCGGCCTTGGGCTGGGCGCCCAGGGAGTTGCCGTCCAGGTAGATCACGCCCTGGGGCAGGGCAAAGCGTTCGCGCAGCGCGCGCAGCGGGTCCTGGGCGTCCAGAGCCTGGCAGTCTTGCAAAGTGGTCATTGTCTTCCTTCTCTCATTTTTGATAGCTGCTGACGGTGATTGTGTCTATGTCAGAGCCGGTTCTGATTCAAATATGGCTGGACTCAGAATCGCCCATTGTGTCCGAGACCGGGGCGGTGCAGCCGCCTCGCAGCGAGGACATCGGTTTCTTTGCGCCAAGCGCCTCAGAGCAGGCTGCGCAACACGGCACGCACCGGCGAGGCATCGGCTTCGGTGAGCTTGAGCGGCAGAGCGATCAGTTCGTAGTCGCCTTCGCCGACCTCGTCGAGCACCAGGTTCTCGAGCACGCGCAGGCCGCGCTGACGGATCACCATATGGCTGTCCAGGCTCTTGCTGCTGGCGGGGTCGATGCTGGCTGTGTCTATGCCGATCAGCCTCACGCCCAGGTCGGCCAGCTTTTGCACGGTCTCGGGGGCATAGGCGGCGAGGTCGGCGTCCCAGCCGGTGGGCGCTTTCTCGTAGGTGCGCACCAGCACACGCCCGGGCAGGTCGGCATCGATGGCGTGCGCTATGTGATGCCATTCGATCAGCGGCCCGCAGCCTATGGCGTGGATCACGCGGCAGGGACCAAGAAAGGCATCCAGATCGACGGCGCCAATGGCCGCGCCCTGCGCATCGTAGTGCAGCGGCGCATCGGCATGCGCGCCCACATGGGGCGAGAGATGAATGGCGCTGACATTGACCGGGCAGCCCGGGCCAATGCTGGCCACCCATTCCTGGCTATAGGGCGTGTCGCCCGGAAACACCGGAGCGGCAGGATGAATGGCAGGAGAAATATCCCAGATCTGGCGTGTCATGGTGTGTATGAATGGGGTCAGTCGCTTGTGATCGATAACAGGCCCGAGTGCGGGACGGCCAGCAAGGGCCGCCCCGCAGCAAAGGCCGTCGTCCCCCTTCGGGGGAAGGCGCACTAGCGCCTCAGGGGGTCACTTTCTTTCTATACCAAAGAGCATAGACCAGCACCAGCACGATCAGAAACGGCACGCCCACCAGCACGGTAGTGTGGAACTCCTTGGTAAACAGCGTGGTGACGATCACGCCCGCCATCAGCAGCGCCCCGACCAGCGTCAGCACGGGAAAGCCCCACATGCGGAACTCCAGCTTCTGGCCCGGGTGTTCGCGCTGCCAGCGCGGGCGGAAGAACAGATGGGTCACGAACACCATGAACCAGGCAAACATGGCGCCAAACATGGCGATCGACATCATCAGCTCCAGCGACTGCTCGGGCTTGAGCACGTTGAGCACCATGGCCACGGCCATGCCCAGGCAGGAGACGGCAATCGCGCCCAGCGGCACGCCGCTTTTGCTGAGCTTGCTCAGTCCCTTGGGGGCATAGCCGCCGCGCGAGAGGCTGAACATCATGCGCGAGGTGACGTAGAGCTGGCTGTTCATGGCCGACAGCGAGGCCAGCAGCACCACGAAGTTGAGGGCTGCGGCCGCGCCCGGGATCTGCAAAATCTCCATCACCTTGACAAACGGGCTCTTGTCCGTGCCCGCATGGCTCCAGGGCACGATGGCCAGCATCAGTGCCAGCGACAGCAGATAGAACAGCACCAGGCGCAGCACCGTGGTGCGGAAGGCACGAGTCACGGCCTGCTTGGGGTTCTGGGCCTCGCCGGCAGCAATGGCAATGGACTCAAGGCTCAGATAGCTGAAGATGGCCACGATCACGCCCACCCAGGTGCCCCACCAGCCGTTGGGGAAGAAGCCGCCATCGACAAAGTAGTTGTCGAAGCCCACGCCCTCGGGTCGGGTGCCGAAGACCACATAGGCGCCGATCAGGATGAAGGCCACGATGGCAATCACCTTGACCATGGAGAACCAGTACTCGACCTGGCCGAAGGCCTTGACGCTGGTGGCATTGACGGCGGCAAGCAGGACCGAGAACAGCGCCACCCAGATCCATGGGTCCACCGTGGGGAACCAGTAGGCCATGTACTTGCCCACGGCCGTGACCTCCATGCCCACGGCCAGCACCACGGCTCCCCAGTAGGCATAGCGCACCACAAAGCCGGCCAGCGGACTGATGTAGTGCTCGGCATAGGCGCCGAAGGAGCCCGAGGTGGGGTGGGCCACGGTCATCTCGGCCAGGCATCCCATGAGCAGCAGGCCGATGAAGGCGCCGATGGCGTAGCTGATGAGCACGCTGGGGCCGGCAAAGCCGATGGCGAAGGCGCTGCCCATGAAGAGGCCGGTACCGATGGCGCCACCGATGGCGATCATGGTCATCTGGGCGGAGTTCAGGTGCTGCTGCAAGCCTGTCTCGCGTTGCTGAATACTGTCAAAGTTGGCCATTGCTGACTTGCGCATGCGAAAAATCGAAGCGGCAAGTATCCCGCGAATGACCGGCTGCGGCGGCGTGGCGGCGAATGTCCCTGGCGCAGGCCCAGCCGGCTCAGCGCGGCATTCCTGCGTAGTTGCCGGGCGTCAGCGCATGATGGGCCTTGAAGGCGCGCTGCATATGGGCCTGGTCGGCAAAGCCCATCTGTTGAGCGACCGAGGCCAGGGGCTCGCCCTGGGCCAGCAGGTGGCGCACGCCATTGAGCCGCAGGTTCAGGCGGTAGGCCCCGGGCGTGACGCCGGTGACGGCCCTGAAGCGGCGGATGAAACGGCTGGGGCTCATGCCGCAGCGCAGGGCCAGGGCCTGGACGCTGGTTTCGTCTTCGGGGCTGCGGTGCATGTGCTGCAGCGCAGGCAGGACGGCATCGGGCGGCTGGGGCTTTTCTGCATGAGTGTGGTCGGCACTGCCCAGCAGTTGCAGGAAATCCGCCAGTGATTGCTCGTGCTGCCGCAGTTGCGTGTCCGTGGCGCTGCCGGCAAGCGGCTGGCAGAGACTGTCAGCCCAGCGCGAGATGCCGGGCTCGTTCAGGGCGCGCCGGGCAAAGCGCAGGGCGCCGACGCCGAGCCGCTCATGAACCCAGTCGGCCTGCACGAACAGCATGCGGTAGGACCATGGCTGCAATGTCTCGGGGTTGCAGGCATGCCAGTGGCCGGGCTCGATCAGCACCACGCTGCCCGCGCTCAATGTTTCGGGGCCATCGTCGTGCAGAAACAGGGTCTCGCCCTCATCCACGATGCCTATGGAGTACTGGGCATGCGCATGCAGCCGGTAGCTGTAGCAGGACTGGCGGCTGATGCGCAGCTCGGCCCAGGGCAGGGCCGGGTGGCGGTGGAAATGGTGGCTGGGGGCTGGCATGACGGCCTCATCATGCCAGCATGCTGACCACGCTTGCCACCAGCACCATGGCCAGAGACTGGTTCAGCCGCCGCTGGCGCAGTGGCGTGCTCAGCCACCGGGTCAGTGCGTGGCCCAGCGCGGCCCAGCAGCCGACGCCGAGCAGGCAGGCCAGCAAGGAGACGGCGCAAAACAGCAGCAAGGCGGTTGGCAGCGAGACCTGCTGCGCAGCCAGCGGAGCCACGAACATGCCGATGCCCGAAAGCGCCACCAGCCAGGCCTTGGGGTTGAGGCTTTGAATGGCAATGCCCTGCACGAACGCTCCGCCTGGACCGGCCGGCAGCGATGCGGGGGCGCTCTCCCAGGCCGCCCGGCCTTGGGCCCCGGGGGCCTTGGCCAGTTGCCAGGCAAGCCACAGCAGATAGAGAGCACAGATGCGCGGCGCCCAGCGCAGCAGCTCTGGCTGCTTGAGCAGCCATTGCCCGCTCTGGCCCATCAGCCAGACGATGAGGGCATAGCTGAGACTGGCTCCCAGCACATAGCAGAAGGCAGCCCCGGCGCGGCCGTTGCCATGGCGCAGGGCCAGCACGTTCACCGGGCCCGGCGTGATGGCACCGGCCAGTGCAAATCCGGCCATGGCCAGAACAGAAGAAAGCATGGGCAAACCTGAAACAAGAGACCACCAGTCTGAGCTTTGGTCGTTTCCAGGTATTGAACAAAATTGCGTCTTTGCTTGGTTAACAAGTGCAAAACGGTGTCTTTTTCAGACAAAGAGCGAAGCTGACTTGCGTTACGCTTGAATGCTTTCGCGAACCTGACCCCCGCCCCATCTTCCATGTCATCCGCAGCAGCTTCTAGCCCATCCCGAGTCTGGCCAGCCGTACGCATGGTGGGGCGTGCCGACATGGGTCGCCAGCGCAGCAATAACGAAGACTCGGTAGGCCTGGAGCCGCAGGCCAGGCCCTGGCCGGTTGCCGTGCTGGCCGACGGCATGGGCGGCTACAACGCGGGCGAGGTGGCCAGCGTCATGGCCGTGGAGCTGATCACGACCAGCGTGCAGCACGGCCCGGCCGCCGATGAATCCATGCTGGCTGCGCAGTGCGAGCTGACGGACGCCCTGCACATGGCCAATACGGCCATCTATGCCGCCGCGCAGTCCACGCCCGGCTGCAGCGGCATGGGCACCACGGTGGTGGCCGCCCTGGTGCTGGCGAGCGAGGTGCTGATTGCCCATTTGGGCGACTCCAGGGCCTATGCCTGGCGTGCCGGCCGGCTGCAGCGGCTGACGCGCGATCACTCCCTGGTACAGCAGGATATCGATGCAGGCCTGATCTCCGAGGCAGATGCCAGGACCTCGCGCTACGGTCATCTGGTGACCAGAGCGCTCGGTGTGATGCCCCAGGTGGAGCCCGAACTCAGTCACTGGCTGCTGCAGCAGGGAGATCGCATTTTGCTGTGCTCCGACGGCCTGACCGATATGCTCAGCGATGCCAGTCTTGAAACCCTGTTCGAGGAAAACCTGCCGCTGGCGCGATTGCAGGAGGCTCTGATCGAGGCGGCCAATGCTGCGGGCGGCAAGGACAATATCGGCGTGGTGCTGATCGAGCAGGACGCCTGATCTGCTGATATGGCGGACGTTGGCTGCCCGGTTTTCTAGATCAGACCGCTTTCCAGCACAGGCAGCTGATGGCGCTGGCGCACGCGGTTGCAGGCGTCCGAGCCTGCGGCGAACTCGCGGCAAGGGGAGGGGCGCCATTCATAAATGCCGCAGTACGCCTTCTCTCCCACCTTGCCCACCAGGGCTGCGCAGCGCGGCCTGGCCCAGTCCGTGCCGCGCATGCGGCAGGTGTAGTCGGTGACCTCCTCGATCAGCCCTGCGGGGACGCTGCCCCCATGCTCCTGGGACTCGTGTACGGAAAAATCGACACGAAAGGACGCGCAGCAGGCGCCGCAGCTAAGACAGGGATGGGTCATGGGAAGGGCGGAATTTTTCCGTGGGGCCGCAATTCTCGCAGCTGTGCAAACCCTTTGGGTGTGCCGGGCCGCAGATTTGTCAACCGCGCCGCTCAATACCCGCCCAAAAGTCCATGCTGCTGGTGCCAATTCGCCACCGTTGTGCGCCAATCGCCTACAGTAAATGGAAAATGAGAATCAAAATCAATTAATAATGCGCTATGAGTTCTTTGCAGTCCCCCTCGGCGATCTCTGAGCCGGTGTCAGTTACTTCGTCCATGAATGCTTTTTCTGTGCAAGCGTCTGAATCCGGCGTGCCATCTCCCAGCGCTGCAGCGACTGCAGCCGCGACCGGGCCGGTCATAGGCCTGGACCAGCTGGCGGTGAACCAGTCAGCCCGGGTGGTGGATCTGGCTTCCTCCGAAGGCGAGGATGAGAACCTGCTGCTCAGACTCATGGAAATCGGTTTTCTGCCTGGCGAGTCCGTGCGCATCGTCGCCACCGGCTTTCCCGGCCCCGACCCGCTGGCCGTGCGCATAGGCCAGGCGACTTTTGCCCTGCGTCGCCATGAGGCGGCCCAGGTGCTGGTGCAACTGGAGGCCGCAGCATGAACGCGCGCGAATCCCAGATCACCATGATGAGCCCTCAAGCCGCGGAGCAGGCGCCCTTGCGCGCCGCGCTGCTGGGCAACCCGAATTGCGGCAAGACGGCGCTGTTCAATCTGCTGACCGGCGCCCGCCAGAAGGTGGCCAACTACGCGGGCGTGACGGTGGAGCGCAAGGAAGGCTGGCTGGGCACGCCTGGCAAGCGCCGCGTGCGCGTGCTGGACCTGCCCGGCACCTACAGCCTGGATGCGCACAGCGAGGACGAGCGCATCACGCGCGACATCGTCAAGGGCCAGCACCCGCGCGAAGCGCCGCCCGAGCTGCTGGTCTGCGTGACCGATGCCACCCATCTGCGCCTGAACCTGCGTCTGGTGCTGGAGGCGCGGGCCCTTGGCCTGCCCATGGTGGTGGTGCTCAATATGAGCGATATGGCGCGTCGCCAGGGCCTGGTCATCGACAAGGCCAGGCTCAGCGAGTTGCTGGGCGTGCCTGTGGTGGAGAGCGTGGGCGTTCATCTGTCCGGCGCCAAGGATCTGCTGGCCTGGCTGGACAGCGATCAGGCCAGGCAGCTCAAGGCTCCGACGCTTGAAGGCCAGTTCAAGCCCGTGACGGGCAGCAACTCGCGTGCCCAGTTGCTGGCCCTGCACCAGCAGGTGGCCGAGATCATGCGTCAGGCCGTACAGGAGCCCGCGGCGCCCACCCAGCGTGACGATCGCATCGACTCCGTGGTGCTGCACCCGCTATGGGGCACGCTGCTGCTGGTGGTGACGCTGTTCCTGATGTTCCAGGCCGTGTTCAGCTGGGCCGAGCCCCTGATGGACGGCATCGAAGGGCTGGTCGGCGACTTCGGCCAGTGGGTGCATGGGGTGATGCCCGATGGCGTGCTGCGCAGCCTGCTGGTCGACGGCGTGATCGCCGGCACCGGCTCGGTGGTGGTCTTTTTGCCGCAGATCCTGATTCTGTTCTTCTTCATCCTGGTGCTGGAAGACTCGGGCTATCTGCCGCGTGCCGCCTTTTTGCTGGACCGCATCATGGGCAGCGTGGGCCTGTCCGGACGCTCCTTCATCCCGCTGCTGTCCAGCTTTGCCTGTGCCGTGCCCGGCATCATGGCCACGCGTTCGATCTCCAGCTGGCGCGACCGTCTGCTGACCATCATGATCGCGCCGCTGATGACCTGCTCGGCACGTCTGCCCGTGTACACGCTGCTGATCGGCGCCTTCATCCCTGAGCAGACCGTGGCCGGCTTCTTCAATCTGCAGGGCCTGGTGCTGTTTGCCCTCTATGTGGGCGGCATCGTCAGTGCCATGGCCGTTGCCTGGGTGGGCAAGCTGGCCGCCAAGGTCAAGACCCGCACGCCGCTGCTGATGGAGTTGCCTTCCTACCGCATCCCCAGCCTGCGCAGCCTGGTGCTGGGGCTGTACGAGCGGGCCATGATCTTCCTGCGTCGCGTCGGCGGCATCATTCTGACCGTCAGCATCGTGTTGTGGTTCCTCTCCAGTTACCCCGGCGCTCCCGAAGGCGTGACCGAAGGCGCGATTCGTTACAGCTTCGCGGGCCAGATCGGACGAGCGCTGGAGGTGGTGCTGGCGCCTATCGGCTTCAACTGGCAGATTGCCATTGCGCTGGTGCCCGGCATGGCCGCTCGCGAGGTGGCGGTGGGAGCGCTGGGTACGGTGTATGCGCTGTCGGCCGTGGGCGACGATGCCATGGCCCAGCAACTGAGCCCGCTGATCGCCAGCAGCTGGTCGATGGCGACCGCGCTGTCGCTGCTGGTCTGGTTTGTGTTTGCGCCCCAGTGCATCTCTACGCTGGCCATGGTCAAGCGCGAAACCAATGGCTGGCGCTATCCGCTGCTGATGGCCGGCTATCTGTTTGCTCTGGCCTATCTGGCCAGCTTTGTGACCTATCGCGTCGCCGTGGCCCTGGGCTGGGGCTGAGAAAGGATTGTCTATGTGGCAGGAACTGATCGTGGGCGCCATCGTGCTGGTGGCCGCCGTGTCGCTGACCTGGCGTTTCATGCCCGCCGGCCTGCGCCGCAGGCTGACGCGGGTTCATCCTTCGCTGGCTCCGGCAGCCAAGAGCGGCAGCTGCGGCGGTTGCAGCGCCTGTGGCGGCGATAGCTGCTCGGACACCCGAAAGGCCTGAACACAGGCGGAGCCTGATCAAATCAGCTAAAAATATAGCTGCCTGCGCTTGCTATCTCTGCAATTCAGATAATTTTGTATCTGAATTGATTGACTGGCAAGCGCAGGCAGCTTTTTATTTGATAGCAGTAGTGCTTGCGGGCTTGCCGAAAGCTCAGGCCGCTTCCAGCCAGGGCTGGACTTCTTCCTCGCTCAGTGCCGACAGGCCGAACTTCTCGCGTGTGTCATGGCAGCCGTAGGAGGCAAACGGAAAGTCGCGGCAGGGGCGCGAGCGCTGCTCGTAGATGCCGCAGCCTATGCAGCCCGCGCCGACCTCGGGCAGCTCGCGCAGCGCCACGCAGCGCACCGGGTGACGTTCCGTGCCGTTCATGCGCGCGCGGTTGCCCTTGCCGGGCACTTCATGGGCCAGCTCATCGGGGACGGTGCCGCCCATGGATTGCAGCTCGTAAATGGAAAACTCCACGCGGTAGTTTTGGCAGCAGGCGCCACAGTTCAGGCAGGGGTGGACGGATTCGGACATCGTGTTTCTTCAAGGGTTCAGGCATCGGGGTCGCGCCGTCCTCCTTGGGCAAGGACGGCTTTTTGAGGTCTGGAGGAGAAGCCGGCGCGCAGGGCTGCCTGCGGCTTCCGGTGCCGGGCCACTAGGTATGGCCTTGAAGAAACTTCAGATAGAAGGTGTGGATGCGTACATAAAGCGCACGCACGCGCGCGGCAAAGGATTTGCGCGGGCCGAAGAAGGAAGGCACGCGCGTGTGGCGTGCCATATGGGGCTGGCGCAGCGCCAGCAGGCCGCCGCGCTGGCCGTAGCGCGCATCGCCCTGGGCGGGGCGCAGCGGAAGCAGAAACACCGCCAGCTGGCGCAGGGCCCTCTGGCGGTGTGGGGATGTGATGTGGCTCAGGTGCATGGGTGTGGTGGTATGCAGATGAGCCCGGACGCGGCGAATCAGCCTGGCTGGCGGCCCAGCAGCAGGTACTCCATGAGTGCCTTTTGCACATGCATGCGATTTTGGCTATGGCACGCGGCATGCTGCCGCCTCACACCCGCCAAGCGGGTATGAGCCTGCGCCCGAATCGCATGCGGGCTCTGGCGAGCCGCCGCGCGCACCGATGTCTGCGCCATCAGTCCACGCGACCCAGCAAAAGGTACTCCATGAGTGCCTTTTGCACATGCATGCGATTTTCAGCCTCGTCCCAGACCACGGATTGGGGGCCGTCGATGACTTCGGCCTCCACTTCCTCGCCACGGTGGGCGGGCAGGCAGTGCATGAACAGGGCATCGGCCTTGGCCGAGGCCATCATCTCGGCATCCACGCACCAGTCGGCAAAAGCCTTCTTGCGCGCTTCGTTCTCGGCCTCGTAGCCCATGCTGGTCCACACATCGGTGGTGACCAGATCGGCGCCCTTGCAGGCTTCGAGAGGGTCCTTGAACACCTTGTAGCAGCCGGGGTTGACGGGCTTGCCGTTGAAGGCCAGCTGCTCGTCCACCTCGTAGCCGCCGGGCGTGCTGACATGGACCGTGAAGCCCAGCAGATCGGCGGCCTGCAGCCAGGTGTTGGCCATGTTGTTGCCATCACCCACCCAGGCCACGACCTTGCCCTTGATCGAGCCGCGGTGCTCGATGAAGGTGAAGATGTCGGCCAGGATCTGGCAGGGGTGGAATTCGTTGGTCAGACCGTTGATGACGGGCACGCGCGAGTACTCGGCAAAGCGCTCGATCTTGTCCTGACCGAAGGTGCGGATCATGACCAGGTCGGTCATGCGGCTGATGACGCGCGCGCTATCTTCAATCGGCTCGGAGCGGCCCAGCTGGCTGTCGCCCGTGGTCAGATGCACCACGGAGCCGCCGAGCTGGTACATGCCGGCCTCGAAGCTCACACGCGTGCGCGTGCTGGCCTTCTCGAAGATCATGGCCATGGTGCGGTCGATCAGCGTGTGGTGCTTTTCGTAGCCCTTGAATTTCTTCTTGATCAGGGCTGCACGTTCCAGCAGGTAGTCGTATTCGTCGGCGGTGAAGTCGCTAAATTGCAGGTAATGCTTCATGCAGTATTCCTTGAGGATCAGGCTGCCAGAATGGCTTGAACCAGGGGCTTGAGCCTGGCGACGATTTCATCGGCTTCGGACTTGCTCAGGATCAGCGGCGGTACCAGGCGAATCACGGTGTCGGCGGTCACGCTCAGCAGCAGGCCGGCTTCTGCGGCCTGGCCAATCAGCTCACCACAGGGCTTGGTCAGCTCCACGCCGATCATCAGACCCTGTCCGCGCACTTCGACAAAGCCTTCGAGGCTGCCCAGTTCAG
Organism: Comamonas sp. AG1104; assembly: GCF_003350425.1. NCBI lineage: Bacteria > Pseudomonadati > Pseudomonadota > Betaproteobacteria > Burkholderiales > Comamonadaceae > Comamonas > Comamonas sp. AG1104. Next base: position 43,304 of record NZ_QQAS01000011.1, on the reverse strand, counting down.
CTTGCAGTTTAGCCTTCAGATATTCGCCCACTTCCGTGGTATGGGCCAGCAGGCCATCTTCTTCCATGATGCGGATGGTTTCCACGCCGGCACGCATGGACAGCGGGTTGCCACCAAAGGTGGAGCCATGGTTGCCGGCCTTGAGCACTTCGGCAGCGGCCTTGTGCGCCACCACGGCACCCACGGGCACGCCAGAGCCCAAGCCCTTGGCCAGGGTCATCACATCGGGGGTGATGCCGGCCCACTGGTGGGCAAACCATTTGCCGGTGCGGCCCATGCCGGCCTGCACCTCGTCCATCATCAGCAGCCAGCCATTGGCATCGCACAGCTCGCGCACCTTCTTGAGGTAGTCGGCGCGCATGGGGTGCAGGCCGCCTTCGCCCTGGATGGGCTCCATCATGATGGCGACGATGTTGGGGTTGCCTTCGGTCGCGTCGATCAGGGCTTCGTAGTCATTGGGGGGCACGCGCGTGAAGCCTGCGAGCAGATCGCCAAAGCCGTTACGTACCTTGGGGTTGGCCGTGGCGCTCATGGTGGCGATGGAGCGGCCGTGGAAAGCGTGGTCGTAGACCACGATCTCGGGCTTGGCAATGCCCTTGTCCACGCCGTACTTGCGGGCGATCTTGATGGCTGCCTCGTTGGCTTCCAGGCCGGTGTTGCAGAAGAACACATTGGTCATGCCCGAGCGCTCGGTCAGCAGCTTGGCCAGGGTTTCCTGGCCGGGCACATGGTAGTAGTTGCTGGTGTGGATCAGCTTGGCCACCTGCTCCTGCAGGGCAGGCACCAGCTTGGGGTGGTTGTGCCCCAGGGTGTTGACGGCGATGCCGCCCAGCGCGTCCAGGTATTCCTTGCCGTTCACGTCCCAAACGCGGCAGCCCTGGCCGCGCTCCAGCGCGATGGGTACGCGGCCGTAAGTGGGCATAACGTGGGGCGAAGCTGCCTCGATGAAAGCGGTCATTGCAAGAATCTCCTGAAAAGGAAGGTCAGTGGCGCATTGCGGCGCCTGAAAAATGAGAGCTTTGATTCTAGAGTGCCCGGATAACCCCAACATTGCGGATTGCGCATCGCTGCCATGCAATCAACCTACGCCATTGTGGGGTTGACAGCATGGCTCTTATACAAGAGTTAGAATGCTCGTTTAGGCATGTTGGCGGGGATCCCGCCTGGTTGCCGGATCTTTTTGGCGAATATTTGATGGTTACCCCTTCCAGCAAAGAACTGTTCATCATGGGTATGACCCATGCCGGAAAAACCTTTCGACCCAGCGACTGGGCCGAGCGCTTGGCCGGTGTCATGAGTCAGTTCCGCCCTGGTGGTGCCTGCGCCGGAAGCCATCTGAGCTACTCTCCCTGGTGCGTGCCCACGGTGATGAACGGCACCAAATGCGTGGTCATCAACCGGGATCTGCGCGACTACGAACCCATGGCATGGGACTTCTGCCTGAATTTCGCCAAGGACAACGATCTGCAGGTGGCCGAGGCCTGTCTGCTGCCAGACAAGCTGCCAGCCGGCAAGAAGTGATTTTTCAGGTGCCCAGAGGCGCCGCGCAAACGACAAAGGCTTCCACGGGAAGCTTTTTTTGTATCTGTGCGCTGCAGGTCTAGCTCTGCGCTGTCGTGCTGTCCAGCAGCCGTGACCGGCGCCACGGGCCCCAGCGGTAGTAGGCGATGGACAGCAGCATGGATGCCAGCGCGCTGAGTGGAAAGCTCCACCACAGCGCATCCTGCCCCCACAGCGGCTGCAGCCCCCAGGCCAGGGGCAGGCGCAGGCCCCACAGCGTCAGGGTCAGGATGGCCAGAGGGGCCAGCACCGCACCCGTGGAGCGCACCACGCCGGCCAGCACGCTGCTCACGCCCAGCAGCATGAACGAGCCCAGCACGATGCGGTTGAGGTGGCGTGCGGGCTCCAGGGCCGTGCTGCCCTCGGGCAGAAACAGGGCCAGCACGAAGCGGTCGCAGGCCAGGATCAGGGCCACGCAGGCGCCTGTCAGCAGCAGATGGCAGGCTACGCCGGCACGCGCCGTGCGCGCCACACGCGGCCAGTGGCCGGCGCCCACGTTCTGGGCGGCGATGGTGGTGCAGGCCGAGGCCACGGCAATGGCCGGCATCTGGACATAGGCCCACAGCTGCAGGGCCGCGCCGTAGGCGGCCGAAACCTGGGCACCATGGGTGTTGATCAGGGTCAGCATCAGCGCCAGGGAGAGCGAGACCACCAGCATCTGCAGGCCCATGGGCAGGCCCTTGGTGACCAGGCAGCGCACCAGCGCCGACTCGGGCCGTAGATGGCGGCGCTGGCGCCAGCCTATCCATAGCGGCAGCCGCTGCCAGCGCAGCCAGGCCAGCAGGCCCGCGAGGCCGAGGCTGTTGGCCGCCAGGGTGGCCAGTGCCGAGCCTGCCATGCCAAGGCCTGGCAGAGGGCCGGCGCCGAAGATGAACAAGGGGTTGAGCAGGGCGTCGCCCAGGGCCACGCCCAGCAGGGCCACGAAAGGCGTGCGGCTGTCGCCCGTGCCGCGCAGCACGGCGGCCACGAAGATCAGCAGCAGCATGGGCGGCAGCGCGAGAAAGAGCACCCTCAGATAGTCCACGGCCAGTGCGGCGGTGGCGGGTTCTGCCCCCATGGCGCCCAGCAAGGGGACGGCCAGCGGCCAGCCCAGTGCGGCCATCAGCAGGGACATGCCCAGAAACAGGCTGGCACTGGTGCCTGTGATGCGCCGGGCCAGGGCCCAGCGGCCCGCACCCACGGCCTGGGCCACCAGCAGATTGGCGGCCTGGCTGATGCCGAAGACCAGAGCAATCAGCACAAACAGCAGATTGTTGGCATGCACGGCCGCAGACAGTGCGCTCTCGCCCAGATGGCGTCCGATCCAGAAGGCATTGACCGAGGTATTGAGCGACTGCAGCACATAGCCGCCCCACAGAGGCAGGGAAAAACGCAGCAGGGCGCGGCCTATCGGTGCATGGGTCAGTGGCTGGTGCATGGAAAAAAAGGAGGCGGCGCAACCTCAAGCGGCGGGCTCTGCAAGAAAAAGCCCCGCGCGGCACAGGCCGGCGGGGCGGGCACCGGCGCGCCGGTGCGGGGAGAGCTGGGCTTAGAGCGCCTGCATTTCCTTGTTCAGCTGGGTGGGGTTCTGGGGAGCTGCGGCAGGCGCGGGAGCCGCTTCGGCCTTTTTGCCCAGATCGGCAGGAACATCCACATAGGGCAGCTTCAGGGCCGAGCTGGTCATGCGGCGGATCTCGTTGGTATAGGCGGCATCCTCGTTGATCTTGCGGCCGTAGGAAGGCACGATCTGCTGGATGTGGGCCTTCCACTCGGCGCTGGCCATCTGCTCGGGGAAGGACTTCTTGAGCAGGTTCAGCATGATGTGGGGAGCGGTCGAGGCGCCGGGCGATGCACCCAGCAGGGCGGCAATGCTGCCGTCTTCCGAGCCCACGATTTCGGTGCCGAACTGCAGCACGGCGCCTTTTTCAGGGTCGCGCTTGATGATCTGCACACGCTGGCCGGCGGTGACCAGCTTCCAGTCCTCGCGTTTGGCTTCGGGGAAGTACTGGGCCAGCACGGCCTGACGGTCTGCGTCGGTCAGCTCTGCCTGCTGCATCAGGTACTGGACCAGATCCAGGTTGTGGATGCCCACGCGCAGCATGCCCATCAGATTGTCATGGGTGACCGAGGAGAACAGATCCCACCAGGAGCCGTTCTTGAGGAACTTGGTGGTGGCCAGGGCGAAGGGGCCGAACAGCACCACGGGCTTGCCGTCGAGCTGACGGGCGTCCAGATGGGGCACGGACATGGGGGGCGAACCGGTGGAGGCAATGCCGTAGGCCTTGACGTCGTGGCGCTTGGCCAGCTCGGGGTTCTCGATGGCCAGGAACTGGCCGCCCACGGGGAAGCCGGCGTAGTTCTTGGATTCGGGGATGCCCGAGGCCTGCAGCAGCTTGAGTGCGGCACCTCCGGCACCGACGAAGACGAACTTGGCCTTGACAGTCTTTTCCTGGCCGCCCTTGGCCAGATCCGCCACGGTCACGTTCCAGGTCTTGTCTGCGTTCTGGCGCAGGGCCGTGACTTCGCTTTGCAGGTGCAGCTGGAAGTTGGGGCTCTTCTGGAGCGAGGCCATCAGCTGCTCGGTCCAGACGCCATGGTTCACGTCGGTGCCCAGGGGCATGTAGGTAGCGGCGATCTTCTGGGCCGGGTCACGGCCTTCGATCATCAGCGGGGCCCACTTCTTGATCTGTGCCTGGTCTTCGGAGTACTCCATGCCGTAGAACAGAGGGTTCTGAACCAGGGCCTGCTGGCGCTTCTTGAGGAAGGCGATGTTGTCATCACCCCAGACGAAGCTCATGTGGGGCGTGGCGTTCACGAAGGTCTCGGGCGACTGCAGGTGGCCGCGGCCGACCTGGTGGGCCCAGAACTGGCGCGTCACCTCGAACTGCTCGGCAATGCCCACGGCGCGCTTGGTTTCCACGCTGCCGTCGGGCAGCTGGGGCGTGTAGTTGAGCTCGGCAAAGCCCGAGTGGCCGGTGCCGGCGTTGTTCCAGCCGTTGGAGCTTTCCAGGGCCACGCCGTCCAGGCGTTCGAAGACCTCGATCTTCCAGTCGGGCTGCAGCTCCTGCAGGTAGGTGGCCAGCGTCGTGCTCATCACGCCGGCACCCACCATCACCACATCGACGGGCTGCTCGTTCTCGGCCTTGGGCACGGAGCGAGGGAATATTGGCCAAAACAAAAATAACAGCGCGGCCAGGACCAGGGCCGCGACGGCTCCCAGTCCTGCTTTGATCGACTTTTTCATGACTTTTTCTAGACTTGACTATCAAAAAAGCCTGCGGGCAGGCGGCAGGCTTTTTGCGAAGATACGGGGCAAGTCCTATAAAAGACATGAGACTCCCCGACCTGGGGATTGTCCTAGGGAAGTCAAAATCTGACGCTAATCAATTCGTATTAGGACGCTTTGTGCTAAAGGAGAGGCGGTTTGCGCATGCGCTGATGAGGCAGTCAACTGTCGAGCGCGGACAACAAAAAAACCGCCCTAGGGCGGTTTTGATGTTTTTTGCTGACAGCGCACCCGTTACAAACGGCAGATGACCGAAGTCATCCGTGCTTGAGGGAGGCTGGTATTAAGCAGCCAGAGCCAGGGTCTTGACCTTGGCGGACAGGCGGCTCTTATCGCGAGCTGCCTTGTTCTTGTGGAAGATGCCCTTGTCAGCGATCGCGTCGATCACGGACTGAGCCTTGGCAAACAGTTCAGCTGCCTTGGTCTTGTCGCCGGCCACAACAGCCTTCTCGACATTCTTGACAGCAGTACGGTACTTGGAACGCAGCGAAGTGTTCGCAGCGTTCAGCTTGACGTTCTGGCGGGCGCGCTTGCGGCCGGAAGCCAGGCGGGGGTTCTTTTTGGCTTTAGTTGCCATGATTATTTCCTTGTGTGTCTGAGGATGATGTCAGCAAAACCGTGGATTGTATCACCCCCTGTGCGGCTTCGCCGCTTCCCCCTTTAAGGGGGACGACATCCTCGCGGCGGGGCGGCCCTTGCTCGATGTCTCTGTGTTGGGCCGTGTCTGCTTTGAGATCGCTGGATTGCTACAGAGTGAAAAGCGCCGCAAATCAGTCTGCAGCGCTTGGCATGAACGCATACACTTCGCTGCGTGTCACTGTTCAAAGCCGCCTCCACCGTATCTCTTCTGACGCTGGCCTCCCGTATTTCGGGGCTGGTACGCGATCTGCTCATGGCCTCCATGTTCGGCGCCAATGCGCTGACCGATGCCTTCAATGTCGCATTCAGAATTCCCAATCTCTTTCGCCGTCTGTTTGCCGAAGGCGCTTTCAGTCAGGCCTTTGTGCCGGTGCTGGCCGCCAGCAAGACCCGGGATGGCGAGGAGGCCACGCGCCACCTGATCAGCCATGTCGCAACCCTGCTGTTCTGGGCGCTGCTGGTGGTCTGCGTGCTGGGCGTGATCGGCGCTCCGCTGCTGGTCTGGCTGCTGGCCAGCGGCATGCGCCAGTCGCCCGACGGTTATCAAGCCGCTGTGGTGATGACGCGCTGGATGTTCCCCTATATCGGCTTCATGTCGCTGGTGGCGCTGTCGGCGGGCATTCTCAATACCTGGAAGAAGTTCGCGGTATCGGCCGCCACGCCCGTGCTGCTCAATCTCAGCATGATCGTGGCGGCTCTGCTGGGTGCGCCCTGGTTCGAGAAGCAGGGCATAGAGCCCATCTATGCCATGGCTGGCGGCGTGATGCTGGGCGGCGTGCTGCAACTGGCGGTACAGATTCCTGCGCTGCGCTCCATGGGGCTGATGCCGCGCATCGGCTTCTCGCCCGCAGCCATTCGCGCAGCCTGGGACGAGGCGGGGGTGCGCCGCATCCTGACGCTGATGGGGCCGGCGCTGCTGGGGGTTGGCGTGGCCCAGGTCTCATTGATGATCAATACCCAGATCGCCTCCTACATGGCTCCCGGCAGCGTGACCTGGCTGTTCTATGCCGACCGCCTGATGGAGTTCCCCACGGCCTTGCTGGGCGTGGCGCTGGGCGTGGTGCTGACGCCGCAGCTGGCGTCCGCCAAGGCGGCCGGCGACGGCGAGCGCTATTCCAATATGCTGGACTGGGGCCTGCGTCTGGTGGTGCTGCTGGCCGTGCCCTGCGCCGTGGGCCTGCTGACCTTTGCCACGCCGCTGGTGGCCACGCTGTTCCATCGTGGTGCCTTGCATGACAGCGATGTGGGGCAGATTGCCCTGGCGCTGATGGGCTATGGCGCCGGCCTGCTCGGCCTGGTGGCCATCAAGGTGCTGGCGCCCGGCTACTACGCCAGCCAGGACATTCGTACACCCGTGAAGATTGCAATCGTGGTGCTTGTGATTACGCAGTTGCTCAACCTGGTGCTGGTGCCCTGGCTCAAGCACACGGGGCTGGCCCTGTCCATCGGCCTGGCCGCACTGGTCAATGCGAGCTGGCTGCTCATCGGCCTGCTGCGCCGCGGCACCTACAAGCCCGGGCCGGGCTGGCTGAAGTTCATTTTGCAGGTGATCGCGGCCAGTGCCTTGCTGGCGGTGCTGCTGCTCTGGGGCAGTCAGCACTTTGACTGGGTGGGCTTGCGCAGCAATGGCTTGCTGCGCGCAGCGCTGCTGGCCGCCATGATGGCTGGGGCCGCCGTGCTTTACTTTGGCGTGCTGAAGCTCTCGGGTCTGAATCTGCGTCAGTTGCTGCGCCGTTAAAGCTTGGGCTGCTCATGGAAAAGTGAGCGGTCAGCGCAGGTTTTACAGGCATATCAAGGGGATTTCGCTTGCATGACCTGCCAAGGCGGCTTACAAATCAGCCTATGAGCTGGACGATAGACGAGTACCCCACGGCCCTGCAGTATTTTGCGTCTCTGGTGCAGAGTGATGAAAACTTTGCCTTGATGGAAGCAGCCATCAGCATTGCTCAGGATGCCGAACCTGATCTTGACCTGCAATCCGTGCTGGCCGAGCTGGACAGGCTGCAAGTGCGTCTGGTACAGCGTCTGGCAGGCGAGGAGGACGGTTTGCGCAAGCTCAGTGCGCTCAACAAGTTCTTCTATGGCGAACTGGGCTTTGCCGGTAACCTCAACAACTATTACGACCCCGCCAACAGCTATATCCACCATGTGCTGCAGACAAGGCGCGGCATTCCCATCAGCGTGGCGCTGATCTGGCTGGAGTTGGCTTCCAGCATTGGTCTGACGGTGGAGGGCATAGGCTTTCCAGGGCATTTCCTGGTCAAGGTCATGCTGCCACAGGGGCAGGTGGTGCAGGATCCGTTGACGGGCGATTCCTACTCCGCAAGCGCCTTGGCAGAGCGCTTGCAGCCGTTTCTCGATCAGGCAGGCATTACACCCGACGATGCGCCGCCGCTGGGGCTGTATCTGCAGGCCGCTCATCCCCGCGATGTCGTGGCGCGCATGCTGCGCAATCTGCAGGAGATTCATCAGGTCCAGAAAGACTGGCCCATGCTGGTGGCCGTGCTCAATCGCCTGATCTTGCTGCAGCCCGGTCGCGAGGAGCTGTTCAGGGACCGCGGTATGGCGTATGCCCAATGGGGAGTGATTGAAAGAGCGCTATCGGATCTGGAGCGTTATGCGCCTTCCGCACAAGGGCAGGAGTCCGATTACATCGCGAGAACCATTGCCCGGCTGCGCCGGACGGGCTGAACGCCCTGGTGGCAAGCAGCTTGCTTACACCAGGTGTGCGGCTTCCAGCTCTTTCTTGAGATAGGCATAGAACAGCGGCGCAGCCACCAGACCGGCGGGGCCGAAGACGGACTCGGCCACGAACATCACGGCCAGCAACTCCCATACGCCCATATGTGTGCGTGTGCCCACGACCTTGGCGTTGATCACGTATTCGGCCTTGTGGATCAGGATCAGAAAGCCCAGGCAGGCGGCGGCGGCCACGGGCGACACCGACAGGCCGACCAGCGTCAGCACGGCGTTGCACAGCAGGTTGCCGACGATGGGGATCAGTCCGGCGATGAAAGTCAGCGTGATCAGCGCGGGGGTGTAGGGTAGCTGCAGCTTCCAGATCGGCAATATGGCCAGCAGAAAGACGGACGTCAGCAAGGTGTTGAAGGCGGCGATCCAGAACTGGGCTGCCACGATCTGTTTGAAGGCCAGGGCAAAGTGTCCGATGCGCTGCTGCAGGGCCAGCACCAGCGGCGGGTGGCGCGTGGCGATGGGACGCACGGCGGCCAGAGCGCCGATGATCAGGCCCACATAGGCATAGAGCAGGCCGGTCAGCCAGGCGCGGCCCGCCGTGGCCAGCACGCCGGCCTTGGCGGCCAGATAGCCGGCCAGCTTGCTTTGAATTTCCTGGGCGCCGTCAGGCAGCTGATCGGCAATGTCCGAGGGCAGTTTCTCTCGCAGCTCCAGCACCGTGGCCGCAAGATAGTCCAGCAGTTCCTTGTACTGGGCAGGGGCTTCGGTGATATAGGTTCGGGTCTGGGAGAGGGCGCCGCTGAGCAGGGCCAGTGGCGCCAGAATCACGATGGTGGTGGCAACCACCTGGGCCCAGCGTGGCAGCTGGTTGCTGGCAAAGGCGCGAGGATTGGCGCGTGACAGCAGGCGCGACAGTGAGCGGGTCAACATGAAACCCACGCACACGCACAGCAGGCCGGGAAGTATTCCCTGATGCATGACGAGCAGCAATGCTGCTCCCATCAATATGTAACTGGCCAGTATGACCTTGGGCGAAGGGCCCGGTTGCGTAGTGATGGGGGCGGGCAAATGCTGCGTCATTCAGGCTCGGGGTAGAGGGGCTGTGATGAAGATTTGCTTAGCGAACTTCAACGGGCTTGCCGGAGCCGATTTCCGTGATGGCTCCGATGCTGTAGACCTTCTCGCCCAGCTCGGCCAGTGTGGCTGCCGTGTCTTCTGCGTCTTCAGCGGCCACCACCACCACCATGCCGATACCGTTGTTGAACGTGCGGTTCATCTCGATGTCGTCAATGCCGGCGGTCTTTTGCAGCCAGGCGAACAGCTCGGTCTGAGGCCAGCTGCCAGCCTTGAGATGGGCTGCGGTGCCTTCTGGCAGCACGCGGGGAATGTTTTCCAGCAGGCCGCCGCCGGTGATGTGGGCCAGGGCCTTGATGGGGTGCTTGTCCAGTGCTGCCAGCACGTTCTTCACATACAGACGGGTGGGCTCCATGATGGCGGCCTTGAAGGGCTTGCCGTCCAGGGTCTCGGGCACAGTGCCCTGGGCTTCTGCGCGCTCGATGCACTTGCGCACCAGCGAGAAACCGTTGGAATGCACGCCGTGCGAGGCCAGACCCAGCACCACATCGCCGGGCTTGACGTTCTGACCGCTGAGGATCTTGGACTTTTCGACCGCACCGACGGCAAAGCCGGCCAGATCGTATTCGCCGTCGGGGTACATGCCGGGCATTTCAGCGGTTTCACCGCCGATCAGCGCGCAGCCGGACAGCTCGCAACCCTTGGCAATACCGCCCACCACGGCAGCAGCGGTGTCCACATGCAGCTTGCCGCAGGCGAAGTAGTCGAGGAAGAACAGGGGCTCGGCACCCTGCACCAGTACATCGTTCACGCTCATGGCCACCAGATCGATGCCCACGGTGTCGTGCATATTCCACTCGAAGGCCAGCTTGAGCTTGGTGCCCACGCCGTCGGTGCCGGACACCAGCACGGGTTCCTTGTAGCGCTTGGGCACTTCGAACAGGGCACCGAAGCCGCCGATGCCGGCCATCACGCCTTCGCGCATGGTTTTCTTGGCCAGGGGCTTGATGCGTTCGACCAGGGCGTCGCCTGCGTCGATGTCAACACCGGCGTCTTTGTAGGAAATGGGGGTAGAGGAGGATGCGGAAGAGCTCATCGATGGATCCGGTGCGGGGGCGCCCTGCTGGGCGGAAACCCCGGGATTCTACGGCGCTTGCCCATGCAGCGGGGGCGCCCGGACATGCGTCAAAGGGTTTTGCTGGAGCATTCATGGCCTGACTACAACAACGGCAGTAGGCAAAATCAGCCCGAAGCCGCTCGGGGGCTGCGAGTGCAGACTAAAATTGGTGCTTTTGTTACCGAGTGATCACGCTAGGGCATATTGCAGGGCCTGATCTGAATACGCGTCCGGGCCTTTGTTTCTTCCACCATTGATGCTGATGAATCTCCTGCCAGATTTCGCCGCATGGGCTGTTGAGTGCCCAGGAAAGGGGGCGCTGCGCGTATGTCGCAGATGAAGCAGCTGGCTCTGGATATCAGCATGGCGCCCGGCCCGACGCTCGCGCGTTTCTTTGTCGGCCCCAATGCTGCGTTGATCGATCACCTGCGTCACTGGGTGGGCGATGGCCAGTTGCAGCAGTCGCGAACGCCAGTGCCTACTTATCTCTGGGGTGAGGCAGGGTCCGGCAAGAGTCATTTGCTCAAGGCGGTGCGTGAAGCCCTGCGCGAGCAAGGGGCCATGGTGGGCTGGATGGATGCATCCACTCCGTTCCCGCCCGAGTTCGACGAACGCTGGGCCGCCGTGCTGATGGACGATGTGGACATCTACACCCCGTTCCAGCAGGCGCGTGCCTTCAACTGGTTTGTGAATGCCACCAGCCCCGCCACCGGTCTGCCGCGCTGGGTGCTGGCCGCCGGTCAGTTGCCGGTGGCCGATCTCAAGATGCGCGAGGACTTGCGCACCCGTCTTGGCTGGGGGCATGTCTATCAGCTGCATCTGCTCGACGAGTCGGCGCGGCGTGCCGTGCTGCGTCAGGAGGCAGATGCCCGTGGCGTGTTTCTGAGCGACGAAGTGATGGATTACATGCTCAGGCGCTTTTCTCGCGATCTGGGCTCGTTGATGCAGCTGCTGGACATGCTGGACGGTTTTGCCCTGCGCAACAAGCGCGCCATCACCATCCCGCTGCTCAAGACCATGCTGGAAACCGAGTGAGGCCTGTGCTCACGCTCCCCGCTTTGGCCATGCCACAGCACTTTTTGTTGGATTTGCATGTCTACTTCTGAATTGGCTATCAAGCCCAGGCTGGCCCTGTTTGACCTGGACCATACGCTGCTGCCGCTGGACTCCGACCATGGCTGGGGCGAGTTCTCCATTGCCATCGGCTGGTGCGACCGCGAGGAGTTCGGGCGCCAGAACGATGCCTTTTTTGACGACTATCTGGCGGGCCGTCTCAACATTCCCGACTATGTGCGCTTTGCCACTGCTGCCGTGGTGCAGCGCGGCGAGGCTGAAGCCACGGCTGCGCACCAGCGTTTCATGGACGAGGTGATTCGCCCTGCGATCAAGCCTGCCGCCCTGGCATTGGTGCAGCAGCACCTGGATGCGGGAGATACCGTGGTCATCACCTCGGCCACCAACGAGTTTGTGACGCGCCCCATCGCCCAGGCTTTCGGCGTGCAGCATCTGCTTGCGACCGAGCTGGTGCGTGATGGCAGCGGCTGGTTCACGGGAGAGATTGACGGTGTGCCCAATATGCGCGAAGGCAAGGTCGTGCGCATGACCGAATGGCTGACCCAGCGCGGCCTGCGCTGGGAGGATGTCGAGGCGACCTTCTACAGCGACTCCATGAACGATGTGCCCCTGCTTGAAAAAGTGGATCACCCGGTGGCCACCAACCCCGATGCGCGCTTGCGTGCCCTGGCCGAGGAACGCGGCTGGCGCATCGTGGACCTATTTAGCGAAGCACCATGATCAAGACCATTATTGACAAGCTGCTGGGCAAGGCGCCCGCAGCTCCCCGCTCGCGCAAGCCCAAGTTCGGCAAGCGTGAGGAAGTGCCGGTTCAGGTGCATGGCATAGACCCGAATCTGGTTGACCGTCGCGCCATCGACGTGGTGCAGACCCTCAAGAGCTCGGGCTACGAGGCCTATATCGTCGGCGGCGCCGTGCGCGACCTGCTGCTGGGCCTGCGTCCCAAGGACTTCGATGTGGCCACCGATGCCACGCCCGAGCAGGTCAAGAACCTGTTTCGCCGTGCCTTCATCATCGGCAAGCGTTTTCGCATCGTGCACGTGGTCTACGGCCGTGGCCGGGAAAACGAAGTCATCGAGGTCTCCACCTTCCGCGCCTTTCTGGACAACAGCGCGGCCGAGCAGGTCAGCGGCAACGAACGCACCAGCAAGAATCAGCTGGCAGGGCTGAAACATGCCGTGGATGCCAGCGGCCGCGTGCTGCGCGACAACGTCTGGGGCCCGCAGGATCAGGACGCCACACGCCGCGACTTCACCATCAACGCCATGTACTACGACCCCGAGACACAGATCGTGGTCGACTATCACGGCGGGATAGCGGACGCCAAGAAGAAGGTGCTGCGCATGATCGGCGATCCGGCCACGCGCTACCGCGAAGACCCGGTGCGCATCATTCGTGCCGTGCGCTTTGCCGCCAAGCTCAGTGGCAAGGGCTTCAAGCTCGAAGCCAAGACTGCCAAGCCTCTGGTCGAGTGCGAGCCGCTACTGCAGGAAGTGCCGCAAAGCCGCCTGTTCGACGAAATGCTCAAGCTGCTGCAGACCGGTCATGCGCTGGCCTCGGTGGCTCAGCTCAAGGAACTGGGCCTGTCGCGCGGCATCTATCCGCTGCTGGACGTGGTCATGGAGCGCGCCGACCATCCCTTCGTGCAGGCTGCACTGATGGATACCGACCGCCGCGTGGCCGAAGGCAAGCCCGTGGCGCCCAGCTTTTTGCTGGCCTGCGTGCTGTGGCAGGACGTCAAGCAGGGCTGGGAAAAGCGTCTGGCCAAGAGCTATCACCCTTTCCCTGCACTGCAGGAGTCGATTGACGAGGTGTTCGATCAGCGTATCGGCGATGTCTCGGGCCGAGGCAAGCTGGCCGCCGACATGCGCGAGATCTGGGTCATGCAGCCGCGTTTTGACAAGCGCACCGGAGCCACTCCGCACTCCATGGTGGCGCAGCCGCGCTTCCGTGCCGGTTTTGACTTCATGCGCCTGCGTGCCGATATCGGCGAGGTCGAGGAAAGCCTGGCCAGCTGGTGGCAGGAGTTCCAGCAGGCCGATGATGCCCAGCGCGATGACCTGATCGCCCAGGCCCGCGACGAACAGCGGGCCCGCCAGCGTGCCCAGCAGCAGACGGCGCCCAAGGTGCATCGCGTGGCCAAGAAAAAAGCCGAAGGCGAACAGGACAGTCCGCTGGATCAGGTCGCCGCAGAAGGCGACGCAGCCGCTCCCAAAAAGCGCCGCCGCCGTCGTCGCAAACCATCCGCTGGCGCTGCTTCTGCCGCCGGTGGCGATGAATAGACCGCCTTCCCTGGCAACCGATACGGTTGCCGTCGGTCTCGGGGCCAATCTCGGTGATGCGCGCCAGACCCTGTCCTGGGCCGTGGCGGCGATGGCCGGGCTGGCCCGGACCGAGCTGCTGGCCGTGTCCTCGCTCTACAGCAGCAAACCCATTGATTCTTCCGGGCCTGACTATCTGAATGCGGTGGCGCTGCTGCGCACCGGGCAGGAGCCGCTGAATCTGCTGCATGCGCTGCAGGCGATCGAGCTGCAGGCCGGACGCGAGCGCCCCTACCGCAATGCACCGCGCACGCTGGATCTGGATATCGAGCTATGGGGCAACCGTCAGTCGGACGATCCCGAGTTGATCCTTCCCCACCCGCGCATGTGGCAGCGCGCCTTTGTACTGCTGCCGCTGGCCGAAATTGCGCCAGGCTGCGTGAGCGCCGAGCAACTGCAGGCCGTGGCAGACCAGGGCATAGAACGCAGCCTGGCTCAGGGTTGGTGGACAGAGCAGTCAGCGTAGTTCTGATTTAATAGCTTGTCGCGCTTGCCTGGCAAGCGATGGATGCCGAGATCACCTATGAAAAAAAGCCCCGGCTGCCAATGGCTCCCGGGGCTTTTCAATCGGCGTCAGCAGCTATCAGTCGACCTTGGCGCCGGAGGCCTTGACGATGGACTGGTACTTGGCGCGCTCGGTGGCCATGAATTTGTCGAATTCTGCAGGCGTGGAGCCCACGGGTTCGGCCATCAGGGCGTTGAAGCGGGTCTTGGTTTCCGGTGCTTGCAGGGCATCATTGAAGGCCTTGCTCAGCTTGTCCAGCACGGGCTTGGGGGTGCCGGCCGGGGCAACCAGTCCCCACCAGGTGTCAATGGCAAAACCGGGGTAGGTCTTGGACAGCGCAGGCACGCCGGGCAGCAGCGGCGAGGCATTGAGCGAAGTCACAGCCAGAGCCACCAGCTTGCCGCTCTTGATATTGGGCGCGGCCGCAGCCAGGTTGTCGATATTGAAGTCCACCTCGCCAGACAGCAGGGCCAGCTGGGCTGGGTTGGCGCCACGGTAGGGCACGTGCAGTGCAAAGATGCCGGCCTTTTGCTTGAGCATCTCGCCGGCCAGATGGCCTGCGGAGCCATTGCCGCCGCTGCCGTAGTTGAGCTTGCCGGGATGGCCCTTGGCGTAGGTGATCAGATCGGCCACGCTATGGATCTTGAGCTGCTCGGCCTTGGCGGCATTCATCACCAGCACATTGGGCACGCGCACCATCTGGGTGATACCGGCAAAGTCCTTGCCTGCGTCATAGGGCATCTTGGTGTAGAGCCAGGGGTTGACGGCATGGGTGGCTGTGGCGGCCAGGCCTATGGTCAGGCCGTCGGGCTGAGCCTTGGCAATGGCGTCGGCGCCGATATTGCCACCGGCACCCGCCTTGTTGTCGATGATGACGACGCCCAGGGAGTCGCGCACCCGCTCTGCCAGTGCGCGCGAGGTGATGTCCAGCGGACCACCGGGCGCATAGGGCACGATCAGACGGATGGGTTCTTGGGCCTGGGAGAGGGGAGAGGCCAAGGCAGCAACGGCCGCCATGACCGAGAGAAGGCTGTTTCTACGGTTCATAGAGCTCTATTGTGCAAAAAATTGCAGCGGCTCCGGAGCTGGCGGTTACTTGTGCAAGAAAATTGCGCGTAAACCCTGATGCACCATGGAATGCATCGGGGTTTGTGCAAAACAGCGTTCTTACTTGTCCGCTTCGGAGGTGAAGGCGTCGGCGTAGAACTCTTCGGCAGGCAGCGCGCGTTCGCTGGTATAAGCGGCGCGGGCTGAATCCACAACGATGGGGGCACCGCAGGCATAGACCTGGTAGCCGGACAGGTCGGCAAAGTCGTCCAGCACGGCCTGATGGACAAAGCCGGTGCGGCCCGTCCAGGCATCTTCGGCCAGGGCATCGGAGATCACGGGGACATACCTGAACTGGGGCATGGAGGCCGTGTGCTCGGCAATCCAGCTGGCGTCATACAGGTCGGTGGGGCGACGGCCACCCCAGTACAGCGTGACGGGGCGGTTGATGCTCTTGTGGCGCATATGCTCGATCAGTGCCTTGATAGGGGCAAAGCCCGTGCCCGAGGCCAGCAAAATGATGGGCTTGTCCGAGTCCTCGCGCAGGAAGAAGCTGCCGAACGGGCCCTCCACACGCAGGATTTCCTTTTCCTTCATGCCGCCGAAGACATGGTCGGTGAACTTGCCGCCTTCCATGTGACGGATATGCAGCTCGATGCCGGGCGCAGTCTCCTGCACGTGGGGCGCGGTCGCCATGGAGTAGGCTCGGCGGGCACCGTCGCGCAGGATGAACTCCACATACTGGCCTGCGTGGTAGCGGAACTTCTCGCTGGCTGGCAGCTGCAGGCGCACCTGCATCACGTCATGCGATTTCTTTTCGAGGGCGGCCACGCGCACGGGCATCTTCTTGATGGGGAAGGAGCTGGCGTCCGTGACCTGGCGCGACTCCAGAACCACATCGCTGTGGGGCGTGGCGCAGCAGGTCAGCACATAGCCGCCGGCTTCCTCTTCGGCGGTCAGAGCCTTGTCCGAGTGCGTGCCGTGGCTGACTTCGCCGCTGAGCTTCTTGCACTTGCAGGAGCCGCAAGCACCGTCCTTGCAGCCATAGGGCAGGCCGACGCCGGTGCGAATGGCCGCGGCCAGAATGGTTTCAGCGCCCTGAGTGGCAAAAGCACGTCCGCTGGGCTGGACGGTAATTTCAAACGAAGCGTGGGCAATCTCGGTCATGACGTTTTGGTTATCCTTGAAGGCGTATCCGGCAGCCTTTTTGTCGGCGCTGCTGCTGTCGCAGCAACGCCAGTGGCTCCTTAGATCTTGTACGCAGCAGGTCCCGATTTTGCCTTCAAACCAAAGCCCATTGGGCGCGCTGCCAGCGCGCTTTCGTCGTGAACGCTTATTGATCGTCGGCTACGGCGATGTGGGTCAGCGCGTGGCCCGATTGCCGGTCGCTTCAGGCGGTGGCAGGCACGGCATTCAGGTGTTGGCCTTGAGCCGCAACCCGGTGCGGGCCGAGCAGCTGCATGCCCAGGCCGTGAAGCCCTTGTGGGGGGATCTGGATGACCCGGCCAGCCTGCGCAGACTGGCAGGCATTGCGACGCGGGTGCTGCATCTGGCACCGCCTCAGGCACCGGTTGCAGGGGATGAACGCTCGTGGCTGGACTCCCGCACCACGGCTCTCATGCGGACACTGCGCCTGCGCAGTCTGCCGCGCAGCCTGGTGTATGCGTCGACCTCAGGCGTTTATGGCGACTGCCAGGGGCAGTGGGTGAGCGAAACCCGGTCCGTCGCGCCGACGACCGCCAGGGCGCAGCGCCGTGTGAATGCCGAGCTCGCGGTGCGCTTTGCAGGGCGCTCGGGTCTGCGGGTCAGCATATTGCGCATTCCCGGCATCTACGCACCTGATCGTGAGGGCGGTACGCCCCGCGCCCGGCTGCAGCGAGGCACCGCCGTGCTGCAGCCCGCAGACGATGTCTATACCAACCATATTCATGCCGATGACCTGGCGCGAGCCTGTCTGCTTGCGCTGTGGCGTGGCAAGCCGCAGCGCATCTATCACGCCAGCGACGACACGCAGTTGAAGATGGGGGATTACTTCGATCTGGCGGCCGATCTCTACGGCCTGGCCCGGCCGCCGCGCATTTCGCGCGAGCAGGCGCAGACCGAACTGCCGGCGAGTCTACTGAGTTTCATGAGCGAGTCGCGGCGGCTGTCGAATCGGCGGCTCAAGCGCGAGTTGCGACTCAGGCTGCGCTATCCCACGGTGACCGAGGGCCTGCAAAGCTAGGCAGGACCAAGAAAGAGCACGACCATCAAAAATTGGCACGGCCAGGCATCGGGCAGCAAGCAGGCGCCGCCGCGCAGCGAAGCTGTCGTCCCCTGGGGGAAGGCGCACAGCGCCTCAGGGGGATTACGGTATTGGATGAACGCCGCCGCGGTTGTCATAGCAGCGGAAGACGTTGCAGTTGACGATCTTGGCGGGCGGCTGCGATGGCGTGGGACGTGCCGGCGGGTAGCGGTTGGGATAGCCATAGCCCCACTGCGGGCGGTTGATGGCATTGGGCTGCAGCGCCCGGCTTTGCTGCAGCTGCTGGTAGGCGGCTGTGCCTAGACAGCTCATCTCCATCTGGGCCTGGGCTGCGTGGCTGCGTTCGCCCCAGGTGGCAGGATCGGGGCTGGCTTCGGCCAGTATGGCGTTGTAGCGCTCGCGGGCCTGGCGGCAGGCGGGCGTGTTTTCCAGATTGGCATCGGCCCGGGCCTGGGCTTTCTCGGCGGCTTCGCGCTCCTTGCGCTCCTGCTCTTCGCGCTGACGGCGCTGGGCATCGTCGCGCGCCATCTGGGCCTTGCTCCGCTCCCGCGCCTGGCTGGCATTGGCACGCTCGGCCGCAATTTCCTCGGCGCTTTGCGCCGCCTGAATCTGCGTGCTCATTTCGCCCGAGATGCAGCGGCCGTTGGTATAGGTCACCTCGCCGGTCTTGGCATCGACACAGCGCATGACCTGCGCCTGGGCCGTGCCTGCGATCAGCACCCAGCCCAGCAGCAAGCCCAGCGGCAGCTTGCGCATGGTGACGGCGGTAGATAGGGGCTCTGGCATGACCGCTCCTTCAAAGGCGTTTGAGTGCCTGCAAATTATGAAGTGGCGGCAGGAAAAGCAGAAGCGGTGACGTGCCACAGCGCCCGGTCAACGCCAGTCACCGCGAGGAGGAAAGCCTTGCTGCTGGCCTTCGCGCTGGTGTTGCTGCTGGCGCTGGTCGCGCTCACGTTCGCGGTCTTGCTGTTGGCGGTCGCGGGCCTGTTGCTGGCGATTACGTTCGGCCTGCATGCGCTCACGCTCGCGTTGCTGCGACTGCTGTTGTTGTTCGCGCTCCTGCTGGCGGCGCATCTGGTCCTGATCACGACGGTTCTGGGATTGCTGACGATCCCATTCACGGCGTTGCTGATCCTGCATGCGCTGCTGGTCGCGCTGTTGCTGAGCGCGGTCGCGCTCCATCTGGCGTTGCCATTGCTCGCGATCGCGCATGTTCTGGGCGCGATCACGTTCCAGCTCGCGCTGGCGCTCCCACTGACGGCGCTCACGCTCGCGCCAGGCCCAGTCATTGCGGTCCTGACCCTGGTAGACCGGGTGGGCCGGATAAGCAGGCTGGGTGCTGTAGATGGTGGTGGAGCCATAGCTGCCGCCATAACCACCGCCATAGCCGGAGTCAAACTCACCGGGAACCGCGCAGGCAGTGCACAGCACAGCCAAAGCTCCCATGCTGGCCCAGCGTTTGGAGGTGGACATCGATGCCTGCAGGAATGGTTTCATGGCTTGTCTGGTGAGGTGTGGGTGGGCGCAATGCCCTGTGCTCTTAACGTCCGGCGACTGTTCCGGGTTGACCTCATGAAGCTGTCTGCTCATTAAATGAGAGCTGCTTGCGATTGGCTGCTGAGTGATCAAGGCAGCTTTTAATGAATTTTCAGGTTGACGCCATAGTGACCCTTTTGCCTGGAGCGCTGCCAAAGCGTCGCTAGAATGACTTCGTCTTGCGGTGCATCCAAGTTCACCGCAAAGCAGCGTTCTCAGGGCGGGGTGCAATTCCCCACCGGCGGTATCTGCGGCAATGCCTTGCATTGACTGCAGCAGCCCGCGAGCGCCTGCAGTCTCGCCAGAGCCTGCAGGGTCAGCAGATCTGGTGAGATGCCAGAGCCGACGGTCATAGTCCGGATGAAAGAGATCGCGCAGCATCGGTCCGTGATGCAGCTATCGCTGCCGCATGGGCAGGTGTTCCCGCGCACGCCCTGATTCATTGGAATTTTCTGGAAATACCACCATGAATCAGACCCCTATCTCCATGAACTTTGCCACTCACGCGACTTCCGAAGGTACGCCCTGGAAGACCGTGGCCGGCCGCAGCCGCATTGCCATCATCAGCGCCAGCTGGCACACCGAAGTGGTCTATCAGGCCCGCGATGCGGCCCAGGCCGAACTCCAGGCGCAGGGCGTGCAGGCCGCCAGCATCACGCATTTCAGCGTACCCGGTGCCTTTGAAATCCCGCTGCTGGCCAAGAAGCTGGCACAAAGCGGTCGTTTCGATGCAGTGATCGCCACGGCACTGATCGTCAACGGCGGCATCTATCGCCATGAATTCGTGACCACGGCCGTGATCGATGGTCTGATGCGAGTACAGATGGATACCGAAGTGCCCGTGTTCTCCGCCGTGCTGACGCCGCGCGATTTTCACGAGCATGGTGATCATGTGGAGTTCTTCCGCCAGCACTTCGTGAAGAAGGGCGTGGAAGTGGCCCATGCCTGCCTGAGCACGCTGGACCAGCATGCCAAGGCGGATGCTCTGCTGCAGGCCAAGGCTGCCTGAGCAGCAGGCCTTGATGAAAAAACGCCCCAGTCTGGGGCGTTTTTCTTTGGCGCTGCTGCCATTTCGCGAGCAAGGGCTTGCGGCGGTTTTTTCCAGCACAGCCCGGGGCGCTTGCCGATCCCTGAAAACACTGATTGTTGTGCCGGTGTAGCACTCGCTGCACCTATGTGATTGCCTCATTGCCAATTGCCTGTCGCGGGGCATAAGGTTGCGTCTTGTCTCAACCGAGTGGAGTGCGCAATGAAGAATTTTGGCAAGTTGTGTATCGCGACAGTCGTAGCAGGTATGGCGGGGGGCGTGATGGCCCAGGAGCAGATCATCAAGATCGGCCATATCGGCCCGACCTCCGGCCCTCAGGCTCACTTCGGCAAGGACGATGAAAACGGCGTGCGCATGGCCATCGAGGACCTGAACGCCAAAGGCATGGAAATCGGCGGCAAGAAGGTCAAGTTCGTGCTGGTGGCCGAAGACGATGTGGCCGACCCCAAGCAGGGAACGGCCGCTTCGCAGAAGCTCTGCGATGACAAGGTGGCCGGTGCCGTCGCCTTTGTGAACTCCGGCGTGGCGATTCCTTCGTCCAAGGTCTTCCAGGACTGCGGCATTCCCATGATCACAGGTGCGGCCACCAACCCCGACCTGACCAAGCCCGGCTGGAACACTACCTACCGCGTGATTGCCAACGACAACGCCCTGGGCGCGGCCCTCGCCACCTATGCGGCCAAGAACCTCAAGCTCAAGAACGTGGCCGTGATCGACGACCGCACGGCCTATGGCCAGGGTCTGGCGAATGTGTTCAAGAAGGATGCCGAAAAGCAGGGCATCAAGATCGTGGCCAACGAGTTCACCAACGACAAGGCCACGGACTTCATGGCCATTCTGACCTCCATCAAGGCCAAGAAGCCCGATGCCATCTTCTACGGCGGCATGTACGGCCAGGCCGGTCCCATGCTGCGCCAGATGGCCCAGTTGGGCATGAACGACGTCAAGATGTTTGGCGGTGACGGTATTTGCGTGACCGAGCTGGCCAAGGTGGCTGCCGGCGCCAAGCCTCTGGAGAACGTGGTCTGCGCCGATGGTGGTGCCTCCATTGCCAAGATGCCTGGCGGCACGGAGTGGAAGAAGCGCTATGACGCCAAGTACCCCGGCCAGTTCCAGGTCTATAGCCCCTATTTCTATGACGGCACCATGCTGCTGGCCGATGCCATGAAGCGTGCCAATTCATGGGACCCCAAGGTCTATATCCCCTTCCTGCAGAAGTCCGACTATTCGGGTGTGACCTCCAAGATCCAGTTCGAGAAAAATGGCGAGATGAAGAACCCCAGCTACACGCTGAGCCGCTATGTTGGCGGCAACAAGACGCCTATCGACCTGAAATGATGGCTTGAGTGCGACGGGCCATGTGGTGTGGCCTGTTTTGCAAAGCCTGCGGATGCCTCGCATTTGCAGGCTTTTTTGCTTTCAGCGCCTGGGCGGCGGGCCTGGATGGCTGCTGGTGGGGTCCTTGCATGTGCAAGGATTGCGCTAGTTCTGCATGCCCTCTAGCTGCGCGAAATACTCGCGCAGCACCTCGATGGCCTCGCGCACCTTGGCGGGCAGGCTGTCGCGACTGGCGGTGACGGCCCAGATATCCAGCATGCCCATGTCCCAGTCAGGCAGCAGGCGCACCAGGCTGCCCGCTTTCAGACTTGCCGCCACGTCATGGGCAGAAAGCAGGGCAAGCCCCAGACCCGCTTCGCAGAACTGCTGCACCGCGCTGCGGTGGTTGCTGACCATGAGCGGCCGCACCTGCAGCCGGTATTCCTGCGCCGTGCCCTGCTGACGCCATAGGAAGTCGGCCTGAGCGTCGTCGCTGCGGCTCATCTCCAGCCAGGGCAGCTGTGCCAGCTCGCCAGGGTGTCGAGGCGTGCTACCGTGGGCCGTGATCCAATGCGGCGAGGCGCAGAGCACGGTGGCGCTGCGGCCCAGGTGACGGGCCACCCAGCTGGAATCCTGCAAATTGCCGAAGCGCAGCGCCAGATCCACGCGCGCCTGGATCAGGTCTATGGGAGCGTCATCCATCAGCAGGCGCAGCCGTAGTTCAGGATGCATAGCCAGCCACCGGCCCAGCGCCGGGGCAGCATGCTGGGTGAAACCTGCCGGGGCAGCCAGACGCAGCTCGCCGCTGGGGCGCTGATGCTCGGCGGCCAGCTCGGCGCGGGCCCGGCTGGCCGCTTCGCACATGGCTGCACACTGGATGTAGAAGCGCTGGCCGGCATCGGTCAGCGTCAGCTGGCGCGTGGAGCGGTGCAGTAGCGTCAGGCCGGCCTCCTGCTCCAGCTGACGGATATGCTGGCTGACGGCCGAGGGCGTCATGTCGAGCTGGCGGGCTGCCGCGCTCATGCTGCCGCGCTCCACCACGGCGGCAAAAATGGCCATGCGTCTGAAATCTTCCATGAGGTTATTTTGAAGTGCAGCTTCAAGGTCATGGTGGCTGAAAGGGGTTTTTCTCGCAATTAATGCCGATTAATCTTTAGCCCTGTTGAAGATGCAAGGAGTTTCCCAATGAAAGTCGCATTGATTGGCGCCACGGGTTTTGTCGGTGCCGGATTGCTGGATGAGTTGCTGCGTCGCGGTCATGAGGTCGTGGCCCTGGTACGCAAACCCGAGGCCGCTGCCCCACGCGAGCATGTGCAGTTCGTCAAGGCCGACGTGCTCAACGCCGACGAGGTGCAGCGCGCTGTGACCGGCTGCGATGCGGTGGTCAGCGCCTATAACGCAGGCTGGAGCAATCCCAATATCTATGACGATTTCATGCAGGGCTCGCGTGCCATCGTGCAAGGCGTCAAGGCTGCGGGCATCAAGCGTTATCTCGTCGTGGGCGGAGCTGGCAGCCTGTATGTGAATGGCCAGCAACTGGTGGATTCCCCCGACTTTCCTGCGTTCATCAAGCCCGGCGCCTCGGCGGCGCGCGACATGTTTGCCGAGCTGCAAAAGGATGCTGCTCTGGACTGGACCATGCTGAGCCCGGCCGTGGGCTTTCATGGCGGCTCCGATGCGCAATCCAGGGGCCGTACCGGTCAGTACCGTACGGGCAAGGATGAACCTTTGGTGCAGGCCGACGGTCAGCCCGGCGATATTTCAGTGCAGGACCTGGCCGTAGCGTTGATCGATGCCCTGGACAGGAACGAACACCTCAAGGCCCGCTTCACCGTCGCGTATTGATCAGGCCCTCTCGTTGCTCGGTCCGACCCCATTGATTGATGGGGCAAGGCCGGGCTGTCTGTCTGATGTCATGCTGCAAGCGCACAATTTCGGGTTTTGCGGCCCTGGAAGCCGGCACGCCTTTATTGCATGACAGAAACCTTGACTGCCCCTATCGAATCGACCCGATCTCCCACCCAGGCCTGGCTCAGCGTGATTGCGCTGGCGCTGGGGGCTTTTGTTTTCAATACCAGCGAGTTCGTGCCGGTCGGTCTGCTCAGCAGCATTGGCGCCAGCTTTGACATGCAGGTCGAGCAGGTGGGGTTGATGCTCACCATCTATGCCTGGGTGGTGGCGCTGGCCTCGTTGCCCTTCATGCTGCTCACGCGCAAGGTGGAGCGGCGCAAGCTGCTGATGGGCGTGTTCGCGGTGTTCGTGCTCAGCCATCTGCTCTCGGGTGTGGCCTGGAGCTATGCGTCCCTGGTCATCAGCCGTATCGGCATTGCGCTGTCGCATGCGGTGTTCTGGTCCATCACGGCCTCGCTGGCCGTCCGGGTGGCACCTCCGGGCAGGAAGGCCATGGCATTGAGCCTGCTGGCCACGGGCACTTCCGTGGCCATGGTGCTGGGCATTCCGCTGGGTCGCATCGTGGGCGAATGGCTGGGCTGGCGCATGACGTTTCTGGCCATTGGCGCGGTGGCTGCAGCGGTGATGCTGGTGCTGGGCAAGTTGTTGCCTTTGCTGCCCAGCGAGAACGCCGGCTCCCTGTCCAGTGTGCCCATGCTGTTCAGGCGCCCGGCCCTGGTCGGCATCTATGTGCTGCTGGTGCTGGTGATTACCGGCCAGTTCACGGCCTATAGCTATATCGAGCCCTTTGTGCAGGACATTGCAGGCCACGCCGGCGATGTGACCACGGCTGTGCTGCTGCTGTATGGCGGCATGGGCATTGTGGGCAGCGTGCTGTTCGGCTGGTTCGGTCTGCGCTTTCCGCGTGGCTTTCTGCTGGCGTCCATCGGCGTGCTGGCGCTGAGCCTGTTGCTGCTGGTCATGAGCAGCACACATGTCTGGAGCCTGTATCTGCAAAGCTCGGTCTGGGGCATCGCCATGATCTGCTTTGCGCTGTCCATGCAGTCCAAGGTGCTTAATCTGGCGCCCGATGCCACCGATGTGGCCATGTCCATGTTCTCGGGCATCTTCAATATCGGCATCGGCGGCGGCGCACTGCTGGGCAGCATCGTCAGCCAGCAATGGGGCATGACGCATATCGGCCTGGTGGGGGGCCTGCTGATCGCCATGGGCGCTGCGCTCTGGTTGTTCATGATGCTGAAGCTGGCCGACAGCTTCCGCATCTCGTCGGCCAGACAGGGCGGCTGAGGCCCAGGCGCTCAGTCCTGGGTCCAGAACCCGTGGTGGGGCGCTGCAGCCTCGTCTTCCAGCATGGGGCCCAGCACTTCCACCCGGCGCTGTCCGCGTGCAAACACCTCGCGGCAGGGCAGGGAGAAGGTGGGGTTTTCGGGGTGGTCGCCGGTCAGAGCCAGCAGCGAGTGCTCGGACAGCGCATAGACCACGCGGCCTATTCCCGTCCAGTACACGGCGCCCGAGCACATGCAGCAGGGCTCGGCGCTGGTGTAGAGCGTGCATCTGGCGAGTTCCTCGGGCGTCAGCCTGCGCGCGGCCAGAGCGGCGGCGGCCAGCTCGGCGTGCTGCGTGGGGTCGCCTTCGGGCGGCATGGAGTTGTTGCCGGCCTGGGCCACGATCTCGCCGTGCTCGTTGGCCACCAGGGCCGCAAACGGATGACGTCCGCGCTGCTTGGACTCTTCGGACAGGGCAATGGCGGCGCGCAGCAGCTCCAGGTCGCGCGGGTTGGTCAGAACGGTCTCATTGTTTTGCATCTAGGGGCTCCGGTAGGGATGGATCAAGAAATGTGCATGCAGCTCAGTGCACGGCGGCGGATGGTTCCGCCTCCTGCGCCTGCGCGCCGCGGTTGAGGATGAGGTTGAGCAGCACGGCCGAGATGGCGCCCAGGAAGATGCCGCTTTCCAGCACCAGCTTCAGCGGCCCATCGGCCTGGGCGAACAGCGCGGGAAAGGACATGGGCAGCACGCCCACGCTGACCGAGACGGCCACGACCAGCGCATTGCGCGTGCCTTCGAAGCGTACGCGCGACAGCTCCTGGATGCCGGCCACAGTGGTCATGCCGAACATCACGATGGCGCAGCCGCCCAGCACTGGGGGCGGCACCGAGGCGATCAGCGCGCCGAGCTTGGGAAACAGTCCCATCAGAATCATGATGGCGCCCGCGCTGGCCACCACATAGCGGCTCTTGACGCCGGACAGTGCGATCAGGCCCGTGTTCTGCGTGAAGGCGTTGTACGGAAAGCTGTTGAACACGCCACCGATCATGGTGGCCAGGCCGTCGGCGCGGAAGGCATTGCCCAGGGTCTGCTGGCTGGTGGGGCGGCCCACGATCTGGCCTATGGCCAGGCAGTTGCCTGTGGTCTCGGCCATGATGACCAGCATGGCCAGCGCCATGATCAGCGCGGGCACCAGTCCGAACTGCGGCATGCCGAAGGCGAACGGCGGGCTGAGCTCGAACCAGGCCGCCTTGCCCACCTGGGCGAAGTCGGTGAGCCCGCAGGCTGCAGCGATGGCCGTGCCCGCGACCAGGCCCAGTAGCACGGCCAGGTTGCCGACAAAGCCGCGAAAGCGCGCATAGATGAACAGCGTAGTGACAATGGTGGCCAGGCCCAGCAGCAGATTGGCTGCTCTGCCGAAGTCGGCCGCATCGGGATTTCCGCCGCCCAGCCAGATGGCGGCGGCGGGCATCAGCGAGATGCCGATGATGGTGATCAGACTGCCGATGACCACGGGCGGGAAGAAGCGCAGCAGCCGGCTGGTCATCGGGGCCAGCAGCACGGTGATGGCGCCGCCCGCGATAACGGCGCCGAACACGTGGGCCAGGCCGTATTCCTTGCCGATCATTATCATGGGCGCCAGCGCGATGAAGGAGCAGGCTTGCACCAGCGGCAGGCGCGCGCCGAACTTCCAGAAACCCAGGGTCTGGATCAGTGTGGCCACGCCTGAGGTCAGCAGGTTGGCATTGATGAGGATCACCACCTGCTCGGGCGTCAGCCCCAGGGCGCCTCCCAGAATCAGGGGGACGGCGACGGCACCCGCGTAGAGCACCAGTACATGCTGCAGGCCATAGCTGGCCATTTGCTGCAGCGGCAGGATCTGATCGACCGGATGGACGGCGGAAGATGGCTTCATGGATGGTGTCTCCTGGCTGGGCCCATTCCTCTATGCGGGAATGGTGTATCGATAATCAATCGGTAAATCGATTGAAACAAGTTTGTATCCATCGTAAAATCCGATGGAAAATGCGATGCATGCGCTACACCCTGGATCAGCTCGAAATCTTCTCCACCGTGGTCTCTGCGGGCTCGTTCAGCGCAGCGGCGCGCCAACTGAGGCGGCCGCAATCGACGGTCAGCTCCGCCATTGCCAACCTGGAGGCGGACCTGGGCATGGAGCTGTTCGACCGCAGCACCAAGATTCCCACGCTGACCGATGCCGGCCGGGGCCTGTTGCGCGAGGTGTCGGAGGTGCTGGACCGCTGCCTGGACCTGGAGCATCACGCCCACAGCCTGAACCAGGGCGTGGAGCCTTCACTCACGCTGGCCATAGAAATACCCTACGACGCGATCACGCAGCCGCTGAGCGCATTTGCCCAGGCCTTTGCCTTTGTCGATGTGGAGATCCGCCATCCGCTGGACGGCGATGTGAGCGCGCTGGTGCGCCAGGGGCAGGCGCAGCTCGGCCTGGCTTTCTCGCAGCCCAATTACCCGCGCGAGCTGGGCTTTGTACAGATGGGCAAGCTGGTGATGTCGCATGTGGCGGCCAGCAGCCATCCGCTGGCGTGCCAGGGCAGCGTGAGCTTTGCCGAGCTGCACCGCCACCGGCGCTTGGCCTTCAGCGTCCACAGCGAAGGACTGCCCAGCACCGAATATCTGCGCAGCCCGCGCTGCTGGCGCGCCGAGAGCTATCTGGCCCTGCTGGAGATGACACGCGCCGGTCTGGGCTGGGCCACGCTGCCGCGCCGCCTGGTGCTGGCCGAGATCGAGCGCGGGGAACTGGTGGAGTTGCGCCTCGAGGCCTATCCGCATACCGACTGGCTGGTGGGGGTGGATTTGCTCTGGAACAAATCGGCGCCGCTGGGCCAGGCGGCGCGCTGGCTGCGCGACGAGCTCGCGCGCAGCCGCATCACGGAGCGCGACAGCGCCGGCCATCCGACCACCTTCTAGGCGGGCCGCTGCAGGGCCTGGTCGCGCTGCAGAAACGGTGGCAGCCTTGGCGCTGCCCGATTTTCGGCAGAGCAGACAGCCCATGAAGATTAGGCCTGCGGAGCCTTGGTGCACGAGCGCTTTCCGCCGCAAACATTCGGGCGCAGCGCGGCCTGCAATGGCAGCTATGGTGGCGCTGTTTGCGGGGCCTGTGGGCATGGCCGGCTCGGGGGCGGCCTGGGGGCGCCGGGCTGCTGTGGTGCAAGGTGGTCAAGCGCGTTTGGGATCCGTGTTTGAAGTTCTGGTTTTGTATACAAAACTGGCCTGACTCTTGCATGGGTGGTTTGTCTCAAACTTTTTAGAGAGGAAACCACCCATGAAAGCGTTTACCGCAACCTTTACCACTATTGCCTTGGCAGCAGCCAGTCTGTCGGCTCAGGCCCAAAGCTCGGTGCAGCTCACTGGTACCGTCGATACCTACGTGGGCTCCATGAAGATGGCAGGGCAGGAGCGCGTGGCCTCGGTCGGCTCCGGCGGACTGACCACTTCCTGGTGGGGTGTGAAGGGCGTGGAAGATCTGGGCGGCGGTCTCAAGGCCGACTTCAATATCACGAGCTTTTTCCGTGCCGATACAGGTACCCCTGGCCGTTTCGATGCCGACCCCTTTTTCTCGCGTGATGCCAATGTGGGTCTGGCCGGCAGCTTTGGTCGTGTGAGCCTGGGTCGTGGCCTGGCACCGAACTTCCTGCCCACGGTGCTGACCAACCCGTTTGGCGACTCCTTCACGGTCTCGCCACTGGTGCTGCATGCCAATATGACGACTGCGGCCTGGGGTACTGACAGCCTGACCACGGCCTCCAACACGGGTTGGAGCAATCAGGTTCTGTACACCACGCCCAGCTTTGGTGGTCTCAAGGCCAATGTGCATTACCAGTTCGGCGAGCAGACCAGCAGCGGCAACAAGGGCAAGAAGAATGTGGGCCTGAACCTGATGTACTTCGGCGGCCCGCTGAGCCTGACCGCGTTCTACGAGCGTGCGCAGATCAACAACCCGGTCTCTCTGGCGGTGATGCCGACCAAGAGCAACTGGATGGTGGGCGGCAGCTATGACTTCAGCGTGGCCAAGCTCTATGCCACTTACGGCCAGGCCAAGATCAACGCCCAGGATCGCGAGAACACCACCTACTCGCTGGGTCTGGATGTACCCGTCAGCGGCACGGCAGGCACGATCAAGGCTGCGGCTGCACGCACCAAGTCGGAAGTGGGCAACGTCAGCGGCACACGCACCACCGTCAGCCTGGGCTACGACCATTTCCTGTCCAAGCGCACCGATGTCTACGCCGTGGCCATGTATGACCGCGTGAGCATGGACATTCCCAACAAATCCGGCACCAGCGCGGTGGTGGGTATCCGCCATCGTTTCTAAGCTGCACCAGTTTCATGCACCAGCACCTTGCTTGTGCATGAGCAGTACAAAGAAAAAAGTCCTCGCAGGCATTCACACCTGCGAGGACTTTTTTGGCATGAAGACGCTTAGTCTTCCATCTTCAGGTTCTGCTTTTGCACCACGTTCTTGTAGACGGCCAGCTCTTCGGCCATCTGCTTGGCAAAGGCTTCAGGGGTGTCGGCCATGATGATGGAGCCGCTTTCCTCGATGCGCTTTTTCACCGCTGGATCTTGCACCGCCTTGCGCACGGCGGCGTTGATCTTGTCCACCACTTCCTTAGGCAGGTTCTTGGGGCCAACGATGCCGTAGTACGCCATGCGGTTGACCTGGGGCAGCCCCATTTCCTTGAAGGTGGGCACATCAGGCAGTGCAGCCAGACGCTGGGGAGCGGCGACGACGAGGGCCGTCAGGCGCTTTTCCTTGACGAAGGGCAGGGTGGAGGGCAGGTTGTCGAAAATCAGCGGCACCTGGCCGGCAACCGCGTCGTTCAGCGCAGGGCCCGATCCACGGTAAGGCACGTGGGCTACGTCGGTCTTGGTTTCCAGCTTGAACATTTCCATCATCAGATGGGTGATGGAGCCTTGACCGGGCGATGCGTAAGAGTACTTGCCGGGGTTGCTCTTGACCTCAGTCAGGAAGCTCTTGTAATCCTTGCCCGCAAATTTGGGGTTGGCGGCAATGATGTTGGGCGTGGCAGCGATGTTCACGATGGGCGTGAAATCGGTGGCGACGTTGTAGGTGATCTTGGGGTTGATGGCTGGGTTGGTGGCCGTGGTGGACACGGTGGCAATGCCCAGGTTGTAGCCATCGGGCTTGGCGCGTGCCGTCTCGGCTGCGCCAATGGTGCCGCCGCCGCCGCCCTTGTTTTCCACCACAACGGACTGGCCCAGCTCACGGCTCAGAGGCTCGGCAATGACGCGGGCGATCAGGTCGGTCGTGCCGCCGGCGGCAAAGGGAACCAGCAGGCGGATGGGCTTGTTGGGATAGGCGCCTTGTGCCTGTGCAGCGCCGCAAAAAGCCATGGCAGCCAGAACGGTGGCTGTGAACTTGAACATCAATGTCTCCTTGGAAAGTGTGATTGGCAGTGCATCTCTGGTGAAATTGCCTGCGGTTTTCGGGGCTTGGGCCCTCTTTTGTTGTCAGGAGGTTGCTTTGGCCATGAAGGCCTCAAACCACTCCTTGCTCATGCAACGCAGCAATGGCGTTGTCATCAAGTCCGAATTCGCGAAGCACCTCATTGGTGTGCTGACCCAGGGCGGGCGGTGCGCGGCGGTAGGTAACCGGTGTGGCCGAAAGGCGCATGGGATTGGAGACAGTGGCAATGTGGCCAATGCCGTCGCCTGCATTGCGCGGCAAGCTTTGCTGAATACCGCGCGCCTTGACCTGTGGGTCTTCAAATGCCTGTGCAATGGTGTTGATGGGGCCACAGGGCACGGCCTTGTCTTCCAGCAGCGCAATCCAGTCTGTCGTGCTGCGTGTCAGCATCACGGGCTTCATCAACGCCAGCAGCGCGCTGCGGTTTTGCACGCGGGCGGTGTTGGTGGCAAAGCGCTCGTCCTGTGCCCATTCGGCATATTCGATGGCGGCGCAGAAGCGGGCGAACTGCCCGTCGTTGCCAATGGCCAAGAGCACATTGCCGTCCAGCGTTGGAAAGTCCTGATACGGCGCGAGGCTGGGGTGGGTGTTGCCGGCGCGGCCCGGTGCCTGGGCGGTTGTCAGAAAACCTGCGGCCTGATTGGCCAGCACGGCCATGCCCACATCCAGCAGCGCCATGTCGATGTACTGGCCCTGGCCTGTGGTGTGACGCGCATTGAGGGCCGCGAGAATTGCGTTGCTGGCATACAGGCCGGTGAACACGTCGATCACCGCCACGCCCACCTTCAGCGGGCCGCCGCCGGGCTCGCCATCGGCATGCCCGGTGATGCTCATCAGGCCGCACATGGCCTGCACCATCAGGTCGTAACCGGCGCGCTCTGCATAAGGACCGTCCTGGCCAAAGCCGGTGATGGAGCAGTACACCAGGCGCGGGTTCAGTGCCTTCAGGCTGGCATAGTCCAGTCCGTACTGCTTGAGACCGCCGGTCTTGAAGTTCTCCACCACCACATCGGCCTCCTGCGCCATGCGCAGCAGCAGGGCGCGGCCCTCGGGGTGTGCCATGTCCACGGTAATGGAGCGCTTGTTGCGGTTGCAGGCCGTGAAGTAGCTGGCCTCGCGCGTGTCGTTGCCCGCATCGTCCCTGAGGAACGGAGGGCCCCAGTGGCGCGTATCGTCGCCAGCAACCGGGCGCTCAACCTTGACCACATCGGCGCCCAGATCGGCCAGCATCTGCGTGGCCCAGGGGCCTGCCAGCACGCGAGACAGATCCAGCACCTTGATGCCTGCCAGTGCGCCGGTGGGAGTGGTGGAGCTTGCGTTCATTGAGGAAGAATCCAGAAACCGAGTGAAGGACTATGAAAACAGAAGCTGCTTGCGCTTTATTGGTATGGATTTTGATAGAAAAACTATCCAAAACCCATACAGATAAAGCGGTAGAAGCTAACAAATAGATAGCGAAAAAGAGGCTCGAATCTCTGCCATCGACCCAAGGTAAGGGCAGCAAGCAAGAGCCGCCTTGCGGCGAAGCTGCCGTCCCCCCTCCCATAGCGCGAAGCGCGTAGAGAGAGGGGGAAGCGGCGGGGCCGCCTAGGCGTAGCCGCTCAGGGGGAGTTAATTAGCAAACGCCGCGATGCCAGTCTGCGCACGACCCAGAATCAGCGCGTGCACGTCATGGGTGCCTTCGTAGGTGTTGACCACTTCCAGGTTCACCAGATGGCGGGCCACGCCGAACTCGTCGGAGATGCCGTTGCCGCCCAGCATGTCGCGCGCCATGCGTGCGATGTCCAGCGACTTGCCGCAGTTGTTGCGCTTGACCAGCGAGGTGATCTCGATCACGTTCTGGTGCTCGTCCTTCATGCGGCCCACGCGCAGCGCGGCTTGCAGGCCCAGGGTGATTTCGGTCTGCATATCGGCCAGCTTCTTCTGGATCAGTTGGTTGGCGGCCAGAGGGCGGCCGAACTGCTTGCGGTCCAGCGTGTACTGGCGGGCGGTGTGCCAGCAGTCTTCTGCTGCACCCAGCGCGCCCCAGGCAATGCCGAAGCGGGCGCTGTTCAGGCAGGTGAATGGGCCCTTGAGGCCGCGCACCTCGGGGAAGGCGTTCTCTTCGGGGCAGAACACATCGTCCATCACGATTTCACCGGTGATGGAGGCGCGCAGGCCCACCTTGCCGTGGATGGCCGGGGCGGACAGGCCCTTCATGCCCTTTTCCAGCACAAAGCCGCGGATCTGGCCCACAGTGCCGTCCTCGGAGACTTCCTTGGCCCAGACCACGAACACGTCGGCCACAGGGCTGTTGGTGATCCACATCTTGTTGCCCTTGAGGCGATAGCCGCCGTCGACCTTGTAGGCGCGCGTGGCCATGGAGCCGGGGTCGGAGCCGTGGTCGGGCTCGGTCAGGCCGAAGCAGCCGATGAACTCGCCCGAAGCCAGCTTGGGCAGGTATTTCATCTTCTGCGCTTCGGTGCCGAACTCATTGATGGGCACCATCACCAGGGACGATTGCACGGAGGCCATGGAACGATAGCCCGAATCCACACGCTCGATCTCGCGCGCCACCAGACCGTAGCTCACGTAGTTCAGGCCCGCGCCGCCGTATTGCGTGGGGATGGTGGGGCCCAGCAGGCCCAGCTCGCCCATCTCGCGGAAGATGCTGATGTCCACGGACTCGTTGCGGAACATGGCTTGCACGCGAGGCTTGAGCTTGTCCTGGCAGTACTCGCGCGCTGCGTCGCGGATCATGCGCTCGTCTTCGGTCAGTTGCTGGTCGAGCTGGAAGCAGTCGTCCCACTGGTAGCCATTGGCCATGTTCATCTCCTGAATGCAAGGTGTCGGGTTGCAGGCGCATTTCCGCCTGAGTGCTTGCACACATATTAGGTTTGCAGAACAGGGGCTGGCAAACGATGAATAATCATCTATGGATGAGGAAAATGCATGTATAAATTAACTATCAAGGGTTTTCCCTTTTGTTTGTTTCCTATGTATGCGAGCAAGGAATAAGAGAGATGCGCAGAGTTCTGCCCTCCACTCAGGCTCTGGCCTGCTTTGAATCGGCCGCCCGCCATATCAGCTACACCAAGGCTGCACAGGAGTTGTCGCTGACGCAAAGTGCCGTCTCGCGCCAGATCATTGCGCTGGAGGAGTTTGTGGGCGTGGCCCTGTTCAAGCGCACGCGCCACGGCGTGCTGCTCACCGATGCGGGCCTGCATTACGCCAAGCAGGTCGGACGCTGGCTGCAGGGGCTGGAGCGTGACACGCTGGATCTGATGAGCCATCAGGGCGAGGGAGGCCCCATCAATCTGGCGGCCGTCCCCACCTTTGCCACACGCTGGTTGCTGCCGCGCCTGCCGCAACTGGCCCAGCAGCACCCCGACATCACCGTGCACATCGATGTGCAGACCCGGCCGTTTCTGTTTGCCGACACCGTGTTTGACGCGGCCCTTTATGCGGGAACGCCCGAGCAGGTGGCCCGCTGGCCCGGCGTGCAGGCGCAGTGGCTGATGGACGAAGAGGTGGTTCCCGTGTGCAGTCCGCAACTGCTGGCCACGGCCCAGCAGCGCGACCTGGGCCGCGCCTGGCTGCCGGTGGGCCCCGAGGTGATTGCGCGCCTGCCGCTTCTGCAGCAAAGCACGCGCCCCCAGGGCTGGCGCCAGTGGTTCGACGCGATGCATGTCGATGCGCCGCGTGCCCTGGACGGAATGCGGCTGGAGCTGTTTTCCATGCTGGCCGTGGCCGCCAGCCAGGGGCTGGGCGTAGCCCTGGTGCCGCCCATGCTGATCGAGCAGGAGTTGGCGCGCGGCGACCTCATCATTGCCTGCCCCCAGCCGCTGCGCGGCAACCGTGCCTACTATCTGGTCACGCCTGCGCTGGCGGCCGATGCACAACCGTCGCCGGCGCTGCGGGTGTTCAGCCAGTGGCTGCAGGGCCGCGCACAGGAAATTCGTGGTGGAAAAACAGAGTGAGTGAACTGGCTGCGTTATGCCTTTTTCAGGGCGAAGCTTGAATTGCTGATGAGTAGTAGTACATCGGCAGCGATGCGCTGCATCCAGTGGCTGTTGCTCTTGAGGGTCGGCTCGGTAAAGGCTCTGCCGAAGGTGGGGCGCACAATCTGTGCGTAATTGAGGCTGCCCAGAATAATGGTCAGCAAAGCAACGGCAGCGATGTCTTGACGCAGCAATCCGGCGGCCTGACCTTCCTCAATCAAGGCCACACTCTGAAGCAAAAAAATCTCTAGCGGCCGGGAATGAGCCTGTTCAATGCGCTCGGAGTTATCCAACAGCTCGCGAGTAATGAGTTTGAAGCCCGCAGGGCGGGCCTGCATCCATTCGATCTGCAGCAAGATGAAGGCCTGCAGGCGCTGCTGCAGCAGATCCTCGGACTGCACGCCTTTGTCCATGCGCTGCATCAACTCGTGTGCCTGAGCCTCAAGCACGGTGCGATACAGCACCTCCTTGCTGGGAAAGTGGTGTAGCAGGCCGGGGTTGCCAATCTGGCAGTCCCGCGCAATGGCCGATAGTGATGCCCCCTGAAATCCGTGGTCGGCGAAATGCTGTTCGGCACGATCCAGAATCAGTTCTTTACGAGAGAGCGGTTTGCAGGGCATCCAGTGATTATAGAAATGGG
This sequence comes from Comamonas sp. AG1104, assembly GCF_003350425.1. Classification (NCBI taxonomy): domain Bacteria; kingdom Pseudomonadati; phylum Pseudomonadota; class Betaproteobacteria; order Burkholderiales; family Comamonadaceae; genus Comamonas; species Comamonas sp. AG1104. The sequence goes on along the minus strand of NZ_QQAS01000011.1, from coordinate 8,593 downwards.
AGGGCACAGGCCGGTGGGCGGCGCGTGTGCCGTGGCTCGCTGAGTTGATGGCCCGCTCTTGTCCCGCCCAGTTCGGTGCGCGCAGTTGGCGCTTGAGCAGCTTGCCTGATTCCGTGCGCAGTAGGCTTGTCAGATATTCCACGCGTTTCGGGCGTTTGACGTGCCCCATTTGCCTGACGAAGTGCTGCGAGCGCCGATACGGTCTAGAAACTTCGTGTCGATGATCAGCACGCGGGCGTCCGAATCTTCAAGCACAACAGGTGGTCGTGGCTCAACCTGATGCAGCAGTAAACGCAGAGGCAAATGTAGAGGTCAGGGGTCAGCTAGTGGCGGTTTTTACACGCTTGTGGGTCTGAGGGCTAGGCTGGGCTGGAGCGATTCCAGCTGCTGTTGGAGCTGCGTGTGAAAGCGGGGCGCGCTGTACTCGAAGGAGGCAAATGTGAGACTGTCATTGGCGCCCGAGGCCAGGCCGGCCTGTATGGACTCTGCGAGAGCGTAGTCTTCGGCCAGAGTCCGGCGGTACAGGTCCACGTTGGCGTTCCAGTACGCAGCGGCCTTGTCCGTAGCGGGCTCGGACGGAAGCAGCGTGATCTCATGAATCCGTGTGCGAGAGGCGCTGAGCGGCTCCAGGTAGCTGAGCTGCCCGTGGTCGGGCTGGACCAGGATCATCGTGTTGGGAAAGAAGTAATAAGTCAGGTTGCCATACTTGCGCGGGTCAAAGCCGTTTGCCTCGGGTTGCTCTTTTGGAAAGCGGGACTTGATGAGGTACAAGCGTCGGTGCAAGTCAAATTCGTCCACCAGTTGCAGGTTGTTCATGAACATGTGGGCAATGGTCTGGCGGTGCGCAACCTTGAAGTGATAGGCTTCAAAGATGCCATCTGTCAGCAGCTTCCAGTTGGCGTTGACTTCGAGCGAGCGCTGCGCATAGGACACGGGGGTGTGGAGCCCGTCCAGCGCCTCCAGGTTCTCCATGAGTGGGCCCAGGTGTGTGTCGATATCTCTGATGGGTGATGTGGGGTCCAGCACCACCCAGATGATGCCGCCTCGCTCTACGGCGGCCAGCCTTTTGAGACCGGACTTCTCTTTCTTCAGGCGGGGGAAGCCGAAGGAGTCGGGAACACCTCGCAAGTCGCCATCGGGCTGGTAAGTCCATGCGTGGTAGGGACAGATGAAGGCTCGTGCTTCGGTGCCGCTGCCCTCAGCCACAACGCGTGCGCCGCGGTGGCGACAGACATTCAAGAAAGCGTGGACGGCTCCATCGGATTGCCTGACCAACAAAAGCGGAACATCAAATGGAGTCAGCGACAGCCAGGCGCCGGGCGTGGGAATGGATGAGCTACCGGCCACGGGCTGGGGAAACTGGCGCAACAGGCGCAGCTCCTGCGTGGTCTGCTCATCGCTGATGTATTGGGAGACTGCGACCTGCCCGCCCTGTGTATCGGCGTCGGCCAGTCCGGTTTGCATGGCATGTGTGGCGCGGCGGTGAAGCTCGTTTGCGAAATTGGTATTCATTCCCCTGGCTCCTTCCAATACCTGTGATGTTTTGGTGATTCCTCGATGCAAGTCTATGAACTGACTGATCAGTCAGTCAATGGGGCTAATGAGGCCTTTGGAGCCTGTGGCCTCCTCAGGCTTGTCTATTGGTTTGGCGCTTGTATGAATCAGCGGATAAGTTCGGGCGAATGGCGCGCATCAGCGGCAATACAGCTTTGACCCCAAAGCTGCAGCGGTATGAATAGCAAATGGCTTATTTCAGGTAAAAACAGCTTCTGGACCAGCCAGTAAAGCGCTGGCTGCTATGAATTTTTGCAGTGGAGAGTCGAATCATGTCATTCAGCCAAAGTCTGTGGAATGCCAACCAGGCGCTGTTTCAAAGTACCTTGGAGCTGCCCTTCAACCAGGAACTGGCGGCCGGCACGCTGAGCCGGGAGCGCTTTTGCCACTACATGATTCAGGATGCGCACTACCTCGTCGCCTATGGCCGCGCGCTGGCCGTGACGGCGGCCAAATCCGATAACGCCGAAGGCGTGGTGCAGTTTGCCAATGCCGCCAATGAGGCCGTGGTGGTGGAGCGCGCCCTGCATGGCGGCTTTATGCGTGATTTCGGCGTGACGCCCGAGCAGTTTGCAGCAGCGCCGCTGACGCCTGCCTGCCATCACTACACCAGCTATCTGCTGGCCACGGCCTGGAGCGCCACTTACCCGGTGGCTGTGGCCGCGCTGCTTCCCTGCTTCTGGATTTATGCAGAGGTGGGGCGCGACATTCATGCGCGCTCGGCCAAGGACAATCCGTATCAGGCCTGGGTGGACACCTATGCCAGCGAGGAGTTTCATGCGGCGGTGCGCGGCGTCTGCGCCACTGTCGATCGCCTGGCCGAGGAAGCCACCGAGACCACGCGTACTGCCATGCATGCCGCCTACAAGGATGCGGCCCGGCTGGAATGGCAGTTCTGGGACAGTGCCTATCGCCTGGCCGATTGGCAAGGGCCGCTGCGCTGAGTCGCTGAGTTCTGGTGCATAAACGGGGTGCTGATTAAAAAATAATCAGCACCCCGTTTTCCCTAGTGTGACAAGGAGTTAAGTCGCTTATTCAAGTGCTTGCTCCGGTTTGTCCACAAGCTTGTAGTGATTTAGTGGGGAAAACTGGACTGCAGCCCAATTTGGGTAGGCGCGAGCTGCTATGAAATGCGGAGTTTGTCGGCTTTAAGAGCCTCGTGGTGTGATTTGCTTAAAAAATAAGCGCATATTAAAAAGTTTTTACAGAACAATGACTTGATGCTCTTATCCCGTTGAGTGGTTGGTATTGTCCACAAGCTTGTAGCGGGCGAATGGGGATATCCCGATACGATGCGCGCTAAAAGCATTGAGGGAGAGGGAGTTGAAGAAATCGACGTACCGGGCCATTGTTCTTGCCTCCATGGCTATGCCTGTGGCGGGCCTGTGCCTGGATTCCTATTTCCCGCTGATCCCGGCGAGTCTGAAGTCGATCTATGACAGCATGGTGCAATTCGGTGCTATCAAGCGCTACCTGCCAGGAGTATGGCTGGCCATGGCGGTGGTGACTGTGACCATGCTGGTGTCTTTTTACGGGCAACTGCGCTTCAGGAGCTGGGCGCCGAGTCTGGCTGTCAGCTCAACGCTAGCCGGCTTGCTGCTGTCCTGTTTTGCGGGCCCTGTCTTGCAATCGGGTCTGGGCAGCGCTGCCGCCAGTGTCGGCACCTTGCTGAGCGGGATGGCGCTGATCCTGCCCTATGTCTGCGCTGACGTGCGTGCTCTTTTCTGGCCGCAAGCCGCCGCAGCGACTGTCGATGCGGCTGACCATCAGGCCGCTGCGACCGGGCCTGTTTGAGTCATGGGTTTAGAGCAGCCAACACGACCCGGCAAACCTGGGGTTGTGGTTGAGATGAGGCGCGAAGCCGCAAATAGTACAGAGCTACGACAAGGTGAAGCAACGACGCATCGGGCTTGTGCTGGCGGCTCTTAATGCTTGCCTGCCTCGACCAAGTGATCGATCAGCGCCCGCACCTTGAGTGGTAAATGGCGTGACGGCATATACAGCGCATAAGCGGTGCGTGGAGCGTAATTGCCCGTCAGTTGCCAGTCTGGCAGGACCTGTACCAGCGCACCACTGTGCAGCACGGTCTGGGCGGCAAAGTCTGCCACCAGGCCTATGCCCTGGTGCTGCAGCGCCAGATTGATGATTCCGGTGCTGCTGTCCATGGACAAAGGAGAGTGAACGGCGACCTCGGTCACGACCGGCACCGGGCGGCGATCTTGGCCTTGCACCCATTGCAGCCGATTCTGGAAGTCGCCATAGCCCAGCGTGATGCATGCCACGCCATGCTCGCGGCCCAGCTCCTGCGGGTGCTTGGGCGGCTTGATCAGGCCCTTGAGGTAGGCCGGCGAGGCCACGGCGATGTAGCGCACCTGGCGCAGCTCGCGCGCCACCATATGCGGCGGCAGCTGTTCGGGCCGGGTCAGGCGAATGGCCAGATCCAGGCCTTGCTGAGCCAGGTCCTGCATCTGGTCGCTGAGGCTGACGGCGACCTCGAGCTCGGGCCATTGGCGGCGCAGGGCGGGCAGCTGTGCGCTGAGCCAGATTTCACCAAAGATGGTCGGCGCCGTCAGTCGCACCGTGCCGCGCGGCACGCCGCTGTAATGGCCGGCGATGGCGTGGATATCGCTGGCGGTCTGTGCCAGCTGGCTGCAGGCAGCATAGACCTCGGCTCCCAGCTCGGTCAGGGACAGCGAGCGGGTCGTGCGATGCAGCAGCTGCACGCCCCAATGGGCTTCGAGCCGGCCCACGCTGCGGCTGACGGCCGAGGTGGTCAGATCCAGTTGCCGCGCGGCGGCGGCAAAGCTGCGCTGCTCCACCACCTTGGCGAAAACCAGCATTTCAGGAAGCAGGCCGGGCTCTGTGCTCATGGTTCAGTTTGATTGTTGCTCCATGGGTAATAGTAAGTGGAATAAAGCTATATTGATGCGTGAATGTGATTGATGGACGATGCCATCATGACTTCTCAAACCTCTTCTTCTTTGCAAGCCCTGGCTGCCAAGTCGGTTGTGCCCTCCACCTCGCCGTCCAATGCAGCAGCTGGCGGCAACTGGCGCATGGTGCTGGCCATGGCGCTTTCCGGAACCATCGGCCTGCTGGTGTTGGAGAGCGGCCTGCCCGTGCTGTGGGTGGTGTGGTTGCGTTGTCTGCTCGGCGGTCTCGGGCTGGCTGCCTGGGTGCTTTGGTCGGGCCAGTGGTCCAGGCCGAGCTGGCGCGAGAGCGGCTGGCTGCTGCTGGGGGCGGTGGCGCTCATCGTCAATTGGCTGTGCCTGTTTCGTGCCTATGAATACAGCGGCATTGCCGTTGCCACGGTGGTCTATCACGTGCAGCCCTTCTTGCTGTTGCTGCTGGCAGCTCTGCTGCAGGGCGAGCCTCTGCCGCTCAATCGGCTGCCCTGGCTGGTATTGGCGCTGGTTGGCGTGGGCTTGAGCAGCGGCCTGGTCGGGTTGACTGACCAGCAGACGTCGCAAGGGCAATCCTTGGGCATTGTGCTGGCACTGTTGGCAGCCGGTCTTTATGCCATGGCCACTTTGGCCACCCAGCGGCTCAGGCGGCTTGCGCCGGCGCAGATCGCGATGCTGCAGATGCTGGTGGGTGCGCTGAGCTTGCTGCCCTGGGTGTGGGAGCTGCGCACCCAGGCACTTTTCAGTCCCAAGGTCTGGGTTGCGGTGCTGGTGCTGGGCCTGGTGCATACGGCCTGGATGTACACGCTGATGTACACGGCATTTCAAAGGCTTCAGGCGCAGGCCATCGCCGGCCTGTCCTTTATTTACCCCGTCATGGCTTTGCTGGTGGATTTGCTCTGGTTTGGTGCCAGGCCGCAGCCGGTGCAATGGCTGGGGATGGCTCTGATTCTGGGGGCGCTGGCTGCCTACCGGCGCAGTGAGCGAAAAACCAAAGCAAATTAGCTGGAGGCGCTTATGTTTCAAGCGCTGCCAGCTAGCGTTTCAGATCCAGGGGGCAATGGCCAGCACCAACGGCATCAGCACCGCCGTGGCCACGCCGTTCAGGCCCATGGCCAGAGCGGAGAACGCGCCGGCCGTGGGGTTGAGCTGAATGGCGCGTGCCGTGCCAATGGCATGGGCCGTGAGCCCGATGGCAAAGCCTTCGACCGCAGGGTCCTTGAGACGCAGTACGCGGCACAGCAGCGGCGCCATCATGGTGCCGCTGATGCCGGTGATGGCTACTGCCACGGCGGCCAGCGAGGGTGTTCCGCCAAAACGCTCGGCCATGGGCAGGGCGATGGGAATGGTGGCCGACTTGGGGGCCACGGCGATCAGCGTGGCTTGAGAGCCGCCGAAAGCCCAGGCAATGCCCAGGGCTGAAAGCAGTGCGACCAGACAGCCCACCAGCAGTGCCACGCTGATGGGCAGCCACAACTGGCTGATACGTTCGCGCTGTGCGTACAGCGGGATGGCCAGTGCCACGGTGGCCGGCCCTATCATCAGGCCCAGCAGGGAGACGCCGCTGCGGTAGGTCGCATAAGGCGTGCCCGTGATCATCAGAATGGCGACGATGACGACCACGCCTGTGAACACCGGTATCAGCAGCGGGCGGTTGCCGCTTTTTCGGTAGATGGCCATGGCTGCCATATAGACCAGCATGGTCAGCACCAGCCAGGGCAGGGGCGAGCCTTCGGCCAGGCTCAGCCAGGCGGTGTGCAGACGCTCAAGCAGTGAGGTGCTCATACGTTCTGTTCCTGTTTGGCGGCGGACGCCTTATTCGGCTGTCGAGTGCGCTGGCGCTGCAGGCAGAAGCGGAAGGTGAGGGCGGTTGCGGTGAATGTGATGGCAGCTCCGGCAATGCAGGCCAGCACAAACGGCAGCCATTCGCGGCGCAGGTGGTCGAATTCCAGCATCACGCCAGCAATGACGGGAATGAAAAGCAGCATCATGTTCTGCAACAGCACCTGAGCCGTGTCTTCCAGTGTCTTGGGTAGACGTTTGTAAAACAGCAGACCCAGCAGCAAAAGCAGGGTGCCGATCAGCGCGCCGGGTAGGGGCAGGCCCGTAAAGCGGGCCAGGAACTCACCCAGTAGCTGGAAGGCGAAAAGTACAGCAAGCGCATACAGCATAAAGGCGGTCAGCTCCTGAATAATGAGTTGGCAGTCTGTGGCTAGGCTGTCAACTCTGTGAGGGTGGGGTATAGCTCGGGTGAATAAAGGTAAAGCAGGCAGGTAACTATTGCGTGTCGTTGATGACAGGTTTATCTTGGCTCTCAGGCGCTTCGGAGCCGAAGCGGCCAGTTATCGCACGAGCTTAGGAGAAGTCACCATGCAAACCGCAGTCTATCGCGCACCTGTGTATGAACCTACGGTCGATGAATTGGAAACGCTCAAGAAGCTGGAGCTGGGCGAGGATGTCTCCCTGTGGTCTGCTGCCAAGGAGTATCTCTCCAGGCGCCTGCTGGAGCGGGGGCTGGTGGAGCAGGACGCAGAAAAGCACTGGCATATCACCGAGTCGGGGCGTATGGTGATCCGTCGTCAGCTCTGAAAATCATCAAGGGTTAACCCTTTGATTGCAATTGCCTGATTTGGAGGCATCCTACCTTTCAACCCGCAAGTACAAGGGCTTGCGTGCTGTTATCACCAGGATTTCACTGGATATCCACAATCATGTCCACATGAACTGTGGAAAAAAGCGCTGTCATGGACAGCGCTTTTTTTGTGGCTTGACTCAAGCCTGGGTTGCTCGGATTGACAGCTAATGATCTCGTTGACAGTACAAGCACAGTGATGCTCAAAAGGCATTTTTCAGAGAGAAATAACCCTGGTGGCCTGCTATGTGCTAAAGGATTGAAGCGAATGGATGCTTGCCAGATGGGGCGATGCTGTCGGTGCCAGGCATGGCATTGCAAGATATAGGTCTGCACCAGATTGTGCAAAGTTATGCACAGCGACTGTGCAACGTCGAAAAGATGAGCGAGCAAGAGAGATCCTGCCTTATCCCTGCAAGGGAAAGGCATGCGGCTGTGGCGTAATTGATGTGCCGGCTTTTCGCGTGGAGAACGGAAGGCTGGATGGAGCGAAGCTGCCTTCTCGGCTTGGGTATGTAGTGCCGGATCGGACCGGAACGCCCTGATTTGGGAATTTCACTTCCCAGCTCTCGCCCTAGAGGGATGCGGATTGTATTCGATATTCAGGCGCAAAAAAATGTCGCGGCTTTCCTTTGGGGGAAAACGCGTTGCGCCCACGATGTCGACATGGGGGGACGCTGAGTCACTTTGTCAGCACAGACTCTTCTTGGTGTCGCTATCAGTGCTGAGTGACTGCATATTTGCAGAGCAAAAATCAACAAGGGCGGGTTGAAGCCCGCCCTTGTTAGGTGAGTTGCGGCCAACACCAATGAAGTGCTGCCCTCCTGTTATGCCTTTGATTAGCCTATTCGCTGGTAGGCACGAAAAACAAGTACTCACCTGGCCCCATCTGCGGGGTAATCACATAGCCTTCGCACTGCCCGCCCTTGCATTTCACAGGGATAGCGCGGGGCCATATCGTTGCAGCAGTCGGATAGCCAGGCAGGTACTGCGGCACATGCCAGACGCCATAGTCAGCAACCGGCTCTGCTTGCTGCGAGCCTGCTGCACCTTGCTCGCCGCTTCCGAAGATCTGGCGCTGAATGCTCAACGGTTCATTGATGGCCCTGGAGTCGGGTGCAGCCAAAGACGAAGCGCAGCATAGTGCAATCGCTAAAAGAGCTAGAGTCTTGCCCATAGCGGCCTCCTAGATTAGGAATCACGCCCACTAATTGTCGTACAGCTGTGCTGTACGTGGATCTTCCATCACAGATGTTACAAGCGAGGAGCGAATGACTTCAGGTGCCAAACTCGACTGAGCCTCTGAGGGGGACGCAGCAGGAGTTGGGCTACCTTGTGCCGAAGCATCCGGCCCGTAGTTGTTGCGGCGCTCATCAGCGGTCATGGATTGCGGGCATTTAGAACCCGTAATCTCCAGTGCCACGCGAGCGGCAGGATCCATGCAGTCCATAGCCAGCGAGGCTGCCTTCATGCCCTTGTTCCAGAGCTCGCGGCTCATTTTCAG
>NZ_QQAS01000010.1:0-142932 GCF_003350425.1 Comamonas sp. AG1104 | reverse complement strand
GCGATTTCGTCAAAGGGGTTCATGCTCATCTTGACGTTGGCGATGTCCACACCCGTGCCGTCCGACTTCACGCGGACCTTGACGTTGTAGTCCACCACGCGCTTGACAGGGACCAATACCTTCATTGCTGCGGCTCCTTAATGATTACTGCATTGACGTTTACGTAAACTGGATTCATTTTATGCGGCACCGCAACACTCTCTGCACAATTTTCCAGACAATCTGCCCGGAGATCTGTGCAGCAGCCTTCGCAGATGGAATGGCATAAAAAAGAACGACCGTTCAATTTTATGCACAAGCCTTGCGAAATCATGGGTCTCAGATGGGTCAAATCAGGGTAAAACCTAGGAATTGAGTCCATCAGTGCCATGCCTGCATCCAGATAGGCCTGACAGTAACACTGCCGAAAAGCGGCCTCGTCGTTCAAATGGACGGGCCGAAAACACAAGGTTTAGCGCGGCAAACAACGCCATCCATGCAGCTCAGCCTGCCCAACAACGAAGGCAGGAGAGCGCAAATCCAGGGTTTAAGGCCAACGAGGCCTGCGCTTTTGTGCAAAAGCCTGAGCGCCTTCCTGCGCGTAGGAATCCAGCATATTGGTTGCCATGGTCTGCCCCGCCAGCTGATAGGCTGACTCCAGGCCCATTTCACGCTGACGATAGACCAGTTCCTTGCCCATTCTGATGGCCACCCGGGGCTTGCTCACAATGGCAGACACCAGCTCCTCCACGGCAGCCTCGAGCCGCTCCGGTTCGACCACACGATTGAGCAGACCGTAGTGCAGAGCCGTCTGCGCATCGATGAACTCACCCGTCAGCAGCATTTCCATGGACTGTTTGATGGGCATGTTGCGCACCAGGGGCACGCTGGGCGTGGAGCAGAACAAGCCGTATTGAATACCGCTGGTGGCAAAGCGAGCCTCGCTGCTGGCCACGGCCAGATCACACTGCGCCACCAACTGGCAACCTGCAGCCGTTGCAATGCCCTGTACTCTTGCAATGACGGGAACGGGCAGCTTCTGAATCGAGAGCATCATGCGGCTGCACTGGGCAAACAGCTGCTGGTAGTAAGCCAGCTCCGTATGGGCCGCCATGTCCTTGAGGTTATGCCCGGCGCAAAAGGCCTTGCCTTGTGCGGCCAGCACCACTACACGCGCCTGCTCGTTCTTGGCCACAGCATCCAGCGCCGACTGAAGAGCCACGAGCATTTCACTGCTCAAGGCATTGAAACGCTGCGCGTCGCTCAGCGTGATGCGTGCCACGCCGCGCTCGTCCTGAGTCAGTTGCACCAAGGAATCGCTCATTGCTGTCACCCTGCTTTCGGACTAGATATCGGCCAATACGCGCAGATGCGCTTCCACGCTGCGCGCCAGCGGGTCCATCACGTAACCGCCTTCGAGACAGGAAACAATGCGGCCCTTCGAAAAACGCCGTGCAATGTCCTTGATGCGAGCCGTGATCCAGGCAAAGTCGTTTTCCGTCATGCCGAGCTGGCCCATATCATCTTCGCGATGCGCATCAAAGCCGGCGCTGATGAAGATCATCTCTGGCTTGAATGCCTCAAGGCGTGGAATCCACATCATCTCGATGATCTCGCGAATGTCCATGCCCTTGGTGTAAGCAGCCACAGGGACGTTGAGCATATTGGAGGCAGGATCCTTGTCGCCGCTGAACGGGTAGAACGGGTGCTGGAAGATGCCGCACATCAGCACGCGCGGATCTCCAGCCAGGATGTCTTCCGTGCCATTGCCGTGATGTACATCAAAGTCGATCACGGCCACGCGCTTGAGATGGTGGCGCTCCAGCGCATACTTGACGCCCACGGCCACATTGTTGAAAAAGCAAAAACCCATGGCCTGGTTGCGCGTGGCATGGTGACCAGGCGGGCGCACGCTGCAAAAGGCATTTTCCAGTTCGCCAGCCAGCACGGCATCGGTAGCAGCCAGTGTGGCCCCCGCAGCGCGCAGTGCGGCCTTGAAGGTGTGGCGGTTGATGGAGGTATCGGTGTCGAGCTGCCTGTGCTCTGGCCCGCCAGCCGCCAGCTCCTGCTCCAGCCGGTCGGTCAGGCCCTGCAGGGCGGCAATATGCATAGGGTCATGCGCCAGCTCGATCTCGGCCAATGATGCCAGCGGCACATTGCAGCGCTCCAGTGCATCGCCCACGCCGCTGACCAGCAGCCTGTCTTCTATCGCGTCCAGCCGCGCCGGGCATTCAGGGTGGCCCGGGCCCATCTCGTGCAACCAGCAATCCCGGTGGGTGAAATAACCTGTCTTGCCCACAGTCATGTCTCCGCTATCGCTTATTTAGGATATGTTTCTGCCATGCATGCACAGAACACAATTAATGCGCTTTTGAGTCAGCTTAACACGGTGATGGAGGGCAAGCCGGATCAGGTCAGAGACGGTGTCGCCTGTTTGCTGGCAGGCGGTCACTTGCTGATCGAAGACGTTCCCGGTGTAGGCAAGACCACCCTGGCCCATGCGCTGGCACGCAGTTTCGGCCTGCAGTTCTCACGTGTGCAGTTCACCGCCGATCTCATGCCCAGCGACCTCACGGGGGTCTCCATCTACGATCGTGGACAAGAGGCTTTTGTGTTCCACCCCGGGCCGGTGTTTGCCCAGGTATTGCTGGCCGACGAAATCAACCGTGCCAGCCCCAAGACCCAGAGTGCGCTGCTCGAAGCCATGGAGGAGCGCCAGGTCACGACCGAAGGCAAGACCCACAGCCTGCCCGCCCCCTTCTTTGTGATTGCCACCCAGAACCCTCTGGAGCAGCTGGGCACCTTTCCGTTGCCCGAAAGCCAGCTGGACCGATTTCTCATGCGCATCAGCCTGGGCTATCCCTCGCGCGATGCCGAGCGCAAGCTGCTCGCGGGCAACGGCCGCCGCGCCGCTGCCGATGCACTGCTGCCCGTCATCTCCCTGCAGCAGCTGCAGCAACTGCAGGCTGCTGCGCTTGCCGTGCATGCCAGCAACGCCCTGCTCGACTACGTGCAGGACCTGATTGCCGCCACACGCAACGGCCAGTGGTTTGCCCAGGGTCTGTCTCCACGCGCAGGCATCGCGCTGCTGCGTGCGGCCAAGACCATCGCGCTGATGGAAGGGCGCGACTATGTGGCGCCCGACGATGTGCAAGTCATATTGCCTCAGGTGATCGCCCACCGTCTGGTTCCCGTGGGCCATGCCGGCCGTGGTGCCGTGGAGCAGGTGCGCGCCATGATGCAAGCTGTGCCGCTATCTTGATGCTGCTGATGTATTTCGTCATGAATTTCATCGCATGAAGCGCTCTGCATCAAAGGGCGAGCAGCCAGAGACATCCAATATCTTCCAGCGGCTCTCACCCCGCGCCAGGGTGCGCGAGTGGATGTTTGCACGTCTGCCACGCAGCGACCAGCTCACGCTGACCCAGGGCAATGTCTACATCCTGCCCTCGCGTGCGGGCTGGGCCATGCTCGCCACGCTGATCGTGCTGTTGATTGCGGCCATCAACTACCAGCTCAACCTGGGCTACCTGCTCACGTTCCTGCTGGCAGGCAGCGCGGCCGCCAGCATGGTTGTAGGCCATAACAATTTGCGTGGCCTGCAGCTGAGCCTCAGTGGCGCAGGCACTCAAGGCAACGCGTCGGGCGGCTGTTTTGCCCATGCGCCCTGCCCCATGCATATCAGCCTGCACAATGCCCGCCGCTCGCGCCGCTGGGGCATAGGCCTCGCCTTGCACCAGACCCGGCAAAGCGCCGATCACTCCGATGCCTGGACCTGGATCGATATTCCCGAGCAGGGCAGCACCGCCGTGCAGCTGAGCTTCATGCCCACGCGCCGCGGCCGGCAGGAGCTGCCCTCCATCTCCATACTCACGCGCTACCCGCTGGGCGCATTTCGCGTCTGGGCCCTGTGGCGGCCCCAAACCTTGGTCTGGGTCTATCCCGCACCTGAAACCCATGCCCCGCCACTGCCTGCCGCCAGCCCCGAAGCCGGCGGCCGCAGCAGTGCGCAGGCACGTAGCGGTGATGAATTCGATGGCGTGCGCAGCTATCAGAATGGCGACCCGCTCAAGCTAGTGGTGTGGAAGAAAGCGGCCCAAGCCTTTGCCGCAGGCAGCCACCAGCTCGTCAGCCGCGACCGGCCCATGGCTCACCATCACAGGCTCTGGCTCGATGTGCGCCAGACCGGACTTGCCGACCATGAGGCGCGTCTGTCACGCCTTGCCGCCTGGGTGCTGATGGCTCAGCAACAAGGCCGCACCTGGGGCCTGCGCCTGCCGGGCGGGCAGGAAATCGCGCCCGCCAGCGGCGCACAGCACACCACGCGCTGCCTCGAAGCATTGGCGGCCTGCCCATGAAAGCAACTGCCTCTTCTGTCGGCAGCAACTGGCTGCAACGCCTGACGACCCTACCGCGCGATGCACGAGACACTCTGTTTCTGCTCGCCGTCATCGCCTGGATCATGCTGCCGCAGATTCAGCACACACCTTGGTGGACCAGCGCCTTTGCCGCAGCTCTGTTGCTGTGGCGTGCTCGCCTGGCATTGACCGGCGCACCTCTGCCCGGCCGCTGGGTGCTGGCGGGCGCACTAGCCATCGCCATTGGAGCTACCTGGGCCACGCACAAAACGATTGTGGGCCGCGATGCCGGTGTGACTCTGATCGTGATGCTGCTGGCGCTCAAGACGCTGGAGCTGCGCGCCCGGCGCGATGCCATGGTGGTGTTCTTTCTGGGCTTCTTCGTGTTGCTCAGCAATTTTTTCTATTCGCAGTCCCTGCCCACTGCTGCGGCCATGGTGCTGGGACTGATGGGCTTGCTCACTGCCCTGGTCAACGCCCATATGACAGCGGGCAAGCCGCCATTGATGCAGGCACTTCGCACCGCCAGCTGGCTTGCACTCTGGGGCGCTCCTGTAATGGTGGCGCTGTTTCTGTTCTTTCCACGCATGGCGCCGCTATGGGGCGTACCGTCCGACGATATGGCCGGCCGCTCGGGCCTGTCCGAGAACATGCGTGTGGGCGAAGTCGCCGCACTGGCACTCGACGATAGCGTGGCCCTGCGCATCCGCTTCGATACTCCTGGAGGCCAGGAGCCGCCCGCCAACACCCTGTACTTTCGCGGCCCCGTGCTCAGCCAGTTCGATGGCCGCAACTGGCAAGCCGACCCTGTGCTTGACGCCATGGCCATGCCTCAGCTGCGCGTGAGCGGTGAACCCGTCCGCTACCAGATGCTGATCGAGCCCAGCAAGCGCCGCTGGCTGACGCTGCTGGACGTTGTCAGGACCGAGCCCCAGATTCCGCCGGGCGCCTCGGTAGGCAGGCTGCGCATGAGCTCCAGCCTTCAGTGGCTGAGCTGGCGCCCGATTACCGATGTGCTGCGTGTCGATGCCCAAAGCTATCTCGACTTCAACCACGGACCGCTGCAGCTCACGCCCGAGCTCAAGCGCTATCTGCTGCTGCCGGCCGGCAGCAACCCGCGCACACGGGCTTTGGGGGAACAATTGCAGGCCGAACTGCGCGCCCAGGCAGGCGCGGATACGGATACGGATACGGATACGGACAGATTGATTGCCGCCGCCCTGCAGCGCCTGAAAACCGGCGGCTACACCTACACACTGGAGCCCGGCGTGGTGGACAGCATCCACACGGCCGATGACTTCTGGTTTGACAGCAGGCAAGGCTTTTGCGAGCACATCGCCTCCGCCTTTGTCGTGCTCATGCGCGGCATGGGAGTGCCCGCGCGCATCGTGACCGGCTACCAGGGCGGTGACCGCAACCGCGTGGACAATTACTGGACCGTGCGCAACAGCGATGCCCATGCCTGGACCGAAGTCTGGATTGCCGGCCGGGGCTGGGTCCGAGTAGATCCCACGGGCGCTGTTGCACCCAGCCGGGTCGGCCAGTTCCAGCGCCTGAGTGCCCCCCCCGGCGCCTTTGCCAGCGCCGTTGGCAACTTCGTCGATACCGGCACGCTTGAGAAGCTGCGCTCCGTCTGGGAGGCCGTCAACAACCGCTGGAACCAATGGGTGATCAATTACACACAAACCCGTCAGCTCAATCTGCTGCAGAGCCTAGGCTTTGAATCGCCGAGCTGGACGGATCTGATGCGCCTGCTGGCAGGCAGCTTGAGTGCGATGGCGCTGCTGTGGCTGATCTGGGCCCGCGCCACACGTCTACAGCGCGATGGCTGGAGCCAGCTCATGCACGCCGCCAGGCTGCGGCTGCAGCGCGCAGGCGTGGCGAGCGGCGCCAGCGACTCTGCACGCAGCCTCTCGCGCCGCGTGCAGGAGCGTTGGGCCGAGGAATCAGCATCTGCCCCCCTCGCTGCGGCCTTATCCGACTGGTTGCTGGACATGGAGAGGCTACGCTATGCGCCATCCTCCAGCACCGAAACCAACGAACTGAAGACCTTGCGCCGACGCTGGCTGTCCATCCGGAAGCAGCGCTGGCCCTATCTCTCAAGAAATAAAACATGAGCAGCACCCTCAATAGCATCAAGCACCTTAAAGCTACAACACTGAGTACTCTGGCCCTGTGCCTGCTGACCGCCGGCGCCATCGCCGCACCGGCCAAAAAGGTCGTCCGCAAGGCGGCTCCGGCAGCAGCAGTCACGGCTGCAGCCGCTACGGCCGTGGCCTATGCCGGCCGCAGCGACGCCATGCAACTGGCCGACGAAATCGCTGCCCGCCGCGATCTGCCTGTCGACTGGGTGCGCGCACAACTGAGCGAGGCACGCAATCTGCCCGTGGTCACACGCCTGATGACGCCGGCCGGCAAGACCTTTGTGAAGAACTGGACGGTGTACCGCAGCCGCTTCATCGACCCCGTACGCATACGCGCAGGCGTGCAGTTCTGGCAGGCCAACCGCCAGGCACTCGCGCGAGCCGAGCAGCAGTTCGGCGTGCCCGCAGAGATCATCGTCGGCATCATCGGCGTGGAAACCATTTACGGTCGCAACATGGGCAACTTTCGCGTGATGGATGCGCTGGCCACGTTGGCACTGGATTTTCCGCAGGCCCACCCTCGTGCACAAGCACGCAGCGACTACTTCCGTGGCGAGCTTGAGCAGGTACTGGTCACGGCCAGCCGCACGGGCAGCGACCCGTTTGCGCTACGCGGCAGCTATGCCGGCGCCATGGGCCTGGGTCAGTTCATGCCCACCAGCTGGGACAAATACGCGGTCGACTTTGACGGTGACGGCCGCATAGACCTGTTTAACAGCGCCACCGACGCCATCGGCTCGGTCGCCAACTACTTCGTCGGCCATGGCTGGAAGCCGGGCCTGCCCACGGCCTTTACCGTGGACATGCGCGCCCAGGGCGAGAATCTGGCAACCCTGCTGGCACCCGATATCAACCCCACGTTCACGGCCACGCAGATGGCAGAACGCGAAGTACGTGTACTGGGCGCCGACAACTATGAGCGTCCGCTGGCACTGATCGAGCTGAAGAACGGCAGCTCCGGCCCCACGGAGTACATCGCGGGCACAGAGAACTTCTACGCCATCACGCGCTATAACTGGTCGGCGTTCTATGCGCTGTCGGTGATTGAGCTGGGGCGCGAGGTACATGAAGCCTATCTGGCCAGCCAGACCGCCTCTGCTACACGCAACTAGATTAATTCGGGCTGCAGCGCTTTTTCCAACAAGCGCTGACAGCTATTGATTCAATAGTTCTCCTGCCACTCAAAAGCGCTTCATCTGGCACTGACTTGGCATCTCTGCCCTGGCTGCAGAGATCTCGCGCACTACCTTGAAGCCGTAGCCCGAGCCTTCCACATCGAAGTCCACGCCTGAGCTACCTCTCTTTTCCATCATGCCCACCACCAGCGATTGCTGAAACTGGTGGTCTGCCGCCCGCATGCTGCCCGAGCGTCCCGCCAGCTGGACCCTGGCATGCTCCAAGGCATGGGCCACGGCGACGGTGTCCGTGCTGCCAGCTTTTTCGAGGCTCTGTGCAAGAGCCTCGATCATGAGCTGCATGCGCATATGCACATAGTCGTCCTGCGGCCTGGGAAAGCGCTGACGGAAGGACTGATAGAAGGCTCGGCTCTCGGCCGTTGGCACATTGGGCAGCCAGTCGGCCACGGCCAGCACCTTGCCCACGCCGGCATCGCCCAAGGCCGCTGGAGCTCCCAAGGCATTGCCGTAGAAGGTGTAGAAGCGCCCCTCGTAGCCTGCCTCGCGCGCAGCCTTGACGAGCAGCATCAGATCATTGCCCCAGTTGCCCGTGATCACGGCCTGGGCACCGCTTTGCTTGATCTTGACCGCATAGGGCGCAAAGTCCTTGACGCGGCCCACAGGGTGCAACTCGTCGCCCACAATGCGCACATCAGGCCGTTGCATGCCAAGCTGACGCCTTGCTTCGCGCAACACGGCCTGGCCAAAGCTGTAGTCCTGCCCAATCAGATAGGCACTGTGTACGGCCTTGTCGTCCTTGATGACCTCCATCAGCGCAGCCATGCGCATATCGGCATGGGCATCGAAGCGGAAATGCCAGAAGCTACAGCGCTCGTTGGTCAGCGCCGGGTCTACGGCCGAATAGTTCAGATACAGCACACGGCGCGAAGGGTCCCGGCTGTTGTGCTTGTCGATGGCGTCGAGAAGCGCCGCCGCCGTGGCCGACGAGTTGCCCTGCATGATGATGCGTGCACCGCTGTCTATGGCCGCGCGCAGCGCCGACAGTGCCTCTTCGTTCTGGCCCTTGCTGTCATAGCGCTCTATCACCAACTCATGCAGACCGTCGGCCAGGCGCACGCCGCCGCGCGCATTCACTCGCTCGGTCGCCCACAGCACATTGCGGAAAACGGCTTCGCCCGTGTTTGCAAACGGGCCCGAAAGACTCTCCACCAGTGCCAGC
This sequence comes from Comamonas sp. AG1104, assembly GCF_003350425.1. NCBI lineage: Bacteria > Pseudomonadati > Pseudomonadota > Betaproteobacteria > Burkholderiales > Comamonadaceae > Comamonas > Comamonas sp. AG1104. Next base: position 134,096 of record NZ_QQAS01000010.1, on the reverse strand, counting down.
TTGATGGGTTGCGCAAGCTTGGCCTTGGCTGCCGCCACAGCAGCGCCAGCAATGCCGAACGGCGCGCATAGTAGTGGCAACTGCAGGTATTTCAAGGCATCACGGCGCAATTTATTCATCAAAAAAACCTCTTGAAATGTGCTTGCCACCACCTACCTATGAACCAAGCGGCAACAACGCAAGCCGCGCAGTTTAAAGGAGTTAAACACCATGTTCTTCGCCCCTGTGATGAGCCGTAATACCTTTGTATCCCCTCGCGCCGCCGACTTGGCCCTGCAACGCTTTTTGCAGGAAACCCTGGGCGCTGCAAGCCCCGTACAACGCCAGGTTCAAGTCAGCCGCGATGACCAATTCACGACCCTGACCCTGGATGTGCCAGGCCTGGCACGCGAGCAACTCAAACTCTCGCTGGAAGGTTCCGTCGCAAAGCTTGAAAGCGTGGAAGGCGCATCCCGCCAGGTCAAATACAGCTGGGATCTGGGCCATGAAATCGATGCTGCCAAAAGCAAAGCCAAGCTCGAGCATGGAGTGCTCACGCTGACCCTGGCCAAACTTGAGCCCCAGAGCAAAGCCATGACGCTGAGCATCGAATAAGCGCTGTTTACGCCGACCGGCCAGCCTCATCCTTTCTTCCATCTCCTCTTAGCAAGAGGTCGGCCGGAAAGCACAAAGCCCGCAATGCCTATGCACTGCGGGCTTTCTTGTTGAGGCAATCTCAACGCCTATCTATAGGCCAGTGGCTCGCTTAAGAAGCGCCTGGGATAGCCATCGGCACCCGCAGTAAGCAGGTCGCCCATAAACAACTGGTTGTTGGCAATACCTAGAATTGTTTTTCCGTTATCTTCATATTCGTCCGTCGCGTGGGCCTCATCCACCGCAATATTGCCCGTCGCTTTCGAGCCGGTGTAGGTCAACTCGGCACGCACGGCCGACTTCCAGCCATCTATCGTCACCGCAGCCCAGCTGATCTTCCCAGTCAGCGTCACCGAGCCCTCCAGCTGCTTGCACTGCAAATCGGAGTAGATATTGTGCGTGTACGACATGGTGGACTCCGTGAACTCATAGCTCACCGGCATCACACCTTTCTGATCTGTCTATAACGCTCCGATGCAGGAACCACTCCCCAGTTAGCGGTGCAATAGTTGTCCGGATAGTTTTTCCAGACACCGAGAAACGGACTGACAACACCAGGAGCTGCGACCTCGGGGACGTGACTCGGCGTCTGAGGCTGTCCGTCATTGCTGCTCCCTCCTTCGAGACCTCCATCGCTCCCCCCACCGCCACAACCAGCCAGTGCAGCGGCCATCAGGCCCGCAACCATCCACCCAGTTCTTGGGTACTTCATATATCGCTCCCTCGTTTAACTATTCAGCGCCATCTTGGACTGTAGGCCTGACTCCCGTACTTAGACCAGCAACGATCACTCAGATCGCAGCGATATTGACTTTCGCAAACAATGAAGCGATTTTTAAGTCGGCATGTTTCCTTACCCAAGCGCAATTCAGGAATAGGTTTACGGCTCCTTAAAAAGTAGCAGTTCCTCCTCAATCATCAGTACCTTTGACGAAAGGCTCTTGTTTAATGCACCTTTTTGGTGCATTCGGATCTACGGGTTTGATTGGCTTGTTGACCTACAGCCATGCGCTCCAAACTTGTGGGCGCAGACGCTGTGCTCTGCCCAACAATGCTCCGCATGCCGCTAGACGGCATTCCTCCCCGGTCCCATTTTTCAAGGCTGCTCAAAATGGCAAAAGTGCTGGTTCTCTACTACTCCCTGTACGGTCATATCGAAACCATGGCGCAGGCCGTGGCCGAAGGCGCCCGCAGCGTCAGCGGTGCCGAGGTCACCGTCAAGCGCGTGCCCGAAACCATGCCCGAGGATGTCTTCAAGAACGCAGGCGGCAAGGCCAATCAGACCGCAGAGGTCGCCAGCCCAGCCGAACTGGCCGACTACGATGCCATCCTGTTTGGCGTGCCCACGCGCTTTGGCAATATGCCGGGCCAGATGCGCAGCTTTCTCGACCAGACCGGCGGTCTCTGGGTCAAGGGGGCCTTGATCAACAAGATCGGCAGCGTCTTCACTTCGACCGGCACCGGCGGCGGCCAGGAAATGACGGCCACTACCACCTGGGCGACGCTGGCTCATCACGGCATGATCATCGTGCCGCTGGGCTATCCGCTGCCCGAGCAGACCAATCTGAGCGCGGTCAAGGGCGGCAATTCGCCCTATGGGGCCTCGACGATTGCGGGCGCCGACGGTTCGCGCCAGCCTCATCCCGACGAGCTGAGCATTGCCCGCTACCAGGGCCAGAATGTAGCGAAACTGGCCGTAAAGCTTGCAGGATAAGCGCAGGCAGCCATGAAAAAAGCAGCCACCTGGGCTGCTTTTTTGCTGCACGAGCTCACCTGAGCGAATCCAGCGGCCAGCGCGGCTTCACATCAAACGCGTATTCATGCAGGGCCTGCTCGCGTCCCGCCTGTATGCGCATGGCGGCAGCCATGGCAATCATGGCGCCGTTGTCGGTACACAGATGCAGCTCGGGGTAATGCACGCGAATCTTGTGCTTGGCGCAGGCTTCATTGAGCTGCTCGCGCAGCTGCTTGTTGGCCCCCACACCTCCCGCCACCACCACGCGCTTCATGCCGGTCTGCTTGAGTGCGGCCATGGTTTTCTTGACCAGCACATCCACAATAGCGGCCTGCGTGCTGGCGGCCAGATCGGCCTTGCGCGCTTCGAGCTCGTCACCCAGCTTCTTGGCCTGGGTCAGTACGGCCGTCTTGAGGCCGGCAAACGAGAAGTCCAGATCGCCCGAATGCAGCAGGGGACGAGGCAGCTTGAAGGCTTCGGGATCGCCTGCCTCTGCCAGCTTCGAGAGCACGGGGCCGCCCGGATAGGGCAAGCCCATGAGCTTGGCGGACTTGTCGAAAGCCTCGCCCGCCGCATCGTCGATAGTTTCGCCGAGGATTTCGTATTCGCCCACGCCGTCCACACGCATGAGCTGGGTATGCCCCCCCGAGACCAGCAAGGCAACGAACGGGAACTCCGGCGGGTCGGCACTCAGGAAAGGCGAGAGCAGGTGGCCTTCGAGGTGGTGCACACCCAGGACGGGCTTGTCCAGTGCGGCGGCCATGGCGCAGGCGGCACCGGAGCCGACCAGCAAAGCCCCGGCAAGGCCGGGTCCGCGCGTAAAGGCAATCACATCGACGTTTTCGAGCTGCTCCCCGGATTCGGCCAGCACCTTCTCGGTCAGCGGCAGCACACGGCGAATATGGTCACGGCTGGCCAGCTCGGGCACCACGCCGCCATAGGCGCGGTGCATTTCAATCTGGCTGTGCAGCGCATGGCTCAGCAAGGTGGGCACACCTTGGCCGTCCGGGGTGCGCACCAGGGCCACACCGGTTTCATCACAAGAGGATTCGATTCCCAGGATCAGCAAACTCATGGCCGCAAGTGTAGGACTTGCGCCCTCCAGATGCAGAAAAGGCGGACATTAGCCCTGCCCGCCTTCACTATTCAATTAATAGCAACCTACGGTTGATTCACATTGGGTGTCCCGGAAATATAGTGTTCCAGCTGATGGATCGTGAACTGCTGGGCCGAGATGATTTCCTTGACGATGTCGCCAATCGAAATCAGCCCCTGCAGTTCGCGGGTCTCGCTGATCACGGGCAGATGGCGCATGCGATTGCTGGTCATCAGCGACATGCACTCCTCGCTGGTCTGGCGCGGCAGCACGCAATGCACCTTGCGCGTCATGACCTCGTCCACGCGCGTGCTGGCCGAGCTTCGGCCCTGCAGCGCGATCTTGCGCGCGTAGTCGCGCTCGGTCACGATACCGGCGATCTCGCCACCTTCGAGCACCAGCAGCGCGCCGATGCTTTTTTCCGCCATGAGCTGCAGCGCAGCCAGCATGGTGTCGGAGGGAGAAACGCTGTAGATAGTGCTGTTGCCCTTGGCGCGCAGAATTTCGGCGACGGTCGTCATCTGGTTCTCCTTTCTGGATCGGCCTGTCATGCAAAACGCATGACGACATGACCAGTGTGAGAATCCTGCTGCATTGCGGCAATCAGGCTATGCCCGTATACAAAAACAAAAAAAGGCAGCCAACGCTGCCTTGATACTGTCACCGAGTCCTGTGCTCAGCGCCGACCGCCCAGCAGACCCGCGCCCAGCTTGAACAGATCTCCAGCATCAAGCTTGCCGTCGCCATTCTGATCGAGCAGGCTGCCGAGGATGCCGCCCGCCATGCCGCCTTGCGACTGGATCTGGCCGCGCTCCTGATCCAGGGCATTACCCAGGTCGCCGGCTCCCATGCCCTGCGCCTGGACCCGATTGGCCAGGAAGGACATCACCAGCGGAGCCAGCAGGGCCAGCAACTGACCTGCATTGCCACCCAGGCCCGTGGCCTGACCCAGCCGGGACTCGGCCTGCTGCTGCTGACCGCCAAAGATATTGCCCAGGATGGCGCCCGCATCCAGCTGCGAGTTGCCGGCACCGGAGCCACCTCCCAGCACCGAGCCCAGAATGCTGCCCAGCCCACCCAGGCCGCCAGCCGTACCGCCGCCGCCCGCTCCGCCGAGCAGGCCACCGAGCCCGCCCAGCAAACCGCCCATATCCATCGCGCCATTGGCACTGCTGTGATCGCGCTGCAGCGCACCGAACAGATCGGCAGCTCCCTGAGGCTGGGCCGTGTTCTGGCCCAGCGCACCAAACAGCATGGGCAGCGCCACGCCCACGGCCTGCTCGGCCTGCACGGAGTCAATGCCCAATTGCTGGGCCAGGCCCTGCATGGGAGCGCCCTGCAGCTGGCCCATGAGTTCGTCGGTCAAAGATGCGTTAGCGGTCATTTCAACACTCCTCAAAAAACAGCGCACATGGTACGCGCGCCCCGTGTCCCGAAATGTGATCAATGTTCATCCACTGCGCAAGCCCCTCCCGGGCTATAGACCATTGAGGCGGCCTGCGCCCTGGACAGGGCCTCCTGCAAGCCACAGCGTCTGGCGACGACTCGGCTCAGAAGGAGTGCGAGATGCCGACCAGCAGCGAGCGCGGCTTGCTGCCCTTGGGAACCGAAGGCCCGGCATTGCTGGCGCTATTGATGGTGAAAGCTGCATCCGCCTCATTGCGGATCGCGGAGACGCCTGCATACAGCTTGGTGCGCTTGGACAGCGCATGGTCGTAGCGCACGCTCAAGGCGCGGGCATCGCTGTTCGCGCGCGCACGCCCCTGGAACTGCCCATAGGACAGCAGCACCTGCCCTGCCGCGCTGACCGGTATGGTCATGCTGGCTTCAAAGAAACGCCCGCGCTTGCTGGCGGCATCCGGCAGATCATCTTCGCGGGTGGACAGCAGCAAGGCCGCTCGCGCCAGCTTGAAGTCATAGGAGCCGCCCAGCAAGCGATAGCGGTCGGTGTTCTGGGCTGTGGTGCGACGCTCCCACAGCGAGGCCCCCAGGCTCCAGGGGCCACGCGTGTAGTCCAGCGAGCCGCCAAACTGGCGCCCGACATTGGTGCCGGCGTTCTCCCCGAACGAGTACATGCCTCGCACCACCAGCCCCGCCATGGAGGCCGACTGAAAGCGCAGCGAGTTGTCAGCGCGCAGCACCGTGCCATCACGGAAATAGTTGGCGGCATTGCCCCAGATCAGGCCCGTCAGGGCATAGGAAGCCAGCGAGGTATGAAACGTGGTGTAGTGGCGACCCACCGTCAGCTGACCCCAGTCGCCGCCCATGCCGACAAAGATCTGTCGACCAAAGGCGAGCCCGCCTTGACCGCGCTCGCCGGTATCGGCATTCAGTCCGGCTTCCATCACGTACAGCGCACGCAGGCCGCCGCCCAGATCCTCGGAGCCGCGAACGCCCCAGCGCGATCCCGCCAGGACACCGCTTTCCGCACGCAGGGTGCGGCCCGCGCCGGTGGACACCGACTCGGCGGCCATGTCCACCACGCCGTACAGAGTGACCTGGGATGTGGCGGGCGCAGCGGTCTGGGCCAGCGAACATGTGGAGATGAAGGCAGCGGCCACGGCCAAGCCTCCCGATTGCAAGGATGTCATGAAGTCTCTCTTTTTAATAATGGATGGGGCTCACGGCAGAGCCCTGCCGCTGTCGAGCCGCTGACAGCGGCATCCGCCGCAGTTGCGTGGATGCCGTGTGGGAGTCCGGCGCCTCAGATGGCGTCGGCCGCGCTCATTCGAGGCGGATGTTCTTTTGCGTGATCAGGCTGCCGTAGATGCGTGCATCGTTTTCGATGCGCCTGGCCAGCGAGGCAGCGCTGGTGTCGTCGATACGCCAGCCCTGAGCCAGCAGCTTGCTGCGGATATCGGGAGCATGAAGAATCTTCTCCAGGGCCGCAGCCAGCTTGGCGCGATGCTCGGCGGGCATGGAGGCCGGTGCCATGACCGCATTCCAGACTTCGATGTCCACATTGCCGGCACCGATCTCGGGCATGGCCGGGACGCCGGGCGCCAGCGGGCTGCGCTTGCTGGAACTCACAGCCAGGGCGGCCAGCTTGCCGGACTGGACCAGCGGCATGACGGTGGAGGCCGGCAGCAAGGCCATCTGCACCTGATCGCCCATCAAGGCGTTGACCACAGCCGGGCCGCCGTTATAGGGCACATGCTGCAGATTCAGGCCCATGGCTTCCTTGATCAGTTCCACGCCCAGATGGCCGCCGGACCCCGTGCCCACCGAGCCGTAGTTGCCCTGGGTCCCGGTCTTGAGCGCCTTGAAATAGGCGCCCGCATTCGCTGCCATGGACTTGGGAGCCACCAGCACCAGAGGGGCCGAACCGATCATGGCCAGCGGCGCCAGATCCTTGATCGGATCGTAGGGCAGCTTGCTGTAGAGAAACTTGGAGCTGGTCAGCGGGCCGTTGCCGATCACGCCTATGGTGTGGCCGTCGCTGGCCTTGGCCACGGCGTCAGCACCGATATTGCCACTGGCGCCCCCTTTGTTCTCCACCACCACGGGCTGCCCCAGGGCCTTGGTCAAGGGCTCGGCCAGCAGACGGGCCTGCACATCGGGCGAAGAGCCGCTGGCATAGCCGACGATCAGACGTATGGGGCGGGTGGGCCAGTCAGCCTTGCCCTGGGCCTGAGCCGCCAAGGGCAGGCAGGCAGCGGCGCACAGCAGCAGGGCAGCCCGGCGCACGGGCATCGATTTTCTTGTCATCTTTATGTCTCCAGAATCTCAGTCTCAGTCTCGGATCAACAATCGGCGTATCCAGCCATCAGTTCCATCAAGGGCGGCAGGCGTCCGCTGGCGGGCAGGGCCAGCTGCGAACGGCACACCCGGGTTTGCAGGCCAAAAGCCTGCTGTGCAGGCGTTTCGAGGTGATGCGCCTGCATTCGGTCGGCCCACCATTGGGCGCCTTGGGTGCATGCCGGTCCGTCCAGATGCTCGGCCAGCATGATCACCGTGACTTCCCCCTGGGCCTGCTCGGCAATGCGCTCCCCGCCAACGGGGTAGTGCAAGGAACGCTCGACCGGCACCACACCCGCCATGACCCGCAGCAGACGCCCTTGCTGCACCGCCTGCTCCGCCCAGCGGGCTGCCTGCGCGGCCCAGGCCTGTACATCGGTGGTGACGGCCTTGAGCGTCGTCAGCACCGCACCGCTGGACGCTCCAGCCTGCACCTGCAATATGCAGGGCCTTCGCATGAAGGCACTCAGGCGCGGCCTCATGCGTGCCGACCAGGGCGTGGGATTGGCGATCACATCCGCGTACTCGGCCGAGTCCAGGGCCGCCAAAGACTCCAGGCCGTAGAGCGTGAAGTATCCGCAGGCGCCGACATAGCGATGGCCGTAGACAAAGCCCGGCAAACCCACGCGCTCGGGAACATGCTCGAGGGCATGCCAAGCCTCGTATTCTGCGCGAGCCTCGGGCCGGTCTATGTCGTTCCACAAGGCCAGAAAGGCGGTGCTCATGATGCAGAACCCGCGCCAGGCTGAATCAGCACCTTGCTCGCCAGCCGCGCCCGCGCCATGTCAAACCCCTGCCCGGCCTGCGCAAGCGGCACGCGATGGGTGATCATGAGGCGCAGCTGATCCTGATGGGTCTGCATGAATGCAACGACCTCCAGCCAGCAGCGCTCCGGCGTGCGATAGGAGCCGCGCAGCTGCTGATGACGTCGCACCAGGGCCGTCAGATCCAGCGGCACGGGGGCCGAATGAATGCCGGCAATCACAAGCACACCGTGGGTCTTGAGTGCACGCAGGGCCGGCGCCAGCACGGCGGCCGCCCCGGTGGCTTCAATCACCACGTCAAAGAAAGCTTCCTGCGTATACACGGCAAGGGCTTGGTCAATGTCCTGCCCCTCGAAGTCCAGCAAATCGTCGAACCCCATGGAGCGCAGGACCTCCAGCCGCGCGGCATCGCCATGGCCGGCAACCACCACCTGGGCCGCCCCTGCGGCACGCGCAAACAGCGCAATGCCCTGGCCGATATTGCCGGGCCCCAGGATCAGCACGCGATCGCCGGGCTGGACATTGCCCGTGCGCACGGCTTCGAAGCTCACCGACAGCGGCTCGGCCAATGCGGCAACCTCGGGGTCCACGCCGTGTGGAATCGGCACGCAATTGCGCAGGGGCACGGCCACATACTCGGCAAAGCCGCCATGGCGCATGACACCGATGCCACGGCGGGTGGTGCAGGCATCGAAGTCGCCGGCACTGCAACAGGGGCATCTGCCGCAGGTGACCGAAGGCCGCACGGCCACCAACTGGCCCAGGGGCAGATGCTCGGCCCCCTCGCCTCTGGCCACGACCACTCCGCTGAACTCGTGACCCACGGTCACCGGCAGCGCGGCCTGCAAAAAGTGATAGCTCGCCGTCCAGGCATCGATATGCAGATCCGTGCCACAGACACCTGTGGAATGAACCCGCAGCAGCACCTCGCCTGCGGCAGGCGACGGCATGTCGACCTCGTTGAGCTTCAGTCCCTTGGCGGACTCGGTTTTTTGCAAGGCTTGCATGAGACAGGCAATGCATGCGTGGACATGCATCTCAAAACGAACAGGATCGGCAGTGTTGCCGCCCTTCACTCATATGTCCAACACTGATTTAATATAAAAATCATACTTTTGAAATATGGATTGATTCAGGCATGGAACTGAGACATCTGCGCTACTTCGTGGCGGTTGCCGAGCAGGGCAACGTCAGCAGGGCCGCCCGCAAGCTATTCATCGCCCAGCCGCCGCTGTCACAGCAGCTCAAGCAACTCGAGGACGAGGTCGGCGCGCAGCTCTTCACCCGCCTGCCGCGCGGCATGCAGCTCACCGCTGCGGGCGAGTCGCTGCTGGAAGATGCGCGCGTCATCTTGGCGCGCGCCGAGCAAGCCCCCTTGCGCGCGCGCGAACGAGAGCGCAGCAGCCAGACCGTGCTGCGCCTGGGGCTGGTGCCCTCGGCCATGCAGTCCCTGCTGCCCGGCTTGCTGCTGGCTGTGGCACAGGCCGGCTGTGACGTGCAGATCGAAGCCCGTGAAATGATTTCCTCGCAGCAACAGCGGGCCTTGCGCCAGGGCGAGCTGGAACTCGGCTTTGCCCGCCCCGGGCACAGGGAGGCCGACGAGCTTGAGCTGGCCAGCATCGATGACCCCTATTGCCTGGCAGTTCCGGCCTCGCACCCGCTGGCCGGAGGCAGTGGAATGCTGGATCTTCAAGCCGCCGTGCATCAACCCTTTGTGGGCTTCACCCGCTATCAGGACACCGACTACTTCGACCGCACGGTCGCGCTGTGCGCCGAGGCCGGCTTCACTCCGCTGATACGCCACGAGGCCGGTCAGCTGGTGAATGTGCTGGCGCTCGTGGCCTGCGGTCTTGGCGTGGCCATCGTGCCGGCGTCCTTTGCGATGTTCCACCGCGAGCAGATCGTGTTCCGGCCGCTTCGGGCTTCGCGCCAGGCCAGCCGGCTCGCCGTTCTGGCGTCTGCCCAAGCGCTCAAGCGCAACCCCATGCTGGAGCTTGTCGCCCAGCTCGCGCAATCCCAGCTACAGGCCCTGGCTGCACAGCTGGCGCAACAGGGAGCGACGGTTTTCCGACCACGGCCGGTTTGATTTATATAACCAAATCGTCTGACAACTCATGGTTTTTATAGCGACAATTACGTTAATCATGAGCATCAGCCACTACATCAAGGAAATCGGTCGCGGCACCAAGGGCGCGCGCTCTCTTTCGCGGGCCCAGGCCTGCGATCTGATGGGGCAGGTGCTGGACGGCAAGGTCAGCGATCTGGAGCTGGGCGGCTTTTGCATTGCCATGCGCTTCAAGGGCGAAAGCGCCGAGGAACTGGCAGGCTTTCTCGACGCCACCCAGCAACGTCTGCCTGTGTGGCCGCAGGCTCACAAAGCCCTGCCCGTGGTCGTCATCCCCAGCTATAACGGCTCGCGCAAGCTGGCCAATCTCACGCCGCTGCTGGCAGGTCTACTGGCGCAGCAAGGCCTGCCCGTGCTCGTGCACGGCAGCCATACCGAGGACAAGCGCCTGGGCACAGCCGAGGTGTGGCAGCAACTGGGCTGGACAGCCATCGAGCGCCCCGTCGCTCTGGAGCCTGGCGACAAGGTCTGGATGCAGACCCGTCACCTGCTGGCACCACTGGATCGACTGCTGCAGATTCGCCGCCAGATGGGCCTGCGCAACCCCTCGCACAGCATCGTCAAACTGCTGGACCCTATCCATGGCAGCAGCACCGCACAATCCGGGCTGGTGCTGGCCAGCTATACCCACCCCGCCTATGCCCAGCCCATGATCCAGACACTGGCCCTGCGCGCGACCAGTGCGCTGCTGGTGCGTGGCACGGAAGGTGAGGCCGTGGCCGCCCCTCACCGCGAACCCGTGAGCACGGGCGTGATCGCCGGAGAAATCTGCTTTGAGCGCTCTTCCCTGCACAGCAGCCAGCTCCCATCCGGCGCTGAGAGCAGCGCCCCCGAACAAAATCTGAATGCCGAGCAGACAGCCCGGCTGACGCAGGACATTCTGAACGGCCAGCTGCCTGTGCCGACTCCGATCGCGCAACAATTGGAACAGATACAAGCCCTGCACCAGGCCATGCAGGTCACCGGTGCCGACGCTGCCGCCAGCCGCGCCGCACTGCAAGCCTATAACCGCAGCTCCGACTGCCGCAGCCCCGACTGAGACCCCCACAATGACTGCCATTTCCCACAACCCCAATCAGCGCGGCTCCTGCACCCTGGTGGGTGCCGGCCCCGGAGACCCCGAGCTGCTGACCATCAAGGCCGCCAAGGCCATTGCCGCAGCCAGCGTGCTGTTTGTCGACGATCTGGTCAGCGATGGCGTGATGAGCCACGCCTCGCCCTCTGCCCGTGTGGTCTATGTGGGCAAGCGCGGCGGCTGCAAGAGCACCCCCCAGGCCTTTATCGAAAAGCTCATGATTGCGGCCGTGCAGGACGGCGAACGCGTGGTGCGCCTCAAGGGCGGCGACCCCTTCATCTTTGGTCGTGGCGGCGAAGAGGTCGAACATCTGCGTGAGGCCGGTATCGAGGTGGATGTCATCAACGGCATCACCTCCGGCCTCGCAGGGCTGACCAGCCTGGGCGCCCCGCTGACCCACCGCGACCGCGCGCACGGCGTGCTTTTCATGACCGGCCATGCCAAGCCTGGCGACAGCGGCCCCGACTGGCGCCAGATCTCCGCCACGGCCCATGCCGCCAAGCTGACGCTGGTGATCTATATGGGAGTGAGCAGCGTGGAGCGCATCAGCAGCGAGTTGCTCAGCGGCCTGCCCGGCAGCACGCCAGTGGCAGTGATCCAGCATGCCAGCCTGCCGCAGCAGCGCCATGCGCTGACTTTCCTGAAGGATTTGCCGCAGAGCATTGCCGACCATCAGCTGGGCAGCCCCAGCATCATCGTCGTCGGCGATGTGGTCCAGGGCATCGCCGCCTGGCAGAACCAGCCTCAGGCCTTGCAGCAATCAGCGGCGGCCTGAGCCAGCACCGTCCCGGGCTGTCCCGCAGCCCGGGCTAGCGGCGACCCGACTCAGGGTGTACGAGTCTCGGCGAAGCGCTCGGCCAGCTCCTTGCGCAGTTCCTTGCGGATGATGGCGGCGTCCCAGCGGCGCTTTTCCTCGTCGGTTTCGAGCTGCAGCGGGGGCACGGGAGCAGGCTTTTTGTCATCGTCCACGGCCACCATGGTGAAGAAGCAGCTGTTCACATGGCGCACCACCTGGCTGCGAATCTCCTCGGCAATCACCTTGATGCCGATTTCCATGGACGACTTGCCGGTGTGGTTCACGCTGGCCAGAAAAGTCACCAGCTCACCTACGTGGATAGGCTGCAGAAACATCACCTGATCCACGCTCAGCGTCACGACATAGCGGCCCGCATAGCGGCTGGCGCAGGCATAGGCGACCTGGTCCAGCAATTTCAAGATGGCGCCCCCGTGCACATTGCCGGAGAAGTTGGCCATGTCAGGCGACATGAGCACGGTCATGCTCAGCTGGTGGGATGGTGTATTCATGGGGCGCGATTCTAGAAGTGATCCAGGACGCACGCTGAGCCCTTGCGCATACCCCAATGGGACAACGGGCTGCAGGTATAAACAAGTATCGACTTACACCGTGCTGTAAGCCTCAGGAGTGCGTCTTGCAAGTTCTGTTTCCCAACCCCTTCGGCCAGCCTGCCGCCAGCGCACAGGAAGTTGCAGCGCTGCAGGCGCACATTGGCTTCTCAGATGCTTATGCGCAGTTTCTGATCACACAGAACGGCTTTTCCATGTATGCGCTGGAGCAGGCCTCAGACCACGCCAGCTATCTTCAGCACAGCACCGAGATTGCCAGCGAAAGCCACGCCAACTTTGCCGACCTCTTCAGCTTTGGCGCGCAACAGCATCAGGAAGACCTGAAGACCGTGCAGTCCGAATTTCTGCTGGCCCGCTGGTTCGTAGCCATTGGCCACGACCAGGGTGGCAACCCATTTGTGGAAGTTCTGCACGGCCGGCACAAAGGAAAGATCGGCAGTCTGGACCACGACCTTTTTCTGGGCGCCAGCGATCTGCAGGAGTTCTTCGGCGATATGGAGCTGGAGCATATTGCGGCACTCAGCCTCGCAGATCAGGCTGACGCACTGTGCGACCCCACGCTGGGCCTGATCTGGTTTCACGCCAGTGACCTGAATCACTTTACGGCCTGCTGCATTCACTGCGACGACGGTTTCTGGGGCTTTGTGGTGGACGAGCCCAAAATCTGAGGCATCTGGGACAATCGCGGCCTTGTTCTTGCTCCATCGCCCTGCCCGCCGTGTCCTCCTCTTCACAGGTCCCTTTCCAGATTTTTGACGCCATCATCATCGGCGCCGGTGCCGCCGGCCTGTTCTGCGCGGCCCAGGCCGGCCAGCAGGGCCTGAAGGTGCTGCTGATCGATCATGCGCCCAAGGTGGCCGAGAAGATCCGCATCTCGGGCGGCGGGCGCTGCAACTTCACCAACCGCGATCTGGACGTGCGTGCGCCGCACAAGCATTTTGTGGGGCAGAACCCTCAGTTCTGCCGCTCGGCCCTGTCGCGCTTCACGCCTGCCGACTTCATCACACTGATGGACAGACACGGCATTGCCCACCACGAAAAGCACAAGGGCCAGCTGTTTGCCGACCATTCGGCCGAGGACATCATCGCCATGCTGCTGGCCGAGTGCACAGCGGGCGGCGTGCAGCGCTGGCAGCCTTGCCAGGTCAAGAAAGTCGTGCTTTCGCCGTCAAACTCAGACACAGAAAGCGATTGCAGCTATCAAATTGAAACCGATCGCGGCCTGGTGCAGGCCGCCAATCTGGTCATTGCCACCGGCGGTCTGAGCATTCCCAAGATTGGCGCCACCGACTTCGGCTACCGGCTGGCCCAGCAGTTCGATCTGCCGCTGATCGAGCGCACGCCCGGCCTGGTGCCCATGACCTTCGACGGCGAAGGCTGGCAGCCCTACGCGGGCCTGGCCGGTCTGGCCCTGCCCGTGGAAATCAGCACCGGCAGCAAAAAGGAGCGCATGAGCTTCCACGAGGATTTGCTGTTTACCCACCGCGGCCTCTCGGGTCCCGCCGTGTTGCAGATCTCCAGCTACTGGAAGCCCGGCACCCCGCTTCAGATCAATCTGCTGCCTGGCGTGGATCTGGCCGAGGTGCTGGCCCAGGCCAAGCTCCACTCGCGCAAGCTGGTGGCCAACGAGCTGGCCGCCCACCTGCCCGCGCGCCTGGCCGATGCCTGGGTCAGCCGCATGCCCGAGCTGCAGCGCCCCATCAACGAGGCCGGCGACAAGGCCCTGGCCAGACTGGCCGAACAGCTGTCGCGCTGGGAGATCACCCCCACGGGCACCGAAGGCTACAAAAAAGCCGAGGTCACCTTGGGCGGCGTGGACACCAAGGTGCTGTCCCAGCAAACCATGGAGTGCAAGAGCCGGCCGGGCCTGTACTTTATCGGCGAGGTGGTGGACATCACCGGCTGGCTGGGGGGCTACAACTTCCAGTGGGCCTGGGCCAGTGCCGCAGCCTGCGCCCAGGCCATGGCGGAAAAGCAACCCGTCATGGCTTGAACGACTGGGACCGAATCGGCAGCCGCCATGAAAAAAGGATGGTTCAACCATCCTTTTTTGCGGCTGCCCCCAGACTCATCATCCGGTCAGGCGGAAAACTCCTTGCCTTCATAGTGTTCGGGGACCTTGAGCTGCCCCGAGGCGATGGCAGCCGACGCCTTGGCCACGCGCTCGCGCACAGCGGCGGCCACGCCCTGGCCCATGGTCAGACGTACGGCGGCCGGATCGCTCAGGCCGATCTTGCGAATGCCCGGGCCGGGCGCGCCGCGCTGCTGCATGTCCTTGACGGCCAAAAACGCGCCAATGCCCACATCGGCCCAGGCGGAAGCAACGAACACCTGCGGGTCCACCGTGGTCCAGTCGATCACATTGCCGATCTGGCGCGTGCCCGCCTCGCGACAGGCCTGGGTCACGCCATCGCGGCCGGAGTTGAGCATGGTGAAGATCACATCGGCACCGGCAGCCATCTGGGCCCTGGCGATGCGGTGCGACAAGGCGTTGTCGTCCTGATCGCCCGAGAAATTCGTCAACAGCTTGACCCTGGGGTCGGTATCGCGCACGCCGGCCGCATAGGCTGCGCGCCCCTTGAGCCCCGGGGGCACGCGAATGCCCGACATATGGCCGACCACACCGGTTTTGGTGGTCAGGGCCGCCAGCACGCCGGCCAGATAGGCCGACTCCTCCTGCAGCACGTCATAGCTGCAGAGATTGCTCCCCTGCACCGCGCCCTGGGTCACGACAAACTGGGTCCTGGGAAAGCGCGCCGCGACTTCGGCTGCGGCCTGATTGTTCTGCCCGCCATGGGCAATCACCAGTTGCGCCCCCTGCTCCGCGAGCTGCGCGAGAGCCGGTACCAGCAGCTCCTTCCTGGGCGCCATGCCGTCGAGAAAACGGGTCTGCACACCCAGCTCCTGGCGCGCTTTTTCCAGACCGCGCCAGCCGGCCTCCATGAAACCCTTGTCGCTGCGCGAGCCCGCAAACAGACCGCCCACCACCAGGGAACCGCCGGACGCGGCAGGCCCGGAAACTCCGGCTCTGCCGGCACATGCCGTCAATACCAGCAAGCCCGGCACGGCGACGGCCGAAGCCATCCATTGACGACGCGAAATAAATGAGCGATGAGAAGCGCTGGACAAGATGGAAGCTCCTTGAACACAGAAAAACACGGCGCGCACAGGCACGAAACCCGCTTACTCCTTGACCTCGGTCACGAAATAAAGCCTCCAAACTGTATGCAATTTTCGTGCACACAATACTCCCAAGAAACCCCTGCACCGAGCTTGGCCGTCCTGGCGCCTGGCAAGCACCGTGCTCATGCATTGCGCATCCGGCCTTGCTCTGCAATACACGCGACTTGAACGCGCCGATAGGCCAAAAGGCGCAATGGCGGTGCTTGGATCAGGCCTGCGACAACGCCCTGCCTGCAGCCGCAAAACCATGCACGCGCGGCTTACGCCGCATTGCCTCACGCCCCATTCGAGACGCAGCCCAAGTCTTGGTCTATAATGCTCGACTTTGCTGGCATTACCCCGTCGGCCATACTAGTTAAAAAGTGGCGGGGAAACCGCTGTACACGGCTCTCAGGCCCGATCTTCCCGAGAACCCTCTGTCAGCACAGATATATCTGGAAATTAAATGACTACCATCCGCGTCAAAGAAAACGAGCCCTATGAAGTTGCCCTGCGCCGCTTCAAGCGCACCATCGAAAAGCTGGGTCTGCTGACCGATCTGCGTGCTCGCGAGTTCTACGAAAAGCCCACAGCCGAGCGCAAGCGCAAGAAGGCTGCTGCCGTGAAGCGTCACTACAAGCGCGTTCGCAGCATGCAACTGCCTAAGAAGCTGTACTAATCGTTGATTAGGACCAGTCGGCCTTAAAACAGCCGCAAACCCGCGCTCGGGACGCCAGGCGCGGGTTTTTTGTTTTCTGGCCACTGCCAAGCCTGCCCGGCCGCGCAGTGACCTCCCAGCGCATGGATAGTCAACGCCGTTCACACGGCGCACCACCATTCGCCCACCCCAAGGAGAAAGCCATGAGCCTGAAAGCCCAGATTACCGAAGACATGAAGACCGCCATGCGTGCCAAGGACAGCGCACGCCTGGGCACCATCCGCCTGCTGCAGGCCGCGATGAAGCAAAAGGAAGTGGACGAGCGCATCGAGCTCGACGACGCAGCCGTCATCGCCATCGTCGACAAGCTGATCAAGCAGCGCAAGGACTCCATCGCCGCCTTCGAAGCCGCCAATCGCAGCGATCTGGCCGATGTGGAAAAGGCCGAAATGGAAGTGCTCAAGGTCTATCTGCCCGAACGCATGGGCGAAGCCGAGATCACCGCTGCCGTGCAGGCCATCGTGGCCGAGCTGGGCGCCTCCGGCCCCGGCGACATGGGCAAGGTGATGGGCGCCGTCAAGACCCAGCTGGCCGGCAAGGCCGATATGGGCCTGGTGTCCGCTGCCGTGAAGGCCGCGCTGACAAAGTAATTGGCCACCGGCCTGAGCCGCCATGCGGCATCAGGCTCAAAAACAGAAGCTGCTTGCGCTTGCTGTGCATATCTTTCAGATTCAAAAGACTCTGAAATTCATGTACATCATTCGATAGCAGCTTCTTTTTTGATAGCATTTCGAAATCCCGTGGGAGCCTGTTTGCTGAAGAACTCCTGCAGGAACTCGACGCAGACCCGCACCTTGGCCGAGCGCTCCAGCCGCGTCGGATAGACGGCCCAGATATTCGCCTGCTGCTGCCACTCAGGCAGCAACTGCAGCAGACTGCCGGCCTGCAGATCGGCCGCCACATCCCACAGCGAGCGCAGCACGATGCCATGGCCATCGCGCGCCCATTGCACGGCCATCTCGCCATGATTGGTGGACAGCGGCCCGGTCACTTTCACGCTGCGCTCCTGATTGCCCGAGCGCAGTTTCCAGACACCGAAGGGATGGTCGCGCTCCTTGATGACCAGGCAGTCATGCCCAGCCAGCTCGTCGAGCGTGCGCGGACTGCCACGCCGCTGCACATAGGCCGGGGCCGCGCACAGCACGCGGTGGTTGTCGGCCAGATGTCGCGCAATCAGGTGCGGCGCGATCTCGTCGCCCACGCGCACATCGAGATCGAAGCCCTCGGCCGCGACATCGACGATGCGGTCAAACACCTCCAGGCGCAGCTGCAGCGCCGGGTATTGCGCAATCAGCTGCGACAGCGCGGGCGCCACCACATTGCGGCCAAAGCCGAAGCTGGTGGACACCCGCAGCAGGCCGCGCGGCTGGCGACGCGTCACATCGACTTCCTGCAGCAGATGCTCGACCTCGTCCAGAATGCGCTGCGCCCAGTGGTAGACGCGCTCGCCCTGCTCGGTGACAGCGACCCGCCGTGTGGTGCGATGCAGCAGCTTCACGCCCAGCTCCTGCTCCAGCAGGCGGATGCGCTTGCTGACAAAGGCCGGCGAAGCATTGTGCGCGGCCGCAGCTTCGGCAAAGCTGGCTTTGCGCACCACGGTGGTGAAGACACGCAGGTCTTCGGGCGAAGGCATTTTCTGCACGATCTGTAAACAATCAGGCCACGATCAGTCAATTGTATTCATTTATGCAAGGTGCAAAAATACCACCAGGCACAGGCTGAGCCGCTGCCTCGCCACCCAACACATTCACGAGAGAGCACCATGTCCACTCCCAAAAAGATTGCAGTCATCGCCGGCGACGGCATCGGCAAGGAAGTCATGCCCGAAGGCCTGCGCGCACTGGAAGCCGCAGCCAGGCGCTTCGACCTGCCGCTGGAGTTCCACCATTTCGACTGGGCCCACTGCGACTACTACGCCGAACACGGCCAGATGATGCCCGACGACTGGAAGGCCCAGCTCTCGGGCATGGATGCCATCTTCTTCGGCGCCGTGGGCTGGCCCGCCACCGTGCCCGACCATGTCTCGCTGTGGGGGTCTCTCCTCAAGTTCCGCCGCGAATTCGACCAGTACATCAATCTGCGCCCGGTGCGCCTGTTCGAAGGCGTGCCCTGCCCCCTGGCCGGCCGCAAGCCCGGTGACATCGACTACTACGTGGTGCGCGAGAACACCGAGGGCGAGTACACCGCCCTGGGCGGCATCATGTTTGAAGGTACGGACCGCGAGATCTGCATCCAGGAATCGGTCTATAGCAAGCATGGAGCCGACCGCCTGCTCAAGTACGCCTTCGATCTGGCCCAGAGCCGCGCCAAGAAGCACGTGACCCTGGCCACCAAGAGCAACGGCATCGCCATCAGCATGCCCTGGTGGGACAAGCGCGCCGACGATGTGGCCAAGGACTACCCCGAAGTCACGCTGGACAAACAGCACATCGACATCCTGACCGCGCGCTTCGTGCTGCAGCCCGGCCGCTTCGACGTGGTGGCCGCCACCAATCTGTTTGGCGACATCCTGTCCGACCTGGGCCCTGCCACCACGGGCACCATCGGCCTGGCACCATCGGCCAACCTCAACCCCGACCGCAGCTTCCCCTCGCTGTTCGAGCCCGTGCACGGCTCGGCGCCCGACATCTACGGCAAGAACATCGCCAACCCCATCGCCATGGTCTGGTCGGGCGCGCTGATGCTGGACTTCCTGGGCCGCAGCGAAGGAGCCTGGCGCCAGGCCCACGACACCATCGTGGCCGCCATCGAGCACACGATCAAGGCCGGCCCGCTGACGCCCGATCTGGGCGGCAAGGCCGACACCACCGAGGTGGGCAAAGCCATCGCGGCGGCCATCGCCAACGCCTGATGGCTCCAGGCTGGCTACAGCCAGCCTGATTCAAGATGAGAAGCACCCCGTGCAGGCAGGACCCGCACTGGGGTGCTTTTACACGCCTGCACGCCCAGGGCCACCTGCTGCGGCGACCTAGGCTTCAGACCGCGGTCTGGCTTTGGCTTGCGAAGCCGGTTTTCTGGCCGCCCGGGCCTGGGCATTGCGCTGTGCGGCGGCCTGCACCAGCGCCTGAAACGCTGCGCCGTCGAGCGCATCGCCCACATGCAGGTCTATGGCCCGGCGCGTGGCGCCTTCAAGACTGGCATTGAAAAGGCCGGCCGGATCGGCCAGGGCCGCGCCATGCGCAAAGGTCAGCTTGACCACGGCCTTGTAGGTCTCGCCCGTGCACAGAATGCCGTCCTGCGACCAAACTGGCGTACCGCGCCATTTCAGCTCCTCCTCCACGGCAGGCAAAGCCTCGCGGATCAGCGCGCGCACGCGGGCCAGCGTGGCGCCGCGCCAGTCATCCAGGCTGGCAATCCTGGCATCGATCAGAGCCGAAGCCTCGGGGCCGCTGACAGGCTCGACCGGAGGTGCTGGCGTGGATGGCAAGGCAGTCATAGATGGGTCTCCATGGTTGGACCTGGAATCATGTCCGGCACAAAGCATAAGGTACAAGGCACAGGGCTCAAGACATGGGACAAGGATTGCACCACGGTAGCACGCCAGCGCAGAGCGGCCCCAGAGGGCCGGCCCGCCCTATATCAGGCTCAGCCCAGCTCCCCCGCAACCTCGCGCAGGCATTGGAGCAGCAAGCCCGTGGTCGGCGTCAGCGGCTGGCCACGCAAGGTGATCAGCCCCACGGGCGGCAGATCGATGGGCACGGCGAGATCCAGCATGGCCAGCGTACCCAGGGCGGCATGACAGCGGGCCACACCACGCGCCATGAAGGCCACGGCGCCGCGCTGGTGCACAAAGGTCAGCTGCGAGAGAAAGGACGCAGTCTCCACGATGTCGACCGGCGGGTGCAGGCCGTGGGCATAGAACTGCTGCTCCAGCTTCACGCGCAGCGAGGCCCAGGGCGGCGGCAGGACGCAGGGCTGGCCCGCCAGGGCCTGCCAGCTGGCCGCGCCCGGCGCCAGCAGTGCATGACCGGGCCGCACCACGGCCACCATGGGATCGTCATACAGCGCCTCGGTCTCCAGATCGGGCGCGGCATAGCCGGGCTCCAGCCGTCCGACGAACAGATCCAGCTCGCCCAGGCGCAGCTTGGGCAGCAGGCGTGCCAGATCCCCCTCCTCCACCATCACCGTGGTCTGGTCCGAACGCGCTTTTAACCGCTCCACCGCGCGCGCCAGCAACACGGGCGTGGCCACCACCATGGCGCCCACGCTGGTGCGCCCACGGGCACCGCTGGCCTCGGCTGCCATCTCGTCGCGCGTGCGCTCGAAACCGGCCAGCACCGAGCGCGCAAACCGCACCATGCTGACACCGGCTGCCGTGGGCTCGGTGCCGCGCGTGGAGCGCTCGAACAGCGCCATGCCGAGCATGCGTTCGACCTCGGCCAGAGTCTTGGAGACAGCGGGCTGGGTCACTGCCAGAAACTCGGCCGCACGGCCCAGGTGACGGAACTGGTCCAGCGCCACCAGCAGCTGCAAATGGCGCAGCTTGAGGTTGGAGCGCAGCACACGATCGATCTTGCTCATGGGGCTTCATTACCTAATAGTTATGAAGAGAGTCTATCTTTTCATTGGATTGTCATGGAGCAGTTTTGAACAATCGGGGCTAGCAGTTCAAATAACGACAGGAGACAAGCGATGATCCCCCCACGCAGCAGCCGGCGCAGCTTTGTGCTCGGCGCCCTCGGCGCAGCCACGCTCGGAACTTCCACCCGCCTGCTGGCCCAGACCTGGCCCGAGCGCCCCATCACCTTCATCTGCCCCTGGCCTGCAGGCGGCACGGCCGACCAGTCGATGCGCGCGCTGTGCACCGTGGCCAGCCGCATCCTGGGCCAGGCGATTGCGGTGGAAAACCGCGCCGGAGCCTCCGGCATGATCGGCTCCAAGGCCCTGGCCTCGGCCAAGCCCGACGGCTACACCATCGGCCAGATCCCCATCTCGGTCACGCGCTTTTCCCAGCTGGGCACGCTGCAGGCCGATCCGCGCAAGGACTACACCTATATCGCGCGTACTTCGGGCCAGACCTTCGGTATTGCCGTGCCGGCCAACTCGCGCTTCAAGACCCTGCAGGACTTCGTCGCCGCCGCCAAGGCCAAGCCTGGCAGCATCACCTACGCCCACGCCGGCGTGGGCGGCGCCACGCATGTGGGCATGGAGGAATTTGCGGCCGCAGCGGGCATACAGCTCAGCCACGTTCCCTACAAGGGCGGCGCCGAGGCACTGCAAGGCGTGCTGGGCGGCCATGTGGACGCACTGGCCGACTCCAGCTCCTGGGCTCCGCATGTGGAGGCCGGCAAGCTGCGCCTGCTGGCCACCTGGGGCGAGCAGCGCACGCCACGCTTCAAGGACGTGCCCACGCTCAAGGACCTGGGCTACAACGTGGTCGTCGATGCGCCCAACGGCATCGGCGCGCCCAAGGGCCTGCCGCCCGCCGTCGAAGCCAAGCTGCGCGATGCCTTCCGCCAGGCCGTGGCCAGCCCCGAGTTCAAGTCCGTGGCCGACCGGCTGGACGCGCCCTTGCTCTACCTGGACGGCCCTGACTACGCCAAATATGTGAACACGGTCTACCAGAAGGAAACCGTGCTCATCGACAAACTCAAACTGCGCGAGCTGATGCGCTGACGCGCCGCGTCCCAACCGCGTCCTCACCGCGACCCAACCGCCTCAGGCCCGCCATCCCCGGACTCCAAGATGCTCTCCTCCTCTTCTTCCCTGCTGCACCTGCACCCCAACGACAACGTGCTGGTGGCCAAGACCGCCCTGGCCCTGGGCCAGGACATTCCCGAGCTGGGAGTGCGCACGCGCGCCCAGGTGCCGGCCGGCCACAAGATCGCGGCGCGCCGCATCGCCGAAGGCGAGCAGGTCAAGAAGTACGACACGGTGATCGGCGTCGCCACCCGCGATCTGGAGCCAGGCGACTATGTGCACAGCCACAACCTCAAGCTGGTGGACTACTACCGCGACCCGTCGTTCGGTGCCGACGTACGGCCCGTGGACTACGTCCCCGAGGAAGAGCGCGCCACTTTCCAGGGGTTTGTGCGAGCGGGCGGCGGCGTGGGCACGCGCAACTTCATCGGCATCCTGTCCTCGGTCAACTGCTCGGCCACCGTGATCAAGCGCATCGCCGCGCACTTCACGCCCGAGCGGCTGGCAGCCTTTCCCAATGTGGATGGCGTGGCCGCCTTTGCCCAGAGCAGCGGCTGCGGCATGTCCTCACCCAGTGAGCACTTCGACGTGCTGCGCCGTACTCTGGCCGGCTATGCGCGCCACCCCAACCTGGCGGGCGTGCTCATCGTGGGACTGGGCTGCGAGCGCAACCAGGTCGATGCGCTGGTGGACTCGCAAGGCCTCAAGGAAGGCCAGTTGCTGCGCACCCTGGTGATGCAGGAAGTGGGCGGCACGCGCGCCACCATCGAGGCCGGCATTACTGCCATCGAAGAAATGCTGCCGATCGCCAACCAGGCGCAGCGCAGCACCGTCAGCGCCGCCCATCTCAAGATCGGCCTGGAATGCGGCGGCTCGGATGGGTTTTCGGGCATCACGGCCAACCCCGGCCTGGGCGCGGCCATGGACATTCTGGTGCGCCACGGCGGCACGGCCATTCTGTCCGAGACGCCCGAGATCCACGGCGTGGAGTTCATGCTCACGCGCCGCGCCATCAGTCCCGAAGTCGGCCAGAAGCTTCTGGACCGCCTGGCCTGGTGGGAACGCTACGCAGCCGGCCAGAACGCCCAGTTCAACGGCGTGGTCGGCCATGGCAACCAGGCTGGCGGCCTGGCCAACATCTTTGAAAAATCCCTGGGCAGCGCCATGAAGGGCGGCACCACACCGCTGCGCGCCGTCTATGAATATGCCGAGCCCATCACCGAACACGGCTTCGTCTTCATGGACTCGCCGGGCTACGACCCCGTGGCCTCTACGGGCCAGATCGCCAGCGGCGCCCAATTGATCTGCTTCACTACGGGTCGCGGCTCCATGTTCGGCAGCAAGCCCGCACCCACCATCAAGCTGGCCAGCAACACGCCCATGTACCAGCGCCTGCAGGAAGACATGGACATCAACTGCGGCGTGGTCGTCGACGGAGAGCTGACCGTGCCCGAGCTGGGCCAGCAGATCTTCGAGCAGATCCTGCACCATGCCAGCGGCGAACCAACCAAAAGCGAAGCCCTGGGTCTGGGCGACCACGAATTCGTGCCTTGGCATCTGGGCATCGTGAGCTGAGGAAAACGCATCTTCCAGAGCTTTGCGCCCTTATCCGATCTTCACTTTCTGCGATTTTCACCATGAACGCCACGCCACTCAGACTGCAACGCACCGAACTGCAGCGCAGCGCCAACTTCATCGCCGGCGCCTGGACGCCCGCTGCCAGCGGCGCCAGCTTTGCCGTGACCGATCCGGCCACCGGCAACACCATCACCAGCGTTCCCGATTCAGGTGCGGCTGATGCGCGCGCCGCCGTGGACGCTGCCCAGGCGGCCCTGCCTGCCTGGCGCAAGCTGCCGGCCAAGCAGCGCGCCGCCATCATCAAGCGCTGGAACGACCTGGTGCTGGCCCATCAGGACGATCTGGGCACGCTGATCTCGCTGGAGCAGGGCAAGCCGCTGGCCGAAGGCAAGGGCGAAGTGGCCTATGCCGCCAGCTATATCGAATGGTTCGGCGAGGCCGCTACGCGCATGAACGGCGAAGTCATTCCCGCGCCCGTGCCGGGCCGGCGCATGTTCGCCCTGCGCGAGCCCGTGGGCGTGGTCGCCGCCATCACACCCTGGAACTTCCCGGCCGCCATGATCGCACGCAAGATCGCGCCGGCCCTGGCTGCGGGCTGCACCGTGGTCTGCAAGCCGGCCGAAGACACGCCGCTGACCTCGCTGGCCCTGGTGCTGCTGGCACATGAAGCCGGCGTGCCGGCCGGCGTGCTCAACATCGTCACAGCCTCGCGCGAGCGCACGCCCGAGGTGGTGGACATGTGGCTAGACGACAGCCGCGTGCGCAAGATCACCTTCACCGGCTCCACGCCCGTGGGCAAGCATCTGGCGCGCCGCAGCGCCGACACGCTCAAAAAGCTCTCGCTGGAGCTGGGCGGCAATGCGCCCTTCATCGTCTTCGAGGATGCCGATGTGGCGGCCGCCGTGGACGGCTTCATGGCCGCCAAGTTCCGCAACGGCGGCCAGACCTGCGTCTGCCCCAATCGCGTCTTTGTGCACCGCTCGGTTTATGAGGCCTTTGCCCAGCAGCTCAGCGCCCGCGTGGCAGCCCTGCACGTGGGCCCGGCCAGCGACCCGGCCTCGCAGATCGGCCCCATGATCAATGACCGCGCGGTCGAGAAGATCGCCCGACATGTGGAGGACGCGGTGGCCAAGGGCGCCAAGGTGCTCACCGGCGGCAAGCGCCTGACGGATCTGGGCCCCACCTACTACGCCCCCACCGTGCTCTCGGGCGCCACGGCCTCCATGGCCTGCGCCTGCGAGGAAACCTTCGGCCCCGTGGCTCCGCTGACCATGTTCGACGACGAGGCCGAGGTCATCGCCGCCGCCAACGACACGCCGTTCGGTCTGGCCGCCTATTTCTACAGCCAGGACATACGCCGCATTTGGCGTGTCGCCGATGCCCTGGAGTCGGGCATCGTGGGCATCAACGAAGGCGCTCTGGCCGCAGAGGCCGCCCCCTTTGGCGGCGTCAAGGAGTCGGGCTACGGCCGCGAAGGCTCCACTCACGGACTCGACGATTACCTGCATATCAAATACGTCTGCCAGGGACAACTGGATTGACGCAACACGGTCGCTAGAACCATTCACAACAGGAGACAAACCATGAGCAAATCCCGATACCTCACCCGCAGGCCCGTGCTGGGCGCGCTGGCAGCACTGGCCCTGACCGGTGCCATGCCGCTGGCACAGGCCCAGGGAAACTTCCCGAGCAAGCCCATCACCTTTGTGGTGCCCTATCCTGCGGGCGGCGCCAATGACATGCTGGGGCGGCTGGTCGGCCAGAAGATGGGCGAGGTACTGGGAACCGCCAGCGTGGTGGACAACCGGCCCGGTGCCGGCGCCTTGCTGGGCGCTGGCATCGTGGCGCGCGCGCCGGCCGACGGCTACACGCTGCTTGTCGGCGGCCTGGCCACGCACGCCGCCAGCCCGCATCTGATCAAGACCGAGTACGACCCCGTCAAGGACTTCGAGCCCATCGGCATGATCGGTAGCGCCCCCATCATCGCCATCACCGCCAACGACTCGCCCTACAAATCGCTCAAGGATGTGGCGGAAGCGGCCCGCAAGGACCCGCAGGCCGTGATGTACGGCTCCTCGGGCAACGGCTCGCCGCTGCACCTGGCCGGCGAACTGTTCGTGTCCATTGCCAAGGTCCCCATGACCCACGTGCCCTACAAGGGCGGCAATGCCCACATCGTGGATCTGATCGGCGGGCGCATTCCGGTCATCTTTGATACCGCGACCAACTCCATGCCCCTGCTGCGCGGCGGCAAGGTGCGCGCCCTGGCCGTGGGCTCCACCACCCGTCTGCCCGAGCTGCCCAATGTGCCGACCTTCGCCGAAGCCGGCTACCCGCAGTTCGAGTTCTCGGCCTGGTACGCACTGTTTGCTCCGTCCAAGACCAGCGCCGATATCAGCGCCAAGCTCTCCGGTGCACTGGCCAAGGCCCTCAAGCAGCCAGAGGTGGCCTCCAAGCTGCGCGATCTGGGCGTGACCCCGGGCAGCGGCGACGCCACAGAGCTGCGTGCCTTCGTGCCGCGTGAATACCAGCGCGTGGGCGGTCTCATCAAGACAGCGAAGATCAAGGCCGATTGACATGCCAGAGCGGCTATGCCGCTTCCCCGCAGCAGATGAAACTCCCACGTCTACTCGCTGCGGGGTGGCACGGGCTGCATGGGCGGCACTGGCTCTTGCCAGGCCCCATCCATCGGCCCGCACCGCAAACAGGAACATTGAAGACAGCACACTGTCATGACAAACCAAGGAAAACCAATGCTTGATGGATTGCTGCGCCCACATGCCGAGGACCCGGACCGCCTGGTGGCGGACCTGCCCTCGCCCTGTGTGCAGGCCCATGCCGCCAATCTGATGGTGCTGGACGACGGCACCCTGGGCTGCGTGTGGTTCGGCGGCTCCATGGAGGGCCGCTCCGACATCTCGGTCTTCATGTCGCGCCTTGCCCCCGGTGCCGCTCAGTGGACCGAGCCCACCCAGCTCTCCCACGATGCCGAACGCTCGGAACAGAACCCCGTGCTGTTTCCCGCACCGGGCGGCGAACTGTGGCTGCTGCACACGGCCCAGCACTCGGGGCATCAGAACACCTCGGTGGTGCGCCGGCGCCTGTCTCGCGACCAGGGCCTGAGCTGGGAGCCCACCGAGACGCTGGCCGATGCGCCAGCCGGCACCTTCGTGCGCCAACCCATCCATGTACATACGGACGGCAGCTGGCTGCTGCCGGTCTTCCACTGCCGCGCCCAGCCGGGCCAGGCCTGGGACGGCAGCCACGACGACAGCGGCGTGCTGCGCTCGGCAGATCAGGGACGCAGCTGGCAGCGCATTGCCGTGCCCGGCAGCCTGGGCTGCGTTCACATGAACATCGTGCAGGCTTCGGACGGCGGCCTGCTGGCGTTCTTTCGCAGTCGCTGGGCCGACCATGTCTACCGCAGCCGCAGCGACGACGGCGGCCTGAGCTGGCAGGAGCCCGAGGCCACGGAGCTGCCGAACAACAACTCATCCATCCAGGCCCTGCGCCTGGCCGACGGGCGTCTGGCCATGATCTTCAACGCCAGCAGCGCCGCCGATGCCACTGAGCGGCGCGAGTCACTGTATGACGAGCTGGGCGACAGCTCGGCAACACCAGCCAAGGCTGCAGCCGGCGAGCGCCGTGCGTTCTGGGGCGCTCCGCGTGCGCCCATGACGCTGGCCCTGTCGGCCGACGACGGTCTGAGCTGGCCCTGGCAACGCAACCTCGAGGTGGGCGACGGCTGGTGCATGAGCAATGATTCCGAGCGCGGCCGCAACCGCGAATACTCCTACCCCTCCATCCGCCAAGGCGCCGACGGCGCGCTGCATCTGGCCTATACCGTGTTCCGCCAGCATATCCGCCATGTGCGCGTGCAGCCGGACTGGGTGAACGAACAAGCATGACCACAACCTCCACTTCATTCAATGTTCTCGTCACCGCCGAGCACTGGGCACCCGAAGCCCAGGCCGTGGTGCAGCAAGCCGGCGGACAGATCCATTTCATGGCCGAGCCCATCACTGAGCAAAGCCTGGCCCAGCGGCTGCCGCAGACCGGCGCCCAGGCCCTGGTGCTGCGCGGCTCCAAGCCTGTGAGCGCTGCCGTGTTGCGAGCAGCCCCCGACTTGCGCATCGTGGCCAAGAACGGAGCCGGCGTGGACAGCGTGGACATGGAAGCTGCGCGCGCCCAAGGCGTGGCCGTGGCCGTGGCACAGGCCGCCAATGCCCCTGCTGTTGCCGAGCATGCACTGGCGCTGATGCTGGCGCTGGTGCGCCAGTTGCCTCAGCTGGACCAGCAGGTGCGCGCCGGCGGCTGGGCCGGCAGCAACTGGCAGGGCCGCGACTTCCGCGGCGCCACGGTGGGCATCGTCGGCTATGGCGCCATAGGCCGCGCCACCGCTCAGCTGGCTGCGGCCCTGGGCGCCAAGGTACTGGTGCTGCGCCCCGCGGGCCAGGCTGACGACTTTGACTGCGAGCCCGATCTGCGCCAGTTGCTTCCCCGCGTGGACATACTGAGCCTGCACTGCCCCCTGACCGAGCAGACACGCGGCCTGATAGGCGCGAAGGAACTGGCGCTGCTGCGCCCGGGCAGCCTGCTGATCAACACAGCGCGCGGCCCCGTGGTCGACGAGGCCGCGCTGCTGGCAGCACTGGAAAGCGGCCACCTGGGCGGCGCCGGACTCGACACCTTCGACATCGAGCCGCTGCCCCAGGGCCATCCGCTGGCCCGGCTGCCGCAGGTGCTGCTGACGCCGCATGTGGCCGGCGTGACGCGCCAGGCAGCGCTGCGCGTGGCGACGCTGACCGCCGCCAATATCGTCGACCACCTGGCTGGCAGGCCGCTGCCCGCCGGCCACCTGCTGTGAACCAGTGCCTCCTGCATCGCCGTGGCCCCATGCCACGCCATGAATAGTCAAACCGAGAAAAGCATGCCTGCATACAACCCGTTCAAGACCGCCCTCTCCGCCCGCCAGCCCCAGATCGGACTATGGCTGTCCATGGCCGACCCCTATCTGGCCGAAGCCGCCGCCACCACGGGCTACGACTGGCTGCTGATCGACGGCGAGCATGCGCCCAACGATCTGCGCAGCACCCTGGCGGCCCTGCAGGCCGTGGCCCCGCACCCAGCTCAGCCGGTGGTGCGAGTCGTGGAAGGCAGCACGGCCCTGATCAAGCAGATGCTGGACATAGGCGTCAAGACGTTGCTCGTGCCCATGGTCGATACAGCAGACCAGGCCCGGGCCATCGTGGCCGCCACGCAATACCCGCCCCTGGGCGTGCGCGGCGTCGGCAGTGCCGTGGGACGTGCCTCTCAGTGGAGCAGCCGCGCCGACTATCTGAATGTGGCCGACGACGAGGTCTGCCTGCTGGTGCAGGCCGAGACCACCACGGCCCTGAAAAATCTCGAAGCCATCTGCGCCGTGGACGGCGTGCACGGCGTCTTCATAGGCCCGGCCGACCTGGCGGCCTCCATGGGCCATCGCGGCAACCCCGGCCACCCCGAAGTGCAGGCCGCCATCGAGGCAGCGATGCGAACCATCGTTGCCAGCGGCAAGGCGGCAGGTACGCTGACCTCGGACCCCGCGCTGGCACAGCGCTACCTTCAACTCGGCTGCAGCTTTGTCGCCGTGGGGGTGGATGTGCTGATGTTCGTGAATGCCGCGCGCAAGCTGCGTACCCAGTTTGCCGGCTCCACAGTGGCGGCCCCGGCGCTGCCAGGAGCCGCCTACTGAAGTCTTGAGGCACAACGTTGAAGCTGCAACCATGCCCGCATAGCCATGATGGCCATGCCGCAATGCCGCAATGCCGCAATGCCGCCAAAGCCTCGGCCGCGCCACAATACGCGCGGCCTCTCAGCCACGTCTGCGCATCACGTCATCGCTGCCGGAGCGATCTGCGCCGAACCTCGGCACCGCAAGTTCATGCGGCGACGGCGCCTTGCACGGTCGGCACCGGGGAAGCCGGGTTGGCAGCCAGCCAGTGCTCAAACTCTTTTGGAGCCAGCGGCCGGGCGAACAGAAAGCCTTGCGCCACCGGGTAGCCCTGCTCGCAAAGCATCACGCTCTGCGTTGGCGTCTCCACTCCTTCCGCCACCACGGTCAGGTGCAGACTCTTGCCAATGCCCAAAATGGCACTGCTCAACGCCCGAGCCGCCTCGTCGTGCTCAAGATCGGCCACGAAGCTGCGATCGAGCTTGAGCTCACTGACCGGCAGGCGGCGCAGATAGCTGAGGCTGGAGTAGCCGGTGCCGAAATCATCCATGGACAGGCGCACGCCATGTGCATGCACCTCGTTGATGGTCTTCATGGTGCTGGGGTTGGTGTCCAGCAAAATGCTTTCCGTCAGCTCCAGGGTCAGGTCCTGCGGCGCCAGATCGTTGCGGTCCAGCGTATCGGCGATCATCCGTGGCAAATCCAGATTGTGAAAGCTCGATGGCGACAGATTGACCGACACTGCGGGGACTTCCATTCCCTTGGCCCGCCACTGCGACAGCTGGCGACAGGCCTCTTCCAGTGCCCAGTTTCCAAGATCGGCGATCAGCCCGCACTCTTCGGCCAGCGGGATAAAGCGGGCGGGCGAAATCTCGCCAAGCTCTGCATGGGTCCAGCGCGCCAGGGCCTCCACGCCATACAGACGGCCGGTGGCCATTTCGATCTGAGGCTGATAGTGCAGGCGCAGGCCACCGCTTTTGAGCGCCTTGCGCAGGGCAGTCTCCAGTGCCAGACGCTCCTGGGCCAAGCGGTTCATTTCGCTGCTGAAGAAACAGAAACGGCCGCGCCCCTTGCTCTTGGCCTGGTACATGGCCATGTCGGCACGGTGCACCAGGGTCTCCATATCCCTGCCGTCCATGGGAAACATTGCAATGCCCACGCTGGCGGATATGGACAGCGAGGTGTCGGCAATATTCAGGGGCTCTGCCAGCAGCTCCTGCAGGCGTTCGATGGTATTGGCAACATGCTCCGCATCGCATTGCGGCAGCACGGCAACAAACTCGTCGCCCGACAAACGCCCGGCAATATCGCAGCTGCGCAGCACGCACTGCAATCGCGTCGCGACATTGCGCAGCAATTCATCCCCCACAGGATGACCCAGAGAGTCATTGACCTGCTTGAACCGGTCCAGGTCGATGAACAGCACCGCCAGCTGTTCGTCATTGCCGGCAGCTGACGCAATCGCCTGATCGGCCTTGGCCTGCAGCAGACTTCGATTGGGCAATCCGGTCAGGCCGTCGTAGAAGGCCAGCTGACGAATGCGCGCACGCGACAGCTCGCGCTCCAGCGCCAGGGCGCACAGATGGATGCAGGCATCCACCAGTTGCTGGTGAAAAGTCGAGGCACCCCCGCTCAGCTGCTCCCGGTAATAGAACGCGAAAGTGCCGATCGGCTTGCCGCCGCTGTTGCAAATGGGAGTGGACCAGCAGGCTCTGAACCCCAGCGGCAGGATCAGGTGCTTGAAATCCGTCCACAGCGGGTCATCTGCAATATCGTCCACCAGCACCGGCGCGTTGCGCCAGGCCGCCGTTCCGCAGGAGCCCACATTCGGCCCTATGGCCACCCCGTCCAGCAGCGCTGAATAAGAATGCGGCAGGCTTGGTCCGGCCAGCGGATGGAGCAGCCCCTGAGCATCCACCTCGAGAATCGATGCCGTCACCTCCGGAGCAATCCTCTCGACCTCCAGACACACCATCTCCAGCACTTCCACCAGCGGCCGCTCGCGCGCCATGGCCTCCAGCACGCGGTGCTGCAAGGCCTCATGCATCTTGGAACGCGTGATATCGGTCAGCATCGAAACCGTGTATTGCCAGCGCCCGTCCGCGTCGAGAATGGGGTTGCTGATGACCTTGGCCCAGTAGCGCTGCCCATGTTTGCCGACCACGATCTCCTCACGCCCCACAGGCTGGCCGGCGCGCAATTCCGAGCGATATTGGTCCACAAAGGCCTCGGACGCCTGAGGAGCCAGCAAGGTAATCGGCATGTGCCCCGCGACCTCCTCGGTGCACCAGCCGAACATGCGCGTAAAGCCGCCGTTGACATGCACGATGCGCGAGCTTCCATCACTGATGACCACTGCCGTGTCGGAGGCATCGGCCACCAGGGACAAGCGATGCAGGTGCTCCTGCTGCGCCTGCTCCCGGGCTCGCCGCTGCGTGACGTCGGTAGCGATCTTCAGGATATGCATCACCCGGCCCTGGGCATCCATCACCGGTGAATAGGTAGCTTCCAGCCAGCAACTGCTGCCATCGCTGCGTAGTCGCTCCACCACGCCGGAGTAGGCATTGCCTGCACACAGATGCGTCCAGATTTCCCGATACCTGGCACTGTCGGCCAGACGCGCAGAGCAAAAGCTGCGATGTGGGCGACCCAGAGACTGCTCACGCGTAAACCCCATGAGCTGCAGATAGTTGTCATTGGCACGGTGCAACGACCCATCCAGGCCAAATTCAGCCATGGCCATGACCCTGTCCAAGGCCTGCAGCTGGGCCAGCTGCAGCTCAGGAGGCATCGCGCCAATATCTCCCTCACGCATCATTATTCCTTTGCATATTCGCATCCCAGGCCGGCTCGAATCCGGAATAGGAAAGTCATGCTTTTATATGGATGATGGCAATAATAATGACGAAAACGGGGTTCAATATTCGTGATTCAGGCCGAGTGATCAAAAAAACTTTGATCGACAACAGCTATGACTTGCGAGCCTGAGCTGCAGTGGCAAAGCGCTCTGACGGGCAGTCACAGGCCGCCGCAGCAGTGCGGCGGATGTGCCCTGCTATCAGCCAGCCAGCCAGTGTCTCAGCGCCGCCATTTGCCGCCAAACTGGTTGACCACCATGCCCAGCAGAACACCCAGCGTACCCAGCCATTGCAGGCCGTTGGGGGCTTCCCCCAGCAGCAGCATGGCCGACAGCAGACCGATCACCGGCACCAGCAGCGACAAAGGGGCCACGGTGCTGGCCGCATAGCGCTGCAGCAACCGCGTCCACAGGCCATAGCCCAGCAAGGTGGACAAAAAGGCCAGATAGGCAATCACTCCAAGCTCGCTCCAGCCTATGGACTGCAGCTGCGAAGTCACCGAATCCACGCCATCCACCCACAGGGACAGCAACAGCAGGGGCAGCATGGGGAAGACGCTGGTCCAGACGATGAAGGACACCGGCTCATACGAGCCTTGCCTGGCCGCCATCCGCGTCAGCAGGTTCGAGCCGGCCCACATGGCTGCGGCGCCCACGGTCAGCACAAAACCGATCAGCGTCATATCCGATGTCCCCTCACCATGGGCTGCACCGATCAGCAGCAGCCCTGCAAGAGCGATGAGCAAGCCCATCCATTGCCAGCGCTGCGGTTTCTCGTGCAAAAACGCAGCCGCCAGCAGCATGGTAATGAAGGCCTGGGTCTGAAGCACCACGGATGCCATGCCGGCAGGCATGCCCAGCTTCATGCCGGTGAACAGCAGGCCGAATTGCCCAACCCCCTGCACCAGCCCGTAGGCGGCCAGCAAGCCCCAGGAAAGATTTTTGGGCGGGCGCACGAACAGCAGAAACGGCAGCGATGCCGCGGCAAAGCGCAGCGCGCACAGCAGCAGGGGCGAGAGCTTGGCCAGCCCCCACTTCATGACCACGAAATTAAGACCCCAGACCACGATGACGATGATGGCGCTGAGCCAGTCCGGACGACTCATGCCGGAGGTGGGTGAGGATGCAGAACTCATGACACTGACAACTGATATTGGATTTTCTAGATCAAGCCCCCTAGTATGACTTGCCATCAGTCATGGCTGGCGGCGAAAGCGGTCAAATCGAACGCCGGGACGGAAAACGGTCTTACTTGAGCAGGTACCGGTCCGTTTTGATCGGCAGCATAAGCAAGGCCTTGAATACATACAGGACGATCAAAGTGCCGCTGAAATCGCCCAGAATCATCACCAGAAGCTGGTCCAGCTGAAAGCCTTCCCCTCTGACGACGGACCAGGCCTGGTGCAGCAAGGCATTGCTCAGTCCGTAAATGACACTGAGCCACAGCAGGCGACGCGGCGTGAGATCACTGAGAGATCGCCCGAGCCCCATCCATTTGCGAGCTGCGCAATAAGTGCCATAGGGGGCAAGCGTGGCCATGATGCCGCCCGCAAATGCCCGCAACCAGTCATCCGGGAAAAAGTAAAAGTTGCAGACCAGCCATGACACGACGAAAAGCCCGACCACGCCCGCCTCCGCAAAAAGGAGGGTACAAAGCAGACGAGCACCGGCAGGCAGGTAAATCCAGTTGACGCCTCTGACAAATTCCAGTTCGGAGAAAATCCACTGATTCAGAGCCAGCATTGCCAGGAACAGCAAAGCCGTGATAACCGCCACCGAAAATTGCGTCCAAATGTTCTTCATGCGCTACCGCCGAGCTTGTTCACTGTCTGCGCAGTATTATGAGTGCCGTTTATTCGCTCTTCGTTAGCGGCACGTCGTCTGTTTTTGCCTTCTCATGCCTAAGTCCCTGTCTGCCGATATCTATCTACGCTTTCTGCACCTGGCAGCGACCATCCGCAATCTGCCCATGCTGCCCGCGCTGGATCCACTGGAGGAGCGCCTGCTGGAGCAAATTGCCAATGCCGGCACGCGTCAGGAGCGTCTTTGCGTCAGAGACCTGATGGCCCAGCGTGAACTGGGGTCTCCGGCCACGATTCACACCCGTCTGAAGTCCATGCGCCAGAAAGGCTGGATCCTGCTGGCTGATACCGAGGATGCCAGACGCAAGCAGATCGAACTCAGTGCCGATGCCCACAAGCATTTCGAGAAACTCTCGCACTGCATAGTTCAGGCCGCAGCCGAGAGCTGATGCAGAAATGAAAAAAAGCAGCCGCCTGGCTGCTTTTTTCATGGAGCGACCGACAGCGATCAGCTGCCCGCCACCTTCATGCGATTGACAAGAATGGAGCCCACGGTCTTGGCACCGTAGTTATAGGCATCGGCTCCGATGGCCTCGATGCCCTTGAACATGTCCTTCATATTGCCGGCAATCGTGATTTCGTCCACGGGGAAGGCGATCTCGCCGTTTTCCACCCAGAAACCGCTGGCGCCGCGCGAATAGTCGCCGGTCACATAGTTCACGCCCTGGCCCATCAGCTCGACCACGAACAGCCCCGTACCCAGCTTCTTGAGCATGGCATCCAGATCGTCGCCCGCCTTGGTGCGGCGCGAAGTCATGACCAGATTGTGCGAACCGCCGGCATTGCCCGTGGTCTTCATGCCCAGCTTGCGCGCCGAGTAGCTGGACAGGAAATAGCCTTCCACGCGGCCGGCATCGACCACCTTGCGGGCCTGCACGCGCACGCCTTCCTCATCGAAGGGCGAGCTGCCCTTGCCGCCCAGAATGAAGGGGTCTTCCTCGATATCGATGTGCTTGGGGAAGATGGGCTTGCCCATGGAGTCGAGCAAAAAGGTGCTTTTGCGATAGAGGGCACTGCCGCTGACAGCCTGCACAAAGCTGCCCAGCAGGCCGGCAGCCAGGGGCGACTCGAACAGCACCGGGCATTCGGTGGTCGGGATCTTGCGGCTGCCCAGACGGCTCAGCGTGCGCTCTGCGGCGTAGCGGCCCACGGCCTCTGGCGAGGCCAGATCGGCAGCATTGCGCATGGAGCTATACCAGTAGTCGCGCTGCATCTCGCCATTCTTGCCGGGCAGCTTCGCGATGGGCGCCACCGACATGCTGTGGCGCGAGCTGGCGTAGCCGCCACGAAAACCGTTGGTATGGGCCGTGAAGAAATGGCTTTGCTGGGCCGAGACACCCGCACCTTCGCTGTTGCTCACACGGCGGTGGGTCTTGAAGGCGGCCTCCTCGCAGCGCAGCGCCATCTCGGCAGCCTGCTCGCTGGTGATATCCCATGGATGGAACAGGTCCAGATCGCGGTGCGTGCCGGGCAGCGCGATATCGGCGCTGTCGGGCAGGCGGGCAAACGGGTCTTCGGCCGTGAAGCGGGCAATGTCGAAGGCGGCCTGCACGGTCTGCTTGATGGCGGCCTCGGAGAAGTCCGAGGTGCTGGCATTGCCCCGGCGCTGGCCCAGATAGACGGTCACGCCAAGCGACTTGTCGCGGTTGCGCTCCACGGTCTCCAGCTGGCCCTTGCGCACGCTGACCGACAGGCCGCAGCCTTCGGAAGCCTCGGAGCCTGCATCCGTCGCACCCAGCTTCTTGGCGTGGCTCAGAGCCTGGTCCACCAGGCCTTCAAAAAAGGCTTGGCTGAAGCTGAAACCGGCTTGCGGTGCGGATTGGGCCTGTGCACTGGAAGTGCTTGTATTGCTGGAGCGAGGTTTTTTCATAGCGGCGGATATGATAGCCGCCACTGCGGCGCCCTCTGCGCTGCCACCGATATTGCCCCCTTACCATGTCACGCAAACCCACCAAAGGCTATTTTGTTCGCGGAAAGTTCGTTGCCGAAGGCAGCGAACTGGACCTTGAACTGAAGGCCGAACTCAAAGGCACCTACGACTCCACCAAGACCGACCTCAAGCGCGAAAGTGATGCGCTGCAGGATCTGGGCAAGGAGCTGATGACGCTGCGCAGCGACCTCTTCAAGCGCCTGCAGCTATCCGATCAACTGATCGACGCGCTGGCCGAGGCCAAGCGCATCACCAACTTCGAAGGCAAGCGCCGCCAGATGCAATATGTCGGCAAGCTCATGCGCAAGCTGACGCCTGAACAGGTCGCGGCCGTGAAGCAGGCTCTGGACGAGCAGCGCAATGGCTCGGCCAGCGAAAAAATGTCGCTGCAGGTGGCCGAGCAATGGCGCGACCGCCTCATCGTCGAGGAAGCGGCCCTGTCCATCTGGCTGGAGCATTTCCCCGGCTCCGACGTGCAACAGCTGCGCTCGCTGATTCGCCAGTCGCGCAAGGACATCGAGAAAGCCAAGGAACAAGCCGCCGCAGCGGCTGCTGCCGCCGGCCCCGATGCCGAGCCCAAGGAAGTCAGCAAGGGCCGCGCCTACCGCGACCTGTTCCAGCTGGTGCGCGAGCAGCTGGCCAACGCCGGCAAGGCCGATGCGGCT
The DNA here is from genome assembly GCF_003350425.1 of Comamonas sp. AG1104. Classification (NCBI taxonomy): domain Bacteria; kingdom Pseudomonadati; phylum Pseudomonadota; class Betaproteobacteria; order Burkholderiales; family Comamonadaceae; genus Comamonas; species Comamonas sp. AG1104. The sequence continues at coordinate 97,440 of NZ_QQAS01000010.1, read as the reverse complement.
GCCCAGGACGACGGCGATGAGTGATGCGCCCGTATATCTTCACGATGCCGTGAAGATCGGCATTGTCTCCATCAGCGACCGCGCCAGCAGCGGTGTCTATGAAGACAAGGGCCTGCCCGCGCTGCAGGAATGGCTGAGCCGCGCGCTCAAGAACCCCATCCAGTTCGAGCCTCGCCTGATTCCCGACGAGCAGGCCGGCATCAGCGCGGCGCTGATCGAGCTGGTCGATGCGGGCTGCAGCCTGGTGCTGACCACCGGCGGCACCGGCCCCGCGCTGCGCGATGTGACGCCCGAGGCCACTTTGGCCGTGGCCCACAAGGAGATGCCGGGCTTTGGCGAGCAGATGCGCCAGATCAGCCTGGCCTTTGTGCCCACGGCCATCCTCTCGCGCCAGGTAGCGGTGATACGCGGCAGCAGCCTGATCATCAATCTGCCGGGCCAGCCCAAGGCGATTGCCGAGACGCTGGAAGGCCTCAAGGACGCGGACGGCAAGCAAAAGGTCAACGGCATTTTTGCCGCCGTGCCCTATTGCATCGACCTGATCGGCGGCCCCTATCTCGAGACCCATGACGAGATCTGCAAGGCCTTCCGCCCCAAGACCGCGATTCGCGCGCCTCGCACGGCATAGCCTGCAGCGCCAGGTGCAATCCCTGCCAAAACATCTACCAAAGCAGCCTGCGGGCTGCTTTTTTCATGGCGCTGGCGCGGTATGGCTAGCAAGGGTATCTCGCTGCAGCCGCTATCAGAATAAAAGCACATTGCTCTTTTTACCCATAGATTTCAGCAATAAAACGATCTGAAATCGATTAAATACAAGCGATAGAAGCTATCAAAGTAGATGGATCCCTTGGGATTTCCCGCAAGTGCTTGCCCCGATGCCAGACGCAATAGCCGCCCCTAGCATGTTTGCTGCGATGCAGCGACGGTGGCCACCCGCCGACCGGATGCTGCACGCTCTCTCCACATTTCTCATAATTTTCAGGAGACTCCATGCATCGCTTGTCCCAGTCTGCGCCCACTGCTTCCCTGCTGGCTCTCGCCCTGACGGCGGCCTTCGCGGCTCCCGCCATGGCACAGGAGAAAGTCAAGATCGGCTTCATCACCGACATGTCCAGCCTTTATGCCGATGTGGAAGGCAAGAACGGTGCCGTTGCCATACAGATGGCAATTGACGACTTTGGCGGCAAGGTACTGGGCAAGCCCATTGAGCTGCTGACGGCCGACCACCAGAACAAGGCCGATATCGCGGCCAGCAAGGCCCGCGAGTGGATAGACACGCAAGGCATCAGCCTGGTGTTCGGCGGCACCAACTCCGCCACGGCCCTGGCCATGGCCAAGGTCGCCCAGGAGAAAAAGCGCGTCTTCATCGACAACGGTGCGGGCAGCTCGGCGCTGACCAATGAACAATGCAGTCCCTATACCGTGCATTACGCCTTCGATACCGTGGCCCTGGCCAAGGGCACGGGCGGCGCGGTGGTGGATACGGGCGGCAAGAGCTGGTTCTTTGTGACGGCCGACTATGCCTTCGGCCATGCCCTGGAAGCGGACACCAGCAAGATCATCGAAGCGCGTGGCGGCAAGGTGCTGGGCTCGGTCAAGACGCCGCTCAACGCCAGCGACTTCTCCAGCTTCATGCTGCAGGCACAGAACAGCAAGGCGCAGATTCTGGGCCTGGCCAATGCGGGCGGCGACACCATCAACTCCATCAAGGCGGCCAAGGAGTTCGGCGTCACCAAGAACATGAAGCTGGCCGGCCTGCTGGTCTTCTTCAGCGACATCCACAGCCTGGGCCTGAAGAACACCGAAGGCATGCAGTTCACCGCCCCCTGGTACTGGGACATGAACGACGGCTCGCGCAAGTTTGCCGACGCCTTCATGGCCAAGACCCAGCGCCGCCCCAGCGAGATCCAGGCTGCCGACTACTCGGCCACCATGAACTACCTCAAGGCCGTGGAAAAAGCCGGCACGCTCGATGCCGACAAGGTCATGGCCACCTTGAAAAGCACCAAGATCGACGACTTCTTCGGCCAGGGCTACATCCGTGAAGATGGCCGCTATGTGCACGATATGTATCTGATGCAGGTCAAGTCGCCGGCAGAGTCCAAGGGCACCTGGGACTATTACAAGATCATCAAGAAGCTGCCTGCCGAGCAGATCTGGACCACCAAGGCGGAAAGCAAATGCCAGTACTGGCGATAAAGCGTATTGGCACGGACAGATAAAACATGGGAGCTCAGGCTCCCATTTTCTTTACTGCCTTGAGCAGTGCGAATAGCAAGCCAGGGCCGTGCCGTCTGAAAACTCCGCCGCTGAAATCAATTCGCCCAAAATACCAAATCAATGAATAAGTCACATATTTAAAACATAAATTACAAAATTAAACACTCGAATTTTTCATTGAATTATTTTGCTATTGATTTAGAAGCATCAATTCTTTATCAGCATTACATTTCAATCAATTTTTTAACAAATAGTCCTGAGTCACTCAGGACTTATCAGTTATTAACAAAACACCTGGATGCAGCCTATTTCGCGATTGACATTTGTGCTGAGTCAATAACTGGTTGCCACGCCATGTTTCGGATTGGGTCGTCTCGTTGGGCCATGCTCAATAAAGCTCACGGACAGGGCTACACTGCGCCGCGCTTTATCGGCTTTACGCCCGTTTCACTACCTAAAAATAGGTAGTTTCTTTGACCGCAGCGACGCAGCATGACTGCCAGTTGCGGCGCCCTGACTTCCAAACCCATGTTTCCACGCTGGACTCTGACTCTCCTGGCAAGCCTTGCCCTGACCGCCTGCGGCGGCGGTGGCTCCGGTGACACCTCCCCTGCCACGCCTCCTGGCACCGAAACCCCTGCGCAGCCCGGCACTCCCGGCGTCCCGCCTCCCGATGTTGCGCCTCCTGAAGTCGATCCGCCTGCGGTGCTCCCGCCGGTCACCGAGCCGCCGACCAGCAGCCGCATTGAACAGGCCCTGCGCGCCGGCGACAGCCGCCTGCTGCTGGCCGAGGACCAGACGGAGCTGCTGCAATCGGCAACGCAGCTGATCCAGCAGACCCGCTTTCAGCAGCAAAGACTGCTCGCCCAGTTGCTGGACGACAGCACGGCTGCGGCCCTGGACTTCGGCAACAACAGCCAGCGCGTCAGTCCCTTGCTGTCGACCAGCGCCAGCCCACTGCTGGTGGCCAACAACGGCAACGTGCTGGCCAGCATAGCAACGGCCCAGAATGGCCGTGCGCTGGCTTATGGCAAAGATCTGATGGGGCAGCTCGCCACGGCCTCGGGCGCCAATCAGACGCAGCTGCCTCTGTTCAGACGCAGCTTCACCTGGCTGGCCACCGGCCAGGCACAGGGCCCGCTGCCAGCCACACTGCGCATGGCGACGCAGAACTACAGCCAGGCCTCGGTCACTAACCTGGTCGCCCGCCTGGGCAGCAAGGCCGAGATGGTGAGCTGCGCCATCACCGACCCCGCCAACAGCTGCTGGGAAAGCATCGATGTCTTTGTCTTCGGCCAGGACACGCCGTTCTCGGCGTCGCTGAGCAACCAGGTCAGCCGTTACCTGCAGGCCGGCAAGGGCGTGATCTATCTGCACAGCAACTGGGGCGACTCGGCCGGCGGCCGGCAGGTGCTTCAGGCCATGGGCATGGAGCTGGGCGGCTATGCCGGCAATTACTGGGCGCCCGCCGACGGCTACCAGATCGGCGGCAGGACCGCTGCCCAGCAGCGCCAGGCGGCCGATAGACTGGGAGCGCATGAGTCCGCTCTCGCAGCCCTGAAAAACGGCAGCAGTGCCGACTTCTCTGCGGACACCAGCCTGATCGGCGCTCTCGACGGCATCCGCAACGACCTGCTCGGCCAGGAAGGCCAGGGCATCAACCTGTTTGCCGACAACTACTATCTCAAGCCCTATATGGCGGCGCATCGCCGCCTCGTGCTCTGGGCCGACCTGGCACGCCAGCAGGTGGACTACGCGCAGGTTAGACGATCGGATGCCAATACTTTTCTGCGCACCATGGCGGCCGACACGCTGAGCTATGCCGTGCGCGCGCATGAAAGCACGCCGCTGAATTTTGCCGACTGGATGCCAAAGGCCTCGACCAGCCTGGCCACCAGCGACAGCTGGGAAACCATTGATGTCACCATTACCCAGACCGATGGCCGCACAGCCATAGGCCGCGGCGCCGTGCCGGGCAAGACCGTGCAGGTGCAGATCGTGGATGCCGCGGATGCAGCACTGGCGCTGCGGGTCGGCAATATCCGCACGCGTGGCAATCCCCTGGCGCAGGAAAACTACACCCGACCGCGCTTTCCCGATGGGCACCAGGCCCGCCTGAGCCCGGGCCAGACGCTGAGCTACAGCACCGCCTGGGGCGGTCCGCTGTTTCTCAACTACTCTGGGGCCAAGGCCGGCAGCGTGGTCAAGCTGCGCGTTCGTGGCAGCGTCAAATACGCGCATTTCGACTTCACGCGCAATCCCGGCGCACAGGAGATCGACGAGGCCGTGCAGGCGCTGCAACGCGGCGACTTTGGCTGGCAGACCTCCAAGATGGTGGGGGGCGAGGTACAGCAGACCATTGGCTACGCCCAAAGCGCCATCGGCAGCCACCATCCGCGCGCCTATGTCGTGGAGCGCCTCAAGGGCATGATCTTCGACAGCAACCACCTGGCCAACGGCTACAACAATATGAGTGCCAGTGCCAATGTGAACAATGTCTGCGCGACGCTGGGCTGGGACTGCAGCGGCAGCATCCAGCGCGCGCCCGGCGTGCAGCATTTTGTCGGCTGGCTCGCGGCATGCGGTTTTCTGTGCTCGGGCAATCCCTCGGATGGCGCCGCAGGCCTTGCCCCAGGTTGGGGCTGGTGGCATGAGCTGGGCCACAACACCGTGATGCGCCATATGACGCTGCTGACCGACAACGGCGGCGGCTGCCCTGTCGAATGCGACAACAACATCCTGGCCAATGCCAGTGCCCTGCGCCAGTACGCCATCACCAACGGCGCCGAGAACAATAGCGGCGAGCGCATAGACCACAAAAAGCTCTATCTGGACATCCAGGCGGCACGCGCCACGGGCAAGACCGGCGATGCTCTGCAGGCCGATATGTTCCAGCGCTTCTGGACCAAGGCCAACAAGTCCGACAACGCCATGCGCGCCGTGCACTTCCAGCTGGCCTTCATCTACACCCGGGAGCGCCTGGGCCAGGCCCAGCCGCAGCCTGCCGATGTAATCGACTTCCTGGGCCTGCTGGGTCGCGGCGAGCGCCTGATCTACAACGACGCCTACTGGAGTGCCAACAAGAACGCGCTGGGCATGAAAGACTATGCCAGCCGGAACATCAGCAACCATGAGCTGCTCTATGTGCTGTCCAGCCGCATCATCGGCCGCGACATGCGCCAGGTCTTTGCCCATTACGGCATTCCTCTGAGCCCTATCGCCCTGAGCTCGATTGCCGCGCACGGCATGGCCCAACTCGGCCCCGAGTTCTACGCCATGGTGCCGGGCAAGGGCAACCAGCTGGAGCTGGGCCGCTGGGTGGATCTGACGGGGGGCGTTCCCAGCTACCCTTTCTAAGCCGAACGCTGCATACTCTGCTCCATTACGGAGCAAAAAGGCAGGCCCTGCGGCTTGCCTTTTTCATTTCGACAACCAGTTGGCGCAGACTGCTGCCCGTCGCCGGACAATCAGCGCTTCTGAGCCCGAAAGAGGATCGCGTGCCTGCTGCGGTGCGCCTTGTGCGCTGGACTCGATAAATTCGCCTGACCCAAGATGCAACTGATCGATCAATACCTTCCCGCCTTCCAGTTCCAGGAGCGCCATACCCTCATCTCGGACCTGCCTCCCAAAATATTGCTGGATGCGGTCATGCACCCTGGCACAACGGAAGACCCATGGGCCAAGGGCTTTATCCGGCTGCGCGAGCTGCCCGACCGTCTGCTTGGCAGGCTGGGGGCAGCAAGCGAGCTGAGCCAGCGCCCGGCTTTCGGCCTCGACGACTTCATGCCCCTGGGTCGCGACGCGGATCGAGAGCTGGCCTTCGGTCTCCTGGGACGGTTCTGGCAGCGCGACTACGGTCTGGTCCGGCTGCAGGAACCTGAAGCGCAGTTTGCCCGCTACACCGAGGCCAACCTGGCCAAGCTGGTGCTCAACTTCAGCACGGAACCGACGCCCGAAGGCCGGACGAAGCTGGTGACACAAACCCGGGTGCATTGCACCGATGGCAGCGCCCTGCGCAGCTTCACCCCCTACTGGTGGTTGATCCGACCGGTCAGCGGTTTGATCCGGCGGCGCCTGCTAACCCGAATCCACAGGGTCGCAGGATCTCTCCATGAATAAGCACAGGCCGCAACAATGAGCTGGAAAAAACTGGCCGATCTGCCCGGGCAGAAAGTGATTGGCACTTACGGCAGCGAGCTCTGGACCTTGCGGGATGCCAAGGTCTGGCATCAGGGACGCAAGCTGGCGACCGCCGACGCGGCGAGCTTCGAGATTTTTGAACATCAGCCATTCATTGCCAGAGATGCCTGCAGCATCTTCCACGCCTGGAGCCGGCTGCCGAATATCGACCGGAACAGCTTTCGCCAGCTGGGCATATATTGGCAGGATCGCAGCAGTATCTATTTCGAATACGAAACCTCGCTCAAGCCGCTTGCGGGCAGCGACCCTCTGACTTTTCGCGACCTGGGCGGCGGCTACGGCTCCGATGCCCAGGCAGCGTGGTACTGGGGCAGAAGAATGAAAAACTGTACCCGCAGCCGCCATCTGCAGGTGGTGCCAGACAATGATCTCTATGCCAGCGACGGCGAACAAATCTATTGCGACGGCAAACCTCTGCGTGGTGCCGACCCTTTGCGCTGGCGGATTCTGAACTCCGGATTCTCCGGCGACGACCAGGCCATCTACTACCTGGAGCGCAAGCTGCCGCGTGCGGACCCGCCCTCATGGCAACATATTCATGGCGCGTGGTCCAGAGACAGAAAACATGTCTTCCATATGCATCTGATCGAGAAGAATGCCGTGCCGGAGTGCCCGAACCAGCCCTGCGCACCAAGCTGCGGCCGATAAGATCCCGTCCAGCGCAAGAAGCAATGACCCTGATGCGGAACGCTGCCTTGCAGCCCATACACAAGGAGAGATGATGAAGTACGACGACGCGTCCTGGCACTACGGCGGGGATTTTCCGGCCGATCTTCCGCAGGCCGCGGGCGCCACGCATATCGGCATGTTTCTGGCCTGGCTGATCCGCAACGACTACGCCAGCCAGGAGCTGGTCGAAGAAGCCGAAGAGGAAATCGAGCTGCTGAAGAGCGAGAAGCTGAGCGGCGCCCAGTTTCTGCTGCGCGTGCTCGACGAGAAGTTCACGAACCAGGAGCTGAATGAAGAGGGCAATGCCTTCGCCGTGGCCTATTACCGAGGCGAGGACCACGACAGCAGGTTTGTGGATGACTATTTCGAGGAGTTCGGTGTCGACGAACAGACCATGTATGGCGTGAGCGACGACTGGGAGCAGTTCCACCGCATTGCGCCGAAGATCAATGCCCGATATCAGGCCTGGGTTGCAGCCGGTCGCCCCGAATACGTGATCTGACCTTCGGGCTCAGCCAAGCCTCACTCGCCCCCCAAAAAAAGCGCAGCCAGGGGCTGCGCTTTTCATTGAATAGCTGCCAGCGCTTGATGACCAGGCGCTGCAGCCTCACACCATCTCAGATCAACGTGCCGTGGTGTCCGATGCGATGGGAATATAGAAATCCCCACCCGCCTTGTTGAACTCCTGGGCCTTGGCCTGCATGCCCACGGCAATGCTGTTTTCGGCGCTCACGCCTTGCTGCTTGGCAAAGTCGCGCACTTCCTGGGTGATCTTCATGGAGCAGAACTTGGGTCCGCACATGGAGCAGAAATGCGCCACCTTGGCGCTGTCCTTGGGCAGGGTTTCGTCGTGGTAGGCCTGGGCCGTGTCGGGGTCCAGGCCCAGGTTGAACTGGTCCTGCCAGCGGAAGTCGAAGCGCGCCTGGGAGAGAGCATCGTCACGCGAGCGCGCGCCCGGGTGGCCCTTGGCGACGTCGGCGGCATGGGCAGCAATCTTGTACGCAATGATGCCCTGCTTGACGTCGTCGCGGTCGGGCAGACCCAGATGCTCCTTGGGCGTGACATAGCACAGCATGGCTGTGCCGAACCAGCCGATCATGGCCGCACCGATGGCCGAAGCGATATGGTCGTAGCCGGGGGCGATGTCTATGGTCAGCGGGCCCAGGGTGTAGAACGGAGCCTCGTGGCAGTGCTTGAGCTGCTCGGTCATGTTCTGCTGGATCATGTGCATGGGCACATGGCCGGGACCTTCGATCATGGTCTGCACATCATGCTTCCAGGCGATCTGCGTCAGCTCGCCCAGCGTAGCCAGCTCGGCAAACTGGGCATCGTCGTTGGCGTCGCTGGCGCAGCCGGGACGCAGGCCGTCGCCCAGCGAGAAGCTCACGTCGTACTGCTTCATGATGTCGCAGATGTCTTCGAAATGCTCGTAGAGGAAGCTCTCGCGGTGGTGAGCCATGCACCACTTGGCCATGATGGAGCCGCCGCGCGAGACGATGCCGGTTCGGCGCTGGGCCGTGAGGTGGATGTAGGCCAGACGCACGCCCGCGTGGATGGTGAAGTAGTCCACGCCCTGCTCGGCTTGCTCGATCAACGTGTCGCGGAAGATGGGCCAGGTCAGGTCTTCGGCAATGCCGCCGACCTTCTCCAGCGCCTGATAGATAGGCACGGTGCCGATGGGCACGGGCGAGTTGCGCACAATCCAGTCGCGTGTGGTGTGGATGTTTTTGCCGGTGGACAGGTCCATGACATTGTCCGCACCCCAGCGAATGGCCCAGACCAGCTTTTCCACCTCTTCCTCGATGCTGGAAGTCACGGCCGAGTTGCCGATGTTGGCGTTGATCTTGACCTTGAAATTGCGGCCGATGGCCATGGGCTCGATTTCAGGGTGGTTGATATTGGCCGGAATGATGGCGCGGCCGCGCGCCACTTCGTCGCGCACGAATTCGGGCGTGATGATTTTGGGAATGGCCGCGCCCATGCTGTTGCCGGCCAGGCGCAGCTCGCGCGCCGCGTCCTGCTGGTACTGCGCCATCCATTCACGGCGGCCGTTTTCACGCAGGGCCACATATTCCATCTCGGGCGTGATGATGCCGCGCTTGGCATAGTGCATCTGGGTCACGTTCTGGCCAGATTTGGCACGGCGCGGCTGGCGCTGCAGCGCAGCCGCCTCGGCGCGCAGCTGGGCCACGCGAGCATCTTCCTCGCCGCGCTTGCCGCCGTCGTCCAGCGCCACGCGCTGGCGACCCACATAGTATTCGCTGTCGCCGCGCGCTTCGATCCAGGCTCCGCGCACACTTGGCAGGCCCTGGCGCACGTCGATCTGCACGGCGGGGTCGGTATAGGGGCCCGAGGTGTCGTAGACGCTGACCTGCTCTCCATTGGTGAGCGCAATATCGCGCACCGGCACACGCAGCTGGGGGTGCAGCGCGCCACTCAGATAGCTCTTGGTCGATGCCGGAAACGGCTGGCGCGACTGGGCCAGCAGCTCGGCAAAACGGGCGGCATCGGGGGCATGGCCTGCAGCAGGCGTGAAAATGGAATCAGGGGCGTTCATCGCAGTCTCCTCAAAGCGGTTGAAATGCATCAAACGCTCCGTGGAGTGCGGCCCTGCTCTGATCTTGCCCTGCACTGGCCCGGCCCACTATGGGGTATCCGGTCTGTGCCGCCGAAATTCTGCAATTTCGGCCTGGCTCTTCACGCACCGGCTGTCCAGAAAAGACAAAACCCCAGTGCGCGAGGCGCCTGGGGTTTGCTGTGCCTATGGCTTTCAGGCTTGGCACTCGTGCCAGTTGTCCTGTCAATCCACCGGCCCTGCGTCAGGGTCCCGCTCTTCTTCCGCCGGTATGAACCGGATCAAGTTCGTCGGGTTCGCCTGCACTGTTTTCACAGTGTCTGGCATCTCAGCGCTTTCGCACACCCCGGAGCTGCACGCAGTATAGGCTGGTTTTGCCACAATTTGCGCACCATTGAAGCTGTTTAACTATCCTGACCCTCAGGCGTCTAATCCGCCGTTCAATCCAGCCCCTGCAGCACCAGCCATTCGTTGCTGGCAGCACGGCTTGCGCGCCACTGGTTGATGGGCGCGCTGACATCTTCGTAGCCCAGGGCAATGCCAAAGGCAATCTGGTAGCCATCCGGCAATGCCAGCTGTTCGATCAGCATGTCGTTGTACATGCGCCAGAAGCCCTGGGCGCAGGTGGCCAGACCTTTTTCCACGGCCAGCAGCATGAAGGACTGCAGATAGATGCCCAGATCCACCCATTGCGCATAGCCCATGCGCTCCTCCACGGCCACGAAAATGCCCACGGGCGCACCGAACATCTGGCCGTTCTTGGCCAGTTGGGCCAGACGTGCGGCCTTGTCCTCGCGGCCGATATTGATTGCGCGGTACAGATCTTCGCCGTTTTCAAAGCGGCGACTGCGGTAGGGCTCCCACAAACCAGGTGGATAGGACAGGCCGGGGCGCTGCACGGCCTCGGTCTGTCTGGCCTTGGCGCACAAATCCTTGAGCGCCTGTCCGCCCACGGCGGTCACACGCCAGGGCTGCATATTGCCGCCGGACGGCGCCTGAGCTGCTGTCTCCAGCAAGTCCCGCACCGTGGCTGCAGCCACGGCCTGCGGCAGAAAGGCGCGCACCGAACGACGCTGCTGCAATGCTTGACGAATATCCATCTCTTGTTCTTTCCAAAATTGCTGCACTGCAGTGTAGAAGCTTGCGGCATTTTCCCGAGTCGCGCCGGATACCTTGTCACAGCCGCCCCGGTGCTTGCCCTGATGGCGCGCCCTGCTCCAGCTGCGACCATGCTGGCTGCCCGTCGCAGTGACCGGGCACTCACCACCTCAGGAGATGACTCTGATGAAGCCTCGCTCTGTTTGCTCCGCTACCGTTTTTTCCCCAAGAACATTGACGCTGGCACTGGGATGCCTGCTGACCGCTGCAGGCGCTCAGGCGCAGGACAAGATTCGCATCGGCTTCATCACCGACATGTCGGGCCTCTATGCCGATGTGGACGGCAAGGGCGGAGCCCTGGCCGTGCAGATGGCCGTGGACGACTTTGGCGGCAAGCTGCTGGGCAAGCCCGTCGAGGTACTGACGGCCGACCACCAGAACAAGGCCGATATCGCAGCGAGCAAGGCGCGCGAGTGGTTCGACACCCAGGGCATGAACATGCTGATCGGCGGCACCACCTCCAGTGCCGGTCTGGCCATGGGCAAGGTGGCCGATGAGAAGAAAAAGGTCTACATCATCAACGGCGCGGGCACTTCGGCCCTGACCAACGATCAGTGCAGCCCCTATTTTGTGCACTATGCCTATGACACCGTGGCGCTGGCCAAGGGCACGGGCAAGGCAGTGGTGGAGCTGGGTGGCAAGAGCTGGTTCTTTCTGACGGCCGACTACGCCTTTGGCCAGGCGCTGGAGGCCGACACCACCCGCGTGGTCAATGCCTCTGGCGGCAAGGTGCTGGGCAACGTCAGACACCCGCTGAACACAGCCGACTTCTCTTCCTTCCTGCTTCAGGCCCAGAACTCCAAGGCCCAGATTCTGGGCCTGGCCAATGCAGGCGGCGACACCATCAATGCCATCAAGTCGGCACGCGAGTTCGGCCTGACCAAGACCATGAAGCTGGCCGGCCTGCTGCTGTTCAGCTCCGACATCCACAGCCTGGGCCTCAAAGCCACGGAAGGCCTGATGTTCACCGACAGCTGGCATTGGGATCTGAACCCCGAGAGCCGCAAGTTCTCGGATCGTTTCTTTGCCAAGTTCAAGAAGATGCCCACCTCGCTGCAGGCAGCCAACTACTCGGCCGCCATGCAGTATCTGAAGCTGGCCGAGAAGCTGGGCACGACGGATGCCGACAAGATCATGGCCGGCTTCAAGGCCACGCCGCTATCGGACTTCTATGCCAAGGGCATGATCCGCCCCGACGGCCGCTACGCTCACGATATGTATCTGCTGCAGGTCAAGACGCCGGCCGAATCAAAGAAGGCATGGGATTACTTCAAGGTGCTCAAGACCCTGCCCGGCGACCAGGTCTTCACTACCAAGGAGGAGAGCAAGTGCGCTCTGTGGAAGTAGGCGGCCGGCATTGAGAAAAAGGAAGCCGGGCTGCCGCATTGGAGCCCGGCTTCGCCCCTGCGCTCCGGCATCTTTCCCGCTACTGCATGAAGAGAAGCATCCAGCACTAACTCATCCTGGATTGAAGTCAGTTTTCATTCAAAACCCCGCATCTCGCACCAGTCCCCAAGCTCGGCTCGGGTGGAGCGCCACTGGTTGATGGGTGCCCCGCTGTCCTCATAGCCCAGTGCCATGCCAAAAGCGATCCGGTAGCCCTGCGGCAGCGCCAGATGCTGGCTCACAAAATCGCTGTAATTGCGCCAGAAACCCTGGGCGCAGGTGGCCAGCCCCTTTCCGGTCGCCAGCAGCATCAGCGATTGCAGATAGATTCCCAGATCCACCCACTGCGCATGCAGCATGCGGCTCTCGACCGCGACGAACACACCCACAGGCGCGCCAAACATATGAGTGTTCCGGGCTAGCTGCAGCATCCGCCCATTCCTGTCCTCACGCCCTATGCCCAAGGAGCGATAGAGATCCTCGCCATTGTCAAAGCGGCGGCTGCGATAGGGCTCCCACAGCTGGGGTGGATAGACCAGGGGCGGGTCGGAGTTGGGGGTCGCCGCAGGCATGGCCTGGCGCAAGCCTTGAAGACTGTCCCCCGTCAGCGCTATCACACGCCAGGGCTGGAGGTTGCCGCCGGAAGCCGCCTGCCCGGCCTGCGCCAGCAAATCTCTGACCAGCGCCGCATCCAACATCCTTGGCAAAAAAGCACGCACCGAATGGCGCTGCTGCATGGCCTGTTCCACATTCATCATTGCTTGCCTCGGGTTTGAGTTGACAAGCAGTCTCGGCCGGATGGGCAAGGCTTTCGCCCCTCAAATCGACTACGGGCAAGCACCATGAAAAAAGCCAACGACAGGCGCTGGCTTTCACTGGCAGGGCACAAGCATCAGCGATTCATGGACAAGCACTTGTGTTTACTTACCCAGGATCTGATCGATCTTGTCCTTCTGGAAGGCCTCGGGGCGCTCGGACTCGCAAGGCACACAGTCCTTGACATGGCCTTGAATCGAAAGCTTCTCGATAGCGGCCCACAGCAGTGCAATCTGCTTTTCATGGCCGGCAGCGCCTTCGGACAGAGAGCGCATGGCCTGGGCCACGGGGTCGACTTCGGCCGTCACGCCATAGGCGGTGAAGCCGCTCTTGCCGCAATCCTCGTCAATCACGGCGGCCGTTTGCGCCTTGGCATCGACCTTGGGAGCCAGCTCATGCTCGGTCACATCGGCACTGTGCCCGGTCTTGCTGGGAATGATGCGCGCCGGAATGCCCACGGCCGTGGCACCTGCAGGCACTGGCTTGATGACAACGGCATTGCTGCCTATCTTGGCACCATCGCCTACCTCAAAGCCGCCCAGCACCTTGGCGCCGGCACTGACCACCACGTTCTTGCCCAGCGTAGGGTGGCGCTTGGCGCCCTTGTACAGCGAGGTACCGCCCAGGGTGACGCCGTGATAGATGGTGCAGCCATCGCCCACAACGGCGGTTTCACCGATCACGACACCCATGCCGTGATCGATGAAGACCTCGCGACCAATGACGGCACCGGGATGGATTTCAATGCCGGTGAACCAGCGCCCCATATGCGAGATGAAGCGGCCCAGCCATTTGAAGCCATGCGTCCAGCACCAGTGCGCAGGGCGCTGCAGCCAGATGGCGTGCAGCCCCGGATAACAGGTGATGACCTCCCAGGTGCTGCGGGCCGCAGGGTCGCGGTCAAGAATGCACTGGATGTCGGAGCGCAGGCGATCAAGCATCAAATAACAACGTGAGGAATGTTTAGCTTGTGAAGTCTAGCGGGTTGGTGGCTGGCTCTGCAGCATGGCTTTGGCAACACCGCGAAGAATATGGATTTCTTCCTGGGTCAGCTGCGCGCGGTTGAAAAGCTGGTTAAGCCGGGGCATGAGCTTCTTGGGCGCAGCCGGGTCCAGAAAGCCGATATGGGCCAGGGCCTGCTCCCAGTGGCCCAGCATGCCCTGCACCTGGGCCATGTCGGCGCGATGCGCCTCGGGCGTGTGCTCCACCACGGGAAAGCCACCCAGTGCCACCCGCCAGTCATAGGCAACGACCTGAATGGCCGAGCCCAGATTGAGCGAGCCGAACTGTGGATTGGACGGAATCGACAGCGCCACATCGCAGCGGTAGACATCGTCGTTGCTCATGCCAAAGCGCTCGCAGCCGAACAAAAAGGCCACGCCCTTCTGGTTGCAGACTGCGCCCGGCGTGGCGGCGCTATCCGTCAAATCGCCATCCACTGCAGGCACAGAGCGGACATCCAGCTCACCTTTGAGGAGCAAATCGAAATGCTCGCGCGGAGTGCGTGTGGGCGGGCCGAAGTCGCGTGGCGTCATCGCCGTCGCGCACATATGGCTGATGCCGTCCAGGGCTTCCTCCAGGGTGTCGACCACGCGAGCCTTGTCCAGCACATCCAGTGCGCCACTGGCACGCTGAATGGTTTCTTCCTTGCGCAGCACGTTCTTGTAGCGCGGGCGCACCAGCACCAGGTCGTCGAAGCCCATGGTCTTGAGCGCTCGGGCAGCTGCGCCCACATTGCCGGCATGGCTGGTTTCAATCAGTACGAATCGGGTTTTCATCAACGCAGAACAATGCAAAAGGCCCCACTTGTGGCCTTGATAAGACAGCAGACTACGCCACCTGTTCTCTCTCGCATCCGCAAGCGCCGCAGAGAAGACCCTCGGGTCGCCGGGACGAACAAGCAAAAAAAGCGCAGGCTGGGTAGAATTGCGCCCATTGTCGCCGCCCCGCATCGCCGGTCGCGGCTTTTACGTTCTTACCCGCGTAGTTCAGCCCAGTTTTGCTCCGGGCTGCATCGCCAACGCACTCACAATTTATGTCGAACTCCCTGCACCCCATGCTCAACGTGGCCATCAAGGCTGCTCGCGCCGCTGGCGCCCTCATCAACCGTGCCGCACTGGATGTGGAATCGGTGCGCGTTGCGCAAAAGCAGGTGAACGACTTTGTGACCGAGGTAGACCAGGCGGCCGAGCGCATCATCATCGAGACGCTGCTCAACGCCTACCCCCAGCATTCCATCCTGGCCGAAGAATCGGGCAGCGAGCACGGTGCCAAGAACTCCGACCATGTCTGGATCATCGATCCCCTGGACGGCACCACCAACTTCATCCACGGCTTCCCCGTGTACTGCGTGAGCATTGCCCTGGCCTACAAGGGCAAGATCGAGCACGCCGTGATCTATGACCCCAGCCGCAACGACCTGTTCACGGCCACCAAGGGCCGTGGTGCCTATCTGAACGAGCGCCGCATCCGCGTCTCCAAGCGCACCCAGCTGCGTGATTGCCTGATCTCCACAGGCTTCCCCTTCCGCCGTGGCGACAACTTCAAGCAATACATGCTGATGCTGGGCGAAGTCATGCAGCGCACGGCCGGCGTTCGTCGCCCCGGCTCCGCCGCCCTGGACCTGGCCTATGTGGCTGCCGGCTTTGCCGACGGCTTCTTTGAATCCGGCCTGTCCATCTGGGACGTGGCTGCCGGCTCTCTGCTGGTCAGCGAAGCCGGTGGTCTGGTGGGCAATTTCACAGGCGAAGCTGACTTCCTGGAACAACGCGAAATCCTGGCGGCCAACCCACGTATCTATGGCTCGCTGATTCCCGTGCTGGGCAAGTTCAGCAAGTTCGCCACCGCTGGCGAAAAAGCGGCTGTGCGTCAGGCTGTCAAGACTGGCGAATTCGAAGCCCCCGCCGAAGAAGACACCGAAGCGGCGGCCGAAGAAGGCCAGAAGAGCGCAGAATAAAAAAGGCGGTCGCCCCACGACTGCGGAAAGGGCCTGGTCCGGTGGACCGGGCCCTTTTTTTATGCCGCCAGGCCGCCCCCAGGCAATAAACACTGCTTGGGGGCCGAGTCCACAAGCAGTGGACAAGCGCTGGAGGTGTACGTCTCTCCACAGAATCCACAAACTCCCGGTCCAGAATCTGCCCGACGATAAACGGGCACAACAATATGATGGACTTCTTCAGCCAGCACTGGGCGCTGGCCATTGACTGGGTATCCGTGCATGCGGTGACTCCCGTGGTCAACGCACTCCATATTGCCGAGGCAGCGGGCGATCCGCGCGAGATAGCCGCCGGCATCCTGATCGCGCTGCTGCAGCTGTTTCTGATCGGCTGTGTGATGCGGCCGCTGGAGAGCCTGATTCCCGCCGAACGCTGGGCCGACCGCCGCCACACCACGGTGGATCGCAACTACACCCTGCTCATGCTGCTGGGCCTGTTTCCGCTGTTCAGCTTTTTGATCCTCATGCCGGTCGCCCATATGCTGGGCGGGGGCCCGTCCACCTCGGAAGCCAGCGGCCTCAAGGCCTGGCTGCCCTGGTTTGAAGACCACCCCTATGTCTTGTTTGCCGTGTACTACGTGGTCTACGACCTCACGTATTACTGGATGCACCGCGCACAGCACGTCATTCCCTGGTGGTGGGCCATGCACAGCATGCACCACAGTCAGCGCCAGATGAGCTGCTGGAGCAACGACCGCAGCAACTATCTGGACGGCATGCTGCAAAGCTTTGTGCTGGCCAGCGTAGGTCTGGCCATGGGTGTGGAGCCATCCGAGTTCGCCATGCTGGGTCTGCTCAGCGAGCTGGTGCAGAACTTCTCCCATGCCAATGTAGCGCTGCGTCTGGGCTGGTTGGGCAAAATGGGCGAGCGCCTGCTGGTCGGCCCACGCTTTCACCGCAACCACCATATGCTGCGCGATGCAGAGCGGCCCGAGCGCCACAATTGCAACTTCGGCCAGGTTCTTCCCTGGTGGGATCAGTTGTTCGGCACCGCCCTCTATCACGACGAGGAACTACGCCCCACGGGCGTGAGTGACCCGGAAGTGGATGCCGACAACGAGCGCGGCCTGATCGCCATGCAGTGGTACACCCTGAAGCGCTTCTGGGGCGCGGTGAGCTGCCGCGCAGGCTGGCGGCTGGGCGATGTGTCCTTCGGCCCGGGCTACCGCCCCATTCATGACGACGATCAAGGCTCCGGCTCTCAATCCGAGCAAGGCGTGCAGACCGCCTCTGCCAAATAGCCCAAAAAACAGCCATGCCCCCTGCTATTGGGCATCACGGATAATGCAGCATTCGGCGCCCGCCCAGCACCGGCGCGGCGCCCCCTGTATTGCATACCGCTGAAGCGATGACCCAGAAAAGCACAGAATCCCCGTCGCTGCCCTACTCCCCAGACATGACTGACCTCTCGGCGCATACGCCGATGATGCAGCAGTACTTCAAGCTCAAAGCCGATCACCCAGACACGCTGGTTTTCTACCGCATGGGTGACTTCTACGAGCTGTTCTTTGGCGATGCCGAAAAAGTCACGCGCCTGCTGGACATCACGCTGACCACGCGCGGCCAGACCGCAGGCCAGCCCATTCCCATGGCCGGCGTGCCTTTCCACGCCCTGGAAAACTATCTGGGCCGCCTGATCAAGATGGGCGAGTCGGTGGCGATCTGCGAGCAGGTCGGCGAGATCGGCGTGGGCAAGGGTCCGGTGGAGCGCAAGGTGGTGCGCGTGGTCACGCCCGGCACGCTGACGGACAGCGAACTACTTTCCGACAAGAGCGAAGCCATTCTGGTGGCCCTGCACACCGCCGGTCGCCAGCGCGTGGGACTGGCCTGGATGGCCGTGACCCAGGGCCGCATCCATATGGCCGAATGCGCGGCCGATGATCTCGGCGCCTGGCTGTCGCGCATTGCGCCCAGCGAGGTGATCTACAGCGCAGGCGTGACCGAGCGCTTTGAGCAGGCATTGTTTGCCGTCAAGCACAGCGGCTCCATCAGCTGCCCTCTGTCGCCCCGCCCTGACTGGCAGTTTGACTCGGGCCTGGGCGAGCGCAAGCTGCTGGAGCTGCTGGGCGCGGCCAGCCTCAAGGCCTGGGAGGCCGAAGGTCTGCCGCTGGCCCATGGAGCCAGCGCCGCCCTGCTTTCCTATGCCGAACACACCCAGGGCCGCAACCTGACCCACATCCACGCCATCCAGGTGCAGCGCGACGACGAGCTGATTGCCCTGCCGCTGGCCACGCGCCGCAATCTGGAGCTGGTCAAGACGCTGCGCGGCGAAGATTCGCCCACGCTGTTTTCG
This sequence comes from Comamonas sp. AG1104, assembly GCF_003350425.1. Taxonomy (NCBI): domain Bacteria; kingdom Pseudomonadati; phylum Pseudomonadota; class Betaproteobacteria; order Burkholderiales; family Comamonadaceae; genus Comamonas; species Comamonas sp. AG1104. The sequence goes on along the minus strand of NZ_QQAS01000010.1, from coordinate 79,128 downwards.
CTGCTGGACAGCTGCATGACCGGCATGGGCAGCCGCCTGCTCAAGACCTGGCTGCTGGAGCCCGAGCGCAATCGCAAGGCAGCCATGCAGCGTCTGGAAGCGATTGGCGTGCTGCGCGGCACAGGGGCTGGCATGCCCCCCTGGCAAGCCCTGCGTGCCGAACTCAAGGGCGTGAGCGATGTGGAGCGCATCACGGCCCGCATCGCCCTGCGCCAGGTGCGCCCGCGCGAGCTGGTGGGCCTGTCCAAAACGCTGGAAAAAGCAAAGCTGCTGGCGCAGTCCGGACAGGCTCCGTCGGCCTATCTGACGCAGATATTCAGCGACCTGATGCCACCCGAAGGCTGCGCCGAGCTGCTGGCGCGCGCTATTCATGAGGAGCCCGCAGCCCTGGTGCGCGACGGCGGCGTGATTGCCACGGGCTTTGATGCCGAACTCGACGAGCTGCGCGCCATTCAGAACAACTGTGACGAGTTTCTGCTGGAGCTGGAAGCCAAGGAAAAGCTGCTCACCGGCATTCCCAACCTGCGCGTGCAGTTCAACAAGGTGCATGGCTTCTATATCGAGGTCACCAACAGCTACAAGGATGCGGTACCCGAGCGCTTTCGCCGCCGCCAGACGCTCAAGAACGCCGAGCGCTACATCACGCCCGAGCTCAAGGCCTTTGAGGACAAGGCCTTGTCGGCCCAGGAGCGAGCGCTGCAGCGCGAGAAGTTCCTGTTCGAGCAGCTGCTCGACCAGCTTCAGCCCCATGTCCCCCAGCTCACGCGCGTGGCCCAGGCGATTGCCGCACTGGACGTTCTGTGCACACTGGCCGAGCGCTCTCTGACACTGAACTGGGCCGAGCCGCAGTTCGTCAGCCAGCCCTGCATCGAGATCGAGGGCGGCCGCCACCCCGTGGTGGAAGCACGCATGGCCGAGACCTCCAGCGGCAGCTTCATCGCCAACCACACGCGCATGAACCTCAACACGCGCATGCAGATCATTACCGGCCCGAACATGGGCGGTAAATCGACCTATATGCGCCAGGTGGCCTTGATCGTGCTGCTGGCCAGCATGGGCAGCTATGTGCCCGCCAGCGCTTGCCGCCTGGGGCCCATCGATGCCATTCACACGCGCATCGGCGCCGCCGACGACCTGGCCAATGCCCAGTCCACCTTCATGATGGAGATGACCGAGGCCGCGCAGATTCTGCATTCGGCCACGCCCCACTCCCTGGTGCTGATGGACGAGATCGGTCGCGGCACCAGCACCTTCGACGGACTGGCCCTGGCCAGCGGCATTGCCAGCCAGCTGCATGACAAGACCAAGGCGTTCACGCTGTTTGCCACGCACTATTTCGAGCTGACCGAGCTGCCCGCCAAGGCCAAGGCCGCCGTCAACGTGCATGTCAGCGCCGCAGAGTCGGGCAGCGACATCGTGTTTCTGCACGAGATCCAGGCCGGCCCCGCCAGCCGCAGCTACGGTATTCAGGTGGCCAAGCTGGCTGGCATGCCCGCAGGCGTTCTCAACCATGCGCGCCACGCGCTGGAAGCACTCGAATCCCAGGCCGGCGAGAACGAGCTGCAGGTCAATCTGTTCGATGCACCGGAGCTGGTGGACGCAAGCGCCGCCCTCAGCCCGCTGGATCAGGCCATGGCCGACGTCAACCCCGATGCGCTGAGCCCGCGCGAAGCGCTGGAGGTGCTCTACCAGCTCAAGAAACTGAGCACCAGCGCCGCCTAAGAACACGTTCCAGGCGTTACGCACTCAAGCCCGGGCCTGATCTCTTCAGGCCCGGCTTGCGTTCAGGCCTCCAGCAGTTGCGGCTGCCGCTCCTGCACGGACGGGCGACTCTGGGGCCTGTCACCCAGCTTGAAGGCAGACACCTCGCCCATCAAGCGTGCAGCCTGCTCGCGCAGGCTGACTGCAGCAGCAGCCGACTGCTCGACCAGGGCAGAGTTCTGCTGCGTGGCATCGTCCAGCCCGGCCACGGACTGGTTGATTTCGGCGATGCCGCGCCCCTGGGTCTGCGAAGCATCGCTGATCTCCTCGATGATCCGCGTCACCCTGGCCACGGCCTCCAGCAACTCCCGCATGGTGCCCCCCGCATGCGCTACCTGCTGCGATCCACTGCCCACCTGGGTCACCGAGTCAGTGATGAGCTGACGCACTTCCTTTGCAGCCTCAGCCGAGCGCTGAGCCAGGCTGCGCACCTCGGCCGCCACCACGGAAAAGCCCCGGCCCTGCTCGCCGGCACGCGCGGCCTCGACGGCTGCGTTCAGCGCCAGGATGTTGGTCTGGAAGGCGATGGAGTCGATCACGCCGATGATGTCGGCAATCTTGCGCGACGAGTGATTGATGCCCTCCATGGTCATCACCACCTGCTCGAAGGCCGCACCGCCACGCTCGGCCACGCCGCGCGCCGACTGTGCCAGATCGCCCGCGCTGCGCGTGGCCTCGGTATTGGCCTGCACGCTGTCCGTCAGCACCGACAGCGATGCCGCCGTCTGCTGCAGGGCGCTGGCCGCTTGTTCGGTGCGCTGGCTCAGGTCCTGGTTGCCCTGGGCCACCTCTGAGCTGGCCACTGAAATCGAATCGGCGGCCTGGCGTACGGCCCCCACCATGCGCTCCAGTGACGAGACAAAGCGGTTGAAGGCCGAGGCCAGCGCCCCCACCTCGTCATTGCTCTCCACCGGCATGCGGCGGCTCAGGTCGCCATGGCCGTCGGCAATCTCCTCCAGCATGCGCGCCGCGCGCCCCACGGGTGCCGCAATCGCCCGGCTCACCAGCCAGATCACCAGCAGGCCGATGCCGCCGCCCACCAGGCCGGCCACGGCCGAGGTCAGCGCAATGGTTCGCCGCACGCCGCCCAGCACCTGGGCCTCGGGCAGCTCGGCAACCACGTACAGGTCCAGCTCGGGCACATAGGAGGAAGCAATCAGTTGGCGGCCCGACGGCGCCTCGTACATGGAATGGGCAAAGCGCTCGCGGTTCAGCAGCGCAGCGCTGAGCTCGGTGCTGAAACCGGGCCGGTCCTTGAGCCAGTGCTTGCCATCCACCAGGGCCGGGTCGCGGTGCACGAGAATGCTGCCGTTGCCACGCACCAGGGAGACCGAGCCGGACTCACCGACCTTGTAGGCACGCACGGCCTGGGCCAGCCCGTCCACCGACAGGCCCAGGCCCGCAATGCCCTGCCTGCCCTGGCCCGCATCGAAGCGGACATTGATGAACAGCATATAGGCGCTGGAGCTGACGTCCTTGTCGATCTCCAGCACCTGCGACTTGTCGCCGGCCAGCAGGTCGTAGAACCATTGGTCACCCTGGCCCTTGGGCGCCAGCTTGCGCACCGGCCCCTGCTCGCCGAAATACTGGCCCGTGGTGCCCGACACCCAGAACACCGATGAGGCCCCGGCCTGCTGCTTGACGGCCTGAGCGTATCTGGCCCATGCGGCATTGCCCTCCTCGGGCTCGCCCGCGGCCTCCCAGTCCAGCACAAAGCTGTTGCCAGCCACCGACCTGGCCATGGCCAGCGGCGTGCCGATCTGGCGCAGGATGTCGTTGCGAATCTCCCCCACCACGGCCGGAAGCTCCTGCCCCACCACACGTTCGCGCAGGCTGGTGCCCGTCAGCACAAAGCCCAGCGCCGTGGAAATCGCCACGAACAGCAACAGGCAGGCCAGCATGCTGGACATGAGCTTGGTCCGTATCGACAGGTTGCGGAATGCGTGCATGGGAGTCCCTCTTCTAGCCAGCTGTAAGCAAGTGTTCTATCAAGGGGCGGCATCTTCTCACGCATCCCGGGCGTGCATCTCAGGGACTTCCTCAGCCGGGCCCCGCAGCCGGGCCTGGGCAGGGCATTGGCAACAGTGACAGGGCCGCCAACGGCACTATTAAAACCCTTCTAAAATCACGTGGCAGCCTACGTTTTAAGCTATCTATTTTGAAGCACAAAGCACTTGCTGCGCCTGGCATTCATACGTTTTTCATTATTGTCTTTATCACCCATGACATACTGCGTCGCCCTCAAGCTCAACGCCGGCCTGGTGTTTCTGTCCGACTCCCGCACCAATGCCGGACTCGACCAGATCAGCACCTTCCGCAAGGTCATGCTGTATGAGCAACCGGGCGAGCGCTTCATGGTGCTGCAATCGGCCGGCAATCTGTCCATCACCCAGTCGGTGCGCGAGTTGCTGGAGAGCTTTCAGCTGCACGACACGACCACGGACGAGATGCTGACCATCTGGAATGTGCGCAGCATGTTCGATGCCGCGCGCGTGCTGGGCGCTGCCGTGCGCCATGTGCATGAGCGCGAGGCCGCAGCCCTGCAGCGCGCCGGGGTGGACTTCAATGTCTCCATGATTTTTGGCGGACAGATCCAGGGCGAGCGCATGCGCCTGTTCCAGGTCTATTCGGCGGGCAACTTCATCGAGGCCACGGGCGAGACGCCCTACTTCCAGATCGGCGAATCCAAGTACGGCAAGCCCGTGCTGGACCGCGTCATCACCTCCGAGACCCCGCTGGACGAAGCCGCCAAATGCGCTCTGGTGTCCATGGACAGCACGCTCAAGTCCAACCTCTCGGTGGGCCTGCCGCTGGATCTGATCGTCTACGAGAACAACCGCTTCGCCACCGACCGCATTGTCTGCCTGGACGCCGACAACCCCTATCTGCGCATGCTGCACGACAGCTGGGGCGAGCGCCTGCGCCATGTCTTCGACAGCATCGACGATCCGGCCTGGGACGGCGGCCAGACCGATACGCCGATCCGCATTCACAGCCCGCGCGCCCATCCGCTGATCAAAGTGGGAGCCCCCGTTGCATCACGCTCGGCCCACGGGCTGGGTGCAGGCAATATCCCCCCCGCCGCGCTGCGCCAGCCCGTGGTGCCGGCTCAGGCCGGCCTGAGCATGGCCGATGAATACCAGCGCCTTCAGACGGCAGAAGAGCAGGCGCGCATGCAAAGACAGGCAGCCCTGTCCAAGCGCTAAACTGATCGACGCATCCAACGCCCCTTCGGGGCGTTTTTCCTGTCCAGCCCGTCCCGCGCCATGTCCCAACCCACTACCAGCACCAGCACGACGAACACCCTGCCCGTGGTCTTCGCGCATGCCAACAGCTTTCCCATAGGTACCTATCGCCTGCTGTTTTCGCTGCTGCGCCAGCGCGGTATCGAGGCTGGCGGCGTGCAGCGCTTCGGCCACGACCCGCAGCGCCCGGTCACCAACCACTGGCCGCATCTGGTGGACGAGCTCATCGAATATATCGAGCAGCAGGTCGAGCAGCACGGCCGGCCGGTCTATCTGGTGGGCCACTCGCTGGGCGGCATTCTGAGTTTTCAGGCCGCCTCCAAACGCCCCGATCTGGCGCGCGGCGTTCTGCTCATCGACTCGCCCCTGCTGGGCGGCTGGAAGGCGAACGCCGTGGGCCTGGCCAAGCAGACGCAGATCGTGGCCTCTGTCTCCCCCGGCAAGATCAGCCAGCGCCGGCGCACCACCTGGGCCAGCAACGAAGAGGCGCTGGAGTACTTTCGCGGTAAGAAGGCGTTTGCCCAGTGGCACCCGCAGGTGCTGCAGGACTATGTGCAGCTCGGCCTGGAGGACGACCAGGGCAAGCGCAGCCTGCTGTTCAGGCGCGAGGTGGAGACCGCCATCTACAACACCCTGCCCAGCAATCTCAACAATCAGCTCAGGCGTCACCCCGTGCGCTGCCCGGTGGCCTTCATCGGCGGTCGCTCGTCGGTGGAGATGCGCCAGGTGGGCATGGAGATGACGCAGCGCATCACCCGCGGGCGCATCACCATGCTGGACGGCGGTCATCTGTTTCCCATGGAGCGCCCCGAGGCCACAGCCGCCGCCATCGAGGCGTCGCTGCTCAATATGGAGCAGACCATTTTGCAGAAACTCGCGGCAAGCACTCATAAATAGATAGCTTCTTGCGCTTATCAGATAACGATTTCATCATCAAAACTATCTGAAATTCAATCAGAACAAGCGCTGTTAGCTATTAAAAAAGCCGCTTGCGATCACGCAAGCGGCTTTTTTGTGGGCAGCGCCAGGCAGCTCAATGGTGCCAGTCGACGATGCCGGTATAGGCCGTCACCAGCACGATGATGCCGAAAACGATGCGGTACCAGGCAAATGGCACAAAGCTGTTGGTGGAGATAAAGCGCAGCAGCCAGCGCACGCACAGCCAGGCGCTGATGAACGAGAAGATCAGGCCCACGGCAAACAGCGGCACATCCGCCATGGACAGCAGCGCGCGCTCCTTGTAGAGGCTGTAGACGCCCGCGCCGATCAGCGTGGGCATGGCCAGAAAGAACGAGAAGTCCGTGGCCGCCTTGCGCGACAGGCCCATGAGCATGCCGCCGATGATGGTGGAGCCGCTGCGGCTGGTGCCGGGCACCAGGGCAAAGCACTGCACCAGGCCGACCTTGAGCGCATCGAGAGCCGTCATATCATCCACCGACTGCACGCGGGTGGCGGCGGCGGGCCGCTTCTCGGCCCACAGGATCACGAAGCCGCCGAGGATGAAGGTGGTCGCCACGATGACCGGCGTGAACAGATGCTCCTGCACATATTTGCCGAACAACAGTGCCAGCACCACGGCAGGCAAAAAGCCGATGAGGACATTGAGCGCGAACTTTTGCGCCTGGCGGCTGCTGGGCAGCTCCACCAGCGTGTCCCGGATCTTCTGCCAGTACACCAGCATCACGGCAAAGATGGCCCCGGTCTGGATCGCAATCTCAAACACCTTGGCCTTGCCGCCGACAAAACCCATCAGCGAACCGGCCAGGATCAGGTGGCCGGTTGAGGAAATCGGCAAGAACTCGGTCAGCCCCTCCACAATGCCCATGATGGCGGCCTTGACCAGCAATAAAGTATCCACGCGAATCGTCCTTTGGATGCAGGGTTGAAGCAAAGCCGCCCATTATCCGCTCGCCATTTTCCCGCTCGCGCTCACAAGACCTTTTCCGGCCACCAATCGACAGACAATCGCAAACTTTTACAAGACACGGTCGGCGCTTCTGGGCAAAGTCACGCGCTTGTGCTGCAATAGCTGCGCGCCGGTTGTCGGCGTTTTTTCAAAAATCACACCATCATGAAAAAATTTGTGGTCCTGGCTGTCGTGTCCCTGGCCTGCAGCATGAGCATGGCTGCCGGCGACAAACCCAAAACCGCCCAGCAGCAGCTCATGGGCACCTGCAACACCGAAGCCACCGGCAAGAAGGGCGATGAGCGCAAGGAGTTCATGAAGTCCTGCCTGTCCGACGGCAAGAAGCGCCAGCAGGAACGCATGAAGAGCTGCAATGTCGACGCTGCGGGCAAAAAGGGCGACGAGCGCAAGGCCTTCATGAGCGAGTGCCTGAAGAAGGACTGAAGGGCCTGAGCGGCTTTGCCGCTCCCGCGCGCAGCGCGCAATGCACAAAGCCACCGCAGGGTGGCTTTGTGGTTTCAGGCTGAGGCAGCTGCCAGGGCCGTTCGCCGGGCACGGCGTTTTTTCCACCAGATGATGACGCCGGTGATGGACAGCATGGCCACCATCACGCCGACCACCGATATCAGCACACGTCCGAAGGTGCCCAGAATGCGGCCGCTGTGCAGCGGCAGCTGCAGCTGCACGAACACATCGGCCCCCGTGCCGTGCCAGGGGCGATAGCTGCCCAGCACCTCACCGCTTTCCGAGCTCACATAGACATTGGACAACCCCATGCCCATGGCCCCGGTTTCGTCGTCGGGATCGAAGAAGGACACGTTGTAGAACGGGAAATCCCCGCCATACCAGATGCCTCCGGCCTCGGTCTTGATACCCAGCCTCACCGCTTCCTGGCGCGCGATCTCGATGGCCGTGGCAAAGCCGATCTTGGGCTCGATAAAGCTGCCCAAAGGTGCCGGCTTGAGCGTCTCGTAGGGGCCGGGCGTGGTGGTCGAGACCTTGCTCATTACGGGATAGAACACCTCGCGGTAGAGATTGATCGAGAACGAGGTAAAGGCCACGATGACGATCACGCCCCAGATCCACAGCGCACCCGCGCGGTGCAGATCGAAGTTGAGCTTGTAGGCACCAGCGCCCCAGCGTATGCGCCAGGACGGCATCCAGCGTGCCCACCAGGACTTGCCGCCAGCCTTGGCGGGGGCGTCCTGCGCCCCGGCCGCAGCCGCCTTCTTCTTCACCGGCAGGGTCAGCACCAGCGCCCAGAAGCTGTCGGCCAGCCACAACAGCGCGAGACCGCCCATGAACCAGTAGCCCCAGCGGTTGCTGCCCGCAAACGTGGGGCTGAGCAGGCTTTCATGCAGATGGCGCAGCCAGGGCATGAGATTGCGCCAGCTCAGGGCCAGGCTCTTGGAGTCTCGGTGGCCGGTGATGGCTCCCGTCACCGGGTCCACGAACACCGTGTTGTAGCCCAGCACATGGGGCTTGCCCGTGCCCTGGTCCAGCAGCGGGCGCACCAGAAAGGAGGCCGCCTCGCCCTCGCGCAGGCCCAGGCTCATATACGAGATCTCGGCGCGCGCATCGGCCGCCTGCACGGCCTGGGCCAGTTGCAGCGGCGTCTGCAGCGGGCCGCGTCCCGGCGTGTGCAGCATGTCGGCGTTGAGCCAGTCGTCGATTTCATGATCCCACGAGAGCACCGCCCCCGTGAGACCGGTCATGACCAGAAAGGCCGCGAGAAACAGGCCGACCCAGCGATGAACCACAGTCCACAGAGCGCGCATCAGAAGTCCACGCTGGCGGTCAGCGAGAAGGTACGCGGCGCGCCCTGGACCAGATAGCCGTTGGTGGCGTAGCCGCCGACCGAGGCCCAGTAGTTGCGGTTGGCCACGTTGTCCACGCGTGCATTCAGGGTCACCAGCTTGCCGCCGACGTCCATCAGATAGCGGGCGCCCAGGTCAAAGCGGGTCCAGGCCGGCACGCGCTGGGTGTTGCCGGCATTGGCGTACTGCGCGCCGGTATACATCAGCCGTGCGTTCAATGCCAGGCCGCGCACGCCCGGCACATCCCAGTCAGCGCCGATATTGGCCTGGCTGCGGGGCACGCCCACCACGCGTTTGCCGTCATTGGCGCCACTCGCCGTGGTCAGGTATTTGGCGTCCAGCAGGGTCAGGCCGCCGAGCACGCGCAGGCCCTTGACGGGCTCGCCGAACACATTGAACTCCAGACCGCGGTTGCGCTGCTTGCCGAACACGCCGTAGACATTGTTCTGCACATAGGCGCTGGGCATGCTGGTGGTGAAGAAGGAGGCGCTGGCGCCGATATTGCCGCCGTCGTATTTGAGACCCACCTCCTTCTGGCGGGAGACATAGGGAGCGAACACCTGGCCAGCATTGCTGACGACCTGGCCCCCGTTGGTCATGGGCGCGCTGCCGCCCTTGGCCAGACCTTCAATGTAGTTGGCATAAGCCGACACCTCGGGGGTCAGCTTGAACACCAGGCCCGCCACCGGAGTCACGCGGCTCTTGTCGTAGCTGCCCGAGCTTGCGCCCGTCGTGGCATCGAAACCGTCGACCTTGATGCTCTGGTAGCGCATGCCCACTGTCAGCAGCAGGCGCTCGTCCATGAAGCCCAGGGTATCGGCCAGCGCCAGGCTGCTGGTCTTGATGCGCTCGGTCTCGCGCGGGCTGCCCAGTATGCCGCCCAGTCCGGTATAGCCAGGCGCAGGCAGGGCCACCGGGTTGTAGATGTTGTTGCTCTGGCCGGTTGCGTAGTTGTAACCCCAGGCATTGCGCTCGCTGGAATCGAAGGCCGACAGGGAAGCCACCACCGAATGCTTGACCGAGCCGGTCTCGAACTTGCCGCGCAGCCCCAGCTCGCCGGTCTTGACGCGGTTCTTGCGGGTGTTGTCGAAGCGGTTGACCGTGGCATCGCCAGCCGCGCTGGACAGCGTCAGGCCCGACAGCGCGTTGTCCTCGCTGCCCCGGCGCATGCCCACAGCGGCCCAGCCGGTCCATTGGTCATTGAAGTCGTATTCCCCGCGCACCGTGCCGAACAGGTCGCGGCTGTTGGAGTAGGTCCAGGGCTGGGCGTAGTTGGTCTTGCTGTCAGGAGCTGCCGGAATGGGCAGATTGCCCGAAGGTGTCAGCGATGGACGCGGCGCCGTCAGCTTGTGCTCCTGCCAGCCCAGATCGGCCGACAGGCGTGCACGGCTGCTGCGCCAGTCCAGGCCCAGCGAACCGACAGTGGTGTGGACCTTCTCGTTGCTCACGCCGGTGCCGCCGCTGCGACGCGCAAGATTCAGGCGTACACCGGCTGCATCATCGGGGCCGAAACGGCGCGCCACATCGGCAGCGGCGTAGGTCTGGCCGCCGCTGGCACCGCCCAGGGTGACACGATTGAGCGGCTCGTTGCCAGCGCGCTTGGGCACCACATTGATGAGGCCGCCCAGACCGCCGCCGCTGACGCTGCCCGCACCCGCACCGCTGAGAAAGGCATTCGCTCCGCGAAACACTTCCACACGCTCCACGAACTCCGACGCCATGTACTGGCGCGGCACCAGACCGTACAGGCCGTTATAGGCCACATCGTCGGAATACAGCACAAAGCCGCGCACAAAGTAGGCCTGCTGGAAGTTGCCGAAGCCGCGCGCCGAGCGCACGCCCGCATCGTTGAGCAGCACATCGCCCACGCTCTTGGCCTGCTGATCCTGAATCAGATCGCTGGTATAGCTGGTGGCGGAAAACGGGGTCTCCATCATGTCCTGGTTTCCGAGCACGCCGACACGCGCGCCGCGTGCCACCTGCCCACCCGCAAAAGGCTTGGCCAGACCCTGGGCCGAAGCATCGGCGCTGGCCTCCACGGTCACGGTCTGCAGGGCAGCTTCTGATTCAGCGCTGGAAGTCTGGGCAAAAACACTCTGCTGGCTGCACAGTGCGAGGGCAGCCAGGGAAATCGGTCGGAGCAGGAACATTATTGAAGTTATTGAGAATGATTTTCAGAATCGTTAATTTTAGTAATCAATCTCATTGCCGGTATCAAACACCCTGAAATTTCAACGGGATCCAAGGCAGGCTGCATGCCCTGACGCTGCTGCGTGATATGTGTGCGCGCACAAACAAACACAAGCAAAACCAGTACACCACTCACACCTGCTGAGGTGCAGCTGGCTCCCGTGTCTGGTCATTTCGTCGCAAAGCGCTGGTCGGCAGCAGGCCCGGCTTGCACAGTCATGTGCAACCACCAGGAGCCAGCCATGCAACTCACGCCCTTGATTGCCTTTCACATGGGTTCCGCCATCGCGGCCACTCTTGCCGGAGCCATCGCCCTGTGGGCCAGGCGCCATGCCAGCCCGCTGCCCTGGCTGCACAGAATCGCAGGCTATGGCTTTGTGCTGCTCATGCTGGCCACTGCCATCTCCGCATTGTTCATACGCGACTTCAAGCTGCCCAACTGGGCAGGCTTCACGCCCGTTCATCTGCTGATCCCCGTGACGCTGGGAGGCCTGGCCTTGTCTTTCTGGCATCTGGCCCATCGACGCATTGCCCAGCACCGCAGCGTCATGCGCAAGCTGTACTTCGGCAGCTGCGTCGTCGCGGGACTGTTCACGCTGCTTCCGGGCCGGCTGCTCGGCAATCTGCTGTGGCAGCAATTGGCCTGAAACCCACCCTCATTCCACGCTCGACAAGAAAAAGACATGAACCCGATCTCTGAAGACGCTCTGCACCGGCAGGCACGCCGCCGCGCCGGCATGAAGCTGGGCTGGTATATCCATGCTGCGGTCTATGCCGCAGTGAATCTGGGACTGATGGCCCTGGCTCTGAGCCAGGGACGGCACTGGGCCGTCTACCCGGCTCTGGGCTGGGGCCTGGGCCTGCTGATTCATGGAGTCGTGGTCTGGCTGCTGGCGCCCGGCAGTCCGCTCTTTCAGCAACTGCTGGAGCACGAGCTGAAAGCGCTGCAGCGCAGCGAAAAGCGCTAGATGCCAGGCCCCCCATCACCTACCATGCCCGTCATGTCCATGTTTGCGCCCGCTCCCCTCTTTCGTCACGCCGGCATCACCGTGGCTGCCTGTCTGCTGATCGCTGCGGCCCTGACGGCACTCGGCCAGGGCCTGTGGGATGTCAACCTTGCCTATTCGCTGACCATCGGCCTGATCAGTTGGCTGAGCATCGATCTGCTAAGGCTGCGCTGGCGCGAGTCCGACGACATTCCCTGGCCGCGCGGCATGCGCGGCATGGCCGTGGTGCCGCTGGGAATTGCAGCAGGTCTGGTTCTGGGCAATCCGCTGGGGCACCTTTACGTTCAGCAGTTCCATCCCGAACTGCCAGCCGCAGCCCGGCCCTCCCTATGGCTGCCGCTTGCCATCACCATGGCGACCAGCATTGCCATGTCCTGGGGCTTTTACGTGGTGGGCAAGTCGCGCCATCTGCAAATGCAGGCAGAGCAGGCCCAGCGCCAGGCCGCCGAAGCCCGGCTCAGCCTGCTGCAGGCCCAGCTGGAGCCGCATATGCTGTTCAACACCCTGGCCAATCTGCGTGTGCTGATCGCCACCGATGCGCCACGCGCCGAGCAGATGCTCGATCATCTGATTGCCTACCTGCGTGCCACGCTGGCCGGCTCGCGCAGCGGCACCCATAGTCTTGCCAGCGAATTTGCCTTGCTGGCCGACTATCTGGCCCTGATGCAGATCCGCATGGGCGACCGGCTCAGCTATGGCCTGCATCTGCCCGCTGAACTGGCCGAACTGCCCGTGCCAACCCTGCTGCTGCAGCCGCTGGTGGAGAACAGCATTCGCCACGGACTGGAGCCCCAGCTGGCCGGCGGCCACATCGCCGTTCAGGCAAGCATGCTGGATGACCGCCATCTCCTGCTCAGCGTGCATGACAATGGCCTGGGCCTGCCAGTGCGGCCTGGCCAGCCGCCTTCCGGCTCCGGCTTTGGCCTGCAGCAGATTCGCGAACGTCTGGCCAGCCGCTACGGCGGCACTGCCCGCTTCGATCTGACAGCAGACAGCGCAGGCGGAACCAGGGCCTGCATCGTATTACCCCTGAAGTCCCAGCCATGAACACCAGTCCGCCGCGCGCCCTGATTGCCGAAGATGAACCGCTGCTGGCCCTGGCATTGCAGCAGTTGCTGGGCCAGCTCTGGCCCCAGTTGCATATCGAGGCCAGCGTGGCCGACGGCATCAGTGCCGTGCAGCAGGCGCTGACTAGACTGCCCGATCTGCTGTTCCTGGACATTCGCATGCCTGGCCAGACGGGGCTGGAAGCCGCCGCCGAAATCGCCGATGCCTGGCCTGAGGAGCAAGCACTGCCGGCGATTGTCTTTGTCACCGCCTACGACCAGTACGCCCTGGCGGCCTTCGAGGCCTGCGCCATGGACTATGTGCTCAAGCCGGTGCAGGCGGCGCGCCTGGGCCAGACCGTGCAGCGCCTGCAGCAGTGGTGGCAGCAGCGCCAGCAGGTACAGGGCACGGACCTTGCCATGCACAATCACCGTCAGCTCGAACAGCTGCTCGGGCTGCAGCAGCAACTGCTGGGGCAGGGCCCCGCCGCCCTGCAGATCATTCAGGCCAGCATCGGCAACCAGATCCATATGGTGAGGGTGCAGGACATCATCTACCTCGAAGCCGCCGACAAATACCTGCGCGTGCTGACGGCCGCTCAGGAGTATCTGATCCGCACTCCGCTCAAGGATTTGCTGCCGCAGCTGGACGCCCGCGAGTTCTGGCAGATCCATCGCGGCACCGTGGTGCGCGCTCAAGCCATTGCCAGCGCCCAGCGTGACGAGTCCGGGCGCCTGAGCCTGCTGCTGCGCGAGCGCCCTGAAAAGCTGGCCGTCAGCCGTCTCTACGCAGCGCGCTTCAAGGCGATGTAGCCAGCTCCATCACATCCTCCCACTCCACACCCTGCATGGCATCCCAATGCGCCACGATGACGCTGCGGGGCCGCGCCGGGTTCTTGAGCTCGGCGGACATGGCAGCCAGCGCATGCTGCACATAGCGCTCGGACGGCTTGTCCAGCGCCGCCAGCGGCTCGTCGATCAGTACCAGCTCGGCGGCGCTGGCCCAGCCCGCTGCCATCCACAGCTTGCGCTGCGTGCCCGAAGACAGGGCCAGCAGCGGCTTGTGCAAATGCGGCTCCAGCCCGAAGCCCTGCACATGCTGCTCGAACTGCTTCTGCGACCAATGCGGATACAGCGTGCGCTGCAAAGCCACCCAGCTCTGGGCCGACATCTGGCTGTAGACATCGTTGAGCGGCTGGCGCGGGTCCTGCCAGAAGCAGGAACTGGCAGCCAGGCGGCCGTTGTCGGCGAACGGATAGTGCAGCAAGCCCATGCGCAGGGGCAATTGCCCGGCCAATGCCTTGAGCCAGCTGGTCTTGCCCGTGCCCTCGTCGCCCTGCAGCAGGCACAGCCCGGCATGCCAGCAATGCGAGGCCTCCTGGGCCACAACGCGGCCGGGGTAGCCAAAGCTCACCTGCAGGGCCTGCACCATGCAGCGAGATTCGCAATCTTCATCGATATCAGAATTCATAGCTGACAATGCCTTGTATATCTAGGTGTACGGCTGTTTACTGCCAAAGAACCCACAGCCAAGCGAGAAGCAAGGCACAGGCACAATGACGTCCCCTCAATAGCGCGCAATATGCCATGGCCCTGGATTATCTGGAATTCGATTACAGCGAAGATGAAGAAGGCACGGGCACCTGGGACGCAATGGCCAGCGTCAAGGCCGAGCGCGTGCCGGAACTGACTGGCGAAATCGAAGCTCTGCTGTGCTGGGCCAGCCAGAAGTTTGCGGGCCGCCAGGGGCCCCTGGAAGATGGCAATGACTGGGACTATGACCTGCAGGCGCAGGACGACGACGGCGAGCCCTTGAGCGCCCGCTTCGACAAGGCGGCAGGCAAGCTGGAGCTGCAGGCCTCGGCCATGGGCCGCACCACGGTCAGCCTCTGTCTTTCGGGCTCCACCCAGTTCGGCGATGCACTGCGCCAGGCCTTTGACCTCGAAGCCTGACATCCAAGCCAGAGACTGCGGCACTTGAAGTCAGGTGCGCACTGTGCACAATGGACGGCTCCAAGCGATTTGCAAAGGCAATGCCATGACCGAGCGACTCTCTGCCCCGTTTGTCATCGAGCAATTCATCAAGGCACCGTGCGAACTGGTCTACGCGGCCTTCACGCAAGGCGAGCACCTGAGCCACTGGATGCGCCCACCGGGTATGGTGATGACGCAATGCGAAGTGGATGCACGCGAAGGAGGCAGCTTTCATTACGGCATGCGTGCCGAGGCCATGCCCCAGGCGCCTGCCATGTGGGGCAAATGGAGCTTCAGGGAGCTCAAAGCGCCCGAGCGCATTGTCGTCGTGGTGCAGTTCAGCGATGCCGCCGGCGGTGTCACGCGCCACCCGATGGCGCCGCAATGGCCGCTCCATACCTTGTCGACCACCACGCTCAGCGAGGAAGCTGGCGGCACGCGCCTGCATCTGGAGTGGCGCGCCCTCAACGCAAGTGCCGTGGAAGAAGCGGTGTTCGACAGCTCGCACGCCAGCATGAACATGGGCTGGAGCGGCAGCATGCAGTTGCTGGCCGGCTATCTGGCCAAGGTACAGGCGGCCTAGTCAGCCATTTCCGGCCTAGCAATCCATATCCTGGCGCTGCCTGGGCGGCTCGGCCGCATTTCTGCGACTGGCCCCGGCACGCCCGGCCTTGCTCCACTGATAGTCCACTCCGTCGGGCGTCTTGCCGTCCTCGACCGCAGACACGCCCACAGGCCCGACCATATCGCGCAACTCCGACGAAATCACCACATGGGCATGGCGCTCGTCCTTGCGCAGTTGCTGGCACAGGGCCAGCGCCTCGCTCATCTGCGCATCGGAGAAGGCCCGGCATTGCGGCTGCCAGACCGGTGTCTGGCCCTCGGGCTCGGAATTGCGCAGGTAGAAAACAGCAATGCTCATGGTTTGATCTTCACAACAACAGAGCCACCGTTGTAACCCAGACCACAAGCCTGCACGACGCGCTCACTCTTTGCGCTGCCCCGCATCCAGCGACTCCCAGCGCCCTGCCACATTCTTGAGCAAGGTGTTCACGGCCGTCAGCCTGCGGTTTCTGACGCTGTTGAGGCTGTTCTGGGCGCTGAGCACCGTCGTCTGGGCCGAGAGCACATTCAGATAGGCCACGATGCCGGCCTGGTACTGGTTGTTGGCCACGGTCAGCGATTTCTGCGCTGCGGCCAGGGCCTCGGTCTGCACCTGCTCCTCCTGCGCCAGATTGACGGCGGCGACCAGGTTGTCCTCCACCTCCTGCAGCGCCGTCAGCACGGTCTGCTTGTAGGTGGCGGCATTCAGGTCCAGCGCGGCACGGGCCGATTCCACGGCCGCCGAACGCGCGCCGCCGTCAAACAGACTCATGGCCAGGGCCGGGCCCAGCGACCAGAACAGATTCGGTGCATTGAGCAGATCGGAGAGCACGGAGTTGCGATAGCCGGTCGATGCCGACAAGGTCAGCGAGGGGAAATAGGCCGCACGCGCGACGCCGATCTGCGCATTGGCCATGGCCACGCGGCGCTCGGCAGCAGCGATGTCGGGGCGCCTCTCCAGCAAGGAGGAGGCCAGCATCTCTGGCACTGCAGGCGGCGTCGGCAGGTGGCCGGTCACCGGCAGGCTGAAATTGGCCGGAGCCTTGCCCAGCAAGGCCGCCAACGCATGCTCGTACTGGGCACGCGTGATGCTGGCCTCCAGCAGGCTGGCCTGGGTGCTCTTGTACTGGGACTGGGCCTGGGCCACATCGGCCGACGACACCACGCCCGCCTGGTAGCGGTTCTGCGTGAGCTTCAGGCTTTGCTCATAGGCCTCAAGGCTCTCCTGCAGATACTTCATCTGCGCCTCGGCGGCACGCAGCGAGAAATAAGTCTGGGCCACCGATGCCTGGGCCGACAGACGGGCAGCAGCCAGATCGTCGGCACTGGCCTGGGCCGAAGCGCGGCTGGCGTCCACCGCGCCCGAGAGCTTTCCCCAGAGATCCAGCTCCCAGCTAGCGCTCAGGCCCAGCGAGAAGTTGTTGTTGATGCTGCCGCTGCGCGCCACGTTCTCGCCGTTGGTGTTGCTGTAGGTGCCGCCGCCGGTCAAGGCACGCGAGCCGCTGCCCGTGGTGCTGAGCGTGGGCAATTGCGCGGCGCGACTGCTGGCAACGGCCGCCTGGGCCGAGCGCAGACGAGCCACGGCCTGCTCCACGCTGGGATTGCCTGCGGCTGCCGCTTGCTGCAGCTGATCGAGCGTGCTGTCGCCATACACCGTCCACCACTGATCGGGCACTGCCGCGGCCGGGCTGGCCGCCGAGCTCTGCGCCGGTTGCCAGATGCCGAACTGCGCCGCCTCAGGCGTGGCCTCCTTGAACTGGGCCGGCACATCCAGCCGAGGCGGCTGATAGGCTGGCTGGGTGGAACAGGCCGCCAGCGCCAGCGCCGTGGCAAGCGGCAGCAGACGCGGCATCCAGCGGGGCAGTGCCCGGGGAGAATTCTTCATAAAAGTGAGCTTCTTACGCTTACCCTGATTGAGGTTGAAGCCGATTTGATTCAAAAACTGTGCTGGCATATTCATCTCACTTCGCCTCAGCCATGGCAGAGGCCCGGCCGCCGCGCCTTCTGGCCGGACGGCGCGCCCAGAGGCGCAACACACGCAGACGCACACGGTCCAGCAGCACATAGACCACGGGCGTGGTGTAGAGCGTGAGCAACTGGCTCAGCAGCAGACCGCCCACGATCGCAATGCCCAGGGGCTGGCGCAGTTCGGCACCGTCGCCCCGGCCCAGGGCCAGGGGCAGCGCACCGAACAGGGCTGCCATGGTGGTCATCAGAATGGGGCGCAGGCGCAGGTGGCATGCGCGATAGATGGCCTGGGCCGCCGTGGCATGGCCGCCTTTCTCGCGCTCCAGCGCGAAGTCGATCATCATGATGGCGTTCTTCTTGACGAGGCCAATCAGCAGGATCACGCCGATGAAGGCGATCAGCGAGAACTCGGTCTTGAACCACATCAGCGCCAGCAGCGCCCCCACGCCGGCCGAGGGCAAGGTGGACAGAATCGTCAGCGGGTGGACCAGGTTCTCGTAGAGGATGCCCAGCACCAGATAGATGGTGATGATGGCCGCGAGAATCAGCAGGGGCTGGCCCGCCAGCGCCTGCTGGAAGGCCCCGGCCGAGCCGCTGAAGCTGCCGCGAATGGACACCGGAACGCCCAGCTCCAGCATGGCATTGCGGATCGCGTCATTGGCCTGCGACAGCGAGACATTGGGCGCCAGGTTGTAGCTCACGGTGCTGGCCGGCGTGCCGCTCTGGTGCTGCACGGACAGCGGCGTGGTCGAGGTGGTGATCCTGGCAAAGGCCGTCAGCGGAATCTGCAGGCCCGCACTGTTGACGAAGAAGAAGCCGCGCAGCGTCTCAGGGCTTTGCAGATACTGGGACGAGGCCGTCATCACCACACGGTACTGGTTGAGCGGGTTGTAGATCACGCCCACCTGGCGCTGGCCGAAGGCATCGTTGAGCGTGTTGTCGATCTGCGCCACCGTCAGGCCCAGGCGCGTGGCCTGGTCGCGGTCTATGACCAGCTTGGTCTGCATACCGTTGTCCTGCACATCGCTGTTGACATCGGTCAACTCCGGCAGGGTGGACAGCACCTGACGGATGCGCGGCTCCCACAGGCGCAGCTCGGCCGTATCGTCGGCTTGCAGCGTGTACTGATAGGAGGACATGCTCTGGCGCCCGCCGATGCGCACATCGCTCTGGGTCATCATGAACAGGCGCGCGCCGGGTTCGTCCTTGAGCTTTTCACGCAGGCGGTTGATGACCTCGTCGCTGGACACCTTGCGCTCGGCCATGGGCTTGAGCGACATGAACATATTGGCCGAATTGGCCTGGCCGCCGCCGGTAAAGCCGGTCACATACTCCACCGCCGGGTCCTGCTGCACCACATCGAGAAAACGCTTGATGCGGCGCTCCATGGCCTGAAAGGACGTGGACTGGTCGGCACGGATGAAGCCCATGACGCGGCCCGTGTCCTCGCTGGGCATGAAGCCCTTGTCTATGGTCTGGTAGAGATGGATGTTGAGGCCGATGACCGCCACCAGACTGAGCAGCACCACCGGCTGGTGGCGCAAACCCCAGGCCAGGGTGCGGCGGTACAGCGCCGTCACACGCGCCTCGAAGCGATCCATGGCCAGCGAGACGCGCAGCCAAAAGGCATCCCAGCGGCGCGTGAACGGGCGCCGGGCACGCTCGGCGCGGCGGCGCTCCTCCTCTGCCGGTGTGCGCAGCAGGGCCGCACACATCATGGGCGTGGTGGTCAGCGAGATGATCATGGAGACCAGAATCGCCGCCGACATGACCACGGCAAATTCACGAAAGAACCGCCCCACGATGCCGGCCATGAACAGAATGGGCACGAACACCGCAATCAGCGACAGGCTCATGGAGACCACGGTAAAGCCGATCTCGCGCGCGCCTTCGATGGCTGCCTGCATGGCGGTCTTGCCGCGCTCCATGTGGCGCATCACGTTCTCCAGCACCACGATGGCATCGTCCACCACAAAGCCTGCGGCCACCGTCAGCGCCATCAGCGAGAGATTGTCCAGCGTGTAGCCGCACAGATACATGACGCCGAAGGTGCCCATCAGTGAGGCAGGCACGGCCACAGCCGGAATCAGCGTGGCGCGCAGCCGGCGCAGAAAGACGAACACCACCATGATGACCAGCGCTATCGAGATCAGCAGCGCGTTCTGCACCTCCTTGACCGAGGCGCGCAGCGTGGGCGTGCGGTCCGAGATCACCGTGACATCGATGGCCGGATTGATGGAGGCCCTGAGCTGGGGCAGCATGGCGCGCACCTTGTCCACGGCCTGCAGGATGTTGGCATCGGGCTGCTTGAACACCTGCAGCAGCACGGCGGGCTTGCCGTTCATGACGCCGTAGTTGCGTATGTCCTGCACGGAGTCGGTGACATCGGCCACATCGGACAGCCGCACCGCATTGCCGTTGTTCCAGCGCAGCACCAGCGGCGCGTACTCGGCGGCGGTGCGAGCCTGGTCGTTGGTCGCAACCTGCCAGTAATGGTCTTCACGCTCCACGGCGCCAAGGGGGCGATTGGCATTGGTGGCGGTGATGGCCGTGCGCACCGCATCCAGCGATACGCCGTTGGCGGCCAGCCGCACCGGGTCCAGCTCCACCCGCACGGCCGGCAGCGCGCCGCCGTTGATCGATGCCTGACCCACACCCTCCACCTGGGCCAGCTTCTGCGCCAGCACCGTGGAGGCCGCGTCATACATCTGGCCGCGCGTGAGGGATTCGGACGTCAGCGCCAGAATCATGATGGGCGCATCGGCCGGGTTGACCTTGCGATAGGTCGGGTTGCCCGGCATGCCCGAAGGCAGCAGCGTGCGCGCCGCATTGATGGCGGCCTGCACATCGTGGGCCGCGCTGTCCACCGTGCGCGTCAGATCGAACTGCAGCGTGATGCGCGTGCTGCCCATGCTGGAGCTGGAGGTCATCTCGTTGACGCCCGCAATCGCACCCAGGGCGCGCTCCAGCGGCGTGGCCACGGTGGCCGCCATGGTGTCCGGCGCCGCGCCGGGCAGGCTGGCGGTCACCGAAATCGTTGGATAGTCCACCTGAGGCAGCGGTGCCACCGGCAGCTGGAAATAGGCCACGCCGCCCACCAGGGCCATGCCGATGGTCAGCAGCAGGGTCGCAATGGGCCGGAAGATGAAGGGCGTGGAGATGCTCATGGACGCGCCCCGTCCTGGCCGCCGTCGCCTGCCCCGCCCATGACTTCGGCTTCGGAATGCGGCACATGCTTGACAGCCGGCAGGCCGCGCCTGGTGCGCCAGCCCTCGGCCCAGCTTTCAAAGGTCAGATAGATCACCGGCGTGGTAAACAGGGTCAGCAACTGACTCAGCAGCAGGCCGCCCACCAGGGTCACGCCCAGGGGCTGGCGCAGCTCGCTGCCCACGCCCGTTCCCAGCATCATGGGCAGCGCGCTCAGCAGGGCTGCCAGCGTGGTCATGAGAATCGGGCGGAAGCGCAGCAGACAGGCCTGGAAGATCGCGTCGCGCGCATTCATGCCTTCCTCGCGCTGGGCGTCCAGCGCGAAGTCGATCATCATGATGGCGTTCTTCTTGACGATGCCGATCAGCAAGATGATGCCGATGATGGCGATGATGTCCAGGTCCAGCCCCGACACCAGCAGCGCCAGCAGCGCACCCACGCCCGCCGACGGCAGTGTGGAGAGAATCGTGATCGGGTGAATCGTGCTCTCGTAGAGCACGCCCAGCACGATGTACATGGTGATGATGGCGGCCAAAACCAGCAGCAGGGTGTTGGACAGCGAGGCCTGGAAAGCCAGCGCCGCGCCCTGGAACTGCGTATCCACCGACAGCGGGATCTGCCCCTCGTCGCGCAGCTGTGCAATGATGGTCTGCGCCGCCTCCACCGCATGACCCAGCGACACGCCGGATGCGGTGTTGAACGAAATGGTGGCCGCAGGCAGCTGCCCCACATGGTTGACGGCCAGCGCCATCGGGCGCTCGCTCACCGTGGCAATCGAGGACAGCGGCACCGGTGCGCCATTGCTCGATGCAGCATAGATGTTCTGCAGGGCTTCGGGCCCGATCTTGAACTGCGGCGCCACCTCCAGCACCACACGGTACTGGTTTGACTGCGTGAAGATGGTGGAGATCAGGCGCTGGCCGAAAGCGTTGTAGAGAGCCGAGTCCACCGACGAGACCGTCACGCCCAGACGGCTGGCCTGGGCGCGGTCGATCTGCACATAGGCCTGGCGGCCCTGGTTCTGCAGATCGCTGCTCACATCGAGCAGCTGGGGCAGTTGCTGCAAACGCTCCACCAGAATCCTGGTGCTGGCCGTGAGCTGACTCATGTCCGGTGAGGACAGCAGCAGCTGGTACTGCGTGCGGGCCTGGCGGTCCTCTATCGTCAGATCCTGCACGGGCTGGGCATAGAGGCGGATGCCGGGCACCGCCCGGGAGTCCTCGGCCAGGCGGTTGAGCACCACG
Organism: Comamonas sp. AG1104; assembly: GCF_003350425.1. NCBI lineage: Bacteria > Pseudomonadati > Pseudomonadota > Betaproteobacteria > Burkholderiales > Comamonadaceae > Comamonas > Comamonas sp. AG1104. The sequence continues at coordinate 57,160 of NZ_QQAS01000010.1, read as the reverse complement.
GGCAGGCGCTCACGCTGGGCATGGGGCTTGAGGTCGATCTGGATGCGGCCGGTATTGAGCGTGGTATTGGTTCCATCGACGCCGATAAACGAGGAGATGGAAGCCACGGCCGGGTCCTTGAGCAAATGCTCGGCCAAAGCCTGCTGGCGCTCGGCCATGGCGGCAAAGGAGATGGACTGATCGGCCTCGGTGGTCGCGGCAATCGTGCCCGTATCCTGCTCGGGGAAGAAGCCCTTGGGCACGACGAAGTACAGCAGCACCGTGACCACCAGCGTGGCGATGAACACCAGCCAGGTCAGCTTGCTGTGATCCAGCACCCAGGTCAGCATGCGCCCGTACCCGGCAATCACCTTGTCGAAAAAGCGCCCGACTGCAGCGCCCAAGCCCCCGGACTGCGCCTGATTCTTCTCGCCCTCGGGCTGGTGGCGCAGCAGGCGCGCGCACAGCATGGGGGTGAGCGTGAGCGAAACCACGGCAGAGATCAGAATCGCCACCGTCATGGTGATGGCGAATTCGTGGAACAGACGTCCCACCACATCCCCCATGAACAGCAGCGGAATCAGCACTGCGACCAGCGAGATGGTCAGCGAGATGATGGTGAAGCCGATCTGCTTGGCGCCCTTGAGCGCGGCCTGCATGGGCGGCTCGCCCTTTTCCACGTAGCGGGCGATGTTCTCGATCATCACAATGGCATCGTCCACCACAAAGCCCGTGGCGATGGTCAGGGCCATCAGCGTGAGGTTATTGATGGAAAAGCCCGCCAGATACATGACGCCGAAGGTGCCTATCAGAGACAGCGGCACCGCCACACTGGGAATCAGCGTGGCCGATGCGCTGCGCAGAAACAGGAAGATCACCATCACCACCAGGGCGATGGCCAGCGCCAGCTCGAACTGCATGTCCTTGACCGAGGCGCGAATGGTCACTGTGCGGTCGGTCAGCACCTGCACGTCAATGGAGGCAGGCAGGGTCTCCTTGAGCTGGGGCAGCAGGTTCTTGATGGCATCGACCGTCTCGATCACGTTCGCGCCGGGTTGACGGCGGATATTGAGGATCACGGCCGACTTGGAGCCGGTCTCGGGCGTGCCCGACCAGGCGGCCAGACGCGTGTTCTCGGCGTCGTCCACGGTCTGCGCCACATCGGACAGGCGCACTGGGTTGCCGTTCTTGAACGCGATGATGAGGTTGCGGTATTCGGCCGCCGACTGCATCTGGTCGTTGGCATCGATGGTCGATGCGCGGTTGGGGCCGTCAAAGCTGCCCTTGGCGGTCTTGACGTTGGCCGCAGAGATGGCGGCGCGCACATCATCCAGCGTCATGCCGAAGCTGGCCAGCGCAGCCGGGTTGGCCTGAATGCGCACAGCAGGGCGGCGCGCGCCGGCAATGGCCACCAGGCCCACACCCTTGACCTGGGAGAGCTTGGGCGCGAGGCGGTTCTCCACCAGATCGTTGATCTTGATGACGGGCAGCGAAGGCGAGCTGATGGCCAGCGTCAGCACCGGCGCATCGGCCGGGTTGACCTTGCTGTAGAGCGGGGGCATGGGCAGGTCGCTGGGCAGCAGATTGGTGCCCGCGTTGATGGCGGCCTGCACCTGCTGCTCGGCCACATCCATGGACATATCGAGCGCAAAGCGCAGACTGATCACCGATGCACCGCCCGAGCTTGTCGAGGACATCTGGTCCAGCCCCGGCATCTGGCCGAACTGGCGCTCCAGAGGAGCCGTGACGTTGGAGGTCATCACATCGGGGCTGGCCCCCGGATACAGGGTGGTGACCTGAATCGTGGGGTAATCCACCTCGGGCAGGGCCGAGATGGGCAGCAGACGGTAGGCGAGAATGCCCGAAATCAGCACCGCCACCATCAGCAAGCTGGTGGCGATGGGCCTGAGAATGAAGAGGCGCGAGAGATTCATGATGGCCGCAGGCTTTGACTATGCTCAGCGGCCCGTGCCGCCGGCGGCCGTGCCGGTCTGACCATTGGCTTCGCGCTCGGCGCGCAGCTTCTGGAAGAAGGCGCGACGCTCTTCGGGCGACAGGGCCTCCAGCTTGGCGCGCTGCTCGGGTGTCAGCTGGGGACGGTCACCCCGGCCCTCGGCTCTCTCGGCTCGGCCCTCGCTGCCGTCACCACGCTCGGCGCCGGCCTGAGGCCTGGCCTCGTTCCCAGCTGCAGGCTTGGCATCCGGCTTCGCATCGGCCTTGGCGTCCGGCTTGGAGGGACTGCCCTGCGCCTCACGCGGCTGATCGCCACGGGCGTCCGCACCACGGGGGCCTGGGCCCGCATTGCCGCCACTGCTGCCATTACCGCCGCGCTCGGCGCGCAGCTTCTGGAAGAACTCCTTGCGTTCCTCGGGCGTCATCTTGGCGACTTTTTCACGCTGCTCGGGACTGAGGTTTCGCATCATGCCCCGCGGCTGGTTGGCGGCATCCTGCACGGCCTGGTCGACCTTCTTGACTTTTTCGGAGTCCACCACCGTCACCTGGGCTCCTTCGCGCAGGCGGTCGATACCGTCGGTCACCACCTTGTCGCCGGGCTCCAGCTCGCCGCGCACGCTGACATAGTCACCGTCCGTCACGCCCACGGTGATCTTGCGCTGAGTGACCGTGTTGTCGGGCTTGACCAGATAGACAAAATTGTTCTGCACCGCATTCGCGGGCACGACCAACGCCTGATCGATCTGGCGCAGCTGCAGCTTGACGTTGACGAACTGATTCGCGAACAGCTTGCGCTCGGCATTGTCGAACGAGGCCTTGGCCTTGACCGTTCCCGTGGTCGTGTCGATGGTGTTGTCCAGCGCATTGAGCTGGCCCTTGGCCAGCATCTGCTTTTGCTCGCGGTCCCAGAGCTCTACGGGCATGAGCTTGCCCTCGCGCAACTGCTGGGCCAGCGTGCCGACATGGGCTTCGGGAATGGAGAAGACGGCGTCGATGGGGCGAATCTGGGAGATCGTCACCAATCCGTTGGTATCAGAAGGATTGACCACATTGCCGAGGTCGGCCTGGCGCAGGCCCAGGCGACCCGAGATGGGAGCCGTGATCCTGGTATAGCTCAGCTGCAGCTTGGCCGCATCGACCTGGCCCTGGTCAGCCGCCACCGTGCCCTGCAGCTGGCGCACCAGCGCGGCCTGGGTATCGACCTGCTGGCGGGCAATCGAGTCCTGGGCCTGCAGTTCCTTGTAGCGCTGCAGATCCAGCTGCGCATTCTTGAGCTGGGCCTGGTCGCGTGCCAGAGAGCCCTGCACCTGCGCCAGCGAGGCAGCAAAGCTGCGCGGGTCGATCTCGGCCAGCAACTGACCCGCCTTGACCTCGTCACCTTCCTTGAAGTGCAGCTTGAGCAGCTCCCCCGAGACCTTGGCGCGCACCACGGCCGTGGCGCGTGCATTCATGGTGCCGATGGCGCTGACGAGCACGCGCATGTCGCGTTGCTCCACCACGCCTACGCTCACGGGCTGAGCCTGGCTCATGCCACCGGGGCCGCCCGGCCCTGCGCGACCATTGCGCCCTGCGCGTGCACCGGGCCCGCCCGCTCCCTGCTTGGGAGCTGCGGACGCAGACGTGTCACCGCTTGCACCCTGTTTTTGCGTGTACCACCAATAGCCACCGCCAGCGGCAGCCACAGCGAGCACCACACTGGCAAGAATCGCGGGCCGGACCTTGCCCTGCTGTAAAGAATGACGATTGAGGTGCAATTTGGATGAGCTGGACATGGTTGAGCGCAGGAATTTCGAGCCTGAATTGGCGCCAATGGTATCCAGTTGCAATCAAACCCCGGGTCAGGCAGCGCCGGCTTTGCCTGCATTTACCCCCGCTTTACCTTGGGTTTACCTGCTGAAGTTCCCCATTCGGAGACTTAAACAGTGCTGACTTTCATAGCAGCAATGACGGTGTTTTCAGGCCTCATGCTTGGCGGCTGACACTGCCATTGCTGCGTCCGCCATGCGGCGCAGGGAATCCGGCTCCAAGGAGAAACCCATATGACCACCGAACGCCTGACCAATCACCCTGAAGAAGCCGCCGTGCGCGTGCCGCTGGAGCTGTACATGCGCGGCCATGCCGAAGACAATGCCGAGCATATGCGTGCAGCCTTCATGCCCACGGCCCGGCTGGAGTCCGTGCGCGAAGGCCCGCTGACTTCCTGGGATCTGGACTTCTACTGCCAGCGCTTCAAGAACACGCCTGCTGCCGACGAAGCCACGCGTCGCCGCGTCATCGACTCCCTGGACATCGTGGGCACGGCCGCCATGGCCAAGGTCACGCTCTTCCATGGTGCCGTGACCTTTACCGACTACTTTGTGCTGCTCAAGACCGAGCAGGGCTGGAAGATTGCCAACAAGGCTTTCCACGCCCAGCCTCAGTAAGGCGAAGCCACCTGCACCCAGCCCCTGGCCTCAGGCTCAGGGGCTTTTTTTATTCACGCGCTGGTCAGCGGGTCAGCAGCCAGAGCGCGCCCAGCACGATGACAGCTCCCAGGCCCCAGGCCCAGACGGGGATGCCAGACGATTCGCGCGGTGGCGCCGAAGGTGTGGCGTCCAGCGGGGCGTAGCTGGTGGAAGCCGCGTCGTGCTCCCAGGAGCGTGTATCCAGCTCCTCTGAACCGCCTTCGTCTTCGGGGTTCTCGCTAGCGTGGCGCTGCTGCATCAAGGCTTCGAAGCGCGCAAAGAAATCCTCGGCCATGCTCTTGGCTGCACCGTCGATCAGGCGCTGGCCCAGCTGGGCAATCTTGCCGCCGACCTGGGCCTGCACCTCGTACTGCAGCTCGCAGTGGCGCTCATCGGTGGGAGTCAGATCCACCTTGGCCTGGCCTTTGCCAAAGCCGGCCACTCCGCCCTGCCCTTCAAAGGCGATCGTGTAGCTCTTGGGCGGCTGCACATCCGACAGCGTGACCCGGCCGTTGAACTTGGCCGATACCGGACCGATCTTCACGGACATGATCACGGCATAGGAGCCATCGCCCGCATCCTCGAACTTCTCGCAGCCGGCCAGGCATTGCTGCAAGGTTTGCGGATCGTTGAGCGCCTCCCAGGCCTGCTGCTGGCTCACGGCAAGAGGGCGGCTGGCATGCATTTCCATGGTGTTCTCCTTTTTCAATCTCGGTGCGGCAGCTGCAGCAGCTTCGCAAGGTGGGCAGCCAGTTGCTGCAACGACTGCAGGTTGTGCACGGCCAGCATGGCATGGCTGTGACGATGCAGTACCTGCGCGCCTTTGGCCAGCGGTGCATACCCGTCAAAGCGCAACAAGGGGTTGAGCCAGACAATGCGCGCGCTGTGCCGTGCCAGCCACTGCAGCTCCCGCTCCAGCAGCGCACTGTCGCCGGTATCCAGCCCGTCGCTGACCAGCAGCACCAGGGTACGCCTGCCCACCAGATGGCGCGCCTGCTGCCGGCGCAGCTGCGCCAGGCATTCCCCCAGGCAGGTACCGCCGCCGAAATCGTCAATGTCGCGATTGAGCTGGGCCAGCATGGCATCGGGGTCGCTGTGAGCAAAAGCCCGGTTGAGCTCCTGCAGGCAGGTTCCCATGCTGAAAACATGGCGGCGCAGCTGCGGATAGCGCCGAGGGCTGGTGGCCTGGTGCAGAAATGCCAGCAACAGACGCACATAACGCTCCATGGAGCCCGACACATCGACCAGCGCCAGCCAGGGCATGGGCAGCCGCTTGCGCCTGCGCCATTTGAGCAGTGCCAGCTCGCCGCCCGTGACTGCCGCAGCTTTCAGGCTGGCGGGCCAGTGCACCCGCAGTCCCGAGGCGCGCAACTCGCTTCTGCGACTGCGATAGCTGGGCAGCGGCAAACGGATATCGCGCGCCAGTTGCTGGACCAGGCGGTACTCGCTGGCACTGAGCTGATTGAAATCCGCATGCTGCAGCCTGTGCCGGTCGCTGGCCGACATGGCGGCATCCAGCGTCAGCTCCTCGCTCGCAGTTTTTTGCTGTGCGGCACGAATCGCCGTCAAGGCCTCCTGCACACGCGGCCTGTGACGCGGCCTGGCAGCCTCCGGCGCGCCCGGCAGCAACTGGCTCAAAAGCTGCTGGGCCACCTCGGGGTTGCGGAAGTAGGCCGCAAACAGCTCGCGAAAGACCGCCAGGTCCTGTTCACGCGAAACCAGCACAGCCTCCAGCGCGGCAGCCACGTCCTCACGCCTCATGCCCACCAGCATCAGGCCTTGCTGGGCCAATGCCAGGCGCTCGGCATCCACCGCCAGCCCCGCGCGGCGCAGGGCTCGGCCAAACCCCAGCAGATTGACGGGTAGCTTGCCGCTGCGAGCATCGCCCCACCAGCTCACGCTTGCGGGTCGGACTGGCGACTGCGCTTGCAGCTCAGGCTGTGGCATCGGGCTCCAGCAATTGCTGCAGACGCTCTGGCGTGAGCGCCGCCACGTCTTCACGCTGCTTGAACAGAATGCCCGCCGTCTCGTGCACCAGCTCGGGGTCTATGACCAGGGTGTCGAGCGCCACCAGCGCCTTGGCCCACTCCACGCTTTCGGCAATGCCGGGCGTGCGCTCGAATGCATCGGCAAACGGGCGGCTGCGCAGCCGGTCCACAAAACGGGCGATCTGCTCGGTCAACGCCGCCCCGGCTTCGGGTACCTTGGACTGGACGATGGCCAGCTCGCGCTCGCGCTCGGGGTAGTCCAGCCAGTGGTAGAGGCAGCGGCGCTTGACCGCATCATGCAGATCGCGCGTACGGTTGCTCGTGAGAATGGTGACGGGCGGCACCTGAGCCCGGACGACCCCGAGCTCGGGAATGCTGACCTGGTACTCGCCCAGATATTCGAGCAAAAAGGCCTCGAAAGGCTCGTCGGCCCGGTCCACCTCGTCAATCAGCAGCACCGCGCCGGGCGCGGGTGCCTGCAGGGCCTGCAGCAAAGGGCGGCGCACCAGATAGCGCGGCTGATAGACCTCCTGCTCGACCGCTTCCAGCTCCGCCGCGCCCCGCAGCTCGGCCGCGCGCAGATACAGCAGCTGCGCCGCGTAATTCCACTCATACAGCGCTTCGCGCTGCTCCAGTCCGTCATAGCACTGCAGCCGGATCAGCTGCCGCTCCAGCACCTGGGACAGCGCCTGGGCCAGCGAAGTCTTGCCAACGCCCGGCTCGCCCTCCAGCAGCAGGGGCCTCTGCAGCCTGAGTGCCAGAAACACGGCCGTGGCCAGACGCCGGTCCGCAAAATAACCCACCTCCTGCAAGGCGGCGAGCAGCCCATCCACCGACTGCAGAGCGCTCTTCACTTCGGTATTCATAGCTGCCTGCACTTTATCCATATAGACCAGAGCCAGTTTTCTTCAAGATTCAGTACAAAACCAGGCGAGGGCGCTCTGCAAGAAAGAGACAGCAAGCAAGGGCCGCCCCGCAGCGAGGCTGCTGCCCCCCTCTAGCAAAGCGAGAGAGGGGAAAGCGGCCAAGCCGCTCAGGCAGAGAGCATCTGATCCACCGCCCGCTGCGTCAGGACGCTGATCAGCTGTGCCCGGTAGCGCGCACTGGCGTGCAGATCGCTGTTGAGTTCGCTGTCGTCGATCAGCACCGCAGCGGCCGCAGCGGCCGTGAAGCTCTGGTTGAGCGCGGCTTCCAGCCCCGCATGGCGGAAGACCGACAGCCCCGCGCCGGTCACGGCCACACGCACGCCCTGCGTCGTCTGCGCCACAAAAACGCCCACCAGCGCAAAGCGCGACGCGGGCTGCTTGAACTTGATATAGGCCGCCTTTCTGGGCACCGGAAAGCGTACGGCCTTGATCAGCTCGCCCTCTTCCAGTGCCGTGGTGTACATGCCCTGGAAGAAGTCGTCTGCCGCTATCTCGCGCCAGTTCGTGACCACGGTGGCACCCAGCCCCAGCACCGCACTGGGATAGCAGGCCGCAGGGTCGTTGTTGGCCAGCGAGCCGCCAATCGTGCCGCGCGCGCGCACCTGCCGATCGCCAATGCCGCCTGCCAGTTCGGCCAGCGCTGGAATGGCGGCCTGCACCTCGCGGCTGGCCGCCACATCGGCATGACGGGTCATGGCGCCGATCTCGACCTGATCGCCGCTGACGCGGATTCCCGCCAGACCATCGACCTGGTTGAGATCCACAATCGCGCCAGGCTGGGCCAGGCGCAACTTCATGGAAGGAATCAGGCTCTGGCCGCCGGCCAGAAACTGGCCGCTGGCAGCGCTCACCTCATCCAGCGTCCGGGGATTGGAGTAACTGAAGGCATACATATGTGTTGTCCTCTCTTCCTCTCAGTCGGGGGTGTTCAGGCAGCGGTCAGGGGCGCGCAGCATCGATGGCCTCCCACACGCGGTGCGGGCTGGCAGGCATGTCCAGATCCTTGACACCCAGCGAATGCAGTGCATCGAGCACGGCGTTGATCACGGCAGGCGGCGAGCCTATGGCCCCGGCCTCGCCGCAGCCCTTGGTACCCAGCGGGTTATGAGTGCAGGGCGTGCAGACCGTGCCCAGCTTGAAGTCGGGCAGATCGTCGGCGCGGGGCATGGCGTAGTCCATGAAACTGCCGGTCAGCAACTGCCCCGAGTCACGGTCGTAGACGCAGTTCTCCAGCAACGCCTGACCTATCCCCTGGGCCAGTCCGCCATGAACCTGACCCTCCACGATCATGGGGTTGATGATGGTGCCGAAATCGTCCACGGCACTGAAGCGGTCGACGCGCACCACGCCCGTGGCAGGGTCCACCTCGACCTCGCAGATATAGGTGCCGGCCGGGAAGGTGAAGTTGGTGGGGTCGTAGAAAGCAGTCTCGTCCAGCCCCGGCTCCAGCTTGTCCAGCGGATAGTTGTGCGGCACATAGGCCGTCAGCGCAATCTGGGCAAACGGCAGCTTTCTGTCGGTGCCGCGCACCGTGAACTCGCCTCCCGCGAAATCGATGTCGGCGTCGCTGGCCTCCATCAGGTGCGCGGCGATCTTCTTGGCCTTGGCCTCGATCTTGTCCAGCGCCTTCATGATGGCCGCCCCTCCCACGCTGATGGAGCGCGAGCCATAGGTTCCCATGCCAAAGGGCACGCGGCCCGTATCGCCATGGACGATCTCGACATGCTCGACGGGAATGCCCAGCCGCGCCGCCACCACCTGGGCAAAAGTCGTCTCATGCCCCTGACCGTGGCTGTGAGAGCCCGTGAACACCGTCACGCTGCCTGTGGGGTGGACGCGCACCTCGCCGCACTCGAACAGGCCGGCACGCGCGCCCAGTGCCCCGGCAATATTGCTGGGCGCCAGACCACAGGCCTCGATATAGCTGCTGTAGCCCAGGCCGCGCCTGAGGCCTTTGGCCTCGCTGGCGGCACGCCGGGCCGCAAAGCCCGCCACATCGGCCAGTTGCTCGGCCTGATCCATGCAGGCTTTGTAGTCGCCGATGTCGTACTGCAGCGCTACCGGCGTCTGATAGGGAAAGCTGGTGATGAAGTTGCGGCGGCGGATTTCGGCCTGGGACAGATTCATTTCCCAGGCGCAGCGACTGACCAGGCGCTCGAGCAGGTACGTGGCCTCGGGGCGGCCTGCGCCCCGGTAGGCATCCACGGGCGAGGTGTTGGTGAACCAGGCATCGACCTCGATATGGATCTGCGGCGTGGTGTACTGCCCCGCCAGCAGCGTTGCGTAAAGAATCGTCGGAACGGCGCTGGCGAAGGTGGACAGATAGGCACCCAGATTCGCATCGGTATGCACGCGCATGGCCAGGAACTTGCCGTCGGCATCCATGGCCATCTCGGCATGGCTGACATGGTCGCGGCCGTGGGCATCGGTCAGGAAGGATTCGCTGCGATCGGCCGTCCACTTGATATTGCGGTTGAGCTTCTTGGCCGCCCAGGTCAGGCAGACATCCTCGGCATACAGAAAGATCTTGGAGCCGAAGCCTCCACCCACATCAGGCGCAATCACGCGCACCTTGCTCTCCGGCAGCCCCATGACGAAGGCCGTCATCAGCAGCCGCTCCACATGCGGGTTCTGGTTGGCCACGTACAGCGTGTACTCATCCATGGCGCGGTTGTAGCTGCCGATGGCCACGCGCGGCTCCATCGCATTGGGTATCAGCCGGTTGTTGACCAGGTCCAGCCGCGTCACATGGGCCGCGCCCGCAAACACGGCATCCACAGCCGCCTTGTCGCCAATCGCCCATTTGTAGCAATGGTTGTCCGGGGCAATGTCGTGAACCACGGCCCCGGGCTTTTTGCCGCCCGCTGCATCGGCCACATTCACCACCGCAGGCAGCACCTCGTAGTCAACCTCCACCAGCTCCGCGGCATCGCGTGCCTGCTGCAGGGTCTCGGCAACCACCATAGCCACCTGATCGCCCACATAGCGCACGGTATCGAGGGCCAGAATCGGGTGCGGCGGCTCCTTCATGGGCTCGCCATTGGTGCTGGTGATCAGCCAGCCGCAGGGCAGGCCGTTGATACCGGCTGCAGCCACGTCGGCCCCTGTGAGAACACCGATTACGCCCTCAGCTGCCTTGGCTGCATCGATGTTGACGCTGCGCAACCTGGCATGGGCATGGGGCGAGCGCACAAACACCGCATAGGTCTGTGCGCCCAGCGTGATGTCGTCCGTGTACTGGCCTGCGCCGGTCAGAAAGCGCTCGTCCTCGCGGCGCAAAAGGGGCTCGCCGATATGCGGCAGCTTGGAAAAGTCAGATGCACCCATGGTGTGTCTCCTCTTCTAGTTGTAGTTGTGATGCGCGACTCAAGCGGCGCTCATGCCGTCGCGACCCGCCTTGACGGCGGCGACGATGTTCTGGTAGCCCGTGCAGCGGCAGATATTGCCTTCGAGCAGTTCGCGGATCTCGGCATCGGTGGCCTGAGGTTTTTGGCGGCACAGATCCACCGCACTCATCACCATGCCGGGCGTGCAGAAGCCGCACTGCAGGCCATGGCACTGCTTGAAGGCCGCCTGCATGGGGTGCATGGCTCCATCGGCTGCGGCCATGCCCTCTATGGTCTGGACCTCGGCGCCCTGCGCCTGCACGGCCAGCATGGTGCAGGACTTGATGGCCTTGCCATTGACCAGCACCGTGCAGGCTCCGCACTGACTGGTATCGCAGCCCACATGGGTGCCGGTCAGGCGCAGCTGTTCACGCAGCGCCTGCACCAGCAAGGTATTGGGGGGGACGTCAATGCTGGCCGCGCGGCCATTGACCGTGAACTGAACATTCATCGTGATGCCTCCTGCCTATATCCGAAGAGTTGGGTAACAAAGCACAACCGCACTCTCTATGGTGGGCAGTTACCGCGATGCAAGGCGCTAGGGTTGACCCCCAAGTCAGGCGCAGTACGCACAGATATTCTCAAAATGAAACACTGTCCGGAGTCCGCATGTCGCCCGCCAGCCTCGCCACATCCGCGCAAGCCGCAGCCCATCCAGGTTCACGCCACTCCCTCCTTGTCCAGGCCAGGCAGCTGCTGCTGGAGGCGGACTCCTCCCATGCGCTGATACCGTCTGGCCTTGCCCCCTGGCTCTGGCGCTCCTGGCAGCGCTGCATGGCCCAGGGGCGCCATCCCGCGCAAAGAGTGGAGTTCGAGGCGGTTGGACCTCATGCGCTGCGCCACGCCCAGGATCGGCACCAGTTGCTGCTGCAGGCCGCGCGCCCGGTCATGACGCAACTGGTGGCGGCCGTGGGCGCCATGCGCTACTTCTGCCTGCTCACCGATGCGCAGGGCCTGGCGCTGGAGGTGCAAGGCCCCGTCGACCACAGCGATCTGCGCGCGCTGGCCGTTGGCCGGGTCGGCGTGGACCTGTCCGAGCGCGGCGTGGGCACCTCGGCCATAGGCGCGACGCTGGCCGAGCTCAGCCCGGTATGGCTGCACCGGCAGGAACATTTTTTTGACGATCTGCGCGACTACAGCTGCGCAGGTGCTCCGGTATTCGGCCCTCAGGGCGAATGCCTGGGCATGCTGGACATCACCGGCATTGATGTCCCCGAGCGCCCCGAGCTGCTGCTGCTGGCGCTGCGCTGTGCACGCGCCATCGAAGATCGATTGCTGCGGGCCCTGCCTCACACCCTGCTGCTGCGCGTGAACTGGCCAGGCGGGCCGCTGGGCCAGGAGGGTGAAGGCCTGATGGTCTTTGATGCCGAAGGCAGATTGCTGGGCAGCAATACCGTGGCCAGGCAACTGGTGCCACGTCCGCTGCAAGCCCCTGGTGAGGATTCGCTCATTCAGAGCCATGAGCTGCTGGCCCTGCCCTGGAGCCATCTGATCGAGCATGCGCGCCAGCGGCCCGAGACGCCACTGCAACTGCCGCTGTGGTCCGGTCTGCGCCTGCTGGCGCTGGCACAGGCCGGCCCCTTGCTGCGCGCCCCCGTCATGACGGGTTCCGGCGCAGCCTGCCGGCAAATACCTGCCAATGCCATGGCCACGCCGCTGCGCACCAGCGAGTTGCTGCTGATTCAGCAGGCCATGCAGGAGGCTCACGGGAATGTAACCGTGGCAGCCCGCAATCTGGGATTGAGCCGAGCCACGCTCTATCGCCGGCTGGCCAGCAAATAAGAGGTCTTGAACCGGATTCAAGGCAGTTTGACTCTCTCCGGATTTGCCCTAGTTTCAGCACATAGACGCCCTCCACGACAGCAGGCGCCCACTAGCATCAAAGCCCATCAAGAATCAAAAATACCTCAATAAAACAATCATCTAAGCGGCACCAGCCATGCACTTGCAGCTATCGTGCGCATAGCAGACACAACTGACGCTCGGGCGCCACATTTGCGTGCGTATTTGTAAAAAACACCATAACTGCGTCCGTAGAATCTCCAGTTCGGTTCAAAAACTCAGATCGCCCTAAGGCTTACCAGCCCAACAGCGCGACGCATACACGGCCTACTTTTTGGAGACACCATGCAGGCTTTACTTGCCCTGTCCAGGGCTATCGACAGGCTCAACGCCTTCGTCGGCAAATATTCAATCTGGCTGATATTTGCCGCCACCTTCATCAGCGCCGCCAACGCCATTGTTCGCAAGGCCTTCGACACCAGCTCCAATGCCTTTCTGGAAGTCCAGTGGTATCTGTTCGCATGGTCCTTTCTGATTGCGGCGGGCTACACCCTGCTGCACCGCGAACATGTGCGCATCGACGTGATCAACAGCCGTCTGTCCAAAAAGGCCCAGGTCTGGATCGACATCGTCGGCTTTGCCTTCTTTCTCACCCCGCTATGCCTGACCATTCTGTGGCTGAGCATGCCGGTGGTGATTCAGATGTACCAGTCCGGAGAAATGTCGGGCAACCCCGGCGGTCTGATCCGCTGGCCCGTATGGACGGCGATTCCTGTAGGCATCACCTTGCTGCTGCTGCAGGGCATCTCCGAGCTGATCAAGCGCATTGCCTTCCTGACCGGTGACGGCCCCGACCCCATGGGCAAGCTCAGCGACAAGAGCGCCGAGGAAGAACTGGCCGAGGCCCTGCGCGCCGAAGCCGATCGCAAGCAGGCTGAGGCGCTGGCCGCCCAGGCCAAGGCATAACGGTAGCGGGAGACAATCGATGGAATTTATCGCTACCAACTACGCCCCCATCATGTTTGCGGGGCTGATCTGCTTTTTGCTGCTGGGCTTTCCCGTGGCCTTCAGCCTGGGCGCCGCAGGCCTGACCTTCGGCTTTCTGGGCATCGAACTGGGGGTGTTTCCCTCCTCCGTGATGGCCTGGCTGCCCCAGCGCCTGATCGGCATCATGGCCAACGACACCTTGCTGGCCGTTCCCTTCTTCACCTTGATGGGCCTGATTCTCGAACGCTCCGGCATGGCAGAGGACCTGCTCGACACTGTCGGTCAGGTGTTCGGACCGATCCGCGGCGGTCTGGCGCTGGCCGTGATCTTTGTGGGCGCGCTGCTGGCCGCCACCACCGGCGTGGTTGCCGCTTCGGTGATCTCCATGGGCCTGATCTCTCTGCCCATCATGCTGCGCTACGGCTATGACCGCCGCCTGGCATCGGGTGTGATTGCAGCCTCGGGCACGCTGGCCCAGATCATCCCACCCTCGCTGGTGCTGATTCTGATGGCCGACCAGCTGGGCAAGAGCGTGGGCGATATGTACAAGGGCGCCTTCATTCCCGGCTTCATGCTCATGGGCCTGTACGTGGTCTGGGTGGCATTCCTGGCCATCTTCAAGCCCCATACCGTGCCTGCACTGCCGCCCGAGGCGCGCATCTACCGCGAGTCCAACGGCAACTCCGGCTATACCTCGCTGGTCGTGGTGATGGGCCTGTCCACCATCGTGGCCATCTTCCTGGCCAGCCATATGGCCGACCTGCACACCTGGTGGCAGGGCAAGGAAGTCACCGAAGTCGCCACTGACGAGAAGATCGTCACCGCCATGTGCGGCGGCACCTTCATCGCCTTCGTGATCGCCGCGCTCAACCGGGTCCTCAAGCTGGGCCTGCTGTCCAAGCTGGCCGAGCGCGTGACCTTTGTGCTGATCCCACCGCTGCTGCTGATCTTCCTGGTGCTGGGCACCATCTTCCTGGGCATTGCGACTCCCACCGAAGGCGGCGCCATGGGCGCCATGGCAGCACTGATCATGGGTTTTGCCCGCCGACGCCTGAACATGGATCTGCTCAAGCAGGCCCTGGCCTCGACCACCAAGCTGGCAAGCTTCGTGATGTTCATCATGATCGGCGCCACCACCTTCAGCCTGGTGTTCCAGGCCGCCGACGGCCCCAAGTGGGTGGAACACCTGCTGACCAGCCTGCCCGGCGGCCAGGTTGGCTTCCTGATCGTGGTCAACATCATGATCTTCTTCCTGGCCTTCTTCCTGGATTACTTTGAACTCTCGTTCATCGTGGTTCCGCTGCTGGGCCCCGTGGCCGAGAAGATGGGCATCGACCTGATCTGGTTCGGCGTGCTGCTGGCCGTGAACATGCAGACCTCGTTCATGCATCCGCCCTTCGGTTTTGCACTGTTCTTCCTGCGCTCGGTCGCTCCGGACAAGCAATACGTTGACAAGGTCACGCACAAGGTCATTGAGCCCGTCACCACCATGCAGATCTACAAGGGTGCCGTGCCCTTTGTGCTGATTCAGCTGGTGATGGTGGGTGTGCTGATCGCCTTCCCCGGCATCGTGACCGGCGCGCTCGACAAACCGGTGGTCGTGGACATGAACAAGGTGGGCGACGAGATGCTCAACCAGCTCAATGATGCTGGCGGCGGCTATGGTGCAGACAACCCCTTCGGAGCGCCTGAAGGCGGTGAAGAAGGCTCTGCTGCGCCAGAGGCCCCTGCCGATGGCAGCCAGCCTGCTCCGGCCGCGCCCGATGCGGGCGGCTATGGCTCGGACGACCCAGCCAAGGCCTTGCAGGATTCGCTGAACGCAGCTCCTGCGAGCAAGTAAATCGGCTCCCCTTCGCTGATACAGCCCCGGCTCGCAAGAGCCGGGGCTTTTTCATTGAGCAGAGATTGCTGAGTGATAGATTTGCTGCTTTCCCGGGAAACCGCAATGAGCATCGCCGAATTGCTGACCTGCTGTCACCGGCAGCCAATGCTCAGGACTCTCATGTGAAGGCGGCCTATCGCAACAGCGATGGAACGCTGGCTACCGAAGGTGCATGGAATCTGCCCTGCCTGGTCGATGCCATCCCCGCATCGGAAAACAGCGCAGAACCTGCAAAGGTGGATTCACAGACCCGGCTCGAATTCGAACCCATTCATTTCCGCCTCGGTGATTCCGCAGTGGAGCTGCAGCCCTTTGTCTGGGACTGGCTGTCGCTGCAAGTGCAAGGTCTGGCGGAAGAAAAGGCCTCCAATGCGCTCATCGACTGGTTCAACGATTGGTTTGATGGGGACGATGAGAACGAGCCCGATAAGGTGGGGCTGCAGCAAGTCGTTCACTTCATGTCGGACCCGCAAGTCCTGGCAGGAGGAGTGAAAGCGACCATGGACCTTGGCTCTGCACTTGTCGAAGCCCTGGAGGATTTGCTGTTTGCGCTGTCCTACGCAGGAGCCGCTCAACTCAGGCTCGCATCATTTCGGACGCATGAAAAAAACCGCAGCTTGCTGCGGTTCTTTTGCAGCCGACGCATGGCGCCGGCACTCTGGAGTCTGAGCGCAATCAGATCTTGGCAGTCGCCATGTACTGATTGAAAGGGTACTCGGAGAAGCGGTTCCACAGAATCTGGTCGCGCTGGAAGGCGCGCATGTCCTGGTGGATCTTCTTGAATTCGGGCGACTTGGCTTCGTGCTCGGCAAACACTTCCATGGAGGCCTTGAAGCCGGCGTCCATCAAAGGCTTGGGGAACATCTTGAGCTGGGTCTTGTTGGCCACCAGGCGCTTGATGGCCTGAGGATTCAGCACTTGGTACTTGCTGGTCATGTCGGCGGCAGCCACGCGGGTTGCAGCGTCCAGGATCGCCTTGTTCTCGGGCGACAGCGCGTTGTACTTCTTGATGTTGATGAAGAACTCCAGCTCGGCAGAGCCTTCCCACCAGCCGGGGTAGTAGTAGTAAGGCGCAACCTTGTTGAAGCCCAGCTTCTCATCGTCGTAGGGACCGACGAATTCCACGGCGTCCAGCGTACCCTTTTCCAGAGCCTGGTAGACATCGCCAGCAGGCATGTTCTGCGCCACCACGCCCAGCTTGGCCATGGCCTCGCCGAACACGCCGCCGCCCAGACGCATCTTCAGACCCTTGAGGTCTTCCACGGTCTTGATTTCCTTGCGGTACCAGCCGCCCATCTGGGTCGTGGTGTTGCCGGCCGATGCGGTCTTGAAGTTGTACTTGGCAAAGAAGGCGTCGAGCAGCTTGCGGCCGTTGCCATGGTCTTTCCAGCCGTTCATCTGCAATGCGGTCAGGCCAAAGGGCACGGCGCAGCTGAAGGCGAAGATGGGATCCTTGCCGGTGAAGTAATAGGCAGCGGTCTGTGCCATGTCGATGGTATCGCCCTGCAGCGCATCCACCACACCGAAAGCGGGCATCAGCTCGCCAGCGGGGTGCACCGAAATCTCGAACTTGCCGCCCGACATGGCCTTGACCAGTTGCGACAGCTTTTCAGCGCTGCCGAAGATGGTGTCCAGCGACTTGGGAAAGCTGGAGGCCAGGCGCCAGCGCACAGCGGCCTGGGCGTGAACAGCAGGTGCTGCACCCGCAGCCAGCACGCCAGCGATACCGGCATTTTTCAGAATGGAACGACGATCCACTTTAGTCTCCTTGAGGAACGAATTGAGCTGATACAGACCACTGATCTATGCCAGCTTGTTTTATGCAACAGGCACAAAATGTACACGAGCCAACCGTTTCGCAAGCGCTAAAAAGTGACCGTTCGCTTAAGAAGTTCTACCTAGTGAGGTGCATCAAATCAGGCCTCGGCAGGCAGCGACCGATGCTTACAGCCGTACCGCGCTCATATAGCTGGCATAGCGGAACTCGGAGAAACGATCCCAGAGCAACTGGTCATGCTGGAATCCGCGCATGCTTCTATGAATTTTCTTGAACGATGCCGACTTGGCCTCATGCTCGGCCATGGTGGCCATCACGGCCTTGAAGCCCGCATCCATGAGCTCGCGCGGAAAGGCTCGCAGCTGCACGCGCTCACTCAGCAGCTTCTTGAGCGCAGCGGGGTTGTACGCAAGGTACTTGGCCGTCAGATCCTTGGCGGCCAGCGCCGCTGCGGCCTCCACCATGGCGCGCAGCTCAGGCGTCAGGGCCGCAAAGGACTTGGCGTTGATGAAATAGGCCAGCTCGGCGCCGCCCTCCCACCAGCCCGGATAGTAGTAGTAAGGCGCGATCTTGCCGAAGCCCAGCTTCTGGTCGTCATAAGGGCCGACAAACTCCACCGCATCAAGGCGGTTCTTTTCCAGTGCCTGCTGCGCATCAGCGATGGGCATGTTGACGGCCTGCACGCCGAGCTTTTGCAGCGCATCGCCGAGCAAGCCACCTCCAGCGCGCATGCGCAGACCATGCAGATCCTGCACGGTCTTGATTTCCTTGCGGTACCAGCCCCCCATCTGCGTGCCGGTATTGCCGGCACTCAGACTCTTGATGTTGTACTGCGCGTAGAAATCATCCATGAGCTTGCGCCCACC
The DNA here is from genome assembly GCF_003350425.1 of Comamonas sp. AG1104. Lineage (NCBI taxonomy): Bacteria > Pseudomonadati > Pseudomonadota > Betaproteobacteria > Burkholderiales > Comamonadaceae > Comamonas > Comamonas sp. AG1104. The sequence goes on along the minus strand of NZ_QQAS01000010.1, from coordinate 39,190 downwards.
GCCCCACTCCATCCAGGCATCCATCTGCCGCGCCGTCAGACCAAAGGGCACGGCGCACCCGAGTGCAAAGCAGTAGTCCTTGTCGGTGAAGTAGTAGGGTGCCGTCAGAGCCATGTCGACCACGCCGTTCTGCACCCCCTCCATCACGCCAAACGCGAGCATCAGTTCGCCTGCAGAGTGCACGCTGACCTCGATCTGGCCGCCCGACATAAGACGCAGCGACTGGGCAAATTTCTCGGCCCCGCCAGAAATGGCATCAAGGACTTTGGGGAAACTCGTCACCAGGCGCCAGCGCAGCACCTCCTGGCTGCGCACTGCAGGAGCCACGCCCGCTGCCAGCACACCGGCCATGCCCACATGTTTGACGAGTGAGCGACGATCCATGAATATTTCTCCGCTAGTAGTTGTCCATTGCAAAGTCGGCTGCAGCAGCCTGATCACAGGCCGGCAGCCACAGGCATTCTAGGAACGCAGACGCCGGCCGTGTGGCGATTCGCGGTTGCCGTCAGTTTTCTTGACGACAAGCAATGAAAAAGGCCCTTCATGGAAGGGCCCGGTGTCAATCCATTGGACTTGCGCAAACCATGTCCATATTGCGTCAGCCCGCAGCCAGACGCTTGCGGATGGAGGCCTCGATGCCTGCCGCATCCAGCCCTTGCAGCGCTAGCAGCTTGGCGGGGTCGCCATGCTCGATGAACTCGTCAGGCAGACCCAGCTGCAGCACGCTCTTGCTCAGGCCATGGGCGGCAAGGCTCTCCATGACGGCACTGCCAGCGCCGCCCATGATGCAACCCTCTTCCAGCGTAACGATGAGTTCATGCTCGGCGGCGATCTGGAGCAACAATTCTTCATCGAGAGGCTTGGCCCAGCGCATATTGGCCACGCTGGCATCCAAGGCTTCGGCGGCCTGCAAGGCAGGGTACAGCAAGCTGCCGAAAGCCAGAATCGCCACCTTTTTGGAGGCCGACTCGCGGCGCATCTCGCCCTTGCCGAAGGGCAGACCTTCCAGACTTTCCAGCGGAGTCACGCCCACACCGGCGCCGCGCGGATAGCGGACGCAGACGGGGTGATGCTGCTCATAGGCCGTGCTCAGCAACTGGCGCGTTTCACGTTCGTCAGCCGGGCAGGCCATGCTCATATTGGGAATGCAGCGCACAAAAGCGATGTCATAGGCACCGGCGTGCGTCGCGCCGTCGGCGCCCACCAGACCAGCGCGATCCAGCGCAAACACCACGGGCAGGTTCTGCAGCGCGACGTCGTGGATCAGCTGGTCATAGGCACGCTGCAGGAAAGTGGAATAGATGGCCACCACGGGCTTGACGCCTTCGCAGGCCATGCCGCCGGCGAAAGTGACTGCATGCTGCTCGGCAATGCCCACGTCGTAGTAGCGACCGGGAAAGCGCTTGTGGAATTCCACCATGCCCGAGCCTTCACGCATGGCGGGCGTGATGCCGACCAGACGCTGGTCCTTGGCCGCCATATCACAGAGCCAGTGACCAAACACCTGGGTGAAGGTCTGCTTGGCAGGCGTGGCCGGCTTGACCAGACCAACTGCCGGGTCGAACTTCCCGGGGCCGTGATAGGCCACGGGATCGGCCTCGGCCAGCTTGTAGCCTTGACCCTTTTTGGTGACCACATGCAGGAACTGCGGGCCCTTGAGACCCTTGATGTTCTCCAGTGTGGGAATCAGCGAATCGAGATCATGGCCGTCGATGGGACCGATGTAGTTGAAGCCGAATTGCTCGAACATGGTGGCAGGCACGACCATGCCCTTGGCCTGTTGCTCCAGACGCTTGGCCAGCTCCAGCAAGGGCGGCACCTGCTTGAGAACGCTCTTGCCCACATCGCGGGCCTTGGCGTAGAACTGACCGCTCATCAGCTGGGCCAGATAGCGATTGAGCGCGCCCACAGGCGGGCTGATGCTCATATCGTTGTCGTTGAGGATGACCAGCAGGTTGGCATCATGCACGCCGCCGTTGTTCAGCGCCTCGAAAGCCATGCCGGCCGTCATTGCGCCGTCGCCGATCACGGCGATGGCCCTTCGGTCTTCACCCTTTTGCTTGGCGGCCAGAGCCATGCCCAGCGCAGCAGAGATGCTGGTGGACGAGTGCGCTGTGCCAAAAGTGTCGTATTCGCTCTCGGCCCGCTGAGGAAAGCCGGACAGGCCGCCGAACTGGCGCAGCGTGCCCATGCGATCGCGGCGACCGGTCAATATCTTGTGCGGATAGGTCTGGTGGCCCACATCCCAGACGATGCGGTCATAGGGCGTGTTGAACACCGAGTGCAGCGCCACGGTCAACTCCACCGTCCCCAGGTTGGAGCTGAGGTGCCCGCCGGTCCTTGAGACGCTGTCGATCACATAGGTGCGCAGCTCTGCAGCCAGGCTCTTGAGCTGGGGGCGCGAGAGGCCGCGCATATCTGCGGGATCGTTGATGTTGTGCAGCAGGGAAGAGGTATTCGTGGACATGTTCTATATTTTTAATAGCTGCTAGTGTTTACCAATACTGGATTACAGGGCTTCTCTATTAAATCTCAGTGGGTACGCTGCACGACCATATCGGCCAGTGCACCCAAGGCCTGCGTGTCGGCCAGACCGCTGCGCGTCAAGGCGGCATGAGCCTGCTGGCGCAGCTGCTCGGCATGGGCTCTCGCAGCCTGCAGCCCCAGAAGCGACACAAAAGTGGGCTTGTCATTGGCCGCGTCCTTGCCGGCCGTCTTGCCCAGCGTTGCGGAGTCGGCCACCACATCCAGAATGTCGTCCACCACCTGAAAAGCTACGCCCAGTGCCTGGCCGTAGTCGGTCAGCGCAGCCAGTGCCCTGACGTCGGTCTGCGCATTGCAGGCAGCCCCCATGAGCACGCTGCCCAGCAGCAGCGCACCGGTCTTGAGGCGGTGCATTTCGCGCAGTTGCGCCTCGCTCAGTTGCTTGCCCACGCTGGCCAGGTCGATGGCCTGGCCGCCGGCCATGCCCTGGCTGCCCGCCGCCGCGCCCAGCAGACGGCAAAGCTTGGCCTGCATGGAGCAGGGAATGCCGTCGTCTTCAGGCAGCAGCAGCTCGAACGCCAGGGCCTGCAGAGCATCGCCGGCCAGCAGTGCCGAGGCTTCCCCAAACTGCACATGCACGGTGGGCTTGCCACGACGCATGGTGTCGTTGTCCATGCAGGGCATGTCGTCGTGCACCAGGGAATAAGCGTGAATCAGCTCAACAGCGCAACCTGCACGCAGCGTGGCCGCAGCCAGACCGCCCACTGCCTCGGCAGCCGCCCATACCAGCAGCGGTCGCAAGCGCTTGCCGCCATCGAGCACGGCGTAGCGCATGGCTTCACCCAGGCCCGCAGGTGCATTGATGCCCACCCAGCGCGACAGCGCATCTTCGGTGCGCGCCAGTCTCTCCTGCATCCAGACGGAAAAATCCAGGGCAGGCTTGCCCTCGTTCAAAGGCGTCGATGGTTGGGCAATCATTGATTCATTCATGGGTGCATCTTCAAGGCAAAAAGCGCGGACGCCGGGATCAGTCCTGGGTCCAGGCGGACAGCTTGCCTTCATCCAGTACCTTGACCTGCTCCTGCACGGCTTCGAGCTGGCTGCGGCAAAAGCCGAGCAGCTCGGCTGCACGCTGGTAGCCGCTGAGCATCTGCTCCAGCGGCAGCTGACCCGACTCGATCTGCGCAATCAGTTGTTCCAGCTCCTGCAAAGCAGCTTCATAGCTGACAGGCTGTTCGGTTTTTTTGACGGCAGCGGCCTTGGGCATGGAGGGTGTGGCTTATGTTGGACGAAAACGACGATTTTAGGCGTCCCTGCACCATTGGCGTGCAATGCCCGCAAAGCCGGCCGGAGAGAGATGTCTTGGCTGTGACTTCCGGCCAGGTCGGCGCCGTTCTTGCCGACCTTTTTGGCGACCTGCCAAGGTTTGCGCGCGGCTGGCATCTTGCTGACAGGATTTTTCGCTAGATCGACGAAATAACGTCAATACACGTACCAGAAAAACGGAAATAACCCCACAGCCTATAATCCCATTCCCGTCAAGCCGGCCCCGTGCCTGGTCATCCGGTCGGGCAAACGAGTCGGCTGTCCAAGCCACCGCCTATTGCCTGAAGCCCGTGTCCAGACAAGGCCGGTTTCGTTTTTTACCGTGTGCGCACGTGCACCCTCCCTGTGGGGAGTCTTTAGGTCAGGTCATCCATGACTGATTTAAGTCTTCAACTGCAGCAGGCCGCAAGCCAACTACCAGTTTCAAGTTATTTCGACGAAGCGCTGTTCCAGCGCGAGTTGGAAACGATTTTCAAGCGCGGCCCGCGCTATGTGGGCCATCAGCTGGCCGTTCCCGAGATAGGCGACTACTACGCCCTGCCTCAGGAAAAAGAGGGGCGCGCCTTGGTGCGCAATGCCAAGGGCGAGATCGAGCTGATCTCCAATGTCTGCCGCCACCGCCAGGCCGTGATGCTCAAGGGGCGCGGCAATCTACTGTCCGAGGGCAAGGGCCATGCCGGCGGCAACATTGTCTGCCCGCTGCACCGCTGGACCTACAGCACCAGCGGCGAGTTGCTGGGCGCACCCCATTTCAGCCACGACCCCTGCCTGAACCTCAACAACTACCGTCTGCGCGAGTGGAACGGACTGCTGTTCGAGGACAACGGCCGCGACATCGAGGCCGACCTAGCCGGCATGAAGCTGCGCGAGCAGCTCCAGTTCGACGGCTTTGTGCTCGACCATGTCGAGATGCACGAGTGCAACTACAACTGGAAGACCTTTATCGAGGTCTATCTGGAGGACTATCACGTCGGCCCCTTCCACCCCGGTCTGGGCAACTTCGTCACCTGCGACGATCTGAAGTGGGAATTCGCCAGCGAGTACTCGGTGCAGACCGTCGGCGTGGCCCCCAGCTTCGGCAACCCCGGCTCGGACATCTACAAAAAATGGCACGAGGTGCTGCTGGCCTACCGCAATGGCGAGCTGCCCGATCGCGGCGCCATCTGGCTGACCTACTACCCCCACATCATGGTGGAGTGGTATCCGCATGTGCTCACGGTCTCGACCCTGCACCCGCTTGCCGTGGACAGGACGCTGAACGTGGTGGAGTTCTTCTACCCCGAGGAAATCGCCGCTTTCGAGCCCGAGTTCGTGCAGGCCCAGAAGGCCGCCTACATGGAAACCTGCATCGAGGACGACGAGATCGCCGAGCGCATGGACGGCGGCCGCAAGGCCCTGTATGAACGCGGCGACAACGAGGTCGGCCCCTATCAGAGCCCCATGGAAGACGGCATGCAACATTTCCATGAGTGGTATCGCCGCATCATGGGTGACAGCGTTCCCCAACGCTGAATGAGGTAAACCTCAAGACTGATAGCTGCTATCGCTTACCCCATAAGCACAGCAGCTATTTTTTTATGCTGAATTGAGTGAGATATGCAAGCCCTGTGGATGGTGTTGGCCGCGTTGATTTTTGCGGTCATGAGTGTGTGTGTGAAGTTTGCCTCCCAGGACTTCAATGCGGCGGAGATCGTGTTCTACCGCGGCCTGGTCAGCATGGCGCTGCTGATCTGGCTGGCCAGGCGCAGCGGCGTGACGCTGACCACCCAGTACTCGCGTGAGCATGCCTGGCGCAGCTTTGTCGGCGTGATCTCCATGGGTGCCTGGTTCTACGCCATCGGCCATCTGCCGCTGGCCACGGCCACCACGCTCAACTCAATGAGCAGCATCTGGATGGCGGTGTTTCTCATCGCCCAGGGCCTGTGGATGCGCCATACCCTTCGCAAATCCTATGCGGCCGAGCCCGAAACCCGCCGCGCCATTCCGCCCTTCCCCTGGGGCCTCGTGTCCACGGTGGTGGCGGGTTTTGTCGGCGTGCTGCTGGTGCTGCGCCCGACCAGCGCCCCGGCCAGCGAATGGGTGGCTGCGCTCGGCGGCCTGTTTGGCGGCATGTTTGCGGCCATGGCCTATATGCAGGTGACCACCCTGTCGCGCCTGGGCGAGCCTGAAACCCGCGTGGTGTTCTATTTCTCGGTGGGCTCGGCCGTTGCTGGCGGCATCACCATGCTGTTCACCGGCATCTCGCCCTTCCCCGGCTGGAGCGCGCTGTGGCTGGTGCCCGTGGGCGTGCTGGCCGCCGTGGCCCAGGTCTGCATGACCAAGGCCTATGCCTCGGCAGGCAGCAAGACCAACACTCTGGTCGTCGCCAATCTGCAGTACTCGGGCATTGTGTTTGCCGCCCTGCTCAGTCTGGTGCTGTTCGGCGAGAGCATCCCCCTGATCGGCTGGGTGGGCATTGTGCTCATCGTCGCCAGCGGAGCCGCAGCAACCGCCTTGCGTTCCAGGGGCTAGCCATGGCAGGGGGCGCCCTGCGCCTTCGCCATGCACGTCAGCAGCCCCAGCCTGCCGCGCAGTCCACGCCGGATCTGCGCGGCTTGCCATATCCAAACAATGAAGCGGCGGGGCACCGGCGCTACGGCCCGATCGCATAATGGTCTGCATGCCGCAAGACTGCACGCCATGCCGTCTGCAGCCATTCAATCTTTGGAGCAGCAAGCCATGAATCACTCGACGCCCGAGCACTACAACACCCTGATTTCCGTCGAACAGCTGGCCGGGCTCAAGGCCAGCGGCAAGCCCTTGATGGTGTTTGACTGCAGCTTTGACCTCATGAATCCGCCTGCCGGCCGCGAGCAGTATCTGCAGGTCCATATCTCCGGCGCAGTCTTCGCCGATCTGGACAAAGACCTCAGCGCACCGCATGGCACGCCCGGCGAAGACGGCCAGGTCGCCACCAGCGTGCAGTCGGCATCCGGTGGCCGCCACCCCTTGCCCACGCGCGAGCGCTTTTCCGCCTGGCTGTCGTCCATCGGCTTTGCCAACGATATGCAGGCCGTGGTCTATGACCGCAACGCTGCCAATTACTGCGGTCGCCTGTGGTGGATGCTGCGCTGGGCCGGCCACGATGCCGTGGCCGTGCTCGATGGCGGGCTGCAGGCCTGGCAGGCGGCCGGCCAAGCCTTGAGCAGCGGGGAAGAGCCCGGCCATTTCCAGTCCAACTTTGAACTGGGCCAGCCGCTGGAGACGCTCAAGACCGTCGCTCAGGTCGAGGCCGACCTGGGTCAGGCCACCCAGACCCTCATCGATGCCCGGGCCCCGGCTCGCTACCGCGGCGAGGTGGAGCCCCTGGACCCGGTGGCAGGCCACATCCCGGGTGCGCTGAACCGCCCGTTCGGCAGCAATATCGCCGCCGACGGACGCTTCAAGCCCGCAGCGCTGCTCAAGGCAGAGTTTGACCAGTTGCTGGCCGGGCGCGACCCCGCCAGCGTGGTGCACCAGTGCGGCAGCGGTGTCAGCGCCACCCCCAATGTGCTGGCCATGCGCATTGCCGGCTTTGCTCCCACTGCCTTGTTTGCCGGCAGCTGGAGCGAATGGTGCAGCCAGCCCTCCCGCCCGGCCGAGAAGGGCTGAGCCTGCCGCACGCCGGTGCCGCGCCAGACACCGGCCTCAAACAGGCATGCTCTCCCCCGCGCTTGCCGGGTTCAGCCCCTGGGCCACGGACACAGTGCACCGTGATCACGGCAGACAGGCGCAAACTAGGTGCGGTGCGGTGCGCTTGATCAGCGCCAAGCCAAGCCAGGCCAGACCAAGCCAGACCAAGCCCACTCCTTCGCGACGCCCCGAGCCTTGGCGGCATGGCCGAGGCTCATGTCCGCACTCCCATGCCGATGCAGCTTGGCAACCCGGCTGCGGACCGTTATCACAGGGAATCCGGGCCGCCCTGTTTCATAGGCGATCAGATACCGAATAAAAAGCCGCCTATTTCCTCGTTTGTCATCTTCCGGACAGATTCACAATACATGCACCAGCGGAATCCGGCCTGATGCAATGTCAGCCCCCACGCGGCACTCCGAGTCATCCCGAAGGACGGCAAGGCAGTAAGGGAAATCCTACATGCCTGCCTGTAAAACCAGACCGGCGATACCGACGCTCCCCGACTTCAGTTCGATCAAGGCTTGAAACACAATTCATTTCAACAGATCGAAACACTTTTAACGTCTTGTTTGTGTGTGCCGTGACGGTCTGTCGAGATTGAAAGGACTGGACCCATGAACAACGAACAACTGCTTGCCGAGATCCGCGAAGCCAACCTCACCTACCTGATGCTGGCCCAGACCCTGATCCGCCAGGACAAGGCCGAGGCCGTGTTCCGTCTGGGTCTGAACGAAGAGTCCTGCGACCTGCTGGGCTCGCTGTCTTCGGCCCAGGTGCTCAAGCTGGCATCGCGCAACACCTTGCTGGCCAGCTTCCGCGCCGATGACGAAATGGTCTGGAGCCTGCTGACCAATCACAGCAGCAACAAGATCGGCAACGCCGCCACCAATACGCTGCACGCCAACATCCTGATGGCCAGCCGTGTCTCCGAAGTGCTCTGAGCACCCGCTAGCGACTACCTGGTTTTTAGGAGAGATTGATGCCCGCCGCCAAGACTGCCACCAAAAGCGTTCTGAACGAATCCAAGCAAATCGAGCGCGCCGCCATGCTCATCGAGATGGGCGCCCGCATGCAGGTGCTGGAGTCCGAGACCACGCTGTCTTATGAACGCCTGATCCGGCTGTACAAGGAAATCTCGGGCAAGTCTCCCTCCAAGGGCCAGTTGCCGTTTTCCACGGACTGGTTTCTGACCTGGCAGGAAAACATCCACAGCTCGCTGTTCCTCAACATCTACGAATACCTGTCCAAGGGCGTGGAGCTGGACTCGGCCGAGCAGCTGACCAAGGCCTACCGCCTTTATACCGAACAGATTCAGGCTGCCGAACTTGAGGTGCTGCTGTCCTTTACCCGCGCCTGGCGCCTGGTGAAGTTTGTCGATGCACAGATGCTGACGCGCACCCAGTGCTCGGTCTGCAAGGGCCAGTTCGTGACCGAGCCTTACGAGAATGCGCGTCACTACCAGTGCGGCCTGTGCAACCCTCCCGCTCGCGCCGGCAAGAGCAAGGCGGCTGGCTCCTTGATGCTTCATTGAGGGGTTGACTCCCCCCGAGCCGCTTTGCGGCTTCCCCCTGAGGGGGGACGACATCCTCGCTGCGCGGCGGCGCTTGCTTGATGTCTCGCTTTTGGAGCATGAGTGCTTGAAGGCTTTTCAACTTTCATAGCAACTAGTGCCATATATAAAAGGGTTTGAAGCATTCATATGCCTCAAACCCTTTATGCATTGGCGCAGGCAGCTCCTAAAGTTGCTGCCTATCCCCCGTGATCTGCTGCGATGCTTTTAGCGTGCCCGGCCTTGATGGCTGCGAAGCTGCGACAGCATTTGCTTGATGGCTCACTGTGCAAGCATGCTGGTTTGACGCCATTTCAATTTTCATAGCTGACAGCGCCATATAAAAAAGGATTTCAAGTACTTATATACCTAAAACCCTTTATTCATTAGCGATATAAGCTCCTTATTCAGGAGCACCCGCCAGCGCTCTCAACCCGTGTTGCGTACTCCGGCGGCAATGCCGTTGATGGACAGGTGGATGCCGTTCTTGACCCTGTCGTCGGTCTGTCCCGCACGCCAGCGGCGCACCAGCTCCACCTGCAGGTGGTTGAGCGGATCGATATAGGGGAAGCGGTGGCGGATGGAACGCGCCAGTGCCGAGTTGTGCTCCAGGCGCTGCTTGTCACCCGTTATCTGGTTGAGCGCCTCCACAGTGCTGTGCCACTCGGCTTCGATCGCACCGAAGATGCGGCGGCGCAAGCGCGTGTCGGTCACCAGCTCGCTGTAGCGCGAGGCCAGGTTCAGGTCGCTCTTGGCCAGCACCATGTCCATATTCGACAGCAGGGTGCGGAAGAACGGCCACTGGCGGTACATCTTCTGCAGCAGTGCCAGCTGCGCCTTGGCATCCTTGCCGGGGCGGTGGATGAAGGACTGGATCGCCGAGCCGAAACCATACCAGCCCGGCAGCGTCAGTCGGCACTGCCCCCAGCTGAAGCCCCAGGGAATGGCGCGCAGGTCCTCGATGGCCTGGGTCGCCTTGCGCGATGCGGGGCGCGAACCGATATTGAGTTCGGCGATCTCGCGAATCGGCGTGCTGCTGAAGAAGTAATTGGTAAAGCCCGGAGTCTCGTAGACCAGCGCGCGGTAGGCCGCCATGCTGGCTTCGGACAGAAACGCCGCAGCCTCCAGGAAGGCCTTGGTCGCCGGCTTGGTCGGCTGCAGCAGCGTGGCCTCCAGCGTGGCGGCCACCAGGGTTTCCAGGTTGCGGCGCCCGATCTCGGGGTTGGCGTATTTGGAGGCGATGACCTCGCCCTGCTCGGTCAGGCGGATCTGACCGCGCACCGTGCCCGGTGGCTGCGCCAGGATGGCCTGATAGCTGGGGCCGCCGCCACGTCCCACGGTGCCGCCACGGCCATGGAACATGCGCAGCTGGATGCCGTAGTGGTCGGCCAGATCGTCAAACAGATCGACCAGCGCAATCTCGGCCCGGTACAGCTCCCAGTTGCTGGTGAAGATGCCTCCGTCCTTGTTGCTGTCGCTGTAGCCCAGCATGATGTCCTGCTCGCCGCCACTTTTTCGGACCAGCTCGGCAATGCCTGGCAACTGGTAGTAGCGGCGCATGATGGGCGCGGCATTGCGCAGGTCTTCGATGGTCTCGAACAGCGGCACCACGATCAGGTCGCATTGCGCACCGTCCTGCAGGGTGCCGCGCAGCAGGCCCACTTCCTTTTGCAGCAGCAGCACCTCGAGCAGATCGCTGACGGTCTCGGTGTGGCTGATGATGCAATGGCGAATCGCCTCGCCGCCCAGACGCTCGCGCAGGCGCTTGGCGGTCTCGAAGATGGCCAGCTCGCTGCGCGTGTGGTCGCCGTAGTCGCCACCCATGACGCGCAGGGGGCGTGCGTCTTCGAGCAGGCGCACCAGCAGCGCGCATTTGGCGTCTTCTTCGAGCAGGCTGTAATCGAGCTCGACCTTGGCGACCGAGAGCAGTTCGCGCACCACTTCTTCGTGCTTGTCCGAGCTTTGACGCAGATCCACCGTGGACAGATAGAAACCAAAGACCCGCACGGCGCGCATCAGCGGGCGCAGGCGCTGCGGCGCCAGGGCATTGCCGTGATAGCGCGACAGCGAGTCGTCGATGATCTGCAGATCGGCCAGAAACGCGTCGGCCGAAGCATAGGCGTTCTGGGGCGCTACGGCGTGGCGTGCCGCCTCGCCGCCCGTCAGCTGCCTGAGCGTCGCGGCCAGCCGCGCATAGATGCCCGTCAGCGCCCGGCGATAAGGCTCGTCACTGCGGTGCACATTGTGGTCGGGCGAGGCATCGGCCAGCGCCTGCATCTCGGGCGTGATGTCCACCAGATTGGCCGACAGCGACAGCTCGCCGCCCAGATAGTGCACCTCGCGCAGATAGTGGCGCAGCGCCACGTCGGCCTGACGCGTCAGGGCCAGCTCCAGACTGTCGGCCGTCACAAAGGGATTGCCGTCGCGGTCGCCGCCTATCCATTGACCCATGCGCAAAAAGCTCTGCTCGGGCAGCTTCTCGCCCAGCTCCTGCTCCAGCTGCTCGTAGATCTTGGGGATCTCCTGCAGGAACGTCGCCTCGTAATAGGACAGGGCGTTCTCGATCTCGTCGGCCACCGTGAGTTTGGAATGGCGCAGCAGCCGGGTCTGCCAGAGCTGGGCCACGCAGGCACGCAGTTGCGCCTCCACCCGCGTCAGCTCGCGCGGGGTCAGTGCATCCTTGGCACTGTTGTAGAGCTGGGCACGCATCAGGATATCGTCGCGCTCGGCCAGCAACTGGGCAATGCGGCGCTCGGCCGTCAGAATGCTCTGGCGCTGCACCTCGGTGGGGTGAGCCGTCAGCACGGGCGAGATGAAACTCCTGGCCAGCGTATTGACCACGGTGGCCGTCGAGATGCCCGCCCAGCGCAGGCGCGCCAGTGCCACCTCGATGCTGCCCTCCTGCGTGTTGCCGGCGCGCTCGTGCACGGCGCGACGGCGGATGTGGTGGCGGTCTTCGGCCAGATTGGCCAGGTGCGAGAAATAGGTGAAGGCGCGAATCACGCTCACCGTCTGATCGCTGGACAGCCCCTTGAGCAGCTTCTTGAGCGCCTTGTCGGCCGCTTCGTCGGCATCGCGCCGGAAGGCCACCGAAAGCTGGCGTACCTGCTCGACCAGTTCGTAGGCCGGCCCGCCCTCCTGCTCGCGAATCACATCGCCCAGAATGCGCCCCAGCAGCCGTATGTCCTCGATCAGCGGCAAATCCTTGTCGGTCTTGCGTGCCGGCTTGTCGCCATGTTTGTCTGCATGTGCGGCGCTCTTGGGGCGGGCGGAAGGCATGAACTATTCTCCTTGGGCACGGTGTAAGGCAACTTGCCATGCTAGCATTCCCTGTTACCCGCTTGAGACCGCGCCGTCATGAAATTTTCTGCATCCTCACCCACAGTAATCGTCATTGCCACACGTGAGAGCCAGCTGGCCATGTGGCAGGCCGAGCATGTGCAGGCGATCTTGCGCGGGCGCGGCCACAGCGTCGATCTGCTGGGGATGACGACCAAGGGCGACCAGATTCTGGACCGAGCCCTGTCCAAGGTGGGCGGCAAGGGCCTGTTCGTCAAGGAGCTGGAAGTGGCTCTCGAGGAAGGCCGCGCCGATCTGGCCGTGCACTCCCTGAAGGATGTGCCCATGGAGCTGCCCGAGGGCTTCGTGCTGGCCTGCGTGATGACGCGCGAAGACCCGCGTGACGCATTTGTCTCCAACCGCTATGCATCGCTGGACGAGCTGCCCCAGGGCGCCGTGGTCGGCACCTCCAGCCTGCGCCGCCAGGCCCTGCTGCAGGCGCTGCGCCCCGACCTCAAGATCGAAGCCCTGCGCGGCAATGTCAACACCCGCCTGCGCAAGCTCGACGAAGGCCAGTACGACGCCATCGTGCTGGCAGCCGCCGGCCTGATGCGCCTGGAGATGAGCGATCGCATCCGCGCCAGGTTCGACCCGGCCCAGATGCTGCCCGCCGCCGGTCAGGGTGCATTGGGCATCGAGGTGCGCGCAGACCGCCAGGACATCATTGACGCCCTGGCCCCGCTGGCCCATATGCCCACCTGGCTGACCGTGACTGCCGAGCGCGCCGTCAGCCGCTGCATGGGTGGCAGCTGCTCCATGCCGCTGGCCGCCTATGGCCGCTTTGAAGGCGACACCCTGCACATGGATGCGGCCTGGGGCGATATGGAGGGCAGCAAGGGTCTGGTTCGCGTGCAGGCCAGCGCCCAGGTCACGGACTTTGCCAGCGCCAACGCCCTGGGCGAACAACTGGCCGCTCAGCTGCAAGCCGCGGGTGCCGTGCCTGCGACGCCCAAGCAGGACTGAGCCGCGCCTGCCGATGCGCCTCGTTCTGGTCACCCGTCCCTTGCATGATGCAAAACCTTGGGTTGATGCGTTTCATGCCCGCGGTCTGCAGGCCGAGGCCTTGCCGCTGATAGGCATAGGGCCTTGCAACGACCCGGCGGCTCGCCAGGCCCTGTTGAGGGCGCGCCAGTTGGCGCTGAAACCCGGTCACTACCGGGCCGTGATGTTTGTCAGCGGCAATGCGGTGCAGTATTTTTTTGCCCAGGATCAAACTCTGGCGTTTGATGCTGAAGCGTTGCTGGCACCTGATACCAGGGCATGGACGCCGGGCCCGGGCACAGAGCGCGCCCTGCTCGAAGCAGGACTGGCCTCCCTCCAGATTGACGGTCCTTCGCCTGACGCGGCTCAGTTCGAATCCGAAGCGCTTTGGCAGAACGTCCACGGCCAGGTTCGAGCCGGCGACCGTGTGCTGATCGTGCGCGGCACCAGCCCTTCGACCGCCCCTGTCGTCGGTAATGCAGGCATGCAAATCCCGTCCACACAAGGTGCTGGCCGTGACTGGCTGGCATCCCGGCTGCGCGAAGCCGGAGCCGAGGTGGAACTGCTGGCTGTGTATGAGCGCCAGCTTCCCGTATGGACGCCGCAGCAGCTGGATCTGGCCCGGCAAGCCGCCAGCGACGGCAGCCTGTGGCTGTTCAGCAGCTCGGAAGCTGTTGCCAACCTGCAACAGCTGCTGCCCCTGCAGCAATGGCACTCTGGGTTAGCGCTCACCACCCATGAACGCATTGCCAGCAAAGCACTTTCAGCAGGTTTCGGTCGGGTTTTGCACAGTCGCCCAAGTCTGGACGATGTGGTTGCGTCTATAGAATCGGCTCTATGAGCTCCGATGCCATCCCCACCTCCGACAACCAACCCTCAGCCTCCCCTTCCAGCCAGGACCCTTCCGTGCCCGCTCAGACCGGGCGTGGTGCGCCCACGGCTCTGGTGCTGACGCTGGGAGCGGTGGCTGCCGCAGCCCTGGTAGCCTGCGGCATGCTGTGGCAGCGCGTGGGCAATATGCAGGAGCAGCTGGCTCGTCAGTCGGCGCAGTCCGGCGCGCAGTCGGTGGAGGCTCGCACCCTGGCCAAGGACGCCCAAGATCTGGCTCGCGACAGCGCAGCGCGTGTCTCCGTGATGGAGGCGCGTGTGGCCGAACTCAGCCTGCAACGCAACCAGCTCGAAGAGCTGATGCAAAGCATGTCGCGCTCACGCGATGAAAACCTGGTGGCCGACATCGAATCCTCGGTACGCATGGCTCAGCAACAGGCTGAACTCTCAGGCAGCCTGCAGCCGCTGGTCGCCAGCCTCAAATCGGCCAGAAAGCGCGTGGAAAGCACGGCCCAGCCGCGTCTGGCTCCCGTGGTGCGAGCCATTGATCTGGACCTGGACAAGCTCTCGCGCATGAGCGTGACGGACACCACGGGGGTGCTCAGCCGTATCGAAGACCTGATTCGCCAGGTGGACGACCTGGCTCTCATCAACGATGTGGGCCGCCCGCGTGCGCGCGATGCCCAGCCCCGCAAGACGGCGGCCGCTCATGACACGCCCGAGGACGCCAGTCTCTCCCTCACTCAATGGGCCTGGTGGCAGGGCCAGGGTCAGCGGGTCTGGGACTCCTTCAAGGATGGCGCGGCCGATCTGGTGCGCGTGCGCCGCATCGATCACCCCGAGGTGGCCCTGCTGGCCCCCGAGCAGGGCTATTTTCTGCGCGAGAACCTCAAGCTGCAACTGCTCAACGCCCGTCTGGCCCTGCTGTCGCGCCAGTGGGAATCGGCGCGCGCCGACCTCAGCGCTGCTGGCACCCTGCTCAACAAATACTTTGACGCACGCTCACGGCGCACTCAGATCGCCCAGGCTCAGTTGCAGCAGATTCAGGCCAATCTGCATACGGGCGGACGCGTAGAGCTTGAAGACACGCTGAACGCTTTGACCACAGCGGCCGCTGGCCGCTAATCGAGGAGGACACAGAGATGCGCGCCGCCTTGTGGTTGATGGGTCTGTTTGCCGTGGCCGTGGCCATGGCCTTGTTCGCTGGCAATAACCAGAGCTCGGTCACCTGGTTCTGGTCGCCCTACCGGGTGGACATGTCGCTGAACCTGGCCCTGGCTCTGCTCTTTCTGGCTTTCTTGCTGCTTTATGCCGCGCTGCGTGCCCTGGCAGTGCTGCTGCAGATGCCGCACCAGGCACGCCGCTGGCGCATGCAGCAAAAAGAGCGTGGCATGAACCAGAGCCTGCTCGAAGCACTCTCGCACCTGCAAGCCGGCCGCTTTTTGCGCGCCCGCAAATCGGCTCTGGCCGCCTTGTCCACCGAGCAATCGCTGCGCGAAGCAAAGGCCGGCCTGCCTTATGGCGAGCGCCTGAGCGCCACGGCCCATCTGATCGCCGCCGATGCCTCCCACGCCCTGCAGGATGCCACCTTGCGCGACAAGCACTGGCAGCAGGCCCTGGACGTGCTGCCCATACCCGGCAACACCCAGGACATGGAAATTCGCGAAGGCGCCCAGATGCGCGCGGCCCGCTGGGCACTGGACGACCGCGATGCCGCCGAATCGATTCGCCGCCTGGGCGAGTTGCCCCTGGGCGCCGGCCGTCGCACGATTGCCCTGCGCATCAAGCTCAAGGCCGCACGCCTTTCCGGCGACACGCAGGCGGCGCTGGACACCGCCCGCCTGCTGGCCAAGCACCGCGCCTTCTCTCCTGCGGCCTCGGCCAGCGTGGTTCGTGGCCTGCTTCTGGCCAGCATCCGTGACGCACGCGACACCTCGTCGCTGCAGCAGTTCTGGCTGTCGCTGGACGAAGACGAACGCGCCATGCCCGAAGTGGCCATCCCTGCCACGGAACGCCTGATCGAGTTGGGTGGCGAAGCCCAGCAGGCACGCGCCTGGCTGCTGCCCGTGTGGGAGCATCTGCTGACCCAGCCCGGACCGCGCACAGAAACCCATCTGCCCAAGCTGGTGGAAGTGCTGCAATCGTGCCTGGGCAAGCTGGATGGAGCCTGGCTCGCTCGCATGGAAGCTGCAGCCAATGCCAACCCGCGCGAGCCGCGCCTGCAATATCTGGCCGGCATGGCCTGCGTGCAGCGTGAGCTATGGGGCAAGGCCCAGCAGTTGCTGACCCGCGCCGCGCCGCTGCTGCAAGACCCCCAGCTGCGTACCCGCGCCTGGCAGCGCCTGGCGCTGATGGCCGAGCACCGTGGCGATATGGAGGCCTCGGCCATCGCCTGGAAGCTCGCAGCCCAGGCCATGGTGGTGCTACCGGACAATCCGGCGCAGGACGAATAAGCGAGCTCCGATACGACTCACAAGCAACAGGCAAGCCGCGACTGCGGCATGGAGTCGTGCGCACTCTGTGCGGCCAACGCCCCTGCGGCCCTCTGGCGCAAAGCAAAAGGCCACGGCCGCTGCGGCAATCCGCGAGCGACCGTGGCCTCAAGCCTGGTCCGGAGTTACTTGCTGTGCTCTATGGTCTTCACATGCTCCGCCACCTGCGCGGCGGTCACGTCGCCAGGGCGGCCGCCCCAGGTCTGACGCATGTAGTTGACCAGCTCGGCCATCTCCTCGTTGCTGAGCTTGTCGGCATAGCCCGGCATGGTCTGCATGCGTTCGCCATGGGCCAGATCACGCTCGTGCACGCCTTCGCGGATCACGCGAATCAGGTTGATGGGCGTGGGGAACATGGCCGTGGTGTTGGTGCTCATGGGCACCGACGAATGCGGCTGACCCTGGCCCTGCGCACCGTGGCAGCCTGCGCACAGGCCCAGGTACAGGTTTTCGCCCTTGACGCTGGTCTGCCCCTCGGCAGCCTTGAGCTTGGGCCCGGGCATCTCGCGGTTCTGGGTCAGATAAGCGGCCATGGCGCGCACATCGGCCTCCGCCATGCGCGAGGTGGAATGCTCAAGCACTGATGACATGCGGAAAGTCATCACCCCTTGCGGCGACAGTCCGGTGCGGAAGAACTTGACCAGATCGTCCTTGGTCCAGCCGCGCTCGCTCAGCGCATCGGGGGTCAGCGCCGGAGCGTAGGAGCCCTCGATGGTATTGCCCTCGAGATAGCGCGAGCCATCCATGGCAAAGGTGGCCTTGGTGCGCGGGCTGTGGCATTCGGCACAGTGGCCCAGCACATCCACCAGATACTTGCCGCGCACCAGTTCGTCCACCGACATGTCGAACTCCTTGGCGGCGGGGCGATTGAGCGCATTCCACATGGCCACGGCAGGACGGATGTTGAACGGGAAGCTCATCTCGCTGGGCTTGTTGGCGACTTCCACGGCCGGCTGCTTCATCAGCCACACCCAGAGTGCATCGACATCGGCACGCGTGATCTGGTGGTAGCTGGCATACGGCATGGCCGGATACAGGTTCTTGCGCCCCGGCGCCATGCCGGCAGCCACTGCGCGGTACAGATCGTCGGCCGTCCAGCCGCCGATGCCGTGCTCCTTGGAAGGCGAGATATTGCTGCCGTAAAGCGTTCCCATGGGTGTGACCATGGGAACGCCGCCAGCCAGCTCCGCGCCCGTGGCGGGCGAGCTGTGGCAGGCCGCGCAGTCACCACCGCGAAACACCTGCTCTCCGCGCTTGTACAGCGCATCGAACTCCTGCGGGCCCAGCTTGGCAAAGTCCACCGTGGCCGGCGGGACGTCGCCGCTTGCGCTGCCGTACAGATACATGCCGCCGGCCACGAGCGCACCCACAGCGGCGGCTGCGCCCAGGCCCTTGATCCAGGTCTTAGCCATTGTTGACGACCTCCTTGCTGCGCTTGCCCGTGGTCAGGCCCGGCGTCTTCAGGATCACGTCGCGCACCGCGTTGTAGTAGCGCACATAGCCAGTGCAGCGGCAGATATGGGGCTCCAGTTGTTCCTCGATGGCTTTTTCCACCTCATCGGCAGGCACGGGGTGCTTCTGGAGCTTTTCCACCAGCACGGTGGCCGAGTTCACGAAA
Source organism: Comamonas sp. AG1104 (assembly GCF_003350425.1). Taxonomy (NCBI): domain Bacteria; kingdom Pseudomonadati; phylum Pseudomonadota; class Betaproteobacteria; order Burkholderiales; family Comamonadaceae; genus Comamonas; species Comamonas sp. AG1104. The sequence goes on along the minus strand of NZ_QQAS01000010.1, from coordinate 20,919 downwards.
CCGGGCGTGCAGTAGCCGCACTGGAAGGAGTAGTGCTCGAGAAAGGCCTTTTGCACCGGCGAGGGATGGACTACGCCCTTGTCGTCCACCGAAGCAATGCCCTCCACGGTACGAATGGTCTTGCCGTTGAGCCAGGTCACGCCGGTCACACAGGCGGGCACGGTGATCGAGCCTTTTTCAGGGTCGTCGACGATGATGGTGCAGGCGCGGCACACACCCTGGCCGCAGCCCAGGCGCGTGCCGTTCATCCCCGCGTACTCCTGCAGGAACTCGATCATCATCAAGTCCTTGGGAACGTCGACGGGGCCTACCTGTTTGCGATTGATGGTGGCGGAGAATTGAATACGGTCCTGCATCACAGTGCCTCTTTGATTTTGTCGGGGGTCACGGGGGTCGCATGGAAGCGCTTGCCCGTGGCATGGGCGATGGCGTTGACGCAGGCGGCAACCACCGGAATCATCACCACCTCGGCCATGCCCTTGGGCGGATCGGTGCGCGACAGCGGCGGCAGCACCACGCCCTCGGCCTTCCACACGGCCACTTCGCTGGCACGCGGCACGTGGTAGCGGTTCAGGTTCCACTGGCCGTTGCCGGGGCCGGTCTCATGGAGCGGCAGGTCTTCGTACAGCGCATGGCCAATGCCCATGGCCACACCGCCCTGGATCTGGCCGGAGACCAGCTCGGGCACGATCTGCGTGCCGCATTCCAGCCAGGTCTTGTGCGAGAGGATGTTCACCTTGCCCGTACCCGGGGCCACGGACAGCTCCACCATGGTGGCGCAGGGCGCGTAATACACCGTGCCCGCATTGGTGCGCTGCACCGGCGGGTAATAGACCTTGTCGCGTGCGATGAAGGCATAGCCGCCGGATTTCATCGCAGCCTTCTTGGCCTCGCCGGCACCCTTGCCGTACTGCACGGACAGGGCGTCGATCATGGCCTGGAACTTAATGCCCTCGACCGTGAAGTCGGCCTTGGCCCAGGCCCAGCGGTTGAAGGCGTGCACGCACACGCCGGTCACGATGCCCAGCTCGTGCGCGCGCTCGGCCAGGCGCTCAAGGCTCAGCGGCTCCAGGCCTTCGGCCACGAGCATGCGCTCGCGCCACTCCAGCATGTCTTCGGTGACGGTGCTGGGCAGCAACTGTCCACCACCTTCCTTGCCGGACCAGATCGACTGGGCAGCCGGCCACAGGCAGAGCTTGAGCAGCAACTGCGCCGCCTGCTGCGTGGCGTGGCGGAAGTAGTAGGCCGAGTTCGAGGCCGATACCGGCGAGACCAGGCGCGGTGTCCAGGTCGGGTCCCGCGCCAGCTCGTCCTCCTTGGCCTGGGGCGTGGTGTAGGGCTCGTCCTTGGTATGCAGCGGCAGGTTGTCCCAGTGGTTGACTGCGAAGTCCACGTCGTCCGCCGGGCGCCCCAGGAAGGGCTCGACCGCCACCAGCTGCGCCGTGGTGCTGCCGGTGCCGATCTCGGTGGCGATGTGGCGCATCTTGATGCGGCCCTCGGGCGTGATCTCAAGCTGCGCGATCGAGGCTTCTGCCCCCGTGCCGAAGTCCTTTTGCACCGCACCGAAGCCTATGCCGTAGCGCAGGCCGGGGTTGGCTGCCTCGAAGTCGGCCTTGCGCTTGGCGCGCTCGGTCCACATCGGGTCCTTGGCGGCCATATCCAGGATCTCGCCGATACGCAGATGACCCGAGGGCGAGGCGCCCTGGGTGTTCTTCATGCTGCTCTTGAGCACATTGCGCCGGCGCAGCTCGATGGCGTCCAGGCCGATCTCCTGGGCGATCTCATCGACCAGCATCTCGGTATAGGCCATGGATTGCACCGTGCCGTAGCCGCGCATGGAGCCGGCCGTGACGCCGATGGAGGGGTACACCTCGGTCGACAGGTCGCTCTCGGGGAAGTAGTAAATGGATTGCGCCGCGGTCACTGCCACCGTGCCCACCGAGGGGCTGAAGTTGGTCACGCCGCCGCCGTCGCCCACCATGTGGCAGGTCAGCGCGTGGAACTTGCCATCCTTGTCCACCGAGATCGCTGTCTCTACATCGAAGGGATGGCGCTTCAGGGCGAACTGGAAGTGCTTCCAGCGGTCCAGCGCCAGCCGCACCGGACGGCCCTGGGCGTACAGCGACGCCAGTGCCACGTAGAATGGGAAGGGATGGTGCTCCTTCTGGCCGTAGCCCACCGTGTAGGAGCTGATGTAGTCGAGCTGGTTCAGCGCCAGCTTGCTGTCCTTGAGCATGTGCATCACATGCTCGGCCGTGCCGTAGGGCGCCTGGCTCGCTGCGACCATATGCAGCGCACCGCTGCCCTGCTCATACCAGGCCAGGCCGTTTTCCATTTCCATGGCCACATGCTCGATGGACTGGCTGTAGTACTTGCGTGCAAAAGCGCGCAACCCGTCCTTGGGCTGCTTCATCTCGGCCTGGATGCGGGCCGACTCGCCCATCAGCGCGCCGAAGGCGGGATGGCTGCTGTCGGGCCAGTGCACGCCTTTTTCATCGAGCTGAGGCCAGATGACGGTGTTCTTCATGGGCGAGAACCTGTCCTCGCCATAGCCGTCCTCGCCCTGCACGCGTACATAGCGCGCGGCCACATAGGGCGCGCGCGGTGGCTGGGCAGCCTCGGCACCGAAGCGGAAGATCGCGTCGTTGAAGCGCAGGCGCTGGTTGGCCACGCGGAACTTCTCGTAGTCGTGCCAGATGGCCACGGCCACGGGGTGACCCAGCATGGGCGAGACCTGACCCTTCTTGACGAAGAATTCGCCGTAGAAGCCCGGCTCGGGCATTCCCACGCCGTCGGCGGCGATGGACTCGGCGTCGATCAGCACATCAGGCTGGTAGTCGCTGCCCAGCACCGACAGATCCAGGCCTTCGTAGATGCGGTCGGCGCGCGGGATGTGGATGGTCAGCGCGTGCGACTGCTGCGCAGGCCAGCCCTGCATGTCCCTGGCGCGCAGGTCGATGGCAAAGACCTTCTGCCCGGTGACCTTGGCCATGCCGTCGCGGCGGTAATTGAGCGTGTTGCCACTGATCCAGTGGGTCTCCTGACCGCTGGCGGGCGTTATCAATTCCGCAAGTGCGTCTTTGACCGGGCGCACACTCGCAATCACGCCCATGGCGGCGGCAGCCTTCAGAAAACTGCGCCGATTCAAGTCCAGTTTGGACACGGTTCCAACTCCTTGCTGCAATGCGCACAGCAACAGCAAGGACTGGCGTGGGCACATCGCTAGATGACTATGTGTTCCCGAACGTTGTATGCGTCCGAGAGTCAAAAAGCAGGTGATAACGGCTGCAGTTGTTGTCGGCATTTCTGCCCACATATCGCCAGCCTTGGCCGTCCGCCACGCTTTGGTCTTTTAAAAGACTAAGAGGCGCGGAGTATAGAAACAGCGGCCAGCATGATTTCTCGCCACCCAAATTCACAAGTCAAATACTCGGAAAATTGATGTGCATCAATGCCGACTTCCTTCATTGATGCTTGTCGTGCAAAACGGCATGCGCCCACTTCGCTCTGCATCGATTGCTCGATGAGCTTGCAGAAGCCGGCGCTTTTTGGCTCGGGCATTCAGCTTTTTTGAATCGAGCCCTCAATCTTGCTGAACCTTTTTGCATTCCCCGCTTCATACACTGCATATCAATTTCAGCAGGCCCCAGCGCCCGCAACCCGCACTTTCTGATTGCAGTTTCCATGAACTCAAGCCCCCGCTATACCGGTACCGCCATCGCCCTGCACTGGGTTCTGGCCTTGGCACTGATCGGCATCTTCGCCTTTGGCCTCTATATGACGGGGCTGCCTTTCTCGCCCACACGCCTCAAGTACTTCAACTGGCACAAATGGGCCGGCATGACGATTCTGATCCTGTCCGTGCTGCGCCTGGTCTGGCGCATCACCCACCGACCACCGGAGCTGCCCGAAGCCGTCACCCGCACCATGCCGGGCTGGCAGCGCATGGCCCACCATGGCGTGCATCACCTGATGTATGCGCTGTTCTTTGCCATCCCGCTGGTGGGCTGGATGTACAGCTCGGCCGCAGGCTTTCCCATCGTGCTGTTCGGACAATTGCCCCTGCCTGACCTGGTGAGCAAGAGTCCCGAGCTGGCCGAAGCACTCAAGCCCTGGCATGGCTATCTGGCCTATGCGCTGGCAGCCCTGGTGGTGATGCATATCGCTGCCGTCATCAAGCATCAGATCGTTGACCGCGACGGACTGCTGTCACGAATGGTTCCAGGCAAATAGTCCCCCCTGAGCGGCCCCGCCGCTTCCCCCCAAGGGGACAACACCGTCGCTGCGGGGCGGCCCTTGCTCGGTGTTTCTCGCTTGGATCGCGCCAATTTTTCAATTTTCTCTGTTCATCACAAGGAGTTTTTGATGAAAGTCCTTTTTTCCTCCGCACTGATCGCCACCGCCTTCATCGGCACTGCTGCGCAGGCGGCCCAAGCCCTGGTGCCTGCACAGAGCGCCGTCAACTTTGAAGCCAAGCAGATGGGCGTGCCGCTCAAGGGCCACTTCAAGAAGTTCGACGCCCAGATTGCCTTCGACGCTGCCAAACCCGAGAGCAGCAAGATCCATTTCACGGTCGATACCGGCAGCGCCACCATGGGCGCCAAGGAAACCGATGCCGAACTGCCCAAGGCAGACTGGTTCAACGTTGCCAAATTCCCTCAGGCCACCTTTGACTCCAGCGCCGTCAAGGCTCTGGGGGGCGGCAAGTTCCAGGTGGACGGCACGCTGACCATCAAGGGCAATGCACATAAGGTGAGCCTGCCCGTGACGCTGACCCAGTCCGGCGCCACCACCACGGCCGCCGGCACGCTGGCGCTCAAGCGCCTGAACTTCAAGATCGGCGATGGCGACTGGAAGGACACCTCCATGGTGGCCGACGAGGTCAACGTGCAATTCAAGCTGGCTCTGACCGGCGTCGGCAAGCTCTAAGCGTTTTTTGGCTCCAGCCCTTGATAGTCAATCGCTGGTAGCTCATGTTTTGATAGTTCCAATCCCTGAAGGAGTATTCACCATGCGTTCCACTCTGTTCGCCCTGGCCGCTGCGTCCCTGTTTGCCACCGCTGCCCAGGCGGCACCAGCCACCTACGCCATCGACCCCACACACACGTTTGCGACTTTCGAGATCGATCACTTTGGTGCCTCCACCAACCGTGCCCGCTTTGACAAGAAGAGCGGCAACGTGCAGTTCGACAAGGCAGGCAAGACCGGCAAGGTCGATGTCGAACTGGACATGACATCGGTGAACTCCGGCACCGCCGCTTTCAACAAGCATCTGCAAAGCGCCGACATCTTTGACGCCGAGAAATTCCCCAGCGCCAAGTTTGTCTCCGACAAATTTGTCTTCGACGGCGACAAGCTCAAGGAAGTGACCGGCCACCTGACGCTCAAGGGCAAGACCGCCCCCGTCACCCTCAAGGCCAACAAGTTCACCTGCTACGAAAGCCCCATGCTGCAAAAGCGTGAAGTCTGCGGCGGCGACTTTGAAGCATCCATCGACCGCACCCAGTGGGGCGTGGACTACGGCATCCCCTATGGCTTCTCCAAGCAAGTGCGCCTGGTCATGCAGATCGAAGCCGTGAAGCAGTAATCCAGGTCCGCAAAGACTCTCGAGTGAAGCCCTTTGCGGGCTCTCTCTTTGGCCCGGCCCGTGCAAACGGTCCGGGCTTTTTTGCGTCTGCGGCATACTTCAGACAAAAATCCCTTTCATTAAAAAATTTACTTTAGGTTAATCAATTACGAATAGTAGAATAAATCCACTCACACAATTGAAGGAGACATCGCATGAGCCAAGCCGCCCCTACTCCGGTTTACTCCCAGCCCCGGCGCGCGGACATGAGCCAGCTGCCCGCACCTGCCGCCGTGCAGCAGCTGCACCACTACGCCTACAAGGCCAAGGATGCGGAAGAGACCCGTCACTTCTACGAGGACATCCTGGGCCTGCCGCTCTATCACATCATCCAGAGCGACTACGTCCCCTCCACGGGCGAGTACTGCCCCTACACCCATTTCTTCTTCCGCCTCAAGGACGGCTCCTTCATCGCCTTCTTTGACATTGGCGACGACGAGGCAGCCCTGCCCTCACCCAACACTCCGATCTGGATCAATCACATCTCCTTCCGCGTGGACTCCGTGCAGGAGCTGGAAAACACCAAGGCCCGCCTGCAGGCCTGCGGCGTGGAAGTGCTGGGCGTGACCGATCACCACATCTTCAAGAGCATTTACTTCTTCGACCCCAACGGCATCCGCCTGGAGTTGACGGCCCAGCTGGCCGACGAGCTGCAAATGCTCAAGGAAAGCAAGACCGCCCATGCACGCCTGGACGAGTGGACGGCCCGCAAGGAGCAGTGGCGCAAGGAACGTGCCGAAGGCAAGTCCGACGCTCCGCTCAAACCGCAAAGCAACGACCGGCCGGAGTTTGTTCCTCCCAAGTAAGCGCCCCCTCTGAGGCGCTATGCCCAGGTGGCCCCGCGCCGTCCCCCTCTGTGCTTGGCGGGGGGGCTGCGGGGCGATTGGGGCCGCCCAGGCCTCGCTTGCTGCCCTTTGGCTGGCGCATGCATATTCAAAGTGCAGCTGGCTCAGTCGGTATCAGTTTTATAGCTACGAGCACTTGATAAATAAGCGCAGAAGGGCGAAATAAGACCTACCGCGCTCATCATCGGATCGGATCGCTAAAATCATTGGCAATCCGTCCCTATCTTTCATGCAGACGGCATCCCTTTTCAGGATGCCGTTTTCATTTCCAGAGTTCTTGTAACGCAGCCATGAGCGACACCATTCAACAGCCCGGCCTCGACAGCCTCTCCAAGTCTTTTGAACCTGCCTCCATCGAAGCCCATTGGGGTCCTGAGTGGGAAAAGCGCGGCTACGGCAATGCCGGCTATCGCGGCACGGGCAAGCCCGGTACCGAAGCCACCGCTGCAGGCAACAACTTCTCCATCCAGCTGCCCCCACCCAATGTGACAGGTACGCTGCACATGGGCCACGCGTTCAACCAGACCATCATGGACTCGCTGACACGCTACCACCGCATGAAGGGCTACAACACGGCCTGGATTCCCGGCACCGACCATGCAGGCATCGCTACCCAGATCGTGGTTGAGCGCCAGCTGCAGACCCAGGGCGTGAGCCGCTATGACCTGGGCCGTGACGAATTCACCAAAAAGGTCTGGGAGTGGAAGGAAAAGTCCGGCAACACCATCACCACCCAGATGCGCCGCATGGGCGACACCGTGGACTGGAGCCGTGAGTACTTCACCATGGACGACAAGCTGTCCAAGGTGGTGACCGAGACCTTTGTGAAGCTGTACCAGCAAGGCCTGATCTACCGCGGCAAGCGCCTGGTGAACTGGGACCCGGTGCTGCAGTCTGCAGTGTCCGATCTGGAAGTCGAGAACCAGGAAAAGGACGGCAGCCTGTGGCATATCGCCTACCCGCTGACCAGCGGCGAAGGCCAACTGGTGGTCGCCACCACCCGCCCCGAAACCATGCTGGGCGACGTGGCCGTGATGGTCCACCCCGAAGACGAGCGCTATCGCGCCCTGATCGGCCAGACCGTGACCCTGCCGCTGGTGGGCCGCCAGATCCCCATCATTGCCGACGAATACGTGGACCGCGAATTCGGCACCGGCGTGGTGAAGGTGACGCCTGCGCATGACCAGAACGACTATCAGGTGGGCCAGCGCCACAAGCTGCCCATGATCACGGTGCTGACGCTGACCGCCAAGATCAACGACGAAGCACCCGAGAAATACCGTGGCATGGACCGCTTTGTGGCCCGCAAGGCCATCGTGGCCGACCTGGAAGAACTGGGCCTGATGGTCGAGATCAAGAAGCACAAGCTGATGGTGCCCATCTGCGACCGTACCGGCCAGGTGATCGAGCCCATGCTGACCGACCAGTGGTTCATCGCAATGAGCAAGGTCAGCGACCAGGACCCTACCGGCAAGTCCATCGCCCAGAAGGCGATTGATGCCGTGGCCAATGGCGACGTGACCTTCGTGCCCGAAAACTGGGTCAACACCTACAACCAATGGATGAACAACATCCAGGACTGGTGCATCTCGCGCCAGCTGTGGTGGGGTCACCAGATTCCGGCCTGGTATGACGAAGAAGGCAATATCTACGTCGCCAAGAACGAAGCCGAAGCCCAGGCACAGGCCCCCGGCAAGAAGCTGACCCGCGACGAAGACGTGCTGGACACCTGGTACTCCTCGGCCATGGTTCCGTTCAGCACCATGGGCTGGCCCGAGCAGGGCAATGCTGCCGATGATGATTACAACCTCTACCTGCCCTCCTCGGTGCTGGTGACGGGTTACGACATCATCTTCTTCTGGGTGGCGCGCATGATCATGATGACCACGCACTTCACCGGTCGCGTTCCGTTCAAGCATGTCTACATCCATGGCCTGGTGCGCGATGCACAGGGCAAGAAGATGAGCAAGTCCGAAGGCAATGTGCTGGACCCAGTCGATCTGATCGACGGCATCTCGCTGGAGCCGCTGCTGGAAAAGCGCACCACCGGCCTGCGCAAGCCCGAGACTGCGCCCCAGGTGCGCAAGAACACGCAAAAGGAATTCCCCGAAGGCATTCCCGCCTACGGTGCCGACGCACTGCGCTTCACCTTTGCCGCCCTGGCGTCTCTGGGCCGCAGCATCAACTTCGACAGCAAGCGCTGCGAGGGCTACCGCAACTTCTGCAACAAGCTCTGGAATGCTTCGCGCTTCGTGCTGATGAACTGCGAAGGCCATGACTGCGGCCTGGCTCCTCACACCAAGGAGCAATGCCAGCCCGGCGGCGAGTTTGCGGGTTATATGCACTTCAGCCAGCCCGACCGCTGGATCGCCTCGCAGCTGCAGAAGGTCGAGGCCGAAGTGGCCAAGGGCTTTGCCGAGTTCCGCCTGGACAATGTCGCCAACACGATTTACGACTTCGTCTGGAACGAGTTCTGCGACTGGTATCTGGAAATCGCCAAGGTGCAGATCCAGACTGGCAATGAAGCCCAGCAGCGCGCCACACGCCGCACGCTGATCCGTACGCTGGAGGCGATCCTGCGTCTGGCCCACCCCATCATTCCGTTCGTGACGGAAGAGCTGTGGCAGCAAGTTGCGCCCGTGGCCGGCCTCAAGGGCGAGTCCATCGCCGTGGCCCGCTACCCCGAAGCCCAACCCGAGAAAATCGACGAAGCATCGATTGCCTACGTGGGCCGCATCAAGCAGATGGTTGACGCCTGCCGCGCTCTGCGTGGTGAGATGGGCGTCTCGCCCGCCCAGCGCCTGCCGCTGCTGGCGGTTGCCGGCAATGCCGACGATTCGGCCTTCCTGCGCGCCAATGCCGATGTTCTCAAGAACCTGGCCAAGCTAAGCGAAGTCAAGGTCTTCGACGACGAGGCCGCCTGGGCCACTGCAGCTCAAGCCTCGCCCGTGAACGTGATGGGCGATATCCGCCTGGCTTTGTTCGTGGAGATTGACGTGGAAGCCGAGAAGGCCCGCCTGAGCAAGGAAGCCAAGCGCCTCGAAGGCGAGATCGTCAAGGCCAACGGCAAGCTGAGCAACGAGGCCTTCTGCGCCAAGGCTCCTGCGGCGGTGCTGGAGCAGGAGCGCAAGCGTCTTGCCGATTTCGGCGCCACCTTGGTCCGCATCAACGAGCAACTGGCTCGTCTGGGCTGAAACGAGAACCCCCTGAGCCGCTACGCGGCTTCCCCCTGAAAAGGGGGACAGCACCCTCGCGGCGGGGCGACCCTTGCTCGGCGCCCCCGGCTTGGGCGGCTCCAAATGCAAGCCTCAGGAAAATGGAATAGAGAGAGAGTTTCTATGAGCAATCAAACCCGCGTCCGCAAAGCCGTGTTCCCTGTTGCAGGCCTGGGCACCCGTTTTCTGCCCGCCACCAAGGCTTCGCCCAAGGAAATGCTGCCCGTCGTGGACAAGCCGCTGATCCAGTACGCCGTGGAAGAGGCTTACGAGGCCGGCATCCGCGACATGGTCTTTGTCACCGGCCGCAGCAAGCGGGCCATCGAAGACCATTTCGACACCTCCTACGAACTCGAGAACGAACTCGAGAATGCCGGCAAGCAGGCCATGCTGGATCTGGTGCGCAGCGTCAGCCCGGCCGACATGAACTGCCTGTTCGTGCGCCAGCCCCGCTCCCTGGGTCTGGGCCATGCCGTGCTGTGCGCAGAGCCTCTGGTGGGGAACGAGCCCTTTGCCGTGATTCTGGCCGACGACCTGATGACAGGAGAGAACGGCGGCCCCGGCGTGATGGCGCAGATGACTGCCGCCTTCCAGAAGCAGGGCCGTTCTCTGCTGGCCGTGCAGGAAGTGCCGCTTGAGCACACCAAGCGCTACGGCATCGTCAAGGGCGAGCCCGCAGGCGGACCGCTGATGCGTATCGACGAGATCGTGGAAAAGCCCGCCCCCGAAAAAGCCCCGTCGCGCATGGGCGTGGCCGGCCGCTATGTACTGACCCCGGCCATCTTCGACCAGATCCGCAACCAGCCCCAGGGCGTGGGCGGAGAGATTCAGCTGACCGATGCCATCGAGCGCCTGATGCAGCACGAGGCCGTCTACGCCTTCCAATACGCCGGCAAACGCTATGACTGCGGCAGCAAGGAAGGTTTTCTGCAGGCCACGGTGGAGCTGGCGCTGCAGCACCCCGATGTGGGCGACAGCTTTCGCGAGTACCTCAAAAGCTTGAGCCTCTGAGCCAGCGCGCCAAGGAACTCTGATACGAAAAAGGCCTGCAAGTGCAGGCCTTTGTTGCGTCAACCGTTGACTTTCAACGTCGGCGCAGGATGTGAATGAATTCATCACCGACCGTCTGCTGCTCGACCAGCTCATTGCCGGTCTGCTTGGCAAAGGCCTGGAAGTCCCGGATGGAGCCGGTATCGGTGGCCACGACCTTGAGCAGTTGGCCGCTTTGCATGGCAGCCAGCGCTTTCTTGGCTTTGAGAATGGGCAGCGGACAGTTCAGGCCGCGGGTGTCAACTTCTTGATCTACGTGCATGGGGTGGATTCCTCGTCAGCTCCGATTGTAGAAAAACCAGGCGCTGGCAGTGCCAGCGCGGTCTTTGCTCAAACCAGAACGGGGGCCACCGTAAAGCGCGGATCCTCGCCCCAGCGTCGCACAGGCCATTTAGCGGGGTCAGGCTCGGGACTTTGACCAGGTCGGAAAGCGCCAAAGCGCGGTTCGAAGCCTTTTTGCTTGATCCACTCTGCCAGAGCGTAGCCCGTGCCCGCAGGCCAGCACAGCGACTCCTGGGCCGTCTGCCAACGGTATTCCAGCAGCTCGGGCGAGAGCTTCACATCCTCTGGCCGGCCATGCACACGCACATGGTAGGCAATCAGCACCTGATTCATGCGCAGAAACTCCGAGCAGCACAGCAGACGCAGCGCCTTCACGCGCAGCCCCGTCTCTTCGAGAACCTCGCGACAGATACCGGCTTCTGGCGATTCACCGGCTTCCATAAAGCCCGTAATCAGGCCGAAAACACCCTCTTGCCACAGTGCATTGCGCGCCAGCAGCACCCGGCCGTCATCACCCTCCACCACAGCCGCCAGCACCGGCGTGGGATTGCCCCAATGCGTGAACCCGCAACTCGGGCAACGCAGACGCTGTACCTCGCCGCTGTCCTCGCTGGCCACAATCCATTGCAGCTCAGTCGCGCAGTTGGAACAAAAGCGGACTTCATAAGCCATGAGGCTCTCCGTATTCTTCACGACTTACGCAAAACAGGTTCAGGCGAGGCGTCTGTCTCAGAAGGCAGGCCGCTGTTGCATTCTTGTTTGCGTAAGTACTATTCTTGATATTGCTAGCAGTCAGCGCTTGATGGATAAGCGCTGACTGTCATTTGGAGCTTTGATTCTCTTTTGCGCTATCACGCAAAAGACATGGCTCATGCCGGAAACACGCCTGTAGAGAGGTAGCGATCACCACGGTCGCACACCACAAACACGATGGTGGCATTCTGCTCGCGCTTGGCAATTTCCTGGGCCACCCACAGTGCCCCGGCAGCCGAGATACCCGCAAAGATGCCTTCTTCGCGCGCCATGCGGCGGGCCATGTCTTCGGCATCGTCCTGGGTCACATAGACCAGTTCGTCGACCAGCGACGCGTCATAGATCTTGGGCAGATACTCCTCAGGCCACTTGCGGATGCCAGGAATGCGCGATCCCTCGGAAGGCTGAGCGCCGATGATCTTGATGTTCGGGTTCTTTTCCTTGAGGAACTTGGCCACGCCGGTAATGGTTCCGGTCGTACCCATGGCACTCACAAAGTGGGTGATCTCGCCACCGGTCTGCTCCCACAGCTCCGGCCCCGTGGTTTCATAGTGGGCCCTGGGATTGTCGGGGTTGGCAAACTGATCCAGCAGCACACCCTTGCCCTGAGCCACCATCTGGTCGGCCAGATCGCGCGCATATTCCATGCCGCCGCTCTTGGGCGTCAGAATCAGTTCGGCGCCATAAGCTTTCATGGTCTGTGCACGTTCGATGGACAGGTCCTCGGGCATGATCAGAATCATGCGATAGCCCTTGATGGCTGCAGCCATGGCCAAGGCAATGCCGGTGTTACCCGACGTTGCCTCGATCAGTGCGTCGCCCGGCTTGATCTCGCCGCGCTCTTCAGCACGCTGGATCATGGACAGCGCAGGCCGGTCCTTGACGGAGCCAGCCGGGTTGTTGCCTTCGAGCTTGCCCAGCACTACGTTTGCACGTTCACGGTTTGCATCCGCGCCTATACGTTGCAATGCCACCAGCGGCGTGTGACCGATAGCATGTTCGATGGTCGAATAAGTTTTCATGTCCAATACTGTGCCATAATTCGCGTCTGCGCTAAGCGAAGCCCGGGTGGTGAAATTGGTAGACGCAGGGGACTCAAAATCCCCCGCCGCAAGGCGTGCCGGTTCGATTCCGGCCCCGGGCACCACATACAAAAAGCCGTTAAGTTCCAAAGACTTAACGGCTTTTTCTTTGCCCATTTATTTTTGGATTTCCCCTTGCGCGTTCGTGGTTGAGTTTTGCCGCGTTCGTGAAAAGAGCCGGTTGCAATGACCACTCTGCAAAAAATGGACACCTAGCATTGGGCGGCCTACGATTGATATGCTGTATTTATACACAGTCATCGACTATTGAGCGGCATGCCCGTCCAACTCACTGCCTCCCCAGTTGCTTTGCCTCTGGCAGATTGCAGCGTGCGCGCAGGCTTCGCCCGTCAGGGTCTTGCCCAGCACCTCCTGCACAAAGGCCACGATGTATGCACGAAACACATCGGCCTGAGAGCGGCTGGCCGAAAGAAAGATCTGATTGCGCCCGTTCTCCAGTGCGTCAATCAGCGCCTCACGAGCGAAGTACCACGTCGCGCCAATCTGGCGGGATTTGAGAATCTGCCGGGTGCGCTCGCCAATGTTCTCCCACCAGACATGCTGATAGTCGTAAAGCGAGCCAAGGAAAGCATCCTTGATGCTTTTGCACATCCTCAGGCGAGATGTAGTTCTTTGTCGGTTTCTTCTTTGGCCCCGCATTGCGCGCATCAATGTTGGGGTTCAGGTCGGCTTCCTGACCAGTCTTCTCATACTTGTAAATGCGTGCCAGCCGCTCCAATTGGCGCGTCAGCAGGTCAATCTCACGCTCATCCTAGCCGTTCTTCTTATCCTTGTTGATCAGCTTGATCAGCCGGGCTTCCATCGTGCCTTCCACGCGCTCGGTGGCCTGGTGTCATCCCAGCCATCGGACTTGTGCCAGCCGTACAGCGTGGTGCGCGGCACGCCCAGGTGCTGGGCAATGTGCGTCAGCCGCCAGCCCGACCAAAAACAGCCCGGCGCCTCAAGACGCAGGCCCGCGGACATGTCCAGAACTTGCGCCTGCTGGGGTGTCGCTGACGGTGCGCTCTTGGCAGCATCAGCGAGCGGGAATGGGACACAGCGGCCTACCGCGCCGAAGTCGCCGGCAATGATGAGCTAAGCCAACGCATCCGCGCCATGCACCTGCGTGCTATGCACAACTTCGCAGCCAATCTGGCCGAAGACATTGATGAGTCATCAAAGCTGCTGGACCACAGCAATATGCGTGACGCGCAAGCAATACCGGGCGCAGATTACCGGCACAAGCTACGCGGTTGAAATGCGCCCGATCATTGAGATTTTAAATTTTACTGTGTAATCAATGGATAAAGGTATTTACCAATAAACCTCGACCCATCAACAGATAAGTGCTGATTATCTCTATACAGCATGCTTCCATCTTTTACTGGATAGCATAAGTTTTGTGACTTATCACACAAAATTTCTGCCGGATCAAAGACTTTAATTTCTGGAAAATTGCTTATCAAGCCATCAATTAGAGCATTATATTCAGCACTATTTTTCACATGCTCAGAATATCTCTCTACACAATTGTCGTTATCAACTGGTTTCCAAGGTCTAGTGACACATTTTTTGGGATCGAAGCTCAATGAAGGATTGTTTTTTACAAAAATAACCTGTTTACCACTTTTTATCAAATCGCTCATGACGCCAGAAAAATTAGACGAAACGTGCTTCATAAATTCCTCTTTGGATGAGAATCTCTCTTTTTCTCCTTGAACATAACCCATATTCAAAGGATGCAGTCCATCTGCATAAAATCTTGGCCTAGATGAGAATATAACAGTTTTAACGCTTTGATTATTTTTGGCCCTATCTAAAACTCTCAAGGTAACGTCAAGGCAATCTTTATAGTCGAATCGGTCTGAGAATCCAAAGAATGCAGCACAACCACCTTGCGAGTAAGCGAGAACGGATGATTTTTCTTCCTTTGTTTGCTCAGCCAATCCAAAATAGAGCTGCCATGATATTGAGTCACCAACAAGTAATATTGATGGATCCATGTCTTTAGATAGCCTGCAAAATTCAGAATTTTGATCAATATTGCTAATACAGAGATTATCCTTTTGGTCTCCATTCCAGCCAAATTGAGAAACCATCCTCTCCATATAAGAAAAGCGCCCCATAAATCCATCATTCTTATAAATGAAAACACTAATCATTAGTGTAAAAATACCTGAGGCAATAAGAAAAATAGCTGTTCTTCGTCCACCATGACGCAAGGGCTTTTCTACAATTTTCAACGTAATCCAGGAGAGAACGACTGAGGCAAAAACGGCTGCCAAGCGAACCTCAAAAGATGTTTCCTCACCCATTACCATCCGAGGAAACACAAGCAGAGGCCAATGCCAGAGGTACAGAGGAAATGATATCAATCCGAACCAAACGGCAATTTTATTTGAAAGAAAGGTTCTATTTATCCATGCATTCTGCCCAGAAGCAATTACAAAAATCGTACCCAAAACCGGTATAACAGCAATCCATCCCGGGAATGCCATTTCCTCGGTAACTTTAAAGAACCCGAAAATCAGCAATACCAAACCAGAAAAAGATAAAATATTTACAAAAACATTATCATTCTTCACATTGGAACTAAAAATTATTCTCTTAGATAGTGTATTTAATCTTCCAAAAAAATAATTCAATTCATTTTTATAAAATAACGTAGCATAAGCTAACACACCACCAGAAATCATTTCCCAAGCACGGGTCGGCAAAAGATAAAAAGTTGCATCCGGATATTTATTGACATAAAAAACATTCAATGAAAATGAAGAAAAAAATAAAAATATCAAAATAGAGAAAATATTAAAACTAAATTTCCATGCACACCATATTATCAAAGGAAAAAAAATATAAAACTGTTCCTCTACTCCCAAACTCCACAAATGCAAAAGCGGCTTCGTTTCCGCTGATGAGTCAAAATATCCTGACTCACCCCAATAAACAATATTTGCAACAAAACCAATTCCTGACGCGATGTGCTTTCCAAGCTGCTTATACTCTCCTGGCAACAACAAAATCCAGCCAAGAACATAGCATGCCGTCAGAACCAAAATGAGCGCTGGAAAAATTCTTTTAACTCGCCTCGAATAAAAATCCAAAAAACTAAATTTATTATTTTCAATATTATTTAGAATAATTGATGTTATCAGGAATCCTGATATAACAAAAAATATATCAACGCCAATGAATCCACCTGTTAAAATCGTAGGAAACGCATGAAATATAACAACTGATACAACAGCAATGGCTCTCAATCCGTCTATGTCAGGCCTATATTTATTTTGACTATCTGTATATTTCATTTATTCTTGCACTATCGAATTAAAAACTCTATTTAATAAACATAAAATATATCAATACATTGGCGAAATTGACATATTGCTAATAAGAAAGCCGTTTATCCTAGCTTTTCGCATCGGATAGTGTATGCTAGCTTGCTGATGTCTCCGCAGGAACATGCTTCACAAATCAACGCCCCATGTTCACATGTCGCAGCACCACGACTCCCTACTAAGAGTCTCTCTGCACTGATGATCCTCTTCCGACCGTAAGACTCACTGAGCCGGCGCTTAACTTGTCTTCATCTAGGCGACAAGGCGCAATGTTGCTGGGGCACTGCACCTTGTTCGCATGAAGCTGAAACTGTGCCTCAGTTGCATGTGGACCAATGCTCACTACCTCGTCATTCAGACTAAATTGACTCCTCAGTCGTCAACCCCATTGCAGCATGCGATTTCGTTGGCGCAAACCGGATCGGCAAGAGTGTGGCGAGTCGCAACCGTTGCGTCTAAAACGTGGCAAAAACTGCGCCCCCCTATGGGTAAGTGGTCAGACTCAAAATCCCCCGCCGCAAGGCGTGCCGGTTCGATTCCGGCCCCGGGCACCACATACAAAAAGCCGTTAAGTTTTAAGGACTTAACGGCTTTTTTTCTTTGCCGCAATGGCCCCCTCGCAAATTGAGATTTGGCGTATCTCAAAAAAACGATTGGCGCAAAAACCATGCGACGACATCCGAAAGCATGCCTGTGTCCTCCCGCTTGCATGGCGAGATGGCAGCTCTCGCCTTGAACAAAGGCACCCCCACCCAATGATGGCTTCAGCCTATCTGGCGTCCCGCAAGCCTCGTAATTTCCCGCCCCCTCAAAGACCCGGCCTCCCGTGCATCAGTGCAGGTTGATATGCCGACCAGCTCGTAATTTGCACCTTACGAAGCAGGCGGACTCGGCAGGAACGTCATGTCCCTCCGCATGGTGAAAGGGTATGAAAATATACACAGAATACAAATCGTTCGTATTCGACAACAATGCCAGAATCACTCCTACATCGGTTATGGCTATCGAAACTTAATACTTATTGCATTAATTAACGCCAGTTCATCCATCTAACACACGAGCTCAAGAAGCCATATGTCTACGGAGAGCACGTCACGCTTCACCAAGAATGTCATCTCTATGGATGAGGTTCTGACACGGACTGGGTTATCAAGATCGATGCTCTACAAGCTGTTGCGCAAGGACAAGTTTCCCCATCCCACACCAATGAGCAACAGAGCAGTTGGCTGGTTCGAAACGGATGTCGAAAGCTGGCTGCAGGCGAGCAGGGCAACTCGCCAGGCGAACCTGGTTCTACCTGTCGTCTACATGGCGGGAAAAATGGGGACAGCTTCAGACAATGGGAACCTGGGCGGAGAGTTTTCCTGTTGGCGAATCTTCGACGTATCCAGATCCAAGGCACTTGGTGATCTAGGGATCGAGAATTCAGATACCGATGTGCTGATTGCACCGCCGGAAGAAATGCTATTTCACGGAACTTGTACGAGGTTCATGTATTCCGGTCCGTGGAAAGCGAGAAATGGCAACCATGGACCGATGCATGGCACGAATTCTTACTCTCCCTCCAGCCCGCAAAGCGCTGCCTATCGCGGAGCTCTTCAAGGCATCTCACGGGCCGACGTTGTTGTCGCCTATCTCGAAGACCTGGAGGCTTTTGGAACGCTGGTTGAAATCGGCTATGCAAGAGCGGGCAATAAGAGAGTCGTCGTGATTACGGCACCAGGCCTTAAGAAGCAGCGACGAGACAAGGACTGGGACCATGGCATTTGGTTCGCTATTCGGGCTGCTGATAGACACATCGAACTACCAGACCATCCTGGCTCCAGCCAGAACGACCTCTGGCGATCAGCACATGCACACGCAGCATCGGTCATTTCGGAGTGGTACCCCCATTCCCTGACTCCCCCTCCCAGTACCGCTGAATAGAGTGCAGTGGCCAGCTCGAATTTGCCTCATAAGAAAGCAACCTCACAATGCCCCATCCCGCCCACTCTTTGAATGTCTCGCACAGCTCTTGCAACGGGGTAACCTCATTCTTGTAGAAAACATCCAGGGATTGGCTGGCATTGCCAAGTCTGCCCGTGATGTTGGGGATGATGCCCTGCAATCCGGACGGGACGGGATACGCGGCCAGCACATTGGCCTCGCGGGCTTTCCTGATCACACTGAAATCATCCTTGGCCACGATCTCGTTGACCGAAATCAGCTTGAGATCTTCGGGCCTGGCGCATGGACACAACGCCCGCACTTTCAAGATCACGCCAGAGCTGTTTCGCGCCGTCGATGCGCAAGTCGATCAAGTGCTACGTGACGGAATGGACCAGGCATTTGCCACCGGCATGCTTTTGAATGATGTGATTGCAGTAAAGATGCCCCAGGCCTGCTCAGGCACGACGTCAGCAAGACCTAGAAAGTCAAAGGTGCTATTGAATTTGAAATTGGCATTTGAGATTGCAGCATCTCCCGCCTTTGGGGAGATGACTGCGACGCGGAGGACTACCGCACAGAAGTCACCGTCACTGAAGAGGCAGGCAAACGAATCCGCGCCATGCCTATGTGCGACATGCCCAACCTCGCGGTCGACCCAACCACGACCTTGATGAAGCGCCAAAGCTGCTGGATCGCATCCATGTGAAAGCAGCACGCAAGCCTTGCCCAACATGGACCACATGATCGAAGATCGGTCAGGTAAAGCGCCCTCCACCTCATGAAAGAAATTTCCCTGTAAAGAAACCTTCAAACGAATATTTCAAATTCAAATATCATTTCAATACTCGATGTCAGACAGAGTATTTCTTCATGTAAGAACTCGAGCACAGCTAACAGCAGTATTCAAATAACTCCTATCAGGATAGCACACCTGACAGCTTGCGCTCTGGTTCTTACTTGCATTTTTCCATAAATATTTTTTATATGCGTTGACACAGTCAAAGGGCTTATTTTCAAGTAGGACGCAACCTCGAGAGAGCTTTTTCCTTGAGCTATCAATTTCAATATTTCCACTTCTCTTTCAGTCAGCGACTCGAAGCTCTTGTGTTTGAGGATGCTTTCTTCATGCAAATTGGCTTTGAATATTTTAGGAATGATTTTTTTTGCCACTACTGGAGATATAGCCGCTCCGCCATTGGCCACTTCCAGCACAGCTTGCGAGTAACTTCCAAACCATGAGTTTTTCACCAGGTATCCAACAGCGCCTCTTTTAAGAGCATTCATTGCCGCATCGTCGTTTTCACTTGCAGAAATTGCAATGCTGAGCACGTCAGGCCTCTTTAGTTGGATCGATTCCAGCAACTCGTCTCCCTGGCCTTCACCAATAGACAGGTCAATGAGGAGCACATCGAACTCTTGCAAAAAGACGTTCTTACGAGCCTCCTTGTAGCTGGAAGCCTGCCCTACCAGAAGAGTGCGCGGGTCACGCATGAGCTCCTGCGAGATCACATTCCTGACATGGCTGTCCTCGTCAACCAGAAAGACTCGCACCGGCTGGTTCTGCTGCCCCTTCATGTCGGACGGCCACATGCGCCCAAAGACTGTAGATGTGACTTCTGCACTGCCTGCATCATCAAACCGTGAACTCATAGATGCGTCGGATAGATACATGTGACACTCCATTTGATGAGTCGATTGCTTGCGAATCTCGCGAAAAATAAAATTCATCCCATTGGAAATCCACAAAAAACAAGTATAGAAAAATAAGGTTTATATTTTTACAAATTAATACTTGAATACAAGGTATTAACTTATCTCCATCGCAAAATAGATGTAAACCCTTTATTTTTGAAACAATGGGCAGATAAAATAAAAAGAAATAAAGATTACATTTTTTAGCATTGTAAGAATTTTCCAACAAGCACTATTTTTTCAATAGCACATCATCCACAGACCATAACAAATTAATCATTTTTTCATCATTTTAAATTCTTCAAAAAATATCTTTGAATGGGGTATTACTGTTTCTCCGTCGTTTTCTGAAACTGCCTTCACCGAAAGCAGTTTTGGAACGTAACAAAGCACTCCAGAACTTGTTGACGGTTAACACTGGCCTTTGCGAAATTGCATCGGTCTCTCGCTCACACACTCTCAGTTATCTGGGAACTCGCTATTCAAAGGAATGATCATGAAAAAGTCTCTGATTGCCATGGCGGTTATTGCGTTGGCTGGTGTTGCATCTGCTGCAGTGAGCAGTTCAAGCATTGCAGCCACAAACACGACGTCGAGCGCATCGTCTGCCACGCTGTCGGGTGCTGCCAGCTCGGGCAACGGAAGTGCGCTGAGCATGAATAGTGCAACCTCCGGTGCCACGTCGAATGCAAACGCTGCTGGCGGCGCTATCGGCGCAGGCGGTTTTGGCATCGGTGGGGCCGCTGTCGACGGTAGCGCCACTACTTTCGGTAATGTGAAGAGCCTTTCCGCAACCACCGGCAACGGTGTTGCGGGCGGCGTAGCGGCTACCAATGCCAATGCGGGCTCGGCTGCTGCTGCCGGCTATAACGCAGGACCCGTCAGCGGCACTGCCTTCGGCGGCGCCTCTTCCCAGACAGCGAATGTTGCTGCAACTGGCGCCGGCCCTGGCGGCGGCTTGGCTTACATCAACAACAATGCTGGCACCACCTCTGGCTACAACGCCACATCGGGAGCCGTTTCCTCACCTTGGGGCTCGTTGACCAACACCACATCGAACGCAGGCTCTGTGGGTACCGTCCACCAGAATGCGGGTTCCTGGGGTAA
>NZ_QQAS01000009.1:0-146020 GCF_003350425.1 Comamonas sp. AG1104 | reverse complement strand
GAGCGCTTGATAACTCCGAAGAGTTTGTTCAGAAGAACTGGCTGCTTGCCCTCAAACGCCCACGCTTATCGGCTGTATTTTTTTAAGGAACCGAGTGCAAAATCAGAAAACCCGATCTTGAATCTCGTTGCTTGCTGCGATCAGCGAAGCCTTGTAGTGTATCACAACTTTTTCACTTCCGGGCAAGAACTTTTGAGTTTTTGCGAGGCAGTCGTTTGCTGCGATGGGTCGAACTATAGCATAGGTGAAACCCTAGCCACGCCGCTTTTGACACAAAAGATTCATCTGCCAGCGTGGTCTTTGCCTGGGCTGCGTCCATAGACAGAGATAGAGACAGCGGCCTTACGGCCGCTGTCTCTATGGAGGCCAACGATAATGCAGGCACGATGGCACTGATTACTTTGTTAGACGCTCAATTGGCGTTCGGGCACGTGGCCCTGCTGGATCACGCAAATTTTTCCCTGGAGACCGGCGAGCGCGTCGGCCTGATCGGCCGCAACGGCGCCGGCAAGTCTTCGCTGCTCAAGATTCTGGGCGGCCTGGCAAAGGCCGATGACGGCCAGCTCCAGGTGCAGAACGGGGTCCGCATTACCTATGTGGCGCAGGAGCCCGACCTGAACCCGGAGCACACCATCTTCGAGTCGGCGTCGGACGGCATTGCCGCCGTGATTGCGATTCGCGAGCGCTACCTGGCTGGCGGCGAGGGCGAGGATCTGGACGAGTTGCAGACACAGATCGAGGCTTATGACGCCTGGAACTGGGAGCAGCGCGTAGAGGAAACATTGCAGCGCCTGCATCTGGACCCGAATGCCCTGGTGGGCAGCCTGTCCGGCGGCACCCGCAAGCGCGTGGCACTGGCCCAGGCTCTGGTGGCCCGCCCCGATGTCCTGTTGCTCGACGAGCCGACCAACCACCTGGACCTGGACTCCATCGAGTGGCTGGAAGAGCTGCTGATTGCCTTCAAGGGCAGCGTGATCACGATCACCCACGATCGCAGCTTTCTGGACCGCATCGCCACTCGCATCGTGGAGCTGGATCGGGGCGTTCTGCGCACCTACCCGGGCAACTTCTCCCAGTACGTGCTGCAAAAGGAAGAGCAGCTCAGCCAGGAAGCCGTCATCAACGCCAAGGCGGACAAGCTGCTGGCCCAGGAAGAGGTCTGGATCCGCAAGGGCGTGGAAGCCCGCCGCACCCGCAGCCAGAGCCGCATCAGCCGTCTGCAGGAATTGCGTGCCAGCCGTGCCCAGCGCCGTGATGTGCTGGGCAGCGTAAACATGGATATCGCATCCGGCAAGGGCGACGGCTATCAGGGCAAGATCGTGGCCGAGCTGACCGATGTCAGCAAGTCCTTTGGCGAAAAGAAGATCGTCGAGAAGTTCAGCGGCACCATTTTGCGTGGCGACAAGGTCGGCTTGCTGGGCCCCAACGGCGCAGGCAAGACAACGCTGCTGAAGATGATTCTGGGCGAGCTGGCTCCGGACAGCGGCCAGGTGCGCCTGGGCGGCAATCTGCAAGTGGCCTACTTTGACCAGATGCGTCATCAGGTGAATCTGGATGCCACGCTGGAAGACTTCATCAGCCCCGGCAGCGAGTGGATCGAGATCGGCAACCAGAAAAAGCACGTCAAGAGCTATCTGGCGGACTTTCTGTTCTCTCCGGCGCGTGCGCATTCCCCGGTCCGATCGCTGTCAGGCGGCGAGCGCAACCGCCTGCTGCTGGCCCGTTTGTTTGCGCGACCGGCCAATGTTCTGGTGCTGGACGAGCCGACCAACGACCTGGACATCGAGACGCTGGACATGCTGGAAGACCTGCTTCAAAGCTATGACGGCACGGTCTTTCTGGTCAGCCACGACCGCACTTTCCTCGACAACGTGGTCACCAGCACGATTGCCTGGGAAGGCCCCGGCCACTGGCGTGAATACGAAGGTGGCGTGACGGACTGGATGGAGCAATCGCGCCGCAGCAAGGCCATGGCCGAAGCCGCACAGGCCAAGTCCGCCCCCAGGGAGGAGCCCAAGCCCGTCGCAAGCCGCACCGACGCTGCGGCCAGCCCCAAGAAGAAGCTCAGCTACAAGGATCAGCGCGAGCTGGAAGCCCTGCCGGCCACGATTGCCGCACTGGAGACCGAGCAAAAGCAGATTCAGCAGGCGCTGGCCGACGGCAGCCTGTTTGCCAGCGACAACGCCAAGGCCGTCGCCATGCACCAGCGCGACGCGGAGATTGATGAAGCACTGATGGAGGCGCTGGAGCGCTGGACCTTGCTGTCTGAATAATCAGGCAATCAAATAAGAGAGCGCCTTTCGCCTGTCAGGCATTGATTTCAAAGCTATAGAAGCCTGAAATCATTATCTGACAAGCGTAAGGCGCTCTCTTTTTATGCGATCTCAGATACGGTGATGAACCTGGTCCGAGCCGCCACGTAGCTTGGTCAGCAGGGCATGAGAGATCTGCGGCAGAGGCAGCACCTCATCGGCCGCACCGTGGGCAATGGCTTCGCGGGGCATGCCGAAGACGATGCAGGTGCTCTCGTCCTGCACCAGGTTGTAGCTGCCGGCATCGCGCATCTCGCGCATGGCGGTGGCGCCATCGGCCCCCATGCCGGTGAGCATGATGCCGTAGGCATTGCGCCCGGCGCTGGCGGCCACTGACTTGAACAGCACTTCCACCGAGGGCTTATGACGGTTGACGGGCGGCGCATCATCGACCACGGCCACATAGTTGGCACCGCTGCGTGTGATGGAGAAATGCTTGCCGCCAGGAGCGATATAGGCATGGCCGGGCAGCAAACGCTCGCCGTGCGTGGCCTCCTTGACCGTCATCTGGCACAGACTGTTGAGCCGCGCCGCAAAACTGGTGGTGAAGCCCGGCGGCATATGCTGGGTGATGACGATGGCCGGGCAGTCGGCCGGCAGATGCGTGAGCACCTCACGAATCGCTTCCGTCCCCCCGGTGGAGGCTCCGATGGCGATGATTTTTTCGGTCGAGATGCGCCCCAGCAGGCTGGGTGCCGCCGGCGCACGGGGCGCAGCAGGCTTGGCGCCCGCACTCGCTGCCGCTGCCACACCGTGGGGCACCACCGGCAGGCGATGCACCTGGGCCACGGCTGCCACGCGAATCTTGTCCACGATCTGGCTGGCCAGCTCCTGCAGGCCGTTGGCCACACCGACGCGGGGCTTGGCCACAAAGTCGATGGCCCCCAGCTCCAGGGCGCGCATGGTGACTTCGGCACCGCGCTCGGTCAGCGTGGAGATCATCACCACGGGCATGGGACGCAGGCGCATGAGCCGCCCGAGGAAATCGATGCCGTCCATACGGGGCATTTCCACATCCAGCGTAATGACGTCGGGGTTCAGATCGCGGATCATTTCACGCGCGATCAAGGGATCATTGGCCGAGCCGATGCACTCCATGTCATGCTGGCGATTGATGATCTCGGCCAGAAGACTGCGCACCAGCGCAGAGTCGTCCACCACGATCACCCGGATTTTTGGCTTTAACAACGCTCAACCTTCCTCAAAACAGATCCACAGAGCCGCCCGCCGTATTGCGCGCAACCGCAGCCGCGTTGCCGCGAGTGATTTCCTGCTGCACCAATGCCTCGGGATGGGCGTGTGCCAGGCGCTTGACCATGGCCTTGCCCGTGGATGGAAAAAACACCACCTTGCGCGGATAGATATCCAGCACGTCTTCGGAGACGATGGGAATGCGCTCGGTTTGCAGATACTCAGTCACAAAACTGGTGTTGCGCTCACCCACATTCATGGTCGTGAAATTGGCCATGACCTGGGCGCCGCCAAAAATCTTGGCCTGCATGGATTCGCGCCGTGCGCCCATCTTGAGCATCTCGTTGATCAGCAGCTCCATGGCGTAAGAACCATAGCGCCCCGAGACATCGCTGCTGTCGCCATCGGGCAGCATGAAGTGGTTCATGCCGCCGATGCGCATGAAACGATCCCACAGGCAGGCGGCGATGCAGGAGCCCAGCACGGTGACGATGGCCATCTCGTCGCGCGAGACAAAGTACTCGCCCGGCAGCACCTTGGCCGAATTGAGCTGGAAGTGTGGGTCGTAGTAGAAGAACGAGGCCTCGCCGGGCTGGCGCGGCTGGCGCTTGAGCTGCTCCAGCGATGAGACCGGCGCCGGCATGGCCGCATCAGGATAGCCCTGGGGCACGAAGCTGTTGCCGCGCAGGGGCCTGGCAGCGCCAGCACCTGGCAGATCCAGCGGAGAGCTCAGATTCCTCATGACTTGCAGCCCTGCCCTTCAGCTTCATTGGCGCTCATAGACGGTCTTGCCCTTGAGCGCGAACAGGTCGCGCGAATCGCTGAAGTTCTCGGCATGACCAACGAACAGCAGCCCACCCGGACGCATCACCTGATGAATGCGCTCCAGCACGCGACGCTGGGTCGATGCGTCGAAATAAATCATCACGTTGCGGCAGAAGACGATGTCGAAGGTCTCCCGGAACGGCCAATCGCCGGCAATCAGGTTGACGTTGAGAAAGTCCACCATGCGGCGCAGCTCCGGCTTGACCCGCACCATGCCGGAGTTGGCCGAGCGCCCACGCAGGAAAAAGCGGTGCAGCCGCTCGGTGCTCACACCCTTGAGGTTCTCTGCCCGGTAGACGCCGCGCGAGGCGGTTTCCAGCACGCGCGAGTCGATGTCGCTGGCCATGAGCTGAAAGCTGGCCGAGGCGCCGAGACTCTCCACCGCCGTCATCAGGATGGAGTAAGGCTCCTCTCCCGTGGAGGCCGCACTGCACCACACCTTCCAGCCATTGCCGCCGGGCTTGTGGCTGCGCAGATGCTGAGCCAGGATGTCGAAGTGATGCTGCTCACGGAAAAACGAGGTCAGATTCGTGGTGAGAGCATTGACGAACTCCTGCCATTCGGGTCCGTCGTTGATGCTCTCCAGCCAATCCAGATAGCTGACAAAGCTCTCATGCCCGGTCTCGCGCAGGCGGCGCGACAAACGGCTGTAGACCATGGCGTGCTTGCCATCATGCAAGCTGATGCCGGCACGCTTGTAGATCAGCGCTTGCACACGGGCAAAGTCGCGGTTGGACCAGACGAACTCGCGCCCTTGCGCCAGCGGGCCGGACATGCTGCCCGGCAGCGCCTCATCATCCTGCTCAAGCCTGGCAGGAGAGGCTGCGAATGAAGCATTACGTCCCAGGTTCAGCACACAGACCTCTGGCGCGCTCAGGCTTCGGAGGCCACCAGGCCCATGTCGACATTGCCCATGAGCTTCTCGATGTCCAGCAGGATCAGCATGCGCTCGCCCACCGAACCCAGACCCAGAATGCAGCCGCTGTCGATGGCGCTTTCGATATCGGGTGCAGGACGCACGGCGTCGGCGGGCAGCTCCATCACATCGCTGACCGAGTCCACCACAATGCCGACCACGCGGTTGCGCAGGTTCAGGATGATGACCACGGTGAAGGCGTTGTACTCCACCTCGGAGCAATTGAAGCGCAGGCGCATGTCCACGATGGGCACGATGGTGCCACGCAGATTGACCACGCCTTTGATGAACTCGGGCGCGTTGGCAATGCGCGTGGGCTGCTCGTAGCCACGGATTTCCTGCACCTTGAGGATGTCGATGCCGTATTCCTCCTCGCCCAGGCGGAAGGTCAGATATTCGCGGGCCCCGGTGGCCACGCCTTCGGCAGTCTTGTTGATGATGTTCATGTCGGCTCTCTCTGCGTTGTTCGGGTCGGCTGCCTCAGTGGCGGGTACGGCGCACCAGAGCGCCCGTATCCAGAATCAGTGCCACGGATCCATCGCCCAAAATGGTGGCACCCGATACATTGGGCACCTTGCGGTAATTGCTTTCCAGGTTCTTGACCACCACCTGGTGCTGGCCCAACAGCTCGTCGACCAGCAGCGCCACGCGGCTGCCTTCGGCCTCGACCACCACCATGATGTTGCTCGTCTGGCTTTCGTCGGCGCGCGGCACCTGGAAAGTGCGCTCCAGCGCGATCACCGGCATGTATTCGTCACGCACCTTGACCAGCTGCGTGCCGTTGGCCACGGTATTGACATCGTCGGCCTTGACCTGGAAGGACTCGACCACCGAAGACAGCGGCAGGATATAGACCTCTTCGCCCACACCGACGGACATGCCGTCCATGATGGCCAGCGTCAGCGGCAGACGCACCGCCACCTTCATGCCCACACCGGCAACGGACTCGATCTCCACCGTGCCGCCCAACGATGTGATGTTTCGCTTGACCACGTCCATGCCCACGCCGCGGCCCGAGACATCGGTGACCACGTCAGCCGTCGAGAAGCCGGGCGCGAAGATCAGCTGCCAGACATCGCTGTCGGGCATGCTGTCGGAGACATCCATGCCGCGCTCGCGGGCCTTGTTCAGAATCCTCTCGCGATTCATGCCCTTGCCGTCGTCGCGCACCTCGATGACGATGGAGCCGCCCTGATGGGATGCCGCCAGCGTCAGCGTGCCATGTTCGGACTTGCCTGCAGCGATGCGGTCCTCGGGCATCTCGATGCCGTGGTCCACGCTGTTGCGCACCAGATGGGTCAGCGGATCGGTGATCTTTTCGACCAGGCCCTTGTCCAGTTCGGTGGCTTCGCCCAGCGTGACCAGATCGATCTTCTTGCCCAGCTTGCCCGCCAGGTCGCGCAGCATGCGCGGGAAGCGGCTGAACACGGTGGACATGGGAATCATGCGGATCGACATCACGGACTCTTGCAGGTCGCGCGTGTTGCGGTCCAGATCGGCCAGACCGGCCAGCAGCTGCTGATAGGTCGTCGGATCCAGCCCCTGACTGTTTTGCGCCAGCATGGCCTGGGTGATGACCAGCTCGCCCACCAGATTGATGAGCTGGTCCACCTTCTTCACATCCACGCGGATACTGGTGGACTCCATGTGGGCGGCAGCGGCCTTGGGTGCGGCCTTTTGCGCAGCACCTGCAGCGCCGGCAAGCGCGGCATGCTCCTGATTTTGCTGAGCCTCGGGGCTGCCCGGAGCGCCCGCAAAAAAGCCGTAGGCTTCTTCGGCCGGCAGATTGTGGGGCGGCATGGCAGCCTCTTCATCAACCAGAGCTTCAGGCTCGACCACAGGCTCGGCTGCGGACTGCGGCTGGGCCGTATCGCTGATCTGCACCTGCTCCTTGGAGACATGGAATACAAACAGATCGCGCAGCTCGTCATCGGTGGACACCGTCCTGACCTTGAACAGGCGGTGATCGGCCTTGGTGCCGACCTGGTCCTGAATCGTGCCCAGCCCCGGAATATCGCGGAACAGCTCCTTGATGGCGTCGCCCAGCTCCAGCCGGGACAGCGGGCCGATCTCGATCGTCAGCTCGCGCGCGCCCTCGGGAGGCTCGGTACCAATCACAGGGCCTGGCTCTGCCGCCTGGGCTACGGGGGCCGGCGCTTGAGCGGGTGTATCCGCCACCACTGCGGCAACAGCGGCAGCTGGCTGTACAGGCTCGGCAGCCGCGGCACTGCGGTTGACCTGGGGGATTTCGGTCAGGCCCTGGGCCAGGGCCTCGATACGCACCACCAGTTCCGCAGTGGAAACCGGCTCGCCCTCGTCACCGGACTGGTGACGTGCCAACAGGCTGCGGCTGGCGTCCGCCGACTCCAGCAGCACATCGACCATCTCGGGGATGGGCGTGATTTCATGCCGACGCAGGCGGTCCAGCAGGGATTCCATGCGGTGCGTGAGCTCGGTCACATCCGAGAAGCCGAAGGTCGCCGCACCGCCCTTGATGGAGTGGGCGCAGCGGAAAATACCGTTGAGCTCTTCATCGTTGGCGGCCGAAAGGTCCAGGCTGAGCAGCATCTGCTCCATCTGGTCGAGGTTCTCGCTCGCTTCCTCGAAAAAGATTTGATAGAACTGGCTAAGGTCGAAGTCTGCGCCCGAACCTGCGCCATCCTGGTGTGTATCCGCCATGGTGTTTCCTGCTGTGATTCGTTGTTATCGGCTTAACGCAGCACTTTTTGAATAACTTCGATCAATCTATTGGGATCGAAGGGCTTGACCAGCCAGCCCGTGGCACCTGCGGCCCGGCCCGCCTGCTTCATCAGGTCGCTGGATTCCGTGGTCAGTATCAGGATGGGCGTGCCCTTGAACTTCGGGTTTTCACGCAGTTTGCGCGTAAGACCGATGCCGTCCAGGCGCGGCATGTTCTGGTCGGCCAGCACCAGATCGATGTTCTGCGCCTGCGCTTTTTCCAGCGCATCCACACCGTCGACGGCTTCCACCACCTTAAAACCAGCACTGCTCAATGTGAAAGACACCATCTTTCGCATCGAGGGGGAATCATCAACAGCCAGAATCGATCGCATGTACAGCTCCAACAGACGGGCAACGGAAAACAGGGTAGAAGTTCAAAACAGCTCCACAGAGCCGGCATCCATCTCGCTTTGCGTGACGGGATTGGGCTTTTCGGGCAGGTTTGGCAGACTGATGGCGGACTCCGCCTCGTCCTCGTCCCTGCCCATGGCGGCAGCCCCGAGCCTGAAAGCGCAGGCTTGCAAGGTATGTGCCATATGGGCAATCAGCTGAGACGACATATCGTGAAACTGGAGCTCGGTCACCGCCAGCCGCAGCGACTCACGTGCTGTAGCCAGTGCTGCAGAATCGGGTAAGGCCGGCTGCGACAATTGCCCGTTGACTTGCTCAAAGCGCTCCAGCAGATTGTGCGTGGCATGGTCCAGCAGCCCTTCAAGACGCTGCAGATCACGCAGCGTGACCAGCAAGGCATCCTGCAGCTCCGCAGCCACCATCACCGGCACGGCAACTGCAGGCACACCCGAAGGGTTTTGCATCGTCTGCATTGTTACTCCAACTGCGTAAAACCATCATGACGGCCCTGCCGCCATGCTCCACGAAATGAACCGATCAGCAGTCCGTCCCCCGTGACACACTGCCACGACCTGACGACAACAGCCCTCGATGTTCCAAAATGTATCCAATGATAGCGTCCTTGGCGATATGCAATTCCGGAATCAGACCTTGAAAATCCTTCATATTGAAGACTCTGTCGCAGATCAGGCTCTGGCACGCCTGAGTCTCAAGCGCGGGCAGCTGCCCTGCACGCTCACGACCATGGACAGTCTGCAGGAGGTACAGGGCGCCCTGGAGACACAGGATTTCGACCTGATTCTGGCGGACTACCATCTGCCCGGCTTCACGGCTCTCGACGTCTGGGACCTGGTGTGCGACCGTGCCGATGCCCCCCCTTTTGTGCTGCTGTCGGGTGCGATCGGCGAATCCGCCGCCGTGGACATCATGCGGCTGGGCATCAGCGACTATCTTCTCAAGGACCAGATCAACGGCCTGCCCCATGTCATCAAGCGCGCCGTGGAGGTCCATGAGGCGAGGCGAGCCCGCCGCCGCGCCGCACTGCAGCTGGCCGAGTCCGAAAAGCGCCTGGCCGAGCTGACCGAACACCTGCACACCAGCATCGAGCAGGAGCGTGCCAATATCTCGCGTGAGATTCACGATGACATCGGCGGCTCGCTCACTGCCGTCAAGTTCGATCTGGCCTGGCTGATCCGCAACAGCCCCGAGGGCAAGCAGCGAGAGCATGCCAGATCGGCACTGGAGATGCTGGAGCACGCACTGGGTGCCAGCCAGCGCATCATGCAGGACCTGCGCCCGCCCGTTCTGGACCAGGGACTGGTGGCCGCCGTGCAATGGCTGGCCCAGGACTTCGAGCGCCGCACAGGCATACCCGCCCAGTTGCACACCAGCCGTGAGCATATGGAGATCGCCCCCGCGCAGCAGGTGGTGGTCTACCGTACGGCACAGGAATCCTTGACCAATATCAGCAAATACGCACAAGCCAGCCAGGTGAAGCTGGATTTGTCCGACCACGAGGGTTTTTTGACACTGGAAGTAACAGATAACGGGGTAGGCTTGAGCCAGGATGATCGCAACAAGCCGCAGTCTTTCGGACTCAGAGGACTAAGTGAGCGCGCACGAACAATTCAAGGCTGGCTGGATGTAAGCAGCCACCCCGGCCTAGGAACCTCTATCATTCTCACCATTCCTCTGGCAGAGATCCAGGCATGAGCCGCCCAACCAGGCGCTTGCCCGGTCCGCCATCTGACTTCCTGGGAGAGCGACCTTGATTCACGTGGTGCTTTGCGACGACCATGCCATTTTGCGCCGGGGCATACGCGACACCCTGGCGGAGGCGACGGACATCAGCGTCACGGCGGAAGCGGGCAGCTATGCCGAACTGCGTGAGCAACTGCGCGACGCAACTTGCGATGTACTGCTGCTGGACATCAACATGCCGGGCCGCAGCGGCCTGGAAGTGCTGGCCAGCGTGCGCGAAACGCATCCGCAGATCCGCGTCATCATGGTCTCCATGTACCCCGAAGACCAGTACGCCTTGCGCAGCATCAAGGCCGGCGCGGCCGGCTATGCCAACAAGGCGGGGGATCCGGTGCTGCTGATCGATGCCGTGCGCACCGTCCACAGCGGACGCAAATACCTGACTGCCGAAGTGGCCCAGATGCTGGCCGACAGCCTGGCCCAGCCGGCCGCCCCTGTGCCGCATGAAACCCTGTCCGAGCGTGAGATGCAGACACTGCTGAAAATTGCCAGCGGTCAGCGCCAGACCGATATTGCGCAGGAGTTGATGCTCAGCCCCAAGACGGTGAGCGTGTACCGGGCACGGGTGCTGGAGAAGCTGGGCATGGGCAGCAACGCGGAGCTGACCGCCTATGCCATCAAGAACGGACTGATCGATACGCCCTGAAACGGGCGGCAGGCCATGCGCGGCTGCCTATCTCTGGCTTGCGCGCCGGCATAGAGGCAGCGCTTTGATTCAAGATCCAAAACGGACTGATTCATTTGCTGCAAAGCGCATCAAGCTATTAAATATATAGCATTCACATTAAGCACCGAAGACTGCCATGCCTTTTTGCAGCAAGGCCACCAGGGGCTGCTCCAGCAGGGGCAGAGTCGCCGTCAGGCCCAGCAGACCCACAGTCAAGGTGACAGGAAAGCCCACGGCATAGATATTCATCTGCGGCGCGACACGGGAGATGATGCCCAGCACCAGGTTGACGAACAGCAGCATGGCAATCATTGGCAGGGCAATCCAGAAAGCGCTGGCAAAGACGGCGCTGCCCATCTCGTGGATCCGCATCTGGGAGATGGCCTGCAGAAAGTTGCCATCGACGGGGAAGGCTTCAAAGCTCTTGAGAACCGCCATCAGCACCAGCAGATGGCCGTTGATGACAATGAACAGCAAGGTGGCAATCTGCACCATGAAGCGTGCCACGGCACTGAGCTGGGCATTGCTGGTCGGATCGAAGAAAGACGCGAAGTTCAGGCCCATCTGCAGGCCAATCACTTCACCGGCGACTTCGATGGCCGCCATCACCAGGCGCACGGCAAAGCCCACGGACAGGCCGATCACCACTTGCTGCACCAGAGTGCCCAGCGCCTGGGCCGAGGCAATGCTGACCACCGTCTGCTCGCCCAGCACGGGCTGCGCGCAAAGCGCAACCAGAAAAGCCAGCCCCACCTTGAGCCGCGTGGGGATGGCTTTCTGAGAAAACACAGGCGCTGTGGTGAACAGCGCCAGCACGCGCACAAACGGCCAGATCAGCGGCGAGAGCCAGGCGGCGATCTGGGCTTCGCTAAAGGAAATCATCCCACCGAACCTGGAATGCTCTCTATGGTGCGACGAATGAAATCCACCAGCGTGGACAGCATCCACGGTCCCGCCACGGCAAACACCAGCACGGCAGCGATGAGCTTGGGCACAAAGGCCAGCGTGGCCTCATGCACCTGAGTCACGGCCTGAAAGACGCTCACCAGCAGACCCACGCCCATGACCACGCCCAGCACAGGCATGGAGATCATGAGCAGCAGGGTCAGCGCCTCGCGGCCAAAGGTCAGAACAAATTGAGAAGTCATTGTTTTTCTCCCCACATTAGCGACAGGATTAAACGCACTTGAAACTGGCGCAGCCTAAGTGAGAGGCATCAAGCAAGAGCCGCCTCGCAGCAAGGATGCCGTCCCCCTTGGGGGAAGGCGCGGGCCGCCTAGGCAAGCGCCTCAGGGGGTATCTCATGTAGCAAAGCTCGCCGCCAGAGAGCCGATGATCAGGTTCCAGCCATCGGCCAGTACAAACAGCATGAGCTTGAAAGGCAGGGCCACCAGCACGGGCGAGAGCATCATCATGCCCAGCGACATGAGGATGGAAGACACCACCATGTCGATGACCAGAAACGGAATGAAGATCATGAAGCCGATCTGAAAAGCCGTTTTCAGCTCGCTGGTCACAAAGGCCGGCACCAGCACACGCAGAGGTGCTGTTTCTGCCGTGACATTCGCATCCAGCTTGGCCAGGCGCTTGAACAGCGCAAAGTCCGACTGGCGCGTCTGCTTGAGCATGAAGCCGCGCATGGGGGCTTCGGCCTTTTCCATGGCTTGTTCGAAGCTGATGCTGTTTTGCGTATAGGGCAGGTAGGCGTCCTGATAGACCTTGTCCAGCGTGGGCCCCATCACAAACATGGTGAGAAACAGCGACAGACCGATCACCACCTGATTGGGCGGCGCGGACTGCGTGCCCAGAGCCTGGCGCAGCAGGCTCAGCACGATGACGATGCGGGTAAAGCCCGTCATCAACAGCAAGATGGCGGGCAGGAACGACAGTGCCGTGAAAAACAGCAGTGTCTGGATGGGCACCGAATAGCTGGTGCCGCCCGCGCCCTGTCCCACCAGCAGCGGCAGACTGGCGGGTGCGCCCTGGGCTGCGGCCATCAGGGGCATGGCCAGCAGGACAGCGGCAGCAGCACGAGAGACGAATTTAGACATTTCCAGAATTCCGGGCCGCTTCGTCGGCCTGCGCGCGCATCAGCGAGTCGGTGAACGACGAGACAGCAGGTGAATGGGCTGCACGGTCGGATTGCAAAGTCGCGGACGAGTCTTGCAGCACATGCAGGCATTGAATCTGCTGCGCCGTCACGCCCAGCACCAGGCGCACGGCCTGCTCCCCTTCACCCAGCTGCACGGTCACCACCCGCTGCTGAGGGCCAATGGCCAGCGTGCCCAGCACCTGCGCCGGAACTGAGGCGGCACCACGGGCCATCCCCATGCCGCGGGGCAGGAGGTTTTTTTGCTGCAGACGACGCACCAGCCAGGGCAACGCCGCCATGACCGCCACAAACAGGATGACCAGCAGCAGCGTGGGCCACATCGAAGGGGTCGCTGCCGCAGAGTTGGCCGCGCTCTCAACCACGGCTGACCCGGCGCAGACGCTCGGACGGTGTCACCACGTCCGTCAGGCGGATACCGAACTTGTCGTTGACCACCACCACCTCGCCCTGGGCGATCAGGTAGCCGTTGACCAGCACGTCCATGGGTTCGCCGGCCAGAGCATCGAGCTCCACCACCGAGCCCTGAGCCAGCTGCAGAATGTATTTGATGGGCACCTTGGTGCGGCCCAGCTCCACGGACAGCTGAACCGGAATGTCCAGCACCATGTTGATATCGTGCACCGGCACATCGCCATAGCTGCGAGCGGCGTCGCCTGCCAGCGGCCCGCCCTGGTCGGACAGCTCGGGGCCTTCGACGGCCTGGTCATGCTGACGCTGCTCTTCCAGCGCCTCGGCCCAGCCGGAGAACGGATCGTCACCCGCGGGCTTGTTGTTATCGTCAATTGCCATGCTTCTCTCCCATCCAGCTGGTCTCGCCGCCGCGCAGGCTGCGTTCCACGCGGATTGCATATTTGTCGTTGTGCGTGCCGTACTGGCACTCGAAAACCGGCACTCCACCGATGGAGGCGCGAATCAGCGGCTCACGGTCGAGCTCGATAAAGTCACCGGGGCGCATGGCCAGCAGTTGCTCCACCGTGGCATCGGCGCGGGCCAGCTCGGCCACCAGCGTGACCTCGGCAGCCTGAATCTCCCGCGTCAGCACCTTGACCCAGCGGCGATCCACCTCGATGGCATCGCCCTGAGTGGAGGAATACAGCACATCGCGAATCGGCTCCAGCGTTGCATAGGGCATGCAGATGTGGATGGAGCCCGAGATATCGCCGATTTCCAGCTGAAAAGCCGTGGAGACCACGATTTCGCTGGGCGTGGCGATGTTGGCGAACTGCGGCTGCATTTCCGAGCGCTGATAAACCAGCTCCAGCGGATAGATGCCATGCCAGGCTTTTTTGTATTCCTCGCAGATCACATTGACCATGCGGTTGATCACGCGCTGCTCGGTGGTCGAGAAGTCGCGCCCCTCGATACGAGTCTGCAGGCGACCCGTGCCGCCGTACAGCGTGTCGATCACGCCGAACACCAGCGAGGGATCGCAGACGATCAGGCCATTGCCGCGCAGTGGGCGAATGGCCATGATGTTGAAATTGGTGGGAACGGCCAGCTCGCGCAGAAAGGCGCTGTAGCGCTGCACCGTCACCGTGCCGACGGAAACCTCGGGGCTGCGGCGGATGAAGTTGAACAGACCGATGCGGAAGTTACGGGCAAAGCGCTCGTTGACAATTTCCATGGTGGGCATGCGCCCACGCACGATGCGTTCCTGGCTGGAGATGTCGTAGCTGCGGACCTGGCCGAGATCGACCTCCACCACCTCGGAACGCTGGCTTTCGCCGGTAACGCCTTCAAGAAGAGCATCAACCTCTTCCTGAGAGAGAAAAGAATCGCTCATGCACTCCCTCCCTGCTTACTGAATGATGAAGCTGGAGAACAGCACGCGACGCACAGGCCCCTTGCGATTGGCACGCTGGCCGTCTTCGTCGGCGTCCTCATCGTCGCGCGAGCGCTTCTTGGCACCTGAGCCGAAGCCCAGAGGCGCCGAGACCTCGGTGAGAATGTCGGCGGCCAGTTTTTCCTTGCCCTCGCGCGCCAGCAGCTCGTCGGCCGTGCGCTGGGACACCAGCATCAGAATGCCGTTGCGGATGCTGGGCAGATATTGCTTGACGGTGGAGGCCGTCTTTTCGTCGGCCAGCTCCAGCGTGATGCCCAGTTGCACAAAGCGGTCGCCGCCGGGGTCAGCCAGATTGGCCACCATATTGTCCAGTGGCAGGAAAGTGGGCACTGTGGCCTTGGCGCTGACCTCTTCTTCGCCATCGGCGCTGCTGTGCTGGCGTTGCATCATCAGCACATAGGCCGCGGCAGCCACGATGGCCAGCACGGCAACGATGGCCACGATGACGATCAGCTTCTTGCTTTTGGCAGGAGCAGGTGCAACAGGGGCGGCATTGGGATTGGCTGACACGGCGGGTATTCCTCAAGAGTGGGGGACTGCATCCACCTCGCAGCCATTGCCGCGACACGGAAGATCCACGCCTGAATTATTCGCCGCCCGCCCTGCAGACCATTGCCCGAATAAAAGCGCGAAACCCGGCTTCATTCCGGGTTTCACGCCCTGTCCGGCTCACCGTTTCCGTGAGCCGGCTCTGATCATTTACACGAAAAGGTCCACACCGGACTGCACCGGCCGCGCGCCATTGTGCGCACCGGCCGCTCCCATGGGCAGCTCGGCAGCATTGACCGAAACCCGGGCCACCCTGGCCTGGGCGCGCCGTGCGTCCTCGCCCTGGCTGTCCCCCCCGGACCGGGCGCCGGCACCGCCCGCATCCACACTGACGCCGCTCAGATTCAGCCCCTGGGCCTGCAAAAGCTCGCGCAGCTGAGCTTGACCATCGGCCAGCAACTGGCGTGCCTGCTCATCGCCCGCGGCAAAGCGTACATGAGCCTCCTGGCCGTTCAGCTGCACCTGGACCTGGATAGCCTTGCCCTCATGCTGGATCGACAGCGCGGCATTCTGCGTTTTCTGATGCACCCAGAAGGCCACCTGCTCGGACACCTCCTGCTCACGCTCTGTAGGTCCCGCATCCTGCCCCGCCAGGCTCTGGCCGAAGTCGGAGCTGTTCTGGCCGCCGCCCTGCATGCCGGCGCTCGCCGCCCCCATGGCTGCCCCGACGGCAGCCGCTGCAGCCTGCAGGTCGGCCCCGCCCTGCACTGCCGCCGTCTTGCCCTGTGGCGCAGCTTCATCCTGCTGGAGCGAGCGGGCCGCACGCAGCAAATCCTTGAGACCTTCCAGGGCCTGCGGCTGCACGGCAGTCATGCCCTGCAGGCTGATGCCTTGCTGCGGCAAGGCCTGCGCCTTGTGCACAGCTGGCTCGACGCGCGCAGCAGGTGCCTCTTCAGTCACCGAAGCCAGTGCGCTGTGCCCGCTGTCCTGCCCCTGCGCGGCTGCATCCTGCTGCTGCGGCAAGGCAGCCCCATCAGAATTAATAGCTGCTTGCACCTGTTTTGTGTACGTTTGAGCCTGATTTGATTGCAAATCCTTGCCCATGAATGCAGCATGCGCCTGCTCGGACCCGGGCTGCAAAGCCTGGCGATGGGCAAGCTGCGCGGCATGGCCTCTGCCTGACAGAAAGTCGGTGGCTACGCCCTGGCGCAGATCTGCGTCCCCCTGTCCATCCAGTTGGGCGGTCTGCCCGACCAGACTCATCCACGGCGCATGGCCTTGAGCGATCAGCAGCGCATCCTGCTCGCCTGGTGCCGGCTTCGCGTCCGACACCTCGGCGGTCTGCAGCGCCGTCTGAGGCAGGCCTGCAGTCACGAATCCGTCCAGCGATGCCAGCAGCGATGAAAATCCCTGGCCAGACTCGCCTGCTGCGGCAGCACTTTTGGCCGAACTCATGGACTGCGCCATGGCCTTGCCGGTGCGCGCTTCGCCGCCACGCGGGCCGTCAATTCTGGTTTCCGCCATGCTCAGGCCTCCTGGAGCTGCAGACCGAAGCTGCGTCGAAAAAATGCCATGGTGGCGCGCTCGTCGGTATCTTTTTGATCGCGCCGCATCTGGGCCAGTGCCACATCACGGCGGCGGGCCTGCACCACTTTCTGCAGGCTGGTCACGCGCAGCTCGGCCGCCAGCAGGGCCTGACGCGAGGTCTCCAGGCGAATGTCCTGATCGGCCACGACCCGGGTCTGCAAGCCGATGGCGTGCTGCAGGCGCTCCATGAACTGATACTGGTGATGCATGACTTCGGGCTGCACGGCCAGCCCTTCCTGGGCTCCCCAGCGTGCCTGCATCTCAAGGACATAGCCCTGCAGCTGATCCATCTGGGCCTGCGCCGCCTGCTGGGCGCGCTGGCGCTCCTGCATGGCGGTGCGGGCCGCGTCACGCTTGCGTTCTGCAGCTTCAATGGCGACGTTCAAGGCATTCAAGGACGACATCTGCGACTCTCCCTCTGGCTAACCCGTTGATGCTCAGCCCTGCTGCATGGCTTGTGCCATGCCGGCAAGGCTTTGCTCCATGCTGGAGCTTTCAAACATGCTTTGCTGCAGAAACCCGGTCATGGCGGGCTGCAGCGCAATCGCCTCGTCCAGTTGCGGATCGGATCCCGGCACATAGGCGCCGACCTGCACCAGATCACGCCCCTTCTGGTAGCGCGAATAGACGGCGCGAAAGCGGCGTGCCAACTCGAAATGCTCGCGCGAAACCACGTTGTGCATGACGCGCGAAGCCGACTGTTCGATATCGATGGCCGGGTAATGTCCGGTCTCGGCCAGGGCCCGCGAGAGCACGACGTGACCGTCGAGAATGGCGCGGGCCGCATCGGCAATCGGGTCCTGCTGATCGTCACCTTCGGACAGAACGGTGTAGAAGGCCGTGATCGAGCCCACGCCATGCAGACCGTTGCCGCTGCGCTCCACCAGCGCGGGCAGTTTGGCAAAGCACGATGGCGGATAGCCCTTGGTGGCCGGCGGCTCGCCGATGGCCAGGGCGATTTCGCGCTGGGCCATGGCGTAGCGGGTCAAGGAATCCATGAGCAGCAACACATGCTTGCCCTTGTCGCGGAAATGCTCGGCAATCGCCGTGGCGTAGCTGGCGCCCTGCATGCGCAGCAGCGGCGGCGCATCAGCGGGCGCGGCCACCACCACCGCACGACTGCGGTCCTGGGCACCCAGGATGTCCTCAACGAACTCCTTGACCTCGCGGCCACGCTCGCCGATCAGGCCCACCACGATCACATCGGCCTGGGTGTAGCGCGCCATCATGCCCAGCAGCACGGACTTGCCCACACCCGAGCCGGCAAACAGACCCAGACGCTGGCCGCGACCCACGGTCAGCAGCGCGTTCAGCGCCTTGACACCGGTATCCAGCGACTCGCGCACGGGGTCCCGGTCCATGGCGTTGATGGGGTTGCGATCCAGCACCTCGGGCACCACGCTGCCCAGCTCGCCCGCATGGTCCAGCGGAATGCCTTGCGAATCCACCACCCGCCCCAGCAAGCCATCCCCCATGGGCAGACGCAGCACACCCACGGTCTGGCTGACTTTCTCGGTCTCCACCACGCCCAGCTGGGGCACGGGAACAAAGGGGGCTGCCGGCGTCACCATGGCACCGCTGGACAGACCCTGAATATCGCCCGCAGGCATCAGAAAGGCGCGCTCGCCGGCAAATCCGACCACCTCGGCCAGCACAGGCTCCTGCCCGTGCTGATGAATATGGCATTGCGCCCCCACTGGCACACGCAGCCCCGAAGCCTCCAGCACCATGCCGGTCAGCCGGGTCAGACGGCCCTGGCATTCCAGCGGCACAGGCTCGGCATAGCGTGCGCGCGCCTGGCTCATGAACTGCTGCCAGGGGTTCATGCCTTGTCTCCGTCATACCAGGTGGAGACCAGGCCCAGAGCCGCCACGGCACGACGCCAGCGCTTGCCCAGGCCGCCGTCGATCTCGGCACCACCCGACTCCACCTTGACATCGCCAGGGGCAATCGAGGCATCGCCCAGCCACTGGATACGGCTGTGCGCACCATGCTCGGCGCGCAGGGCTTCGTCGAGCAGTTCAAAGTCGGCTGGATTCAGACGCACGGTCACCGGGCGGCTCTCGTCGACCAGCATGTCCAGCGCTTCGCGAATTACGGGCAGCAAGGCCTGGGGCTGGCTGCGCAGCTCCTGGCGCACCACCTGACGTGCGATGTCGCAGGCCAGATTCAGCAGCTCCTGGGCCATGTCCGACTGCAGCTGCTTGAAGTTGTCTTCCAGGCCCCGCAACACGCCGTCGACACGTTGAGCACTCTCGCGGCCCGCGCCGTTGATATGGTCGTCCAGGTACTGCTGCCATTGCTGCTGCGTCTGGGTGCGGCCTTCGGCCAGGCCTTGTGCATGGCCCTCGGCGCGTGCCTGCTCCAGCATCTGCTGCAGCTGCTCTTCGTCGAAAGCCGGCTCGGCTGGCTCCACCGGCTCCACCGCCTGCACTTCTGGCTGCGCCTGCGGCTGATGGGCAATAGAGGGGGAAAAACCGTTGAAATGCTCTACCCCCGCCGGTATGAAGGCCGCTTGCTGTGCGGGCGCGAAGACGCCGCGATCCTGCGCATCCATCGCACCGAAGCGCCATTGCACCACGGTGCTGTCGTCGATCTCTTCCTGCGGGATAAAGCGCGAGTGCGAGCGCGGAGGCTGGCCCTTAGACATAGCTGTCCTCCGGGCCAGAGCCGATGGTTACCTGGCCTTCCTCGACCAGACGACGCACGACCTTGAGGATTTCCTTCTGCTGGGCTTCCACTTCGGACAGACGCATGGGGCCGCGGCCTTCCAGGTCCTCGCGCAGCGACTCGGCCGCACGCATGGACATATTGGCCAGAATCTTGTCGCGCACCTCCATGGAGCCGCCCTTGAGCGCCACGATCAGCGTCTCGGACACCACCTCGCGCAGCACCAGCTGCACAGAGCGGTCGTCGAGCTTGACCAGATCGTCGAAGACGAACATCTTGTCCATGATCTTCTGTGCCAGCTCGGGGTCGTAGTTGCGGATGGTATCGAGCACCGCCACATCGGCATTGCCGCCCATCTGATTGAGCATTTCGGCTGCGGTCTTGACGCCGCCCAGCGAGGTCTTGCGCACCTTGTCGCCCCCCGCCAGCACCTTGAACAGCACTTCGTTCAAGTCCTTGAGTGCCGTGGGCTGGATGCCTTCCAGCGTGGCCACGCGCAGCATGACCTCGCTGCGTGCGCGGTCGGGGAACTGCATCAGCACGGCAGCGGCCTGCTCATACTCCAGGTGCACCAGAATCGCGGCCACGATCTGCGGATGCTCGCCGCGCAGCAGCTCGGCCACCGACAGCGGATCCATCCACTTCAGGCTTTCGATGCCCGAGATATCGCCGCCCTGCATGATGCGGTCGATCAGCAGCGCCGCCTTGTCATCGCCCAGCGCACGCTTGAGCACCGAGCGGACATAGTCGCTGGCATCGTCGACCAGCAGACTCTGCGACGCAGCATCACTGGTGAAGCGGTCGATCACGAAATCCACCTTTTCCCGCGTCACGCCACGCATGCGGGCAATCGTCTCGCCCAGCTTCTGCACTTCCTTGGGCGTGAGGTGCTTGAACACCTCGGCCGCCTCTTCCTCACCAAGGGAGACCAGCAAGATGGCAGCGTCGTTCAGACCTCTATCGTCCATATTCAAAACTCTCTACTAGTTATTCAACCGTCCCATGCCAGGGATGCCGAGCAAGGGCCGCCCCCGCAGCGAGGGCATCGTCCCCCTCCCAAAGAGAGAGGGGGAAGGCGCAACGCGCCTCAGGGGGTGACTTCGTCACCCTTCACCGTTAATCCATGTCTTCACGATGTTCGCCACCGCGATCGGGTTCTGCTTGGCCAGATGACGGGCCTGATCCAGTCGCTCCTGCTCCTTGGTCGGCGACAGCTCCTTCGCAGGTGCAGGCAGAGCAGGTCTATCCAGCGCCTCGGCTTCAATGGCATTGAGCTGAGCGCCGGGGCCGGTATTGCGTCCCTTGAGCAAGGGGCGCACCAGGCCTAGCAGCACCAGGGCACCAAACAGAGCCAGCGCAATCGGCACACCCAGGCTCTTGGCCATGGCCTGAATTTCGGGGTCCTTCCACATCGGCAGCTCGGCCGGTGCCGCGCCGCTGTCCATGAAGGGAGCGCTGACCAGATTCACCGAGTCGCCTCGGTCGGCGCTATAGCCCACGGTTTCACGCACCAGCGTGAGCAGTTGCTCCTGCTGCTGGGCCGTCAGGGGACGCAAGCCAGAGCTGACAGCGGCTGCCGCAGCCGCTGTCGCGGCATCGGTACCTGCCGCAGCGGCCAGCGGTGCATTGACCACCACCGCAGCCGTCAGGCGCTTGACGGTGCCGGTGCTGCCGCGTGTGACCTTGACAGTCTTGTCCACTTCGTAATTGGTGATGGACTCGCGCTTGTTGCCCTGGCCGTTGCCCTGGCCTGCACCAGCGGCCTGCGGCGCAGGATTGGCACCGTTGATGGGTGCGGTGGAGTTCTGCGGTGGCTGGTTGCTGGTCGCGCCAGGCACACCGGTGGGTGGAGTGGCCGTCTTCTCGCCATTGGTTTCCATCACCTGCTGGCTGCGCACGGCCCCGCCGTCGGTGGACTGATTGGGACGATGCTGCTCGGAAGTCGATTCGGTCTGGCTGAAATCCAGCTCGGCCGAAACCTGAGCCTTCACATTGTTCTTGCCGACCACGGGCTCCAGAATGTCCAGAATGCGGCGCACATATTGCTGCTCCACCTGCTGGGTATAGAGGAACTGCTGCATGTCCACGCCGCCTGCGTTGCCGTCAGGTGACTGCGACAGCAGCTTGCCGGTGTCGTCCACCACGCTGACGGCCGAAGGCTCCATCTCGGGCACGCTGGAAGCCACCAGATGCACGATGCCCGCGATCTGCGCACGGTCCAGCATGCGACCCGGATGCAGGCTCAGCAGCACGGAAGCCGAAGGCTTTTGCTGCTCGCGAAAAAATCCGTTCTGATTGGGCAGGGCCAGATGCACGCGGGCACTCTGCACGGCATTGAGCGCGA
The DNA here is from genome assembly GCF_003350425.1 of Comamonas sp. AG1104. Classification (NCBI taxonomy): domain Bacteria; kingdom Pseudomonadati; phylum Pseudomonadota; class Betaproteobacteria; order Burkholderiales; family Comamonadaceae; genus Comamonas; species Comamonas sp. AG1104. The sequence continues at coordinate 124,209 of NZ_QQAS01000009.1, read as the reverse complement.
GGATGGAGCGGGTCAGCTCGCCTTCCAGGCCGCGTTGGAAATTGAGGCGTTCCTGAAACTGGGTGATGCCGAACTTGCTGTTCTCCATCAGCTCGAAGCCCGTCACCGAGCCCTTGGGCAGGCCTTGCGTGGCCAGCTTCAGGCGTACATCGTGCACACGGTCTGCGGGGATGAGAATGGCGCCGCCACCCTCGCTGTACTTGTAGGGCACGTTCATCTGCGTCAGCTGCGCCACGATGGCACCGCCATCCTTATCGCTGACGTTGGAAAACAGAAGCTTGTAATCAGGCTGGCGATAGAACACCGCCGCCGCCACCAGGCCTACAGCGACCAGGGCCGCCAGCGCGCCCCAGCGAAGACGTTGGCCACGGTCGAGCGCATTCCAGCGCTGCGCAAGCGCAGGGCGGGGCGCATACGTGGCACCGGGCACGGCATTGGGGACAGGTACTTCAGCTACAGCAGACATCTTGATTCCATGGTGTCAGACCCCACACGAGGTCTAGCGTCCAGTGGATTATTCGGACTCGGGCCGGTGGCGTTCCCCCGATAAGCAAGCCGATTCACCCACTTATTGCCCGTCTGCGATCAAGCGAAAAACCTACGATCACCTCCAACTCACCAAGCCAGTTGGATAAATATATGGACCTGAAGATCCCAGCAATCAACCCCGCCCAGCTGGGCAACCAGCTCACCAAGGTCGGCAGCGCCGGCACTGCGCCCGCGGCCGGCGGCTTCGGTCAGGCTTTGCAAAATGCACTGCAATCGGTGAGCGCCGCTCAAAACCATTCCGGCCAGCTGCAGCGCGAAGTGCAGCTGGAAAACCCTGCCGTCAGCCTTGAGCAGACCATGGTGGCCATGCAAAAATCGCAGATCGGCTTTCAGGCCACGCTGCATGTGCGCAACCGCCTGGTGCAGGCCTACTCCGATGTAATGAATATGCAGGTGTGATCGGCGCAACGCCGCACACCGCTCAAAAGGCAGATTGCCCTCCAAGGCTTGCCCGCATGTTGTGATGACATGCGGGCTTTTTGCGCTCCGCCTTCCTGGCAGCGTCCAATAAAAAAGCCCGATCCATTCAAAGATCGGGCTTTTCGGGCTCAAACGCTTATCTGCAAAGCGCAATCAGCTATATTTTTTAAAAGCCAAGACTGGCCAGCAGATCATCAACCTGGGACTGCGAAGTCACCACGTCGGTGGTGTTTTCGGGATCCACCACCGGGCCGGCCAGCTTGGGTTGCACAGCTTCCACGGGCGCCAGGGCCGGCATCTGGGCAGTATCCGGCGAAGTCTGGATCAGCAGCTGCAGCAGTTGCGACTCCAGATCAGCCGCCAACGCCACCACACGCGCAATCACCTGACCGGTGAGGTCATGGAAGTCCTGCGCCATCATGATCTCGGTCAGATGGCTATTGGTCTGCTCCGTACCCTCTTCCACCTCCTGCAGATAGTTCATCACGCGCCCCTTGGCCACCGCAGCCACAGGATCCTTGATGAGTTCTGCACGCATGGCACGGGTACGCTCGGCCAGCGCATCCTGGCGGTTCTGCGTCACCTCAACCTGGCCCAGCACCTTGTTGGCCGCTTCGCCCGTCAAGCGGGCGATATAGGACAGACGGCTTTGCGCATCGGGAAGCTCCCCTGCACTGCCACGCAAACGATCCGCATAGCCCAGCTCATTGAGCGAGTTATGCAACTGGCGTGTGAGTACGCCAATCTTGTAGTGGACGTTGGCGGAAGCCTGGTCGCTGCTCATGGCTCAGAGATCGAGTTTCTTGATGATGAGATTGACCTTCTCTTCCAGCGTGGCCTTGGTGAAGGGCTTGACGATATAGCCGGCCGCGCCGCCCTGGGCGGCTGCCACGATATCTTCCTTGCGGGCTTCGGCAGTCACCATCAGCACGGGCAGATGCTTGAGCTTTTCATCCTGCTTGATCTCGGTGAGCAGCTGAAAGCCGTTCATGTTCGGCATGTTGATGTCGGTCACCACAAAGTCGAACTTGCTAGCACGCAGCTTGGTGATGGCAACCACACCATCTTCGGCTTCATCGGCATCGGCAAAGCCACTCTCCTTGAGCAGATTGCGCACGATGCGGCGCATGGTGGAGAAGTCGTCAACAATCAAAAATCGCAGGGCATTAGCCACGAGAGGCCCTTTCGGTCGGAATAGGTGCGTGGGAACAAGTTTTCAGCCGTGATGGTAACAATTTGTCAACCTCCCGGCATTGGACGTGCATTGTCAGGCTTTTCGACAGTCTCCGTGGCAACTTCAGGGTTTGTTACAACAAACTCTTCCTTGGCATCCAGAGACTGCTTGTCGGCAGCGCTGGGGACTGCGCGCCGGGCCTTGGGTTGATTGATCGTGCTGGCAGCCTCCTCGGCACTGGTCACCTGCTCCGTGCTGCGCTCCTTGTCATTGCCCAGCACACGGCGCTCGGCCTCCTTGGTCAGCACGGTAATCGTGATGCGGCGATTCTGCGCCGCGCGCGGCTCCTCGGGCAGCAGCAGGTCGCTGCTTGACATGCCCACTACACGCGCCAGCTTGTCCAGAGGCATGCCGGCTGCCACCAGCTCGCGGCGCGAAGCATTGGCGCGGTCGGCCGACAATTCCCAGTTGCTATAGCCGCGATCGGCATTGCCGTAGGGTGCAGCATCGGTGTGGCCTGAGAGACTGATGCGATTTTCCGCATTGCCCATGGCCGCACCGATCTCGCGCAGAATGTCGCGCATATAGGGCTTGACCACGGCACTGCCGCTATCGAACATGGGGCGGTTCTGGTCGTCGACGATCTGAATCATCAGGCCGTCATGCGTGATCTCCGTGCGAATCTGCGAGCGATACTCGTTCAGACGCGCATTGTTGGCAATCATGCTGTCTACCTTGGCCTTGAGCGCATGCAGACGCTGTGCATCGCGTGCGGACTCTTCGGCCCGGCCCATGGCCTGGCTGGAGCGACGGTTGGCATTGTCTTCGGACTCGGAGCGGCGCACCTGGCCGTGCACCTTGGACAGGTCGTTGCCGCCACCCGGCACGATGCTGGAGCTGTTGCCCGCACCGCTGCCGCCCGACATGGCCACCTTCAGCGGCGAATTGAAATACGCGGCAATCCCCTGCAGCTCGCCCTGAGCGGTCGAGCCCAGCAGCCACATCAGCAGGAAGAAGGCCATCATCGCCGTCACAAAGTCGGCATAGGCAATCTTCCAGGCACCACCATGGTGGGCATGGGCGGTCTTCTTGACGCGCTTGATGATGATGGGCTGCAGCTTCTTGTCAGCCATGGAAGCGCTCCATTACTACATCCTGGCGAGAGCGGGCACTCATCACTTCTTACCCTTGACGTGCGACTCCAACTCCAGAAAGCCTGGGCGCTCGGTGGAGAACAGTACCTTGCGGCCGAACTCAATGGCCGTGCCCGGGTTGTAGCCCTGCATGCTGGCCAGCAGCGTCGCCTTGATGCACTCGAACTCCTTGGCCGCATCCTGGGCACGCTGCTCCAGCAACGCAGCCATGGGCTCCACCAGCGCATAGGCCAGCAAAATCCCGAGGAAGGTACCCACCAGCGCCGAGGCGATCATGCCGCCCAGTACCGCAGGGGGCTGCCCCACGAAAGCCATGGTGTTCACCACACCCAGCACGGCCGCAATAATGCCGAAGGCAGGCAAGGCGCCCGCCAGACGATTCAGAGCCATCACCGGCGCATGGGCCTCGGCATGATGGGCTTCGATTTCGCTGTCCATCAGCGCCTCGATCTCATGCGAGTTGAGATTGCCCGAGACCATCATGCGCAGATAGTCGGTCAGGAACTCGACGACATGGTGGTCGGCCATCAGCTGCGGATAGTTCTGAAACACCGTCGATGACTGCGGATCTTCCACATCGGACTCGATCGACATCAGGCCTTCCTTGCGCGCCTTCTGCAGCAGCTCGTACAGAAGCGCCATCACTTCCATATAACGAGCCTTGTTATAGCGCGAGGGCTTGAGCGCCGAGGGAATCGCCTTGGCCGTAGCCTTGAGCACCTTGGGCTGGTTGCTGACGATAAAAGCGCCCAGGGCGCCACCGCCAATGGTCACCATCTCGAACGGCAGCGCCTTGACAAGAACGCCCACGCTGCCGCCGTGCAGCACGTACATGCCGAAGATGCAGCCGAAGGCGACGATATAACCGATGAGAACAAGCATGGTGCCGATTGTGAAGTTGCAGAAGCCCCGCCATAGGCGCAAAAAGCTGGGCGTTTGGAAGCTAGATCGGCAGCTAGCCGTCGTTATGTAGGGTAAATCCGAGCCAAGCACCGACTTGAAGGCTGCGGCGACATACAAACAAGGCAGAGCTCCCGCATCCGTTACATCCCGAAAAATATTTGCAGAACTCTCTAAAGTTTTGGCGAGATGGCTCCGATAACAGCTTCAACAGGGAAACAAAGCCCTGTCACCAGCGAGCCACAGCAGCAAATATCAAGGAACTGCAGGCTGGGGTGCTGGATTGGGCTGCCGCCGCCGCCCACCCTGAATATTTCAGGTCACTGTGGCGGCGACGTTTTGATCGCATCAAGGAGTTCGCATCATGGCAATGACCATCAACACCAATATCCAGTCGCTCAACGCACAGCGCAACCTGAGCGCTTCGCAATCTTCGCTGTCGACCTCCATGCAGCGTCTGTCTTCGGGCCTGCGCATCAACAGCGCCAAGGACGATGCAGCCGGCCTGGCAATTGCCGAACGCATGAGCGCCCAGGTTCGCGGCCTGAACCAGGCACAGCGCAATGCCAATGACGGCGTCTCGCTGGCCCAGACGGCTGAAGGCGCACTGAGCACCATCGGCGGCAACCTGCAGCGTATTCGTGAACTGGCCGTGCAATCGCGCAATGCCACCAACTCCACCGAAGACCGCGCTGCTCTGCAAAAGGAAGTGGACCAGCTCAAGAGCGAAATCGACCGCGTTGCCACCGATACCTCGTTCAACGGCACCAAGCTGCTGGATGGCTCCTTCACATCACAGGCTTTCCAGGTTGGCGCCAATCAAGGCCAGCGTATCAATATCGATAGCATCCAGAACTCCAAGATCGATCAACTGGGTACCTGGAACAGCGCAGACAAGCCTGCAGCTGCCTTCGGCACCGCTGCGCTAGGCGGCACCGCCACCCCTGGTGCAGGTGCGTTCACCGTGACGGCTCCTGCAGATGCTGCCGCGGCCCAAGCTGCATTTGCAGACTTCAAGGTCAGCGTGGGCGGTGTTGAGATCAATGTCACCGGACTGGCTGCCGATGGTGCCGCCACACGTACTGTGGCACAGGCTCAAGATCAGCTGGCTGCAAACATTGCCACTGCTGTCAATGCCGCCGGTATTTCCGGCCTGACTGCGACTGCTCCTGCAGCCGGCAACGGTGCAGTGACCCTGGCCAATGCATCCGGCAATCAATATGCTCTGTCTGTTGCAGGCTTGGCAGCCACCACAACCAACGTGACGGCTGGCACCAAGCATGCTGCACTGACTACCGAGCTGAGCATCAACGGTAAAGCCATTGCCGTCGGTGCTGCCTACACCGACGCAGAGCGCTCCAACCAGCTCGTTGCAGCCATCAACAAGACCTTCTCCGACGGCTCGGTCAAGGCTTCCAATGTGAACGGCTCTGTCGTTCTGCGCTCCGACAAAGATATCGTCGTGGACGCTGCTCCCGCAACTGGCACCGGCTTGACTGCAGGCACGACCAAGGTCACCGCCGGCACCGCCCAGACAGGCTTCAAGGATATCTCTGTTGCCACCGCTGAAGGTGCGGATGACACCATCCTGGCCATGGACGCCGCTCTCAAGGCCGTGAACTCCGCACGTGCCGACCTGGGTGCCATTCAGAACCGCTTTGAATCCGTGGTCTCCAACCTGAGCGTGAACAGCGAAAATCTGTCGGCCTCCAAGTCCCGCATCACCGATGCAGACTTTGCTGCAGAAACCGCCAACCTGAGCCGCTCGCAGATTCTGCAGCAAGCCGGTACCGCCATGGTGGCCCAGGCCAACCAGCTGCCCCAGGGCGTGCTGTCCCTGCTGCGTTAATTGCATCAAGCAGCTGCGCCAGCCATGCGCCGGTGCAGTCAACGCCTTACCAGGCCTCCTTCGGGAGGCCTTTTTGCTGTCCTGCTGCATCCTATATGTAACCGCCAATTGTAAAAATGGCAGGACTTTAGGCCTCTTATCGGTCTTATGTCCTGCATGGCTTGCTCCAACAATCCTCGTACCCGGAATACCAGACTTCGTCCGCGTTTCCGGTCACGTGGGCCAGCGCCGTCGCTGGTCGTGAAAACGGCTAGTACGTCGCCGGTTTACTGGCTTGAAACAGGAGCACACGCCATGGCAGCCATCATCAATACCAATATCCAGTCGCTCAATGCGCAACGCAATCTGAGCTCGTCCCAAAGCCAGCTGGCTACCTCCATGCAGCGCCTGTCCTCGGGCTTGCGCATCAATAGTGCCAAGGATGATGCAGCCGGTCTGGCCATTTCCGAGCGCATGACCACCCAGGTGCGCGGCCTCACGGTTGCCATGCGCAATGCCAATGACGGCATTTCCCTGGCGCAGACCGCCGAAGGTGCCTTGGGCTCCTTGGGCAGCAATCTGCAACGCATTCGCGAACTGGCCGTTCAGGCGCGCAATGCCACCAACTCGGCGGAAGACCGTGCTGCCCTGGACGTGGAAGTGCAGCAGCTCAAAGCCGAAGTGACCCGAGTCGCCCAGCAAACCAGCTTCAACGGCACCAATCTGCTCGATGGCTCATTTACCAATATGGCCTTTCAAGTCGGCGCCAATCAAGGTCAGACCATCGATATTTCCTCGATTGTGAATGCCAATGTGGATGCATTGGGCACCTGGGACAGCGTGGCAGTTCCCTCGAAGCTGACCGGATCGAGCATCTCCGGCAGCGCAACGGCAGTGACGGTTCCTTCAAAAACCAGCTGGAGCCTGAGCGAGCCCGCCACTGACGGCTCCTACGGCGCCTTCACGCTCACCATCAATGGCGGCACCGCTGTCAACGTGCCAGCCGTCGCCGCCGTCGGGGCGCCTCCAGCATCGGCAGCTGAAATAGCTACCGCCAAAGATACTTTGGCGACCAGCATTCAGACGGCACTGAACACAGCCGCTCCCAATGGTCTGGGCGCCAACGCGGTATCCGTGAGTGTGGTGAATGGCAAGATCGAGATCGTCAACAACACAACCACCAGTGCCGTGGTTGCGCCATCTGCCGGCTCTGCCCTGGGCAACGCAACATTGAGCGTCAATGCCGCAAAGAACGTGACTTCCGGCGGCATGCCTGCCGCAAGCGTGCAAATCAATGGCGTGACATTGAGCCTGCCCGCACAGGAAAGCGCAAGCAACCGCATCAACGACCTCGTGAGCCAGATCAATTCAGCCAGCACCACCCCCAAGGTGCAGGCATCGATCGTGAATGGCGCGCTGTCTCTGACCTCCTCCGCTGGTGACGTAGCGATTGGTCTTCCCAATCCCCAAACCACTCCTGCCACGGATGCCGCCGCCATCGCAGCAGCAACCGGCCTGTCGGTTGGCACTACCAACGAGTCCAGTCCTCAGCATATTGGCGGGACACGCGGATTCGCGGGCGCAGAGTCGGGAAAGAATGGCTTTTCCGACCTCAATGTGCTGGATGCGGAATACGCAGATAACGCCATCCTGGCAATGGACGCAGCCTTGAAGGCGGTCAATGGCGCACGAGCCACGCTGGGCGCCGTGCAAAGCCGTTTTGAAACCACCGTCGAGAACCTGAGCGTCAACTCGGAAAATCTCTCTGCATCTCGCAGCCGCATCATGGATGCCGACTTTGCCGCAGAAACCGCCAATCTGAGCCGGACACAGATTCTGCAGCAGGCCGGCACAGCCATGGTTGCACAGGCCAATCAGCTGCCACAGCAAGTGCTCAAGCTGCTGCAAGGCTGATACCGGCACTTGATATTTCGTACTCAAGTTCTGTTTCGGCCTGCCGAAACACAATGCGTAGTACTGTCCATAAAGACGGCGCGAGAAGCGCCGTTTGTTCAATGACGCAGGCCAGGCGTGCCAAACGCCCTCCGTCCTGCGCAGAGGGAGTTTTGTATGGGTATCAGCTCAGTCGGTATTGGCAGCGGCCTGGAAGTAGAAACCATTGTTTCGAAATTGGTGGCACTTGAATCAAAGCCCATTGCGGCGCTGCAGACCAAGGCCACTGGCATCAATACCCAGATCTCGGCCTTTAGCCAGCTCAAGTCGCAAATCTCCAATCTGCAGGATCAGCTGGACAAGCTGACCAAGCCTGCCACCTGGCTTGGCAATACGCTGACCTCTTCCAACTCTGCCCAAGTGACAGGCACGGCAACCTCCAGCGCCGTGCAAGCCACTTATGACGTGGAAGTGTCGCAGATGGCTGCAGGCCAGACCATTGGCTCCGGCCTGGTGGCAAGCGGCACCACTCTGGGGCCTGGCAAGCTGACCATTTCCATGGGGACCTATGGTGCCAATGGACTGACACCCAATACCAAGGACGGCAAGAATGTGAGCTTCAGCGTGGACATCACTGCAGAAGATGACTCCCTGGCCAAGATTGCAGCCAAGATCAATGCTGCCAAGGGCGATGTCAGCGCCACCGTCCTCAAGGACCACACGGGCGAACGCCTGGTGCTGCAATCCAAGACCACAGGCGTGAACTCCGCCTTCTCGGTGGAGGCCGAAGGCGCAGGGCTGCAGCAATTTGCCTACAACGGCACCGACGCAACCATGAAGCGCTCCGTCAAGGCGCAGGACACTCTGGCCAAGATCAACGGCATCGACATGGCCTCGCACACCAATGTGTTTGAAGAGGTCGCTGCGGGTGTGACGTTGACAGTAGCGCAGAAATCGGCGGCAGATGCCGCCCCTGTGCGCATCACCATTGCCAATGACACGGCGACGGCCAAGACAGCGCTGAAAAATCTGGTGGAGTCCTATAACGCACTCAGCAACGCCCTGAAAACCATGACCGCCTATGACAAGGACAGCAAGACGGCTGGGACCTTGCAAGGCGATTCAACTGCCATCAACCTCCAGTCTGCAATGCGTCGTGTGCTCTCAGGTCCCGGGGGAGAAGGTGGCGCGTTCACCAGCCTGTCGCAGATGGGAATTGCCTTTCAGACAGACGGCACCCTCAAGATTGACGACACCAAGCTGGACAAGGCCCTCAAGGACCCGGACAGCATGTCCAAGTTCTTCACCGCTGATGTTGCCGATGCCAACCAGGACGGCCTGGCCGTGCGCATGAAGGACTTCACAAGCGGTCTGCTGGCCACTGGCGGCACCTTCTCGACCAAGGACGAGACGCTCAAAAATGCCTTGAAGCGCAATACGGCCGATCAGGAGCGCCAGACCGCACGTGTGACAGCCTATGAAGCGCGCGTGCGCGCCCAGTATTCGCGTCTGGATACGCAGATGGCCAGCCTGAAAGCCTTGGATAACTATGTCGCCCAACAAGTAGCCACATGGAACAAGTCCAGCAGCTAAGCCATTGAAGCCTGCAGAAAGGACTTAATTGCCCCCTGAGTCGGCCGATAAGAAGAACAGTAATTTGAGAAACTGCAACAAAGGAGTTTTGTGATGTTTTCCCCAGCCAATGCGCGCGCAATGTCGGCTTACCGTCAGGTGGGTGTGCAATCCATGGTGGACAGCGCATCGCCTCAGCAGTTGATCAAGATGCTGTTTGATGGTCTGCTTGCCTCCATCAACGCGGCACGCGGCGCGATCGAGCGCGGCGATATCAGTGAGAAAGTGCGCCATATCGGCAAGGCGGTGCGCATTCTGCAGGAGGGCCTTCTGGGCGCGCTGGACCGCGAAAAAGGGGGCGAGCTGGCCGGCAACCTGGCCTCGCTCTATGAGTACTGCACCACCCAATTGACCTTGGCCAATGCCCGCAACGATGCACGCATGGTCGATGAAGTCGCAGGCCTTGTGAGCACGGTGGCACAGGGCTGGAATGAAATAACCAATGCACCAGCACCCGCTGCTGCCTAAAAAATGGAGCACACATTGATCGACTTCTACCGCGCCATAGAGGAGAGCAGTGCCAAGATGCTGCAGGCCGCCCAGGCCAAGGACTGGGATGGTGTTGCGCGCTATGAGGGCACTTGTGCCGTGCTGATCGAGCAGCTGCGCTTTCGCTCGCGCGATGAAAAGCTGGCGCCCGAACTGCGCAAGGAAAAGGCGCGGATCATGCAGCGCATCTTGCGCAACGATGCCCAGATTCGCGTGCTTGCCGAGCCCTGGCTTGCAAGTTTCGAGCACATGTTCGACGGTCAGCCGCATGTGATGCACTGATTGCAAAACCACTCAACAAAAAGCCCTGCTGCAGCGATGCAACAGGGCTTTTTGCTTGCAGCGACGACAGGTGATCGATCAGAACGTCCATGAACCCAATGCCGCAGAACGCCACGAGCTATCGATAGTGAAGCACCAGAACGCGGCCAGGCTGCGTCACAAAAGCAAAGCCGCCGCGTGGGCAGATGCAATCTGCCAGCGCGGCGGCGTCTGTTGTGGTGAACGGCCCGCTCCTTGCGAGCCGTTTCAGTGATCAATGCGAGCGCATCTTGGTGCGCAGGCGGGCGATGGCCTGGCTGTGCAGCTGGCAGACCCGCGATTCGGTCACGCCAAGCACGGCGGCGATTTCCTTGAGGTTCATATCGTGCTCGTAGTACATGCCCATCACGTATTGCTCACGCTCCGGCAAGGCCTTGATGGCCTCTACCAACGCGGAGCGCATGCGATGGTCGCGCAGCAGGGCAAAGGGGTCGGCGCCCGAGTCGGCCACATGCCGCTCCAGATAGTCGTCGCCATCGTCGCCGTCAGCGCCGCCGATGTCCTCGAGATAGACCAGCTGCGTGCCGCGTACCTTGCCCAGCAGTGACTGATAGTCGTCGAGAGCCATGCCCAGTTCGGCCGCGATTTCCGACTCCAGCGGGGGCCGGCCCAGACGCTGCTCCAGGCGATTGAGCGCCTGCTCGATTTCCTTCTGGCTTTTGCGCGAGCTACGGCTCATCCAGTCGCCTTCGCGCAGTTCGTCCAGCATGGCGCCACGAATGCGCTGGCTGGCGAAAGTGTCGAATTGCACGCCTTGCTCGCTCTCGAAGCGCGACAGCGCTTCGGCCAGACCGATCATGCCGACCTGGATCAAATCATCCAGCTCGACGTTTGGTGGCAGTTTGGCGATCATGTGCAAGGCAATCCGACGCACAAGCGGCACATGCTGACGAATCAGCGCGTCGCGGTCGAGTTGGCCTTTGGCGGTGTACATGGCAGTCAATGGCTCCAGACAAGAGATTCAGGTGCGGCAGCCGCCGTGGGCTGGGCATGCATGGGCAGGATGCAGGCCGTCTTGAGCATGTGCAGCGTGAGCTGATGCAGATCGCCGGCCTGGCGCCAGCGCAGGCGCATGAGCACTGGGGCATCGCCCAGGTGGCGCTGCGAACACTGTAGCAGTGCATTCAGACGCTGCAGGCGTGTCTGAGCGTTTTGCTTGGCTGTCTGCGAGCTGCTCTGCTTGCGGCTCCAGTCGTATTTCTGTGGGCCGTCTGCTGTCAGCGGCGCTTCCAGCGCGGCAATCGTGCATTCCACGCCGGCAAACACGGCCAGATGCTTGAGCTGACGGTAGCTTTCGAGCAGATGCTCGGAGTCGGGCGGCACTACCAGCAGCGGCTGCAGGCCCTGGCCTTGCAGCAGCGGCGTCAAGGTTTCGCTACTCGCATAGATGATCACGGTAGTGTAGCCACGCACATAGGCTTGCAGGGCCGTCAGCACGTCAAGCCCCATCTCGTCGGCCGAGGCCTTGAGCTGCTTGAGGCCCATCCGCGCCGGCAGGCTGGCTACCGACTGGGCATCACCGACGCTGGTGCGCAGTCCTGCCTGAGCCTGCCAGGCATGCTGCGCCAGCAGTTGGGCAAGACCTGGCGTGTGAAAGGATTCGGCCTGGCTGCCGTCGAGCACCAGCACCTTCTGGCCCAAGCGCTGCAGCTGGGCGCACAGCGGCCAGAGCACGGCCTGCTCGGCAGCCGCACCTGACGTGCTGTGCAGCACGGCCAGCACGCGCAAGCCGGCGGTGCTGGCATCGCTCATATGCAAAGCCATGCCCTGATGCAGGGGCGAGCGGCGCTCAAGCATGGGCAGCCTCTGCGCCGCTGGCGGACGAAGGGGTAAAGAAGAAGTCCAGATCCAGCGACTGAGGATCGAAGGCCGACTTGGCAGCCGAGCGCATGGAGGCCGAGACCAGCAGCTGCGCATTGGCGCGCTCGAAGTCTTCGGGCACGCGCTGGCCATTGGTCACGCCGCGCAGCTGGATCTGATGGCGAATCAGCGTATCCACCGAGGGGCCGACCTTCACGGCTTCATCGACCTTGGTGAGGATGGCATGTTGCGAGCCGCGCGCCTTGAAGGCCTGCATGACATCGTCCTGCGCATCGCCCTGCGCGGCCGCATTGACAGCCAGCAACTGCTGCACGCCGTCAATGGCCAGCACATCCATGATCTCGTCCTTGCGCGGATCGCGTGGGGCCACGCCGGTGGTGTCGATCAGCACCATCTTCTTGCTTTGCAGCAGGCCCAGCAGGTCCTGCAACGCCGCCTTGTCATGGGCCTGGTGGGCCACCATGCCCAGCATGCGTGCGTAGGTGCGCAGCTGGTCATGACCACCGATGCGGTAGGTATCCAGCGTGATCAGGCCCACGGAGGCGGGACCGTGCTTGGCCGCACACAGCGCCGCCAGCTTGGCCGTGGTCGTTGTCTTGCCCACGCCGGTCGCGCCGACCAGGGCAAACACCCCGCCTTGCTCGTAGATGGCGGGCTGGGTGGCATCGGTGCGCAGATTTCGCTCCAGCACCTGCATCAGCCAGCGCACGGCGTCGCCGGCGGAGAGCGTCTCGGGCAGCTTCTCGATCAGTGCACGCGCAAGAGCGGGCGAGTATCCGGCGCGGATGAGCTTGTGCATCAGACTGGACTGAATCGGGTTCTGACGCGTCTGGCCCAGCCAGGTCAGCGTATTGAAGCGCTCCTCGATCAGATCCTTCATGGACTGCATCTCCTGCATGAAGTTCTGAGGCGCAGCCACGCTGGCGGGCCTGGCGCTTTCCTTGAGCTGAATCTTCTCGGGGCGCAGAGGATTGTGGCGAACCACCGCAGCGCTGGCCGCCTGAGACTTGGCTGCCATGGCGGGGCGCTCATTATTGCGCTCCTGCACGCGCTGGGCAAAAGTGGGCAGCGCTTCGCTGCTGTCCACCGACGACTCATGGCGACGGCGCAGCATGCGTTCACGCACATAGTCCTGGAAAGTCAGCGTGCTCATGGACAGTTGCTCCACATCGTCCTGCACGGAATGCTGGGCGAGTTCATTGATGGCCTTGACCGGCTTGGTCTGAACCTGCATCTCGCGGGCCTGCTCTTCCTTGGCCGTCTGGCGCGCCTGCACATGCTCCAGCGTACTCATGGCTTCACCGCCCGGGCTGCGTCTGGCCGCTGCGGGGGCCAGAGGCGAGTGCCCCTTGCGCAGGCTCATGCCTTCGTCGCTTGCGCGGCGCTCCAGAGCCTTTTGCAGGGGCGAGCCGGTCTGCATGCCGGCATCCATGTCCTGAAGGGTCTCTTCGGCCGTGGCCATGACTTCCACTCCGTCCGGCGTCTGGCGGTTGGAGAGAATCAGGGTGCCGTCGCCAAAAACCATGCGCGCCTTGGCCAGGGCCTCGCGGGCGGTCGGGGCGTAAAAGCGTTTGATATTCATGCGGTTGCACCTTTAAGAATCGGGCCGATGCGGATGGTGTGCGTCTCGGGAATCTCGCTGTGCGCGAGCACCTGCAGACGCGGCGCCACACGGCGCAGCAGCTTGGCAAGAGAGTTGCGGATCGCGTCCGGCACCAGCAGGCAGGCGGGCAGGCCCAGCTCTTCCTGTTGGTTGGCCACATCGACCGCTTTTTGTGTGAGGATTTCAGCCACGCCGGGGTCCAGCGATGGCGCATTGGGGTTCGACAGTGCCTGCACCAGCAGACGCTCCAGGCCGGGCTCGATGGCAATCACATTGAGCTCGCGGGTCGGACCGTAGATCTGCTGCACGATGGCAGGCGACAGCGCAATGCGCACGCGACGCGCCAGCTCCACCGGGTCGGTCGTCTGCGTGGCGTTTTCGGCCAGCGTCTCGATGATGGTGCGAATATCACGAATGTGCACAGAGTCCTCCAGCAGCAGCTGGAGCACTTTCTGGAACGTTGTGATGGGCACCATTTTCGGGATGACTTCTTCGATGAGTTTGGGGGCCAGCTTGGCCACATGGTCAACGAGCTGCTGCGTCTCGGTACGAGACAACAGCTTGGCCGCGTGCACTTGCATCAAGTGTGACAAATGCGTCGCCATCACGGTTTCCGAATCAACGACGGTAAAACCGGCCATTTGTGCCGCTTCCTTTTGCCGCTCGTCGATCCAGTGCGCGGGCAGACCAAAGGCCGGATCGGTCGTGGCCGTACCGATCAGCGGCGTGGTGATGCCGCCGGGGTTGATGGCCAGGAACATGCCGGGGAAGGCTTCGCCCTCGCCCACCATGACGCCACGCAGCGTCATGCGATAGGCGCTGGGCTTGAGCTCCAGGTTGTCGCGCACATGCACGGCCGGCGGCAGAAAGCCGACCTCCTGCGCAAACTTGCGGCGCACGCCCTTGATGCGCGTCAGCAGGTCGCCCTGGCGGCTCTTGTCCACCAGCGCGATCAGGCGGTAGCCCAACTCCAGGCCCAGCAGGTCCACGGGCTGCAGATCGTCCCAGGTCGCTTCGCCATCATTTTGCGCAGCCTGCTGCTGGGGCACCGGGGCACTGCTTTGGGCGGCCAAGCGGGCTTTTTCCCTCTTGTCCAGCACCCAGGCACCCCAGCCCAGCAAGGCGCCCATGCTGATGAACACCAGATGCGGCATGCCGGGAATCAGACCCAGCAGAATCATCACGCCCGCCGTGATGCCCAGCACCTTGGGCGACATGAACAGCTGCTGCACGATCTGGCGGCCCATGTCGGAATCCTTGCCAACACGCGATATCACCATGGCCGAGGCCACCGAGATCAGCAGACCGGGAATCTGCGCCACCAGCGCATCGCCCACGGCCAGCAGAATGTAGCTGTCGGCCGCCTGACCCGCGGACAGGCCGTGCTGGGCCATGCCGATGATCAGGCCGCCGATGACGTTGATCACCAGAATCAAAATGCCGGCAATCGCGTCGCCACGCACAAACTTGCTGGCACCGTCCATGGAGCCGAAGAAATTGGCTTCCTCGCCCACTTCGGCGCGGCGTCGCTTGGCTTCCTTCTCGTCGATCAGGCCGGCGTTCAGGTCGGCGTCCACGGCCATCTGCTTGCCGGGCATCGCGTCCAGCGTGAAACGGGCCGAGACTTCGGCAATGCGCTCGGCACCCTTGGTAATCACCACGAAGTTGATGACCACCAGAATGCTGAACACGATCAGGCCCACGGCAAAGTTGCCGCCGATCAGGAAGTGGCCGAAGGCCTCGATCACTGCGCCCGCGGCGCCGGGACCGGTGTGGCCCTCCATCAGCACCACACGCGTCGATGCCACGTTGAGCGACAGACGCATCAACGTGGTCAGCAGCAGCACCGAAGGGAAGGCCGCGAAATCCAGCGGCTTGATCATGTAGGCCGCCACCATCATCACCATCAGAGCCACGGCAATGTTGAGGGTGAAGAAGGTGTCCAGCAGCCAGGGCGGCACAGGCAACACCATCAGCCCCAGAATGGCCACCACCAGAATGGGAGCAGTCATCCCTTGCAGGGCACCGGCATTGGAGCCAGACCACTTCTGGAACAGTTGCAGAGGATTCGACGACATCACAGATTACCTTCTTGCTGCGCAGCAGCATCGACCGCCGCAGGCTGGGTGCGGCCACGGTGCGGATCCAGCTCCACGGGCACGGGGGGCTCTCCCAGGGCATCGGGCATGGGCCCCTGGCCGCTCAGTGCAGCCTTGAGACGATAGACATAGGCCAGCACCTGGGCCACAGCGGTGTAGAGCGCGGCAGGAATGGCCTGATCCAGATCGGCATGCGCATAGAGCGCACGCGCCAGCATGGGCGACTCCAGCACCGGTATCTGGTGCGCGCCCGCGATTTCGCGAATCTTGAGCGCCACCAGATCCGTGCCCTTGGCAATGACCTGGGGAGCGGCCATGGAGGCGTCGTCATAGCGCAGCGCCACGGCATAGTGGGTGGGATTGGTGACTACAAAGTCGGCTTTCGGCACGGCCGAGACGCTGGCCCGGTCGGCAATCTCGCGCTGTTTCTGGCGGATCTTGCCCTTGAGCTGCGGATTGCCTTCGGACTCCTTGTGCTCCTGCTTGATTTCTTCATGACTCATCTTGAGCCGTGACTTGAAGAGAAAGTCCTGCAGCGGCACGTCGATCAGGGCCACCAGCAGCACCACGATCAGCAGCAAGGTGATGCCCGTGGTCAGCCAGGAGCCGACCATGGCAAGCGCCATGGGCGATGGCTGGGCCGAAACCGACGCAATCTCGGCAATATTGGCGCTCATGTACTTCCAGGCCACAAAGCCCAGCACGGTGGTCATGAACACCATCTTGACCACCGTGGTCAGCTGCTGCTTGGAAAACAGATTCTTGAGACCCGACAAAGGGTTGAGCTTGCCAAAGCGCGGCTGAATGGGCTTGAAGCTGAAAATCCAGCCACCGGCAGCCACGCCGGACAGCACCGAGGCCGTGGTGGTCACCAGGGCAAAGATCACGGCAATGCCCAGACCCAGCAACAGCATGGACTGAAAGCGCTCCAGCATCAGCGCCGGAGTCTTGGCTGCCGCCGCGTTGAACACCAGTTGCCGGGCCATGGCCTCGCGCAGATGGTTGATCATCGGCTGCGAGCCCATCAGCATCAGCAATGCGCCCGTACCCAGAATGGCCAGATGCGACAGATCGCGCGAGCGCGCACCCTGGCCGTCTTCACGCGTCTTCTGCAGCTTGCGTTCGGTGGCGGGCAGGTTTTTGTCTTGGGATTCGGACATGGCGCACGGACGGATTGGATATCCCAATTGTCCGAATCCGGCGCCCTGGCAATGCGCGGATAAGCGGCAGCCAAGCCCTGCTTATGCACGACTCGGCCTCACGGCACATTCAGCAATTTGATAGCTGCCTGCGCTTTCCTGTCAGGCGATGGAGCCTTTTCTTAGCGAATTTTCACCGAGGCACTCAGCTCTGAGCTTGCGGCATGCCCAGCTTGAGTTCGCTGAGCATGCGCAGCAGCATCCGGTTGAGGTCTTCGGCCTCCCACTCCTCCTGCTCGCGCAGTTGCCGGATAGGCGCCGGGTCACGGCTCTCCAGAGCCTGGCTCATCTGCAGCACGGCCGCATAAGGACCGGAGCGCGTGACGATGGCATCGAAAATGCGCTCGTTCAGCGGCGTGCGTCGCAAGATGGTGGCCACCGGCTCATGCAGCAGCAAATCCAGCTGCGAGAACAGGCTGCACAAGTACATCTCGCGCTGCAGGTCCAGGCTCACCCCGGCCTCGATCAACTGCTCGGCCAGTCTGGCGCGCAGCACGACCTGCGTGCGCAGAGGCACCAGGTCCTGTTCGGTACAGGCGTGGGGCAGTTGGTCGGCCAGCCAGCGCTCCAGCGTACCCAGCCCCAGCATCACCAGCCCGCGGCGCAGCGAGTCCACGCCGCGACGCAGGCCCAGTGCGGCCGAGTTGGTATAGAGCAAAAAGCGATAGGCCAGCACCGGGTCCGAGCCCAGGATCTCCTCCATCACATCCAGGGACTGCTCCTTGTCGATGGCTTTCATGAGCCTGAAAAGCGCATCGCGCGAGGGCTGGGGCTGCTGCAGCCGAAAGGCCTGCATGGTGTCTGCAACGGGCCAGCCGGCCACGGCCGCCGCTTCATGCTCGTCGAGACAGGAGCGCGCCAGCTCCAGGCTCTGCAGGCTCTGGTACATCTGGCCGTCCAGCAGATTCAGGGGCTGAGTGGCGAAAAAGCCCGAGGCACTCTCCTTGTCCGCATCTTTTGCCGGCTGGCCGGAGCGCACGGCATTGGGCAATCCAGCGGCACCTTCCGGCGGCAGGCTCAGCAGGCTGCTGGCAAAGCAGCGCGCAGCATCTGCATCTGGCACATCGGCCAGCGATCCTCCCCAGACCAGCATCAGCCCGCGTGCCTTGGCCTTCTGCACCAGTTCGTAGATACCTTCATCCTGCTGCAGCCAGTCGCCGCGCACCTCTATCCAGGGACTGCCCTGAGGTGCATGTTCGAGAAGATTGCACAGAACCTGGCGGGACTGCGGCGATATCAAGAGCGGCGGGGCCTGACGACTCCAGATCTCATCCACCGTGCGCAGAAAATGCGCCATGTCGGCACAGGAGCCCGAGTCCTCGTGGACATAGAGCTGAATCCCTGCCAGGCGTCGCGTACGTCCCCAAAGCGGCCGATAACCAAGAGTCAAGGAACTGAGGGCAGACTGCGTCATGGAGGATTTGGACAGGTAAACAACGAGATGTCAGGACAGGCAAGGCCCGCGTAAATCAGCCGATGTAGTTGAACAGCGAGAGCTTCTGCATCTGTGCATAGGACTGCAGGGCGGCCTGCAAGCCCACCTTCTGCGTCTCCACTTGCGACAGCGCCGTGATCATATCGATATCTTCGGCACGCGAACGCGCTCCTTCCTGTGTCAGTGCCTGATCCTTCATGTCGGACTCCAGGCCGTCTGCACGTTTGAGCTGGTCGCCAGCATAGCTGCGCATGGCCTGTACCCGATTCATGCCCGAATCCAGTTCGCTCAAGGCGCGCCCCAGACCCTGCTGCAATGCGGTCGATCCTCCCGTGCCGCCCTTGACCGTGGCAATGGCCTGATCCAGCACGCTGAAAATATCGGTGCGTGTGCTTGGAGACATGGTGAAGGTGTCGCCGTCGGCCGGAGTCCCCTTGATGCTGATCTGCTGACCGCCGACGGTAATCGCCTGCCCTTCCTTGTAGGGCGTGGACGGAACCACGGGATTGGTCGCCGTGGCCGAGCTGGAGTTGATCTCGTAGCTGACCTCACCGGTAGTCGGATCCTTGGTGAATACCAGGGTGTAGCTATCGCCTGTGACCTTGCTCGGGTCGGTGACCGATCCCGCATCCGCCCAGGCCTTGCCGGAATTGGAGGCAGCCCCGTTCACCACAAACACCCCGTTGCCGGTAGGCACGTTCAGCCAGGCCGCATGACCATCCAGAGAGATGGGCAGGCCGTTGTCACTGCCGGTGTTCTGCCCGGGGTTGAGCTGGCTGCTCGAGCCCGGGGGCGTGCTTAGCAGCGGTGTATCGGGACTGCCCAGCCCGCGAAAGATCGGCAAGCCGTTGGAGTCCTTGGCATTGGCATAACCGAGAACCTGGTCACGCAGGCTCTGCAGCTGCTGGACCAGGGCGTCGCGCGCAACCGAGTCATACGAACCGTTACCAGCACCCAGCAGCAGATCCCGAAAATCCTGCAACGCGCCATAGGCCTTGCCCAGCTCGGACTCCCCCTGAGCGATCACATCGCGCTGGGCACCGAGCACGCGCTGGTCATTTTCGGAACGGGTGATGCGCGTGCGCGCACGCTCGGCCTGGGCTGCGGCCACAGGATCGTCGCTGGCGCGCAGCACGCGCTTGCCCGCCGTGGTCTTCTCCATCAGGTCCACCAGGCTGCTCTGACGCGAGCCCAGGTTGTTGATGGTGCTGTCATACATATTGGCCGTGCCAATGCGGTTGATGCTCATGCTTGTTCTCCGGCTGTAGGGGGGTTAACGGCCAACGGCCTGGATCACGCTGTCAAAAATTCCCTGAGCCACCTGCAGCATCTTGGCCGAGGCCTGGTAGGACTGCTGGTACTGCAGCAGCTTGGCGGCTTCTTCATCCAGATTGACGCTGGACACTGCGGTGCGATCGCCCTCCAGATTCTTGGCAATCGAGTCGGACAGCTTGGCTGCGTAGGCCGCGCTTTGCGTGCGTGTGCCGATCTGCGCCATGGCGGTGGAAAAACCATCGCTGAGCGTGGTCGCGCCATCGAAGATCACGGCGTCGCGCAACGACAGGAAGGAGCTGGCATTGCCCGTATCCGAGCTGTAGAAGCTGTTGGGGCCGAAGCTCACGGTATCGCTGGTGGCACCATCCACTGCAGGCGTGCCGGTGAGCGTCACCTTGAGCCCCGGAGCCAGCTCGATGGCCTGCCCGGAGATATAGGCGCCTGTCGCAGCCACGCCGCTGGGGGCAGGAGTGATGGTGTAGGTCATGCCGCCCGCCCCATCGGGAGCGAAAGACAGGGTGGTTCCTGCAGGAAAGGCAGAGGCATCGAAGCCCTTTCCCACCTTCAGGCTGGACATGCGGACGGCCGCATCGCCCAGCGAGTTGATCTTGGCCGACACCGGATTGGCCACCGCCAGATCGTTGCCGGAATGCACCATGGTCTGAATATCGTGCGCCGCCGATGCCACAGGACTGAACAGCACGGACTGGCCAGCCTGGCCATCGTTCTTGAGATCAAACTGCAGACCGTCAATCGTCATGCTGCGCAGGTCCGTCAGATCGTTGAAGGCCGTGGTCTGGCCATCCGACAGGCGCACCACCTTGCCCTTGGGCGCATCGTTGCCGAAAACGATCTTGTAATCCGAAGCCTTGAGCGCGCTCGAGTCCTTGACCGTGACCGTGGGCGTATCGGGCTGTACCCATTGAGCACCCGTGGTGGAGCCCGTGGTCGTCATCGGAATATTGAACAGCGCCCCGCCTTTCTGACCCGACAAGGTCAGGCCCAGCTGGTTCTGCGTATTGAGCGTATCGCCGATCGAGATCACCATGCGCCCCAGCAGGTTGCGCCCCTCGCTCAGGTCGTTGTTCTGGAACTGCAGCAGACCGGCAATCTCGCCGCCACCAGCCATGGCTGGAGTCAGCTCCACGGACTGCCCGCCCTGCTGCTGGAAATACAGGCTCATCTTGCCGCTGCCGGGGTACTGCGTGGACTCCTGCAGGCTGAGCTTGGCCGCACTCTGCCCCAGCACCAGCGGCTGGCTGCCACCCACGAACAGACTGATGGAGCCATCGCCGGCATCGACCTGCGAGGTCTGCACGTATTTGTTGATGTCACGCACCAGCTGGTCGCGCTGATCGAGCAGGTCATTGGGCGTGTGGCCCGTGGCGATGGCGCTGCTGATCTGACCATTGAGCGCAGCCACCTGTTGGGAAAGGCTGTTGACCACATTCACGTCATTGCTCATCTGCTGGCGCGTGCTGTAGTCCATCTCGTCGAGCTGGGCAGAAGCCGAGCGAAAGCGCGCGGCCAGCTCGCTCATGCGCGTCAGCACCACCTGGCGTGCCGAAGAGTCGGTAGGCGCGCTGCTGACATCGGCAAACGCATTCATCATGTCGTTGATGGCCGCGCCCAGGCCGTTGGTTCCGCCGGAGAACACTTCCTGCAACTGGTTGAGCGAGTTCGAGCGCGCGGAGTCTGCTGCACTGGCGGCGGTGGCCGCCGTGGCCTGACGGTTGAGCAGCTCGCTGAAGTTGCGCATGATGGTGGCCACATCGGCGCCATTGCCGATATAGCCATTGCCGATGTTCTGGCCCCCCGAGGTCTGAAAGGCCACGCTCTGGCGCGAATAGCCGGCGGTGTTGACGTTGGCGATGTTGTGCCCCGTGGTTTGCAGGGCGATCTGGTTGGCCATCAGGGCGCGCGCGCCCACGTTCAGAAGACTCATGACTGGTTCTCGGTGATCTTGTTGATCTGGGCTGCACGGGCGCTGGCGCCCAGACGGCTTGCGACATTGGCGCTGCTGTTGCTGGCGCTCGCGACTGTGACCTGGGCCACGCTCTGGATGGCGCGGCTGAGCTTTTGCGCATAGGCCGGATCGGTGGCGTAGCCGGCCTTTTGCAGCTCGCTGGCATAGGCCTGGGCAGAGCCGGTCTGGGCCATGGCCTTTTCGTAGCGCGGATTGCTGCCGATCAGGCGTGCGTAGTCGCGGAAGGACTCCTCGTAGGAGTCATAGGCGCGGAACTTGGCCGTAACCTTCTTGGGCGCGCCATTGATGTATTCGGTGGTCGTGACTTCGGCGACCTTGCCCGTCCAGCTGCCACCGGCCTTGATGCCGAACAGATTGAACGAGTTGCTGCCATCCTTGTTGCGGATCTCGCTCTTGCCCCAGCCCGTCTCATGCCCGGCCTGGCCGATCATGTAGTGGGCCGGGATGCCGCTCTCGCTGGCCACACGCTGCGCCGCGCCGGTGTGCGCCGTCACGAAGTTGTCGCGCCCCTTGGGAGCCGGTGCATAGGCATTGATCGATTGCGCAGCCTGGCTGCGGCTGCCGCTCCAGGCGCCGTTGCTGCCCACATTGCGCCAGGCATTGCGGCTCAGACTCAGTGTGGAAGGCACGGCAATTTCAGCGTCCTCGGCGGCGTCGACCCCCATGCTGCGCGCCAGCTGCTTGCTGATGGCATCGGTGAGGCCGCCAGGCTGGCCCGCCATGGCCACCGAGAGCTGCTGATCCAGCAGATCGGTGCTGAGATTGCCCTGCGCGCTGTCGAGCAGGCCGGACTTCATGGTCGCCTCGCGCATGCTCTTGATCATCTCGCGCATGAACAGCGACTCGAGCTGCTTGGCCGTCTCGCGCGCGGCCTGGGGGCTGTTCTCGCCGGCAGCCGTCTTGAGCGCATTGAGCGAGCGTGCATCGACGGCCAGGGCATTGCTGGCCGCCAGGGATGAAGAATGGGGCAGCGATGTGCTCATATCACCTCCAGCTCCGCGTCCATGGCGCCTGCGGCCTTGATGGCCTGCAGGATGGCCAGCAGGTCCTGCGGCGTGGCGCCCAGTGAGTTCAGCGCCCGCACCACATCGGTGAGCTGGGGCGAACTGGGCATGTTGATGACCTTGCCGGGCTCCTGCTTGACCTGGATATCGGACTTCTGCGCCACCACGGTCTGCCCTTGCGAGAACGGTGCGGGCTGGCTGATGACCGGCGTGGTGCTGATGGTGATGGACAGGTTGCCGTGCGCAATGGCGCAGGGACCCAGGGTCACCGCCTGATTGAGCACGATGGAGCCGGTGCGGGCATTGATGACCACCTTGGCCGCCGGCTTGGAGGTTTCAATGGGCATCTCCTGGATCTCGGCGATCATGCGCACGCGCGAGCCCGGATCGATGGGGGCATTGACCTGCACCGTGCGGCCGTCCAGTGCCATGGCCGTGCCCGCACCCATGCGCTGGTTGATGGCGCGCACCATCTTGTCGGCGGTCTGGAAATCGGTCTGATTCAGGCCCAGCGTGATCGTGTTGCCCTGGTTGACGGGAGTGGGCACTGCACGCTCCACCTGCGCACCCTGCGGCACGCGGCCCGCGTTCAGGTGATTGACCTGCACCTTGGAGCCGCCGGCCGCAGCCCCGGCACCGCCGACCACCACATTGCCCTGGGCCAGTGCATAGATCTCTCCGTCCGCGCCGCGCAGCGGTGTCGCCACCAGCGTTCCGCCCTTGAGCGACTTGGCATTGCCCATGGAGGAGACATTGATGTCGATGGCCTGGCCCAGCTGCGCAAAGGCCGGCAGCTCGGCCGTGATGATCACCGCCGCCACATTCTTGAGCTGCAGCTGGGCCGCATTGCCCGTGGCCGGCAGGGCGATGCCCATCTGCTCCAGGTAATTGGCCAGCGCCTGCTTGGTGTAGGGCATCTGCGTGGTCTGGTCGCCCGTGCCGTCGAGGCCGACCACCAGACCGTAGCCTGTCAACTGGTTGCTGCGCACGCCCTGGATGGCGGCAACCTCCTTGATGCGTGTGGCATGCGCAGGCAGGGTGAGCCCGCTGGCGCCAAGGGCTGCGACCACCAGCAAGGCGGTGTGCGCAGGGCGCAGTGACAGGAGCGTGGACAGTACTTTCATACTGCCCATTCTCGGAAGAATCAGAACGGCATAACGTTCAAAAAGAACCGGGACAACCAGCCAATTGACTGGGCTTCACCGGCCTGGCCACGGCTGCGCGACTCGACGCGCAAATTGGCCACCTGGGTCGATGCCACGGTGCTGCCCGGACGCAGCGAGCGCGGGTCCACCGTGCCCGTGAAGCGCAGCACATCAACGTTATGGTTCACGCCGATCTGCTTTTCGCCGGCAATCACCAGATGGCCATTGGGCAGCACGTCGACCACGGTGGTGGCAATCGAGCCCGTGAAGGTGTTGTTGCTGCTGGTGGCACCCGAGCCCTTGAAGTCGTTCTTGCTCTCGGCCCCCAGGGTGAGCGCATCGGCAACCGTCTTCTCGGCACCACCCCTGAGCAGAGGCAGCGAGGTGATGCCCGTGCTCAGCTCGTTGGCACGCCCGACCTTGGAGTCCGTGCTCTGGCTGGCCGAGACGCGCTCGACGATCTGCACGGTCACCGAGTCGCCCACCATGCGGGCACGCTGATCCTCGAACATGGGGCGGTAACGACTGGCGTTGAACAGGCTGCCGGTGGGATTCTGGGCCGTCTGCTCGCGCGGCTGCAGCACGGGGGGGGCCGTCGAGGGCATGTCCACGGGCGGCGGTGGATTGAGCGTGACGCAGCCCGACGTCAGCAGGGCCGCAGTGAGGGCACAGAGCGACGGGCAATGGGAAACAATGGCTTTGAACATGGCGGCAAGTCCTTGGCAGTCAGGCGCTTGGCCCCTTGTGCCCTTGCGTGCGCAATGCACGCTACTTAAATAGGAGCATATAGCGCTTTCTATTCATGGAAATCAGCATTTAATCTATCTGAAAACCATACACATAAGGCGCAGCACGCTCCTCAATACATAGTGATCAATCAGAGCTGTGCCAGCTTGGCCAGCATCTGGTCGGAGGTCTGGATCGCCTTGGAATTCATTTCGTAGGCACGCTGCGTCTGGATCATGGTCACCAGCTCCTGGACCACGTTCACATTCGAGGCTTCCAGATAACCCTGCTGAATCGTGCCCAGGCCGTTGGTGCCGGGCGTGCCCTGCTGGGGCTGGCCCGAGGAGGCAGTCTCGACATAGAGATTCTGGCCGCGGGGCTCCAGGCCTGCTGCATTGATGAACTGGCTCATCGCGATATTGCCCACCTGCTGCGGCGCGGCCTGGCCGGGCATGGTGACACTGACCACACCATCATGGCTGATCGACACCTTGGTCGCTCCCTGCGGGATGGTGATGCCGTTGGCCACGGGCAGGCCGCTGGACGTCACCAGCTGGCCCTGAGAATCGACCTCGAACGAGCCGTCGCGGGTATAGGCAATCGTGCCGTCTGGCATGTTGACTTCGAAGAAGCCGTTGCCGTTGATGGCCACATCCAGCGCATTGCTCGATTGCTGCAGGCTGCCCTGCAGAAAGTTGCGGCTGGTGGCCACGGTGCGCACGCCAAGGCCCAGGTGAAGGCCTGTGGGCAGCTGATTTTGCTCGGTGGTCTGCGAGCCGGACTGGCGCAGGTTCTGATAGATCAGATCCTCGAAGACCGCATTCGCGCGCTTGTAGCCGGTGGTGGAGACGTTGGCCAGATTGTGCGAAATCACGTCCAGCTGCGTCTGCTGGGCTTCCATGCCGGTCTTGGCAATGAACAGCGAATTGATCATGACGTATTCCTTTGGCTATCAGCCGTTCAAGCTCAGCAGCTGGCTGGCGGATTTATCGTTGGTTTCAGCGGTCTGCAGCAGCTTCATCTGCTGCTCGAACTGGCGCGAGGCCGCGATCATGCCGACCATGGTTTCGACGGAGTTCACATTCGATCCCTCGATCGAGCCCGACAGCAGGCGCGCTGTTTCATCGTTGGGCAGCGCATCGCCCTGGGCCGCGCGAAAAAAGCCGTCATCGCCGCGCACCAGGGGCTCGTCGACGGGCGGCGTGACCAGCTTGACGCGCCCCACGGCCACGGGCAGCTGATTGCCCATCTTGGCGGTCAGCGTTCCGTCCGAGCCCAGGGAAATCGTGGACTCTGGCGGGATGTCGATGGGAGCGCCGCCGTCGGAGAGCACGGCCTGGCCGTTGCTGTTGACCAGTTGCCCTTCGGGCGAAATCTCGAACACGCCGTTGCGCGTGTACGCTTCCTGACCGTCAAGTCCCTGCACGGCAAACCAGGCTCGGCCCATGGCCATGGCGTCCAGCGCCCGGCCGGTGCGCTGGGCAGGGCCGGGGGTGTCCTGATAGCCAGAGGTTGCCTCCAGTGCAAACACGCGCGTGCCGGCCCCCGAACCCTGCAGCGGCACCGAACGGAAGGTGGACATCTCGGCCCTGAAGCCGTTGGTGCCCGCATTGGCCAGGTTGTGAGCCAGCACGGCCTGACGCTGGGCTGCCGCATTGGCCCCAGTCATCGACGTATAAATAATTTTGTCCATGCTGACCTTCCTTCCGTCAAATCAATCGCCTTTGCAGCCCCGGCGCAAAGCGCCTCAGGGGCTTAGCTGTTATCGCAAGTTCACCAGTGTGGAGAACACCTGATCCTGCGTCTTGATGGTCTGGGCGTTGGCCTGATAGGAGCGTTGTGCCGTCATCATGTTGACCAGCTCGGCTGTCAGGTCCACGTTGGACTCTTCAAGCGCGCCCGACTGCAGCGAGCCGAAGGTGCCGGTCTGGGCCGAACCATTGAGCGCAGGGCCGGAGTCGGAGGTGGCAACCCATTTGTTGTTGCCGATGGAGCCCAGACCCTGGGTATTGGTAAAGGCCGCCAGAGCGATCTGGCCTTCGGTGCGCGTGACGCCGTTGGAGTAGGAGGCCACGATGGAGCCGTCGCGGCCCACATTGATGCCCGTCAGTGCGCCCGAGGTATAGCCGTCCTGCTTGAGGCTGCTGACGGCAAATTTGGTGCCGAACTGAGTCAGACCGCCGAAATCGAATGCGACATTGAAGGGCTGCAGGCCGTTGGGATTAGCCGTGCCGCCGCTGACGCTCAGATTCAGCGTAGTGCCCGAACCTGTGGTCGGTGCATTGGGGGTGACGCTGGTGAGCTTGCCGCTCGCGTCGAACACGGCCTTGCCGATGGGCGTGGCCGTGGCATCGAGCGAGTTGTAGACATTCCAGGTGTTGCCTGTGGCGTCTTTCTCGAAATACAGGTTGACCGGGATCGCCGTGCCCTGGGTGTCATACACATTCAGCGAGGTGCCATAGGTGGCCCGCGGCGTGGCAGCAACAGGAGGCGTGGCTGTAGCGTCGCCGGCGGCCGCCGTGGCGCGCGCATCCAGATTCAGCTCCACATTCACCTTGGATGTCTGCTTGGCGGGAATCGGCTGCCCTGTGGGAAAGCTCATCGGCACAGGCGTGGCACCCGACTGGATCTTGCCGGTCGCAGGATCCACCACATAGCCCATGACATTGTCGTTGTCCACGGTCTTGAGGTTGCCCTCCTTGTCCAGGCCGAAGTTGCCGGCGCGCGTGTAGGCGATGCTGCCGTCGCTTTGTTTGACGACGAAAAAGCCGTTCCCGTTAATGGCGATGTCCAGGTTGTTGCCCGTCGAAGTGATGGAGCCCTGCCTGAACTGCTGGGACACGGAGGCCACGTTAACGCCGATGCCGCTGCTCTGGCCGCTGGCCGAGCCGATGGCGCTGGCGATCATCTCGGCAAAGTCGGCGCGCGAAGCCTTGAAGCCCGTGGTGTTGGAGTTGGCGATGTTGTGGCCGATGACGTCCAGATTCTTGCTGGCGGCGTTCAAGCCCGAGAGACCTTGTTGAAAACCCATGATGTGCTCCTCAATCAGTAAACGGCCTTGATGCCGGAATAAGCCACGCTCTCGCCGTTATCGAGCTCCAGTGACAGCGCGCCGTTGGCCGAGCTGGCCGCGATCACGGCATGGGGCGCCAGCGGTGTGGATGCCACGGCGGTCGCTCCATTGGTGGCGACCACGCTGTAGCGCAGTTGCGAGGCATCGCCGCTGTATTTGTCCTTGCCTTCCCAGGTGAAGTAGTTGCGGCCTGCCGCGCCGGCACCCAGATCGATGGTGTCCACCAGCTCGCCGCTGGCCGTGGTGATCTGGATCTTGACGCTGGCTGCCTGGTTTTCCAGATCGAAGGCCGCGGTATGTGTGCCGTTGGCCGCCACGCCCAGGGTGTTGCCTTCGGTCAGCACCGTGCGGCCGATCATGGAAGTGCCCTGCAGCACCTGCATGGCGGAGAACTGGCTGGACATGGAGGCCATGGTCTGGTTCAGCTGCTGAATGCCAGTCACGGTGTTGATCTGCGCCATCTGCGAGGTCATTTCCGCGTTGTCCATGGGATTCATGGGATCCTGGTTGTTGAGCTGGGCCACCAGCAACTTGAGGAAACGGTCCTGGGCCTCGTTGGGGTCCGTCACCGAGTTTTTGGTCTTGCTGGTGGTGTTGGTCGTGGTGCCGTCCACGCTGCTTGCGCCGTAGATCATGTGAGTGTTCCCGGGCTTACTGGCCCATTTGCAGAGTCTTGAGCAGCAGCGTCTTGGCCGTGTTCATGACTTCCACGTTGTTCTGATAGGAGCGCGAGGCCGAGATCATGTTGACCATCTCGTCCACGGCGCTCACGTTGGAGTGGGTGACATAGCCCTCGCCATCGGCCAGCGGATTGCTGGGGTCGTGGATGCGACGGCCGGGCGTGTTGTCCTCGCTGATGGCATTGACCTTGACGCCTGCGCTGCCGTCATTGCCCATGGGCACGGTCTGAAACACGACCTGACGCGCCTTGTAGACGCTGCCGTCGGGGCCGGCCACGGCATCGACGTTGGCCAGATTGGAGGCCACCACGTTCAGACGCTGGGACTGGGCGCTGACCGCACTGCCCGAGATATTGAAGATGGAAAACATGGACATGGTTTAGCTCCTGGGCTTACTGGCCTTGAATGGCGCTGAGCATGGTCTTGGCCTGGCCGTTGATGAAGCGCAGCGTGGCTTCATAGCGCACGGAGTTATCGACGAAATTGGCGCGCTCGCGATCCAGGTCCACGGTGTTGTTGTCCAGACTGGGCTGGGAATTGACCGAATAGCCGAGCTTGGCCTTGAGTGCCTCGTCCGACATCTGCGCCTGCAGCGGGATATGACCCGCCGTCGTGACACTGGCCTGGGTCAAGGGCTTGGGCCCGCTGGTCGCGGCCATCAAGGCTTCACGGAAGTTGAAGTCGCGCGCCACATAGCCAGGGGTGTCGGCGTTGGCAATATTGCTGGCAATGGCACGCTGGCGCTCGGCGCGCAAGAGCAGCGCCTCGCTTTGGAAGTCCAGTCGTTCGGTCATTTTGTTCAGCATTGCGGCCTCGCTTTCAGAATTCGGGGATGCCGGAGCCCACGGACTGCGGCATGCGAGGATTATGAAAATCGGCAGCGCAAACTAAAGCGCGAAGAAAGCGGTATTGCGCTGGCACTTCAAGCCATTGCGCAAGCCATGTCACGCCTATATTTGCCAGCATCGTCTGCAGCCTCGTGACTGCGGATACTTCAAAGGATTAATGCATGTCTGGCCGCTTTTCCCTGTTTCTGCGCCTTCGCCCCTCTCGGGGCCTGGCTACGGCATGGGGTCTGGGCGCGTTGCTGCTGACGGCCGGCGCACAAGCCCAGGATGGCGCGGCGCAGCTCAGCCAGATCGGACAGCGCTTTGTCGACGCCGCTTTGCACCAGCCATCGCCCGAGACCGTGCAGGCCGGCAACGGCATGGCTTTGCGCATGGAAGTTCAGATGGGTCAGCTGGACTCGCGCCTGCGTCTGGCGGCCTGCGCCAAGGTCGAACCCTATCTGCCTGCAGGCAGCCGCCTGTGGGGCCGCACCCGACTGGGTCTGCGCTGCGTGCAGGGTAGCGTGCCCTGGAACGTGTTCCTGCCCATCACCGTGCGTGCCTACGGCCCGGCCTGGGTGGCGCAAGGCAATATTCCCGCCGGCAAGACCCTGAGCGCTGAGGACGCAGTCCCCGCAGAAGTGGACTGGGCCGAGGACAGCGCTCCCGTCTTCGCCAATGCTCAGGATTTCATCGGCATGGTCGCGGCGCGTGCGCTGACATCGGGGCAGGCTCTGCGCCAGAACATGGTGCGCCCGCCAGCCTTGTTCACGGCGGGATCGCCCGTTCAAGTGATGGTCAACGGCGGCGGTTTCAGCGTTGCCGGCTCGGGCAAGGCGATGACTGCCGCCGGAGAAGGACAACAGGTACGGGTTCGCATGGATAATGGCCGCCTTGTCACAGGAACGGTCAATGCCAATGGCGTGGTTCTGGTTCAATAACAAGAGAGTGCACACTCACTTTAAAGACCATGCCAAATATTCCTCAAGTTTTACGCGCCGTTGTCGAAAGCAAGGCTACAGCGCCCTACGCCGATACAGGGCGATTGGAGAACCAGCATGAAGATAGGCAATAAACCGGACCTGCAGCAGACCGCTGCAGCCGCCAAGCAGGCCCCGAAATCCGCCACCACGGTTGCCACCGAGGAATCGACCAAAGGCTTGTCCGAGCGCGCCGCTGGCGTGCCCGTGTCCTTTTCGTCCTCGGCCCGCGCCCTGGATAGTCAAAGCCGCACCAACACCGACTTTGATGCTGATCGCGTCAAGGCCATGCGCGAAGCCATCGCCAATGGCAGCTTCCGCGTCAACGCCGAGGCCGTGGCAGACAAGCTGCTGGCCAATACCGAAGAATTCCTGGTTCACGCGCGCGGCTGAAGCGCCCGCGCCTGAACTCACGAACAAAGGCTGACCCGATGACCTTGCAGGAAATGCTCGATTCGCTGGATGCGGTGATTCAGACCGTTTCGACATCGCTGCAGTCACCGGACTCATCCGCGCTGGAGCAGTCCAGCACCCGCCTGCGTGACGCCATGGTGGCGTTCTCCCAGCTCGTCAAGCGCGTCTCGGCCGATGACTGGACGCCTGCACTGCGCGAGCGCGCACAGCACTTGGACCGCGAAATCTCCCTGGTCCGCGACCAGCTGGCGCGGCTTTCCGTGCTCAACCAGCGCCGCACCAAGGCCCTGGTGCCTGCTGCCGAAGACAGCACCTACGAAAGCAGCCTGCGCGGCGCATCGCAGACGGGGCGTGCACGCATTTATCACGCAGCCAGCTGAGTCAGGCCACATCGGCCATTTCCATCATCAAAAAAGGCGGGTCCGATGCCCGCCTTTGCCTTTGCAGGGGTGCTGCTCTCAGTGCTCACCCTTGGCGATCTTCACGGGACGCCAGGCCCAGACACCGTAGGCGCGCGTCAGACCTTCTGGCAATGGGTCCGGTGCCACCATCACCTCGATGATGCGGGCGTTCGGCAGTTCGTCCTCGCGAATCCAGGGGCTGTATTGCAGATTGCGCTCCACGTAGACGCGTGGACGCTCGGGCAGCCCCATGGCAATGCGCCCGGCCAGCGCCTGCGGGCCGATGATGATGTCCACAGGACCACCCAGTGCCTGATGCGCCGCTGGCGCCAGACCTTCCACAATCCTGTCCACGGGGATATGGTTCTGATGACTGCTCTTGTAGCCCGACAGCCCCATGGGCGATGCCAGCCAGAACTGCAGCAGCAGCAGCGCCTGCAAAACCCCAAACGTCAGCCAGGCGGCACGCATGTCCCCGGCTGCGCCCCAGCTCCGTGGCGAGCGAGCCCACTCCATGACGGCAGGCACGCACAGGAACATGAAGGCCGTACCCCACTGCAGGTGCAGATAGGAGCCGGTAAACAGGCACAGCACCAGCATGGCAAGCAGCGGCAACAGACCCCAGAGCAGCCAGAACTCGCGCAGCATCCTGTCTGCTGCGACCGGCGTAACCTTTGCCGGCGCAGTCTGTTCTCCAGTTTTGCCCGCCCTGCGCCGCCCCCACCAGAGAGCCACACCCAGCACGATCCAGGCAGGCATGCAGCGGTTGAAGATCCAGTCCACCGCGAACTTCCAGGACATATTGATGCGGGCGGCCGTATCCAGGTGCAGGCCCAGGGAAGTACGCTCGGCGTAATGCATGGGCATCCAGTCATGGGTGCTCAGCCAGTACAGATGAGGAGACAGCACCAGCAGGCCGATCACGGTCGCCAGCGCTGCCCCTTTGACATGCACCGGATTCTTCCAGGCGCCAATGCGCAGCCACCACAGGCCTATCACGCCCAACGCCAGCACATATTGATATTTGCTGAGCATGCCCAGGCCCGAGACCAGGCCCAGCCAGGCCCAGCCCGCCAGGGATGGCTTCTGCGAGACATGCCAGGTCAGTGCCACGGCCAGCGAGATCCACAGCATCATCACGACGTTGTGGTTGTAGTAATAGAGCCGCCCGCAGTAGAAGGTGATGCTCAGCGCCGCTAGCAGACCCACGGTCGCATAAGCCTGGCCCCGCATATCGCAAAGCAGCTTCCAGAAAATCGCCAATGACCCCAGCGTGACCACACCGCCCAGCACATAGGTCAGCCCTATGGACGGGCCAAAAACAGCCGCAGAAGCGGCCATGATCCAGGTCGGCATCGGCGGATGCTTGAAATAGCCCAGCTCCAGAGAGTGAATCCAGATCAGCT
The DNA here is from genome assembly GCF_003350425.1 of Comamonas sp. AG1104. NCBI lineage: Bacteria > Pseudomonadati > Pseudomonadota > Betaproteobacteria > Burkholderiales > Comamonadaceae > Comamonas > Comamonas sp. AG1104. The sequence goes on along the minus strand of NZ_QQAS01000009.1, from coordinate 91,774 downwards.
GCTCCACATTGTCTCCGGGCGCGGCCAGGGCCGTCACCCAGTGAATGGTCAGCCAGATCACGCCGTATACGGCGAGCAAGGCGGCAACGGCACGGCCGGTAAGCACAAGAGAGTCGCGTGGGACAGCGGTCATCAGACGATCAATGAAAGAAAGGAGCGGGCAGCATTGCCTAGGGGCGTGAGTATAGCGACGGCCTTTTTGAGGCGACACAAACCGTGACCGGCCCCAGCAAGCAGTTACAGACTTGCGCGAAAATCCTGCCCATGACCGATCTTCATGCCGAATATGCACCCGCAGCCCCGCCAGCACAATTGCCGCGCCAGCCGCTGAGGCTGAGCTGCGTGGTGCCGGCCTATAACGAACAGGCCAATATCGAGGGCTTTTTGCGTGCGCTGGCCGAGACGGTGCGGGCTTTGACGCCTGATTTCGAGATCGTGGTGGTCAACGACGGCAGCCGCGACGCCACACATGAGCTGAGCCTGCGTCTGGCGCAGGAGCTTCCGCTGCGCTACCTGGCCTTGTCGCGCAACTACGGCAAGGAAGCCGCCCTGTCTGCCGGCATAGACCACGCCCGAGGCAACGCCGTGCTGCTGATCGATGCCGATTTCCAGCATCCGCTGGAGATGCTGGCCGAAATGCACGGGCTGTGGCAGTCGGGTTATGAAATGGTCTACGGCGTGATTGCCGACCGCGGCGCCGAAAGTGGCGCCAAGCGCATGGGCACCCAGCTGTTCTACCGTGTGATGAACTCGGGCAGCGCGGTCAAGATGCCGCCCAACGCAGGCGACTTCCGCTGGATGGACCGCAAGGTCGTCGATGCCCTCAAGGCCTTGCCTGAAAACAACCGCTTCATGAAGGGTCTGTACGCCTGGGTCGGCTTCAAGACTGCAGCCTTGCCCTTTGTCCCCAAGGACCGTGCTGCGGGCAACTCCAGCTTCAACCTGCGCCGCCTGGGATCACTGGCGCTGCTGGGGCTGACTTCTTTCACCACTCTGCCCCTGCGCGTCTGGAGCATGGTGGGAGCCGGCATTTCCCTGCTGGCTCTGGCCTATGGCCTGTGGATTGCGGCCGAAGCCCTGTTCTTTGGCAACCCTTTGCGCGGCTGGCCCACACTGGCCGCCAGCATCATGCTGTTCTCGGGCGTGCAACTGCTGTCCATCGGCATTCTGGGCGAGTACATCGGTCGCATCTACGAAGAGGTCAAGCGCCGCCCCATCTACCTGGTGGCCCATGACGAAGACCGCAGCCCGCTGCGCGAGCCATCGTGATCGAGGGCGCGCTGCAAAGACTGCGCCGCCTGCCGCAGCTGCTGCAGTTCGTGCTGGTGGGCGGCTCGGCAGCAGCCACGCATCTGGCGGTGGTCGGCCTGCTGGTGTCACTGCTGGGCCTGCCGCCGCTCGGTGCCAATGCGCTGGCGTTTCTCGTGGCCTTTGTGGTCAGCTACAACGGTCATGCACTGCTCACTTTTTCAGCAGCGCAGGCCAGGGGCTGGCCGGTGGTAGCGAAATTCTTTGCCGTGGCCTGCCTTTCCTTTGTCGCCAATGAGCTGCTCTACTACATCGCCCTGAACTGGCTGCACTGGCATTACTTCTGGAGTCTGGCCGCCGTGCTGGTGCTGGTGGCCATAGGCACTTTTGTCATGAGCAAGTTCTGGGCCTTCAAGGCACGCAGCGTCGCATGAATCACACGAAAACCTCCCGCGCCATCCTGCTGTGCGCCGATGATTACGCCCTGCATCCGCTGGTGGACGACGCCGTGCAGCAGCTGACGCTTGCCGGTCGTCTCTCGGCCACCAGCTGCATGACCACTTCGCCTCTGTGGCCGCAAGCCGCGCCGGCATTACGGGAGTTGCGCCCCCGGCTCTCGGTGGGTCTGCACTTCAACCTGACCGAAGACCATGGCGGACAGCATGACGCCCAGACGCTGGGCACGGTGCTGCGCCAGGCCTATGCACGGCAGATGCCGCATGATCTGATGCGCAAGGCCTGGCGCGAACAGCTCGATGCTTTCGAGCAGGTCATGGGCACGGCCCCGGACTTCATAGACGGCCACCAGCATGTGCATCAGTTGCCCGGCCTGCGCGCCGCCATGCAGCAGGAACTCCAAGCCCGCTACGCCGCGCGCGAGATGCCCTGGGTGCGCTCCACGGCACCGGCCGCAGGTCTGTGGCGCAGCCCCAAGGCCGCCATCATTGCCTTGCTGGGCGGCTGGGCCACCACCCGGCGGCTACGCCACGCAGAAATCCCCATGAACCATGGCTTTGGCGGCGTCTATGGCTTTGATGCGCCCGACACCGCCAGCTATGGCAGGCAGATGGCCGGCTGGCTGACGCATATGGCGACCGGCGGCCTGCTGATGTGCCACCCGGCCAGCGGCGTGGTGCAGGGCGATGCCATCGGCAGGCAGCGCCCCGTGGAGTTCGACTATCTGATGTCCGACGCCTTTGGCGATCTGCTGCAGCGCACCGGCTGCCATATCCATCAAGGCCCCATACAACTGGGCTAAGACTTTGGCGACTGCTCCCGCATCCCGGCCACCGCCCGCTCAAAGACCCGCCAGAAGGCGGCATCCTGCGTGGTCGCGAAATTGATGCGCATGCAGGTGCTGGAGCCCCGGCTGGCATGGAACATGGCACCAGGGGCAATCATGTAGCCCTGATCCAGCAGCAGCTGAGTCAGCACCTCGGTATCCACACCGGTATCCACCCAGCCGAACATGCCCGCAGGCTCGGCCACAAAACGGCAACCGGCCGCCTGGGCCAGCGCCACACTGCGCGTGCGCGCCTGGGCCAGATGCTGGCGCAGCCGCTCGGCATGGCGGCGCAGCTGGCCTTGCTCCATGCACAGGGCCAGGGCCTGCTCCATTGGGGTCGGCGTGGACAGGGTGGACAGCAGCTTGGTGTCCAGAAGCCTCTCTACCAGCTCGGGCGGCGCCGCCAGGTAGCCCAGACGCCAGTTGGGCACCAGCACCTTGGCAAAGCCGCTGATGTAGATGCTGCGCTGCAGCCGGTCCAGCACCGACACGCGCGGAGCGTGATCGGGCGCAATATGGCAGTAGCTATCGTCCTCCACCACATAGAAACCATGGCGCTGCGCCATCTGCAGCACCTCATGGGCGCTGGCCGCGCTCAGGCTGTAGCCCGTGGGGTTGTGCAGCACGCTGACACTCACATAGAGCTTGGGGGCCATGGTCTCGCAATAGCGCTGCATCACCGCCATGTCCGGCCCCTCGGGCCCACGCGGCACCGGCAGAACGCGCATGCCCATGGCGGCCAGGCGCGCATATTCCACGGCCCAGCCCGGCTCTTCCACCATTACCGGATCGCCGGGCTGCAACAGGGCCCGGCTCACGATGTCCAGCGCCTGAGTCGCCCCGAGGGTGGTGATGATCTGGCCCGGCCCGGCCGCAATGCCTATGCGCTGCAAGCGCCGCGCCAGCGCCTCGCGCAGCCGGCTGTCGCCCATGGGCTCGCCATAGCGCACCAGCGATTCGCGCAGCGCCTGCCCGCTGGTGACCTTGCGCATGGCCGCCACCAGAAAACTGGCATCCAGCCACTCGGCGGGCAGCACACCGGCACCGGGCTGGGGCTTGCCGGCCACGCTCTCCACAAACATGCCGCGAATCAGCATGGTGGCGTTGATACGCGTGCCCGGCGGGATGCCTACCGGGGTATTGACTGCTCCTTCATTGATAGCTATATGCGCTTTACCTTCAGGCATTTGAAGCGGATTTTGCACAATATCGCGCACATAAAAGCCGCGCTGCGGCCTGGCCTCGACCAGCCCCTGGGCCTGCAACAGGTCGTAGGCAGCCACCACCGTGTAGGGGCTCACGCCTTGCTGGCGCGCGCATTCACGCACCGAAGGCAGGCGCGCGCCTGCGGGCAGCAGCCTGGTGCGTATGCGTTCGGCCAGACGCTCGGCCAGTTGCTGGGTCAGGGTCAGGGCCGCCTGGCGGGACAGGGAGATGGACATGGTGATATGCAGCGAACTGTATTGAAGCGGACACCAATACAGAAGCCATAATTGTGAGACTGTCTGTATAGGTACTGTAATGGTCTCAAGCGTATATTGAGTCCATCAACCTCTCTTGGCCGCCCTCCACACAGGGCTATGGTCACGGTCTGCGGTCTCACCGACTTCAGACCACACCGTCGCAATTGCCCGCCAGCCCACACAGGCAAACCGGCCGCGACACAATAAGCCCACCTGCTGGTGCATGGTTGCAGCGCTTTGTGCGCCGCAGCGATTGCATCCCGAGCCCCAAGCTCAGGCCGGCACATGCCCGACAACGGCGTGAGAATGCACACCGGCCAGCCCTGCCCGGGCTGGCAATGTAGAGATCGAGTACTGTTTTATGACAACATGGACGCTGGCAGAACGTGCTGCCAAGATGAATTCCTCCGCCATCCGCGAGATCCTCAAGCTGACCGACCGCCCCGGCATCATCAGCATGGCTGGCGGCCTGCCTTCCCCCAAGGCCTTCCCTCTGGACGCATTCACCGAAGCCTGCCAGACCGTGATGCAGCGTGACGGTGCCGCAGCCCTGCAGTACTCGACCACCGAGGGCTTTGCCCCGCTGCGTCAGGCGATTGCCGACTTCCTGCCCTGGAGTGTCGATCCCGAGCAGATCCTGATCACCACCGGCAGCCAGCAGGCGCTGGACCTGATTGGCAAGGTGTTCCTGGACAAGGGCAGCCGTCTGCTGGTTGAAAAGCCCACCTACCTCGGCGCCTTGCAGGCCTTCACCCCCATGGAACCCGTGGCCGTGGGCGTGGACAGTGACGACGAAGGCATGCTGATCGAGGACTTTGCCAGGCAGATCGGCAGTGGCGCCGACAAGGCCCGCCTGGCCTATGTGCTGCCCAACTTCCAGAACCCCACCGGCCGCACTATGAGCGATGCGCGCCGCCAGGCTCTGGTGGAAAAGGCCAAAGAACTGGATATCCCTCTGATCGAGGACAACCCCTACGGTGACCTCTGGTACGAGCAGGAGCCGCCCCTGCCCCTGGCTGCACGCAACCCCGAGGGCGTGATCTACATGGGCTCGTTCTCCAAGGTGCTGGCCCCCGGCCTGCGCATCGGCTTCATCGTCGCGCCCAAGTCCGTGTACGGCAAACTGACCCAGGCCAAGCAGGCTGCCGACCTGCACACCCCCAGTTTCAACCAGCGCGTGGTGGCTGAAGTCATCAAGGACGGCTTTCTGGACCGCCATGTGCCCACCATCCGGGCCATGTACAAGGCTCAGCGCGATGTGATGCTGATGGCCCTGGAGCGCGAGATGGCCGGCCTCGACGTGCAATGGACACGTCCCGTGGGCGGCATGTTCCTCTGGGTCAGGCTGCCTGCAGGCATGGACGCCCAGGCCTTGCTGGCCAAGGCCGTGGAGCGCAATATGGCTTTTGTGCCCGGCGCCCCCTTCTACGCCGGCGATGCGCAGAACAACACGCTGCGTCTGTCGTATGTGACGGTGTCTGCCGAGCAGATCAACATCGGCATCAAGTCCCTGGCCGAGGCCATCAAGGCCAGCCTCTGACCTGAAAGCTCCCCCTGAGGCGCTCCCCGCCTTCCCCCTCTCTCGCTTCGCGGGAGGGGGACGACACCCTCGGTGCGCGGCGGCGCTTCCTCGGTGTCCCTGACACCGCTTGGCATATGTTGCGCCTCATCAACCGGCCTGACACGAACCACCGTGCAGCGCCGGTTTTTCTTTTTGCCGACAATCGCTGCCCATGTCTGCTCCAGCCCCCCATATCGCGCTATCCCGTCCCTATATGACCGTGGACGTGTTCACGCACACCGCGCTGCTCGGCAACCCCGTGGCCGTGGTGCTGGGCGCCGATGGCTTGAGCGATGCCCAGATGCAGGCCTTTGCGCACTGGACCAATCTGTCGGAAACCACCTTTGTGCTGCAGCCCAGCGCCGCAGCGCTGGCCGCTGGAGCCGACTACCAACTGCGTATCTTCACGCCCGCGGGCGAGCTGGCTTTTGCCGGCCACCCCACGCTGGGCAGCTGCCATGCCTGGCTGGCCCAGGGCGGCCAGCCGCGCAACCCCGAGCAGGTGCTGCAGGAATGCAAAAAAGGCCTGGTAGCCATTGGCTGCGATGCGCAAGGCGCTCTTTTTTTCGAAGCACCTTCACTCGACTCTCAGGAAATTCGCGAAGAGGAACTGGCACCTGTGCTGCAGGCTCTGGGCCTGCAGCGTGAGCAGCTGCTGATGGCGCGCAGCCTCCATAACGGCTCGCCCTGGCTGGGCCTGCTGCTGGACCACCCCGATACGGTTCTGAGTGTGGAGCCAGACTTTGGAGCGCTCAAGAAGCTGGGGGCCAAAGCCGGTCTGGCAGCCATTTATGAGGTGCAAGAGGATGCCCCGCTGATCGGCCGCTCCAGCCGCGAAGCCCGCGCTTTTGCCAAGCAGGCTGAAGAAGCCGCTCAAGAAAAAGTGACTTCAGCCCAGCCGCGTCTGGAAGTACGCGCCCTGGTAGGCGAGACCGCGAGCGAAGACCCTGTCACAGGCAGCCTGAATGCTGCGCTGGCCCAATGGCTGACGGACGAAGGTCTGCTGCAGACTCCCTATATCGCCGCGCAAGGCGTATGCGTGGGCCGTGACGGACAGGTTCATGTCCAGACCGCCGCCAACGGCAAGCTTTGGGTGGGCGGCCACACCGTGACCGTCACCTCGGGCCGCGTCCTGCTTTAAACCTCAGGGCCGGCTCAGAGCTGAACCGGCGTCATCCTGCAGATCTGGTCGGCCATGGTTTCGGCCTCCTGCGCGTTGTGCGTGACCAGAATGGCCGTCTGCCCGGCAGCCCGCAGAATGTCGCGCACCTCCAGCGTCAGGCGCTCGCGCGTGGCTGCGTCGAGATTGGAAAATGGCTCATCAAGCAGCAGCAGGGCCGGGGACGGCGCCAGAGCTCGCGCCAGCGCCACACGCTGCTGCTGACCGCCGGACAGCTCGTGCGGGAACTTGCTGCCTGAATTCGCCAGCCCTACCACGGCAAGCAGCTCCTGCACACGCTTGTCGCGCTCTGGCTTGCCCATGCGGCGCAGGCCGAATCCCACGTTCTGCAATGCCGTCAAATGCGGGAACAGCCCATACTCCTGAAACATCATGCCCACATGGCGCTGCTCGGGAGGCAGGTGCGTGCCGGGGCCGGAGAGCAATACCTCGCCCAGATGAATGCTGCCCGCGCGCACCGGCTCGAAGCCCGCGATCGCACGCAGCACGGAGGTCTTGCCGCAACCCGAGGGCCCCAGCAGGCTGGCGATATGACCTGCAGGCACCTGCAGATCAAAGCCCTGCAGCACGGTGTGCAGACCCATAGGCGTTTCATAGCCCAGTTGCAGCTGCGCAATTTGTAGAGAGGCGGTCATGCAGTCACTTCGTCAAGACTTAGGCAAAACGGGTTCGGGCAGTACGACTGCCTCGGGAGGCCGGCCGTTGCTGCATTCTTGTTTGCACAAGTCCTGTTCATCCTATTCATTTTCAATAGCTGCTTGCGCAATATAAATAAGCGCCACAGCCGATTTTCATGCGTATTCATCGCAGCCCATCCGACAGCTGCGTGCGCGCCAGCAGCAGGACGGGAACCAGCCCCGCGACAACAATGCACAGCGCGGCGATCGCGCCCTCCTCATAGGTACCGCGCGCGGCTTCGGCATAGAGCCAGGTGGCCAGGGTGTCGAAATCGGCCGGGCGCAGCAGCAAGGTGGCAGGCAGCTCCTTCATGGCATCGACAAATACCAGCATGGCACTGGTGGCCATGGCAGGCCGCAGCAGCGGCAGGTGTACGCGGCGCAGCGTGCCCAGGCGGCTTTCGCCCAGCAGACGCGAGGCCTGCTCCAACGTCGGCGGGATACGGGCCAGTCCGGCCTCGATGCCGCCCACGGGCATGACCAGAAAGCGAATTACGCAAGCCGCGACCAGCACCACGCCCAGACCCATCAGCGGCAAGCCCTTGGCACCAAACAGGCTGGCCAGCCCGGCATCCAGCGCCAACGCGGGAGTCAGCAAACCAATCGCCAGCACCGTGCCCGGCACGGCGTAACCCAGCGCCGCCAGCTGCGCTGGCCAGCGCGAAGGCGCTCGCGTGCTGATGCCGGTGCGCGTGGCCCAGGCCACGACAAGACCCGCAGCCACCGCAATCACGGTCACGCCCAGCGCCAGCCCCAGCGTGTTGAGCAGGCTGGAGACCAGGCCCTCGGACACGCCCGAGCCCTGCACCAGACGCTTGCCGCTTTCCCAGGCCAGATAGGCCGCTGGCGCAGCAAAGCCGATCAGCACCGGCAGGCTGCAGGCCAGCGTGGCCAGCCAGGCAGTGCCTGGGGGCAGGCGGTGCGGCGCTATGGCCCTCATGCGCTGGGCCGAGCCAAAGCGCTGGCGACTGCGACCCTGACGCTCCAGCCAGACCAGGGCCACCACGGCCAGCAGCATGGAGCAGGCAATCTGCGCGGCACCGGCCAGATCGGAGCGCGTGACCCAGGTGGTGTAGATCGACACCGTGAGCGTGTGCACGCCCAGAAACTCGGACGCACCGATATCGTTGAGCGTCTCCAGCAACGCCAGGCTCAGGCCCACGACCAGTGCCGGCCGCGCCATGGGCAGGGCCACGCGCCAAAAAGCCCCCCAGCGGGTTTCACCCAGCGAGCGTGCAGCTTCCATCAGATGTGCCGGCTGGGTCATGAACATGGCCCGTGCCGTCATATACACGTAGGGGTAGAGCGTGAACCCCAGCACGAAGATCGCACCGCCCATGGAGCGTAGATCGGGCAGGCGCCACTGGCGCGGGCTGTCGTAACCCAGCAACCAGCGCAGCGCGCCCTGCACCGGGCCTATGGGGTGAAGCAGATCCAGATAGGCAAAGGCCACGATATAGGCCGGCATGGCCAGCGGCAGCAGCAGCGCCCAGTGCAGCCAGCGCCGCCCCGGAAAATCACAGGCCGTCACCAGCCAGGCGCAGCCCGTACCCACCACCAGAACCACCAGGCCCACCCCGCCCAGCAGCCAGGCCGTATTGGCTGCGGCATCGGGCAGCACATAGCGCAGCAGATCCTGCCAGTGCGCCCAGTCCGCCCCCAGCGCCAGCCAGGCCAGCGAGGCGATGGGCGCAAACACCCCCAGCGCAATCAACCAGCTTGCGCCCTGCCACACCGGCCCGACGGGCCTGAGCCCTGAACGAAGGTAAGAAAACATCAAGACAAAACGATCACGCCAAGACCAACGCCCAGAAACAGACATGCCCCAGCGAAGGGGCTCATACAGGAGCGCAATGCTAAAACAAGCATGCTCCGAAGCAAGGGACAGCAAGCAAGGGCCGCCCCGCAGCGAAGCTGTCGTCCCCCTCCCGCATTGCGCAGCAAGGCGAGAGAGGGGGAAGCGGCAAAGCCGCTCAGGGGGTGCTACTTATTTATCAAACCCCACCTTGTCGACCAGCACGCTGGCAGCCTTGCGATGCTTGGCGATCTCGGTCAGCGGCAGCGGATCGATCTTGATCTCGCCGATGCTCTGGGCCACCACGGGATCCAGCGCCACGCCCTTGCGCACAGGGTGCTCGTAGTTGGCCTGGGCGTACATATTCTGGGCCGGCTCGGAAACCAGGAACTCCAGCAGTTTCACGGCCTGATCGCGGTTGGGAGCGTGCTTGGCCACCGAGGCGCCGCTGATATTGATATGCGTGCCGCTCTTGGGATCGTTGAAAGTAGGCTTGACGACCTTGATGGCATCGCCCCACTTGCGTGCGTCCGTACCTTCCTTGGCCGCCTTCATATGGCCCACATAATAGGTGTTGGCCAGGCCCACATCGCAGATGCCGCCCAGAATGTCGCGCGCCACATCGCGGTCGCCGCCCGTGGCCTTGCGCGCCAGATTGGCCTTGACGCCCTTGAGCCACTGCTCGGTCTTAGCTTCGCCGTCATGGGCGATCATGGCGGCGATCAGCGCCGTGTTGTAGGGGTGCTGGCCGGCACGGCTGCAGACCTTGCCCTTGAACTGGGGCTTGGCCAGGTCTTCATAGCGGAAGGCGCCGATCTTCATGTCCTTTTCGGCATACAGCACGCGAGCCCGCATGGACAGCGCAAACCACTGGTTGTCTGCTGCGCGAAGCTGGGCCGGAATGGCCGCCTCCAGCACGCTGGACTTGACGGGCTGGGTCACGCCACCGTCCACCAGATCCAGCAGATTGCCAATATCCACCGTCATCAGCACGTCGGCAGGCGAGCGCTGGCCTTCGGCCTTGACGCGCTCCAGCAGGCCGTCCTTGACGAACACCGTCTTCACGCCGATCTTGGTCTGCGCCGTGAAGGCAGCCAGCAAGGGCTGGATCAGAGCCGGTTCACGGGTGGTATAGAGCGTGATGTCCTCGGCGTGGGCGGACAGCGCAGGGGCGCACAGGCTGGCAACGGCGGCCAGTGCAAACAGGGGTCGTCGAAACATGGAGGGCTCCAGAAGGTGAACAGGCATAAAAAAACACGCTCCGCTTCGAAACCGACAAGCCTCCTGCCAGCCAAGCGCAGGAGATCCGTGAACCAGTACCGAAAGCGGAGCGTGTTTTTATGTTTTTGAGAATAGCTCTCAACTATCTTAACCGAGCGCCAGGCCATGCCCGCACCTCAATCCCGATGCGGGATGCGGAAATGCGAACCAGTCCGCTGTCACCCAAGCGCCACCTGGTCGCAGGCATGACAGCGCAGCAAGCGGCCAAGGCCCAACATCCGCGCCATGGGAAACCTCTACCTTGTGCGCCATGGCCAGGCCTCGTTTGGCGCGGATGATTACGACCAGCTCAGCCCACGCGGCCAGGATCAGGCCGTGCGTCTGGGTGAGTACTGGCGTGAGCGAGGTCTGAAGTTCGACGCCGTCTACGCAGGCACGCTCAAGCGCCATCAGCAGACGCTGGCCGGCATCGTCCAGGGCCTGGGCAGCGCTTCCGGCCCCGAGACACAAAGCCGGTCCGGACTCAACGAGTACGACAGCGAAGCCCTGCTGCGCGCCATCCACCCGGCCCCCCTGCCCAGGCCCGATACGCCCGAGCTGTACCGCCATCATTTCCGCCTGCTGTGCGACGCGCTGGCGCAATGGATGGGAGGAACTATCAGCCCGCAGGGCATGCCCGACTGGAACGGCTTTGCGGACGGCGTGCACCAGGTGCTCGAGGAGATACGCCATCAGCACAGCGGCCAGAACGTGCTGCTGGTCAGCAGCGGCGGCCCCATCTCCACTGCCGTGGGCCAGGTGCTTGGCACCGCGCCCGAGGTGACCATCGCCCTCAATATGCGGCTGCGCAATATTGCCGTGACCGAATTCAGCATCAGCCCCAAGCGCCTGATGCTGCAAAGCTTCAACACGCTCAACCATCTCGATAGCGCCGAATACAGAAACTGGATCACCAGCGCCTGACTCCCCTTCAGGCCAGGAGCCGGCCAACGCAAAGTGCTACAAAGCCGCAATGGACTCCATCTTTCTCACCCTTGGCGATACGGCGCTGACGCTCGACATCGGCTCGCAGCAACATCGGCTACCCATAGGCATTGCCACCCTGGTCAAGGCCTTTGCCCAGCGCATGCCCGATGCACTGATGCTGGAAAACGCGATTGCCGATGTCGAGGACGCCGTCATGCCGGCCGGGCGCTGGCTGCCTGCAGGCGCCAGCCTGCTGCAAACGACAGACCCGCTGCTGCGGCAACTGATCCATGGCGCCACGGCCGACCCGCAAGCCACCCAGGCCTCACGCGAAGCCATCGAGAACCTGTTCGAGCTGCTGGCGCGCCAGGCCCAGCAGCCCGGCCATGCCGACCCGCAACTGCCGCAGACCGCTGAACATGCGGCCGCCCTGCTGATATTGCGCGAAGCCATGCATCACTGGGGGCTGGCTGCCCTGCAAGCAAGCGGTAACTAGCCATACCTGTGCGGCATAGCAGACAGAACGCTTTGCTGCTGCCTCTGGGCATTTTTCGGCGGCACACTCTCTGGATAAAAGTTTCAGACAGAAGGACAAGCATGAAACGCCGCAGTTTTACCCAATCCCTGATCAGTGCCGCAGCGGGGGCTGCCCTGCTGAGCGGATTTGCCGTCACCGCCCAGGCCGAAGGCCTGTCCAACCGACCCATCCGCATCGTCGTGCCCTTCGGGGCCGGCGGCGTGGCCGATGTGACGGCCCGTGTGGTGGCCCAGCAGTTGTCCACCCAGCTCGGCCAGCCCGTGGTCATCGACAACAAGCCCAGCGCGGGCGGTATCGTGGCGGCCGACACCGTGGCCAAGGCGGCGCCCGACGGCCATACGCTGTTTCTCATGTCCAACGGCAGCGCCGTCACGGTGAATCTGTTCAACAATCTGCCCTTCGACATGGTCAAGGACCTGACGCCCATCTCCACGCTGGGCTACTTTGACATTGGCGTCATCACCGATGCCAAATCGCCCTTCAAGAATCTGGGCGAACTCGTGAGCTATGCCAAGGCCAATCCCGGCAAGCTGAACCTGGGCAGCATCAACGTGGGCAGCACCCAGCATCTGGCGGCCGAGCTGTTCAAGACCACGGCCGGCATCGATGCGCAGATCGTGCCCTTCAATGGCACGCCCGCCGTGGTGACCGCGCTGCGCGGCAAGCAGATCGATGCGGCCGTAGAAATTCTCACGCCCATCATGGGCCAGATCAATTCCAAGGCCGTGAACCTGCTCGCGGTGACAGGTGAGAAGCGCTCGCCGCTGCTGCCCAATGTGCCCACGGCCCAGGAATCCGGCGTCAAGGGCTTTGTGGCCTCTTCCTGGAATGCGCTGGCTGCACCCTCCAAGACACCCGCCCCCGTGATTGCGCGTCTGAACAAGGAAATCAACGCCGCCGTCAACAACCCCGAGGTCGCCAAGAAGCTGCGCGAACTGAATGTGCAGGCCCAGGCCAGCACGCCAGAGCAGACTGCCAAGCTGCTGCAATCGGAAATCAAGCGCTGGGGCGATGTCATCACCACGGCCAAGATTGCGAAACAGTAATCTCCCCCTGTGGCGCTGGCGCGCCTTCCCCCTCTCTGGTGCTTCGCACCGGAAGGGGACGACAGCCTCGCTGCGCGGCGGCGCTTGCTCGCTGTCTCTTTGCGGACCGCGCCAGTTTTTCAGGGCGTTGACAGAGGCTGCGGCCGCTGCCCTACGGTGTCTGCGAGCAGATCTATGGCGCTGGCGCGCCTTCCCCCTCTCTGGTGCTTCGCACCGGAAGGGGACGACAGCCTCGCGGCGCGGCAGCGGGGGCCGCCCAGGTCTTGCTCACTGTCACGCGCATGGAGCACGCCAGTTTTTGGCGGCTTGCGTTGAACGAGGCTCGCGATGAAACAGATTTTTGCCGTGGCCTTTCAGGGCTTTTCTGTTTTTTTGCTATCTTTTAAGTAGCTTTCATCGCTTTACAGCATTGGTTTTCAATAAAAAATGCATCGCAAATGCATACTGATATTGCGCAATAAGCTCCTGAATTCAAAGCGGCTGCGGCTGATTTACCACCGTGCTCAGGGGCAGGTCATGAATTTCGTCCAGCAGCCTGACCAGGCCCTCGGCCGATGAACGCACCATGGCCGCGCCGCGCTCGGCCGTCGCGGCGGCGGAGTTGCCCACGGCTCCTGCCGGGTTGTAGTCCTCGATGGCCCAGCCCAGCTTGGCGCTGCGGCCATTGCCGATAAAGTGGTATTTTCCGGCCCGCTGCTCCGAGCTGGAGGCAAAGTTCTGCGCACGCTCCATATGCACGGTTTCGGGCGCCAGGTGCAGCATCATCGATGTCTCCACTTCGCCGCCGTGAATGCCGAAGCGGTGCTCATGCGCGCAGAACTGCTGGTTGGCCACAACATCCACCAGCCCGAACCAGCTGGCGCTGTAGACCAGCAGGCCATGCTTGATACGCAGCTCGCGCGCAACGATGTCCATCACGCTGACCTGGCCGCCATGACCGTTGAGCAGCAGCAGCTTCCTGATACCGGCGCGCGCCACGCAGGCGCCCAGCTCCGTCCACAACGCAATCAGTGTGGCAGGCTGCAGGCTCAAGGTTCCTGCATAGTTCGTATGCTCGACCGAAAAACCAATGTTCTGCGGCGGCAGAAAAAGCACCGGCAGCTCGGCTGGCAACTGCGCCAGAGCGGCATCGATGACGCCCTCCATCAGGCTGGCATCCACCGACAGCGGCAGGTGCGGCCCATGCTGCTCCACCGCAGCCACGGGCAGCACGGCCACGGTGTCGGCGGCCAGGCCAGTGCTCTGGGCCAGGGCAAAGTCATGGGCCGAGGCCTGGGCCCAGAAGCGTGACGGCCAGCGGGGAAGCGCGCTTGCGGGAGTGGTCGGGGTATTGCTCATGGCCATCATCGTAGCTGCGCCAGCGCCCCGAAACCACCTCCTGCCCCGGATTCCGGGCCCACCACCCGTCAACCGCAACCGGCCGACATGCCCCACAATGGGCCGATGCCTGAAGCCTCCGCCAGCGTCTCGCGCCAGAGTGCGCGCACCGCCACCTCCAAGCCCCAGACCCGCGACCTGACCCAGGGCCCGATTGCCAGCACCTTGCTGGTCTTTGCCCTGCCGATTCTGGCCGGCAATGTGCTGCAGTCGCTCAACGGCTCGGTCAATGCCATCTGGGTCGGCGGTCACCTGGGCGAGGCCGCGCTGACGGCCACCGCCAATGCCAACAATGTGATGTTTGCGCTGATCGGCGCGGTGTTCGGCATCAGCATGGCGACCAATATCCTGATTGCCCAGAGCATTGGCGCAAAAAACATCGCGCAAGCAAAGCGTGTACTTGGCACCAGCGCTACATTTTTTGGTGTTGTTTCACTGCTGATTGCCTTGCTGGGCTGGCCACTTTCGCGCCATCTCATGCAGTGGATGAGCACACCGGAGGCAGCGCTGCCACTGGCCGAGGCTTATCTCAAAGTCATCTTTCTGGCCATTCCACTGCTGTTCATGTTCAGCTTTGTGACGGCGGCCCTGCGCGGCGCGGGAGACACCCGAACGCCGTTCTGGTTTCTGCTCGTCGTCGTGGCGCTGGACATGGCCCTCAACCCGCTGCTGATCTTTGGCTGGGGGCCCGTGCCGCGCATGGGCATCCAGGGCTCGGCAGTGGCCACGCTGGTTGCCAATGCCGTGAGCTTCTTTGCCCTGCTGGGGTGGCTGCGTCTGCGCCGCCATCCCTTGTGGATAGGTCGCCGGCAGCTGGGGCTGTTCAAGCCCGATCTGACGATTGTGCGAACTCTGGTAGTCAAGGGCCTGCCCATGGGCGTGCAGATCGTGATGATCTCGCTGGCCATGATCGCCATGATCTCCATGGTCAACGAACATGGTGTGCAGACCGCATCCGCCTATAGCGCTGCGCTACAGCTGTGGACCTATGTGCAGATGCCGGCCATGGCCATAGGCGCAGCCTGTTCGTCCATGGCAGCGCAGAACGTAGGCGCGGGCCTCTGGAAGCGCGTCAGTGCCACGGCCAATGCCGGCATGCTGGGCAACCTTGTGCTGACTGGCAGCCTGATCGCCCTCATCGTGCTGCTGGACCGTCATGTGCTGGGCTGGTTTCTGCCCGGCGGCAGCCCCTCGCTGGAGGTGGCCCGCCACCTCAACCACATCGCCATAGGCTCCTTCCTCTTTTTTGGCGTGACGTTTGTGCTGGCCGGCGTGGTGCGTTCGACGGGCGCCGTCATGGCACCAGTGCTCATTCTGGCGATTGCCATGTGGGGCATACGCGTCCCCGTGGCACGCTGGCTGCAACCCGTGATGGGCGTGGATGCCATCTGGTGGAGCTTTCCCATCAGCTCCGTCTGCTCCATGCTGATGATGCTGACCTATTACCGCTGGGGCCACTGGCGCAAGGCCCATATGCTGCCCACCAGGCAAGTCGAGCCGGCAATCACAGCCCCCTCGGAAACATCCGAGAACACCTCCGTCGATGCCGATGCACTGCTGAACAACGCCAGCAACTGCGAGCGCATTGTCATGCCGGCCGAAGTCGGTGGTCAGCCGCCCAGCCCCGTGGCCAATCAGGCCCAGGCTGTGGACAAGTCCTGAAGCCGCTTGACGGCAGAGGCACTCATACCGACTTAATCACTGCTGACCATACTGCTGCGGTTCAGGAACCAAAATACCGGCCCAGGCTCTTACCAACGTCATGCTCTTTGCCACTTCTTCACGCCGCCCTCGCCCATCGCTGCTTGCGCTCTGGCTGCTTGCCTTGCTTTTGATAGCTTCAAGCGCTTTATCCACAAGCGCCACAGCCGGAATTCAGCTCAAAACATCAGCCAGCAACTCCACCGCCTTGGTGCAAACCCCGCGTGTGCGGGCCGAACTGGTAGCCCAGGCCCCCGAGGGAATTGCTGCCGGCCAGAGTTTCTGGCTGGGACTCAAGCTCGAGCATGAACCCGACTGGCATACCTACTGGAAGAACGCGGGCGACTCGGGCCTGCCGACCGAGCTGCAATGGCAGCTGCCGTCAGGCTTGAGCGCCGGCAGCATTGACTGGCCCACACCCCATGCGCTGCGGGTAGGACCGCTGGTCAATTACGGCTATGAAAACACCGTGCTGCTGCCCATACCGGTCAAGGTCGCCAGCGATTTCAAGGCTCCCGCCTCCGGCATGGTGGAGGTTCATCTTTCCGCCAGCTGGCTGATCTGCCGCGTTGAGTGCATCCCCGAAAGCGGCGAGTTCACCCTGCAGATTCCCGTGGTCGGCAGCACCGCCGCCAACAGTGAAGATTTCCTCAAGGCCCGGGCGCAGCAACCCGTGGCCTTGAACGGCAATGGCCAGGCCAGCGTGCAGCCAGCCGCCGATACCAATGCCAAGATCGCTGACGACCGTATCCATCTGCGTGTCGCCGGCCTGCCGGCAGCGATCAAGGGCAAAACGCTGGAGCTCTACCCCGAAAATGCGGAAACCTTCAAGCATGCGGCCGAATCTGGCAAGGACTGGCAGCAACGCTGGGATGGCAACGACTGGGTCGCTGAAGGTCTGCCGCTGTCCGATATGCGCAGCGATACGCCGCCGCAACTGGCCATTGTTGTGGCTCTGGCGGACCAGGACCGCGCTGCGGCCCT
Organism: Comamonas sp. AG1104; assembly: GCF_003350425.1. NCBI lineage: Bacteria > Pseudomonadati > Pseudomonadota > Betaproteobacteria > Burkholderiales > Comamonadaceae > Comamonas > Comamonas sp. AG1104. Next base: position 74,732 of record NZ_QQAS01000009.1, on the reverse strand, counting down.
GGACAGTGGTCAGCCTATCGCCTGGCGCAGCACGCTCGATGTGCAGGGGCAATGGACGCCAGCCACTCTGACCGGCGTTTCCCCCGCGCTCGCTGCCGCACTGGAAGCGAACAAGAATGCAACAGCTCCTGCCCAGACCTCGGGCAGCGTCAGCAGCACAGGTCTGCTGGCAGCGCTGCTGGGCGGTTTGATCGGTGGCCTGATCCTCAACCTCATGCCCTGCGTGTTTCCTGTGCTGGCCATCAAGGTACTGGGATTTTCGGGTCATGGCCAGAATCGCCATGCCCAGAAACTGAGCGGCCTGGCATATACCGCAGGCGTGGTGCTGTCCTTTGTGGCACTCGGCGCGCTGCTGCTGGGCCTGCGCGCGGCGGGCCAGCAACTGGGCTGGGGCTTCCAGCTGCAGTCGCCCGTGGTGGTGTCGCTGCTGGCGGCGCTGTTCACCGTGCTGGGGCTGAATCTGGCCGGCTGGTTCGAGTTCGGCAATCTGCTGCCCAGCAGCATTGCCAGCGCCCAGGCGCGCAACCCGATGCTCGACTCCTTTCTCTCAGGCGTGCTGGCCGTGGCCATCGCATCGCCCTGCACAGCGCCCTTCATGGGTGCCTCGCTGGGCTTTGCCATCGATATGCCAGCGGCGCAGGCGCTGACGGTGTTTGCGGCGCTTGGCATAGGCATGGCCCTGCCCTATCTGCTGGCCAGCTTCGTGCCCGCCGTCGTGAGCTGGCTGCCCCGCCCCGGCCCATGGATGCAGACCTTCCGCCACGCCATGGCCTTCCCCATGTTTGCCACCGTGGTCTGGCTGGTCTGGGTGCTGGGCCACCAGGGCGGCATGGACGCCGCCGCGGCCCTGCTGGCACTGCTACTGGTGCTGGCTGCGCTGATCTGGGCCCTGGGCCTGCGCGGCAAGAGCCGCATGAGCCTCGGTGCCATCGCCTTGCTGCTGGCCGTTGGCGTGGCCTACTACGCCCTGCCGCTGATCAAGGCCGAGCCTGTGGATCAGGTCAGGGCACAGGCCGGCGAACTCTGGCAACCCTGGTCGGCAGACAAGGTTCAGTCTGCCCAGACTTCGGGCCAGCCGGTGTTTGTGGACTTCACGGCCGCCTGGTGCGTGACCTGCCAGGTCAACAAGCGCACCACGCTGAGCAATGCCGAGGTGCTGGCAGCTTTCGAACAGCACAAGGTGCAGCTGCTGCGCGCCGACTGGACACGCCAGGACCCGGCCATCACCCAGGCGCTGCAATCACTGGGACGCAGCGGCGTCCCCGTCTATGTGCTGTACCTGCCCGGCAAGCCGCCGGTGGTGATGAGCGAGCTGCTCTCCAAGAGCGAAGTGCTGGACGCGCTCCAGCAGATCTAGGCCGCTCTCGCGCGCCGGGCGCTGCACCCCTCATGCCTGCTGCAGATCCTCGTGCAGGCAGAGGTAATTGCCTTCCGTGTCCTTGAACCAGGCGGCTTTCTCGGCCCCCAGCACGCAGACATGGTCGGTGGTCTTGAAATCGGGAAAGTCATAGTCTTCAAACACCACGCCCCGGCTTTTCAGCTCCCGAATGCTCGCGGCGATATCGGGCACCTGGAAGCTGATGGCCGTGTGCTCGGCCTTGGTGCCGCCAGGCTTGGGAAACAGGGCCAGGGCGCTGCCGCCCACCCGGTAGACAAATTTCCCGTCGGGTCGCAGTTCCCCGGGCTGCAGACCCAGGCATTCCTCGTAGAAAGCGCGGGCCCGCGCCAGATCCATTACCGGCAGCATCGTCGTCACCGCAGATTGGCTCAGCATAAGAACTCCTTTGCCCGGCGCCCCGAGTCGAGCAGACAAAGCTTAGTCCCGTGGGGCGGAAGAAACCAGAGCCGGTGGGTTTCATGAACCTGGCGCAATCAACTTTACGACTCGGCACACCAGTCTCGCCCTGTCAAACCGGCGGGTTCCGGTCTGGCTTCGGTTCGCGCTGGAACGCGACTCCAAGCAGGAGCGCAGCACCTATGGCACAAACCTGACAAAAGCTCTAGACTGGAATTGCCCACAAGCCAGGCACAACCGCAGTTTTCGGCCTTTGCCAGCCTTGCACGCGTTGACTGCTGCGGACCGCCTGAACTGCACAGGAGGTAAGCCATGCATGCCAACCTTATCCATCAGCCGTCTCACAAACGTCTTTGCCTGTTGCGTGCACTGGCGCTAGCCAGCCTGGCCATTGCCGGTCTGGCCCTGCCCTTTGCCTGGGACATCCTGGCCAGCATCAACAGCATGCCCAAGATGCAGTGGCTGCAGCAGATACTGGCACAGGCGCCGGCCTTCAGCTGGCTGATGATGTTTGTCTGGGGTGGAGCCATACCACTGGTCTTGCTCAAGAACATGGACCAGACCCCCTCGCACAAGCTGCGCACCACGGTGGTGATGCTGGTCCTGATGTGGGTCGCCGTCACCTGGTATGTGCACATGCCGGCCAGCAATCAGTGCACCGCGCTCTATGCTTCCTGGGAATGGGCCTGCTCGGTTCTCCAATGGGGCTACAGCATGAGTCTGGTGCTATCCATTGCGGCCTATGCCTTCCTCATGCTGGGCCTGATGGTTACCGCGCTGGGCCTGTTTGCCGAAGGCCTGGAAGATGAGCCCAGCCACGCCGCATAGCACGCCCTGCCATGCAAGAAGCCTGCGACATCGGCCGCAGGCTTTTTGCTTTCTGCTCCCGCCTCAAGCCTTCATGCGTCCGAACAGTCGGCGATAGCGAGAAGGCAGATCCTGCATGCGCATCATGATGGGCAGATCGGCAGTATTGAAGTCGCTATCCCAGGCAGGCGCACCCAGCACCTTGGCGCCGGCGCGCAGATAGCCCTGGATCAGCGCTGGCGGCTCGACCTTCAGCGCATCCACCGAGACATTGCTGATACATGCCAGCTCCTCGGGCAGCGCCACCCGCGGGCGCACCTGCAGCTCGGGCTCGGCCAGATGGCTCTGGCGCAGCTGCTGCCAGATGCGAGCCGGGCCTTCGCCATGGGCCAGGCCCGGGTACTGCATGGGAATGCTGGCGCAGCCCACCATGGCCTCGAGCCGGTTGCGCTGCATGAATTCGGCCAGCGCTCCCCAGAGCGCCAGAATCACGCCGCCCTGGCGATGCTCCGCATGCACGCAGCTGCGTCCCAGCTCCACCATCTGCGCACGCCAGGCGTTGATGGGCGAGAGGTCGAACTCCTGATCGCTGTACAGACCGCCGGCGCGCTGGGCCTGAGCGGGAGTCAGCAGACGGTAGGTGCCGATCACCTTGTTCTGCTCTTCATCGCAGACCATCAGATGCTCGCAGAAATCGTCGAAGACATCGATGTCGTGACCTGCCACGGGTGTCTGCAGCACAGCGCCCATTTCTTCGGCAAAGATCTGATAGCGCAGGCGCTGGGCCTGGCGGACCTCGTCCAGATGACGGGCCCAGCGCACCTGCAGACGCAAAGCGGGCGCTGCGGCGTGTGCGGGACTGGCGGGGCGATGGGAAAGCGAGGGAGCCGATGACGGTGTCGTCGCGATGCCCTGGCCATTCAGCGCATCAAGAATCTCGGGATGCCTCATGTCTGCTTTCCTCCGGTGTTGGACGCAGTTGGCGGCCTGCCTGTGCCACACGGTGTGTCTGCGTGGCGTCATTGTGGAAAAAGCAGATGAAGCCCGCGCGACACTTGGATGACGGTTGCATGACAAGCCATGGCAGCCGCCATCCCTGCACAGAGAGCTGAATTGCTGCTCGGGATTGTGGTGAATGGGAAAGCCGGAGTGGGCGACAATCGACATATGAGTTTCGCCCCCCTGACCAATGACACCTTCCTGCGCGCATGCCGTCGCCAGGCTACTGACTACACGCCCCTGTGGCTGATGCGCCAGGCGGGACGCTACCTGCCCGAATACAAGGCCACCCGCGCCAAGGCCGGCAGCTTCATGGGCCTGGCCACCAATGTGGACTACGCCACCGAGGTGACCCTGCAGCCGCTGGATCGCTTCCCTCTGGACGCTGCCATTCTGTTCAGCGACATCCTGACCGTGCCCGACGCCATGGGCCTGGGCCTGTCGTTCGCCGAAGGCGAGGGGCCGCGCTTTGCCAAGGTCGTGCGCGACGAGGCCGCCGTGGCGGAGCTGGCCGTGCCCGACATGGACAAGCTGCGTTATGTGTTTGATGCCGTCACCAATATCCGCAAGGTGCTCAATGGCCGTGTGCCACTAATCGGCTTCTCGGGCAGCCCCTGGACTCTGGCCTGCTACATGACCGAGGGCAAGGGCAGCGATGACTACCGCACCGTCAAGTCGCTGATGTACTCGCGCCCCGACCTGATGCACCGCATCCTGGAGGTCAACGCCGACAGCGTGGCGGCCTACCTGAACGCCCAGATCGATGCCGGCGCCCAGGCCGTGATGATTTTTGACAGCTGGGGCGGCGTGCTGGCCGACGGCGCTTTCCAGGAATTCAGCCTGGCCTATACCAAGCGCGTGCTGGCTCAGCTCAAGCGCACCGGCGTGGACGGCAGCGATGTGCCCCGTATCGTCTTCACCAAGGGCGGAGGCATCTGGCTGCCCGACATGAAGGACATCGACTGCGAAGTGCTGGGTCTGGACTGGACGGCCAATCTGGGCAAGGCTCGCGCCATCGTGGGCGGCGAGGTCGGCGGCCCAGGCAAGGCGCTGCAGGGCAATATCGACCCCAATGTGCTGTTTGCCGCACCCGAGCAGGTCGCCGCCCAGGCGCGTGCCGTGCTGGACAGCTTTGGCAAGCCCCATACCGACAAAAACACCACCGGCCCCACCCACATCTTCAATCTGGGTCACGGCATCAGCCAGTTCACCCCGCCCGAACATGTGGCCGCGCTGGTCGAAGCTGTGCACAGCCACTCGCGCCTGCTGCGCACAAAGGGCTGACTCCACCTGCAACAAGTGCCTTCCCAGGCATTTGTTGCAGAACAATGGGCCCCAATCACCCGATAAAATCAAATGGTTATTGAACGACAATCGCCGGCCTGAGATGCAGCAAAGCGGCAGCAAATCATTGATTTCAAATCACTAAATCTCGGACTCTGAGAAATTCGGCGCCAGCAGTGCTTGGCGCTTTTTTATTTTTTCACCAACCTCGGTGTCGATTGACGGAAGTTATCCACACATGGATGCTCCGAGATAACTGCAGCCCTCATGGAGGCTTGCTCTAGTGCTATTTTTTGAGAAGTTAAGGACTTTGCACCGCGGTTTGAACGCATTTAGGTTTAGGGAGCTTCTCGGTTGACAGTGACTCGCCGCCTGATTTATGCACAGATATGGCGAGGCAGACTCCCTGCCAACACTTCGCCAAAGCAAGCTCCCCACCGCGCCATGAATACATATAAGTCTTTGTTTTAACTAAATTAATTATTCAACCGCTCAGCCATCCTGCCGGCTTACAAACGCGAACAGGACTTGCTCAGGCCTTTCGCGCATATTGTTTCTCACAAAGTTATCCACAGAACGCAAAGCCTTTGCAGGCCTCAAAATCTGCTATAGCTCTGAGGAACTACGGCCTCTGCAGCGCCTTCCCCCGATCCAACTCCATGCCCCATATCGTTTACGTTGCCGTCCAGACCCCTGCTCACAGCGCCGTAGGTGATCTGTTGAGCTACGTAAGCGACGCATGGCTGGAGCCCGGTACCTTGGCGCGCGTTCCTCTGGGAAAAAGAGAGTTGCTGGGTGTGGTCTGGGATACGCCCGCCGCCCCCGAAGCCATTCCAGACGGGGTGGAACTGCGTAGCATTGCCGGCCTGCTGCAAGGCATAGAGCCGCTGGACCAGGCCTGGCGACGGCTGGTGGCTTTTGCCGCGCACTATTACCAGCGCAGCTTGGGCGAGATTGCCGTCACCGCGTTGCCGCCTCAGTTGCGCGATATGTCGCCCGAACAACTGGCACGGCGGCTGGCTCCGCCCAAGACGGCCAAGACACCGGCTGGCAAGCGCAAGAAGGCACAGGCACCAGCCGCCGAAGCGGCACAAGCGAGCACCGAGACGATGGCTCACACGCCTGACGCCAGCAACGCAACGCCTTTGCTCGCACTCAGCGCCGAGCAGTCCTCGGTTTTCGAGCAAATTGAGCAAAACCCCGGCCCGTTCCTGCTCTACGGCAGCACGGGCAGCGGCAAAACCGAGGTTTATCTGCGTGCAGTGCAAGCCATGCTGGATGCCAACCCAGAGGATCAGGCACTGGTGATGGTGCCGGAGATCAACCTCACGCCTCAACTGGAAGAGCGGTTTGTCGCCCGCTTCGTGCCTCAGTACGGCAAGGACGCCGTAGTCAGCATGCACAGCGGCATGACCAACCCGCAGCGTCTCAAAAGCTGGCTGGCCGCCCACACTGGCCGCGCCCGCATTGTGCTGGGTACGCGCATGGCTATTTTTGCCAGCGTGCCGCAACTGGCGCTGATCGTGGTCGACGAGGAGCATGACGCCAGCTACAAGCAGCAAGAAGGCGCGCGCTATTCGGCGCGCGATCTGGCCATCTGGCGCGGGCGCGATACCGGCGCCAAGGTCATTCTGGGCAGCGCCACTCCGTCGCTGGAGAGCTGGCATGCCTCGGAACCCGAGGTCGGCCGCTATCTGCGCCTGCATATGCCCAGTCGCATCGGCGCAGCCGGATCAGGCACGGCCAGCCTTCCCAAGGTAAGAATGGTGGACATGGGCCAGCAGCCCAAACGCGCCGTCTTCTCGCCTCCGCTGATCGAAGCCATCACCGAGCGCGTCAAACGCGGCGAGCAAAGCCTGATTCTGCTCAACCGTCGCGGCTTTGCCCCTGTGCTGTTCTGCGCCGACTGCAACTGGAAGAGCGACTGCCCCCATTGCAGCGCTCACCAGGTCTTTCACAAGGGCGATCGCACGCTGCGCTGCCACCACTGCGGCTTTACCCAGCGTGTGCCGTTTGCCTGCCCCAGCTGCGGCAACCCCGACATCCTGCCTCTGGGCAAGGGCACGGAGCAGTTACAGGAAGAGCTGGAGCGGCTGCTGCGCAATGTACAGCGTCCCGACGGCAATCCGGCCCGCGTGGCGCGCATCGACGCCGACACCACCAAGGCCAAGGGCAGCCTGGAGCAGCAGCTGGCCCAGGTGCATGCCGGCGATGTGGATGTGCTGGTCGGCACCCAGATGGTGGCCAAGGGCCATGACTTCCGGCGCATCACGCTGGTGGCGGCGGTGCAACCCGACAGTGCGCTGTACTCCAGCGACTATCGCGCCCCGGAGCGGCTGTTCTGCCTGCTGATGCAGGCCGCCGGGCGTGCCGGGCGCGACGCGCAATATGTGAAGGCCCAGGGCAGCCATCCGGAGATGTGGATTCAAAGCCACGACCCGCAAAACGCCGTCTACACCGCACTGCGCAAGCATGACTACCCGGCGTTTGCCAGGCAACAGCTCAAGGAACGGCTGGATGCCGGCATGCCGCCCTATGCCTTCCAGGCCATAGTCCGCGCTGATGCACGCACCCAGGAAGCCGCCCAGGCCTTTCTGAATGCCGCCACTCAGGTCGCCAGAGAGGCCAAGCTACCTTATCTGGATGAGGTGTTCATCTACCCGCCGATTCCCATGGCGGTGCAGCGCGTGGCCAATGTGGAGCGCGCCCAGATGCTGCTGGAAGCCGGCAACCGCAGTGCCCTGCTGCGCTTTCTCAATGCCTGGCAGCAGTATCTGCACTGGCTGCGCACTCTGCCCGAACACAGGCCGCTGGTGCGCTGGCTCGTGGATGTGGATCCGCTCAGCATCTAAAGTCGTCTGAAATTTAAGGTTTTTAGCTCTTCAGCCCTTTACCCATAAGCGCTGACAGCTATCAATTTATAAAAACCGCAGGCGCTTGGCAAATCCATCGGGATTTGCGCGAATGGGCAAGCCGGCATGGCTATTGCATGGTGTGAGGCTCGGCTCCACAAGAGGCCGTTTCATTCAATCACGGAGCACTACTTCATGCAAAAACAAGTCTTCCGCCAGTCCTTGCTGGCTGCCACCATTGCCGTTCTGGGCGTTCTATCCGCCCCCGGCGCAGCCCTGGCCCAGGATGCATCACCTGCGGCCGCGCAGGCGGCCAAGGCGCAGACAGCCAAGCCCAATGTGGTGGTGCTGGCCACGGGCGGCACGATTGCGGGTGCCGGTGCCTCGACCGTCAACAGCGCCACCTACACGGCCGCCAAGGTCCCTGTGGACAAGCTGCTGGCCGGCTTGCCCGAGCTGGCCCAGATCGCCAATGTGCGCGGCGAGCAGGTGTTCCAGATCGCTTCCGAGAGCTTCACCAACGACAATCTGCTGACCCTGGCCAAGCGCGTCTCGCAACTGGCCAAGCAGTCCGATGTGGACGGCATCGTCATCACCCACGGCACGGACACTCTGGCCGAGACGGCCTACTTCCTGAGCCTGACCGTGCACACCGACAAGCCCATTGCCGTGGTCGGCAGCATGCGCCCGGGCACGGCCCTGTCCGCCGATGGCGCACTGAACCTGGTCAATGCCGTCAGTGTGGCTGGCTCCAAGGACGCCAGGGGCAAGGGCGTCTTCGTCACCATGAATGACGAGATCAACACCGCCCGCGATGTGAACAAGGACATCAACATCCAGACCGGCGCCTTCAAGAGCCAGTGGGGCCCGCTGGGCATGGTGGTCGAGGGCAAGAACTACTGGTTCCGCGCCCCCGTCAAGCGCCACACCATGAACTCCGAGTTCAATATCGACAACATCGACAAGCTGCCTCAGGTGGACATCGTCTATGCCTACGGCAGCGTCCAGCCCACGGCCGTGAATGCACTGGTCGATGCCGGCGCCAAGGCCATCGTCCATGCCGGCACCGGCAATGGCTCGGTGGCCGACCGCATGGTCAAGCCGCTGCAGGATGCCCGCGGCAAGGGCGTGCTCGTCGTGCGCTCGTCACGCGTTCCCTACGGCTTTGTGCTGCGCAATGCCGAGCAGCCCGACGACAAGTATGACTGGGTGGTCGCCCACGACATGCGCCCCGAAAAGGCACGCCTGCTGACCATGCTGGCGCTGACCAAGGGCGCCAATACCAAGGAACTGCAGCGGATGTTCTGGGAGTATTGAGCCACGCCCCCTGAGGCGCTAAGCGCCGGAGGGGGACGACAGCCTCGCTGCGGGGCGGCCCTTGCTCGCTGTCTCTTTCGAAAGGGATCTGAATAAGCAAGGGGGTTAAAAAGCATGAAAAGCGGTTTGCGCAAGCTGGTCTTGCGCAAGCCGCTCTTGTTTTTGATCAGGTCATCAGCGCCACGGCGGCGGAGAAGCTGAGGAAGGCCAGGCTGGTCGATACCAGGATGATGCGCGCCACGCGGCCGCTGTGGGCACCGTAGCGCTCGGTCAGCAGCGATACATTGCTGGCGGACGGCAGCGCCGCCAGCAGCACCAGCACCACCAGTGTTTCGTGCTGGAGCGGCAAGCCCATTGCGATCGCGGCCTGTCCGACGGCCCAGACCAGCAACGGGTGGACGACAAGCTTGGCCAGTGCGATCGGCACATAGTCGCGCACGGCGACGCGTTCGTGGCTGTTCATCTGCGAGCGGGCCAACACGGCGCCTATGGTGAACAAGGCTACAGGCGAAGCCGCTGCGGCCAGCATGGCCACGGTCTTGTCCACCGGGCCGGGCAACACCCAGCCCATGGCCGACGCCAGACCGCCCAGCACAATCGCCCAGGGCATGGGATTGGACGCCATGCCCTTGAGCGAATTGCTCACCGCCAGCCAGGCACCATTTCGACCCTGCCCACCAGCCAGGTCCAGCCGCGACAGCGCAATGCAGGCCGAGGTGGTGATGACCATGTCGATGGCCATGGTCACGATCACCGGCCCAGCGCTCTGCGCGCCCAGCAGCGCCGCCAGCATGGGAACGCCCATGAAGCCGGTGTTGGGAAACGCGGCCACCAAAGCGCCGAATGCGGCATCGTTCCAGCCCAGGCGTCTGCGTGTCAGCAGCACGGCCGCGCCCACCATCAGCGTTGCACAGAACAGATAGACCAGGGTGACGTTGATGTCGAGCAGCTGATGAATCGGCGTTTGCGCGCCAAAGCGGTACAGCATGCAGGGCAGCGCGAAGTACAGCACAAAGGCATTGAGGCCAGGAATGGCCGCCTGGGGCAGGATGCCCCGCCATGTGGCGGCAAAGCCGCAAGCCACCAGTGCAAAGAAGGGGAAGGTGATGAGGAGTACGGACAGCACGCACAAATTGTGACAGCGCCCGGCTCCAGCCCTTTCACGACCTTCGATGAAAATTTTTCAGTGCAGACCTACCCAAAAACAAAGCCTGCGCAAGGCAGGCTGCTGTGACAGGTACAAGGACAGTGCGTCAGAGCTTGAGTTCCTTTTCCACATCTGCAGTCTTGCGGCGCGCCAGAGCCAGGTTGGCGCGGGCCTTGTCCAGCACCAGATAGAAGAACACGCCGTCATTGGCGGCCACGGGACGGATGATGTGATATTGCTTGCCCAGAGTGATCAGTATGTCGTCTATCTGGTCGTTGAGATTGAGCATGCGCATGGTCTTGATCTTGGCACGCACGACCTCGGTGTTGCCGGCCGCAGCCAGCTCCATGTCCACGCCGCCGCCTACGCTGCCCATCAGCATGCCGCTGGCGCTGTCCACGAGGGCGCCGCAGACAGCACCGTCTGTGGTCATCAGAGCGTTCAGAGAATCCTGGATAGAGGCCATAAATCCACCTTTTGAAAAAAGCAAGACAAGGAACTCGTGCGCCAGATGCGCACCCCACTCAGACTCAGAACTCCAGTGAACCTGTGATCAAGAGGGCAGGTACCCTGTTGCAACCTCGCCAGCCGCCCAAAGCGCGCGCCCCAGCAAGGCGTTCTGATCCACCACCAGGCAGAGAACGGCCGGGAAGGATCCGTTCACCGCCTGGAAGACCACCGTGCCCGACTCCGTCTCGAAGGTCAGGCGCTTGCAATCCCTGTGTCCGATCTCATTGGCCACGGCCTTGGCCATGGCCATGAGCGAGCCTGCCATGGCCGACAGTCGTTCGGTCGGCAGTTCGCTGCGAATGCGCAGCGCTGAAATCTCGAAACCGTCAGGGGTACAGAGCAAGGCGATGTGGACGCCCGCCACCGGGGCGACCACGCGCGCCAGAATTTCCTGACCTGCCTCCACAGCATGTGGCGGAATCACGAGGGAGTTATGGGTCTTCATAGAGTCTGACTTTGCAAGGACAGCAGCGATGCCAGCACGCTCAGGGCATCCAGCATCTGCTGGCGATCACGTGGATCTGCCTCAACAAGCGGAATGAGGTCATGGCCTTTGGCAACCAGGCCGGAGCTGAATGCCTCCAGCCTTGCTCCGCTGGCGGGGCGGCAACTGAGAATGACCATCAAAGGTGCCGCATCCAACTCTGCAACCCCCGTCAGCATCTCGCAGGCATAGTCCACCGCGCCCGCATCGTTGACGTCCACCATCAGCAGCGCTCCCACCGATGCAGAAAGCACCCAGCGGCGCACGAAATCAAAACGATCCTGACCAGGGCTGCCTACCAGTTGCAGTCGCTCTCCAGAGCCCAGGTCAATCTCGCCAAACTCCGCTCCGACCGTGGTGAACTCCTTGTGGTGCGCCGCCTTGTCCAGGTTGCGCACATCGCTGCCTGCCATGAGCTCCCCACACAGGCTGCGCAGCGCCGTGGTCTTGCCTATGCCCATGGGCCCCAGCAGACTCACCCGAAGCAAGCCCTGGCCGGGCTGCATGGGCATGAAAGATGTCATGTACGTCCTCCACGGGTAATCCAGCCCGTCAGCTTGCTGATCCATTGCAGCGTCACGGCAGCGGCCGGCTGCCTGGCGGCGCTCGGCTTTGCAGCGGCGGCGGACTCCTCGCTACCAGGCTGGCTGCAGCTCAGCACGGACTGAAGCTGGGGCAGGGACAACAGGGCCCAGAGCTGCTGCATCTCGATGCCGGCATGTTCGGCCAGTGATCTGGCATCGATGGGCCCGCGCGACAGCAGCGCCAGCACGCGCATGTTCTGCGCGCTGTTGGCGCTGCCAGGCAAAGCAACCCAGGATTTGATCTGAAAGCAATGCGTACAGTCGACTCCCTGCAACTGAAGCTCTTGCAAGGCACGCTGCAGCGACAGGGGCGCACCGGCCCTGTGCCGGGCTTTCCAGTCCATGAGGAAGACCGCGGCCCGGTCGAGCATGTCGATCAGGTCGGACAACGTGAAGTCCACATCAAGATGCACTACCCAGCCCTGGGAAGAACGCCCCAGTGGCTGCATGGCTGGCTCGCCGCCGAGATAGACCACGCAAGGAGCTCTCGCCTCTGCCCTGGCCAGCAGGCTCTCCAGCCCTTCAATCACCAGCACTTCGGCTGCATGACGCGGAACCTGACGCCAGGCGGAAAGCGACTTGCGCGCTGCGACGGCGAACAGCGCTTCAAAGCGCTGCTGCACGGCAGGCGTCCAAAGTTCTGCGGCCAAGCTCACTTCACCGATGGTTCTCGCCATGCACAGCACCCTGACTGTTGAGAAAAAGACGATGAATCCCTCAACCACCGCCAATTCGCTGGCACTGTCGGGATCAAGGCCGGACACGATGCAATCTTCACGCTACACAACTAACACCTTATTACAACAATTATTCAAGTAACAGGAGAGTGCATGTGTAGGTGAAACGCTCGCTGAGTCCCTGATTTTTGTCAGTTGTGAGCACTGTCATCAGGGCTCTTCACAGCGAAGCGGTATGCTCCCAGTCCTTGTTTTTGATGATGGGTCACTCTGCTTCATGTCTGCTGGTCTCAACCTCGCTCAGCTCCAGGCCGTGCATTACACCGACGGTCCATGCCTTGTTCTGGCAGGCGCCGGCTCGGGCAAGACCCGTGTGATTACGCACAAGATAGGCCGTCTGATCGAAACCGGTCTGGCGCCACGCCGCATTGCCGCTATCACTTTTACCAACAAGGCCGCCGCCGAAATGCGCGAGCGCGCCGCAGGTCTGATAGGCCGCCAGGCCAAGGAGGTGCTGATCTGCACCTTCCACTCGCTGGGCGTGCGCATGGTGCGCGAGGACGGCCACATTCTCGGCCTCAAGCCCCAGTTCAGCATTCTGGACACCGACGACGTCACCGGCATCCTCAAGGACTGCGCGGGCGGCACCACCGATGTGGCGACGGCCCGCCAGTGGCAGTGGACCATCAGCGGCTGGAAGAACCAGGGCTGGGACAGCCGCAAGGCCCTGGCCATGGCCCAGGACGACAGCGAACGCAGCACCGCTCTCATCATGCAGCGCTATGAAGAGCGCCTGACCGCCTACCAGAGCGTGGACTTCGACGACCTGATCGGCATGCCCATGCGATTGCTGCGCGGCCACCCCGAGGTGCGTGAGAAATGGCAACGCCTGTTGGGCCATGTGCTGGTGGACGAGTACCAGGACACCAACGCCACGCAGTACGAGCTGCTGAAATTCCTGGTGGGCGAACGTGCCCACTTCACGGCCGTGGGAGACGACGACCAGTCGATCTACGGCTGGCGCGGCGCCACGCTGGACAACCTCAGGAAGCTGCCCGTGGACTTTCCGCAGCTCAAGGTCATCAAGCTGGAGCAGAACTACCGCTCCACCAGCGCCATCTTGCGCGCAGCCAACAATGTGATCGGCCCCAACCCCAAGCTGTTTCCCAAGACACTGTTTTCGGAACTCGGCGAGGGCGAACCCGTGCGCATCGTCGACTGCGACACCGAAGAGCACGAGGCCGAGCGTGCCGTGGCCCGCATCCAGAGCCTGCGCGCCAATATGAACCCGCAGCCCGCGTGGAAGGACTTCGCCATCCTCTATCGCGCCAACCACCAGGCCAAGCCCTTCGAGAAGGCGCTGCGCAAGGCCAACATCCCCTACAAGGTCTCGGGCGGTACCAGCTTTTTCGACCGCGCCGAGATCAAGGACCTGTGCGCCTGGTTCCGCCTCTGGATCAACAACGACGACGACCCGGCGTTTCTGCGCTCCATAGGCACGCCCAAGCGCGGCATCGGTCACACCACGCTGGGCAAGCTCGGAGAATTCTCCGCTGCGCACAAGCTCAGCATGTTCGGCTCGCTGTTCAATGCGATGCTGGAAGAGGCACTGCCGCGCAAGGCCTTCGAAAGCCTGCTGGAATTCGGCCGCTACATCAACGACCTCGAATACCGCGCCCGCCACACCCTGGGCTTTGAAGCCTCGCGCAGCTTTCTGATCGACTGGCTCAAGGAAATTGGCTACGAACAGTATCTGTATGACAGCGAAGACAGCGAGTCTGTCGCCGCCGCGCGCTGGAGCAATGTGCTGGAGTTCTGCGACTGGATGGCCCAGCGTGCCGGCGGCCAGATCGAGGATGCCGCAGGCGCCGGTACCCAGACTGAGGTCAAGAGCCTGCTGGAGGTCTCGCAGAACATCGCCCTGCTGTCCACCATCAGCGAGCGCGAGAAGGAGCAGGACATGGTCGTGCTCTCCACCCTCCATGCATCCAAGGGTCTGGAATGGCCCCATGTCATGCAGGTCGGAGTGACCGAGGGCATGCTGCCGTTCAAGCTCGACGACGACGACGGCAAGCAGCAAAAGGTCAGCGATGAAACGGCAGCGCGGCTGCAGGAAGAGCGCCGCCTGATGTATGTGGGCATCACACGCGCCCAGCGTACGCTGGCCGTGAGCTGGACCAAGCGTCGCAAAAAGGGCCGCGAAATGGTGGCCTGCCAGCCCAGCCGCTTCATCAAGGAAATGGGCCTCGATGCGGCCACGGCAAAGGAAGACCCGCGCGAGAAGCTGCGCAAGCTGCGCGAAGAATTTGCCGCACGCAAGAACCAGACGGCGCCGGGCGCTGCCAACTGAAGACCCGAGATGACTCTGAGAACTCTGATTTTCATAGCTGCCAGCGCTTTTTCCATAAGCGCCTGTGCCCAGTTTGAATCCAAGTCTGCCAGCACTTGCCCGCAAGACTGGCAGATGAGCGACAAGCAGCTGCAAGGTGAATGGACAGGCTCCGTCGCCGGCAGCGAAGAAACCGTCCGCATGGTGCTGGGCCCGCATCCCGAATGGGAAGGAAATGTCAAAGGCAGCATCAGCCGCCCGGGCGGCAGCCACCCCATGGTGGGTGATGTAAACGAGGGCACGGTCACTCTCGAAGAAAGCGCTGACGGCTCACGCATTACCGGCACCTGGCTGGGCGAAGTGGTCGACGGCAGCTGCGGTACAGAAATTCACGGCAGTTACCAGGAGGGAGAAAATGTTCCACCCCGTGCGTTCATCATGCGCAAGGCCCAACCCTGAGCAGGGCTGGGTGTTGCCAACCGCAACCGGCCTGTGCATTGATTGATCCCATGAGTATTCGCTTTTTCACCCCGCATCCCCTGACCCTGAGCATCGGCTTGGCGCTGGTCGGCGGCTTGAACCCAGTTACCGCCAACAGCGCGGAACTGCCGCCCCCCGAAAGCTGGCAGCAATGTGCTGCCACCACCAGCAACAACGACCGCCTGGCATGTTTTGACGCCTGGGCAATCAAGCAAGGCCCGGCGGTTGCGCCCCAGGCCTCCGGTTGGAGTGCGCCTGCAGCCAGCGCACAAGCTGCGCCTGCTCTCACAGCCGCTACCGTCTCGGTGAACGATGCCGCGCCCGCCAGTGCGGCTGCGGCGACTGTCGCCAGCGCCGACAGCGGCCTGGGTCTCTCGCCCAACAACGGCGGCTGCCGCGATCCGCGCTACACCGAGGTGTCGCGCTACTTCGAGCTGGAGCCCGGCACGGACTGCGGCACCTTCAACTTCCGCGGCTACCGCCCCATGTCGGTCTCCGTGGTCGTTGGCGACGAGGTCAACCAGCAACCCTATTCGCCCAGCCGCGGCCTGGCGACCGAGCAGCCCTATCAGAAGCACGAGATGCGCCTGCAGCTCTCGGCCCGCACCAAGATTGCCTCCGGCCTGCTGACCGGCCCCACCTCTAAGGGCAAGGATTCGCTGTGGTTCGGCTATACCCAGCAGTCCTACTGGCAGCTGTTCAACGGCGATATCTCGCGACCCTTCCGCACCACCGACCACGAGCCCGAGGTCTTCTACGTCTACCCGACGGATGCCCAGCTGCCGCTGGGCTGGCGCTGGCGCTACTCGGGCATAGGCATCGCGCACCAGTCGAACGGTCAGAGCAACCCGCTGTCACGCAGCTGGAACCGCTGGCATCTGATGACCGGGGCCGAGCTGGGCAACCGCTGGCAGCTGCATCTGAAAGCCTGGCAGCGCATGAAGGAGAGCGCGCTTGAGGACGACAACCCCCATATCCAGGACTACATCGGACGCGGTGAAGTCAAGCTGGGCTGGAACGTCAACGAGCAGAACTACCTGGGCCTGACCGCACGTGGCTCGCTGGGCCAGGGCAAGGGGTCCGGGCGCATCGAGTGGCTGCGCACCCTGGGCGAAGGCTGGAACGGCGGCAAGAGCAATCTGCGCCTGCATGTTCAGCTGTTCAGCGGCTATGGCGACAGCCTGGTCGACTACAACAACAAGCGCACGGTACTCAGCGTGGGTCTGAGCCTACTGGACTTCTGAAGCCCTCTTGGCCCGCTGCGGCGGGGCCGAGCCGTGGTTTACGCCAGAAAACCAGAAGCCCGGGCATGAGCCAGCAACAGTTCGGTGAATCGCGCATAGCCTGCGGCATTGGCATGTACCTGATCGGCGCGCAAGGCGCTATTGCCCAGCACCTCGCTCCAGGCATCGGGCAGCAATGCCACCCGGTTGTCCTTGGCCAAGGTTTGGTAGATGGAGTGATCCTTCATGCGCCCCGTCAACGCTGCACTCAGGCTCAGCTCCGGCACGGCCACCAGCAGCACGGGGGTCACCCTGGCTTTGCACAGCTGCAGCATGCGCGTGATCTCGCCTTGCACAACTTGCTCGCTCCTGCGCTGCAGCCAGTCGTTACCACCGGCGCACAGAATCGCCAACGATGGCCTGTGCTCATCGAGCAGCCCCGGCAAACGGTCCGCAATCTGTTTGCTGGTCTCACCCGAAACACCGGCATTCACCACCTTCCAGCCCGTGCGCTCGGCCAGTAGGCTGGGGTAGCTGGCATCTGCGTTGGCTCCAACACCTTGCGTCAAGGAGTCTCCAAGCGCCAACACGGTAGCTCCGGCAGGAACGGCAGCGGCCTTGGGTGTCTTCTTGCCACAGGCACTTAGCAGCATTGCGCCCCCCGTCAGCAATGCTGCGGCACGCATGCCTTGAAGAACATGGCGTCGGTACGGGTCAAATATCGGCTTCATGGCATCTCACAAAACAGCGGGTTTGCAACGGCTGGAGGGCAGCCCCTTGGGCGCGAGGATAGCTCAGCCTCCGCCGCCCCAATGCAAACCGCGCAGCACAACGGTAAAACTGCAAAGCAGCAGCCGTAAAAAAACCGCTGCGCCCAAGGCCCAGCGGCTGTGCGTGCGCAGATTGCCAATCAGTCTGGCACGACTGCCGTCACCTCGATCTCCACCTTGGCCCGGTCCTCGATCAAGGCCGCCACCTGCACGGCCGTCATGGCCACGTTGAATGAACCAATCAGCTCTCGATAGGCCTTGCCGATCTCGGCCTGCTTCGCCAGATATTCCTTCTTGTCGGTGATATACCAGGTCATGCGCACGATATGGTCAGGCCTGGCTCCGCCGGCCTGCAGCACCTCGACGATATTGTGCAGAGCCTGCCTGGCCTGCGCCGCGAGGTCGTCGGTATGAAACCGGCCCTCCGCGTCCCAGCCAATCATGCCGGCCACATAGATCTGGCGGCCGCTGACGGCCACGCCATTCGCATATCCCTTGGGCCGGGGCCAGCCCGGCGGTAGCAGTACTTGCATGTTCAACTCCTGTTTTCTGTTGGATTGGATGAACTCAGCCAGCGTTCGATGGCGCGGCGAATTGCTTGTGGCGCGGTAATCGCCTGATGGGTTTGAAGATTGGTGAAGACCAGCACTTTCTGCGCCGTCACGCGCAGCTGGCCGTCAGGACCTGTGCAATCCACATCGAGCGTCAGCGAACGATTGCCCAGCTTGGCAACCGACAGGCCCAGACTCACGGTTTCACCCATGCGGGTGATGGCGCGAAAGTCGCATTCCAGGTGCACGATGGGCAGACCCACCCGGTCCTTGTGCAGCATGTCCGCATAGCTCAGGCCCAGTGCATTGTTGAACCAGTCTTCGACCAGCCCGTTGAACAGCACCAGATATTGGGGAAAGAAGATGATGCCTGCCGGATCGCAGTGCGCAAAACGAATCGGCACCTGCGTCACAAAGCGTTTTGAAGCCATTGCCACTGCATTCATACCCAAACAATTCCTTCAGCAAAATCTGCCTGCAGCGCTTTTCAAGCATGCGCATGCAGCTTTAAAAACATGGCAATCAGGTTTGATGCAGGCGAAAGCGCTGCAGCTTGCCCGTGGCCGTGCGCGGCAGTTGATCGACGAACTGTACGGCCCGTGGATATTTGTAGGGCGCGACCTGGCTCTTCACAAAATCCTGCAGCTCCATGACCATGGCATC
Source organism: Comamonas sp. AG1104 (assembly GCF_003350425.1). NCBI lineage: Bacteria > Pseudomonadati > Pseudomonadota > Betaproteobacteria > Burkholderiales > Comamonadaceae > Comamonas > Comamonas sp. AG1104. The sequence continues at coordinate 56,260 of NZ_QQAS01000009.1, read as the reverse complement.
GCTGGCCACATGGCCGGCACGCAGCACCACAAAAGCCTTGACGATCTGGCCTCGCTCGCTGTCGGCCACGCCAATCACCGCGCATTCAGCCACAGAACCGTGCTGCATCAGGGCCTCCTCGACTTCAGGCGCCGCGATGTTGTATCCGGCCGAGATGATCATGTCGTCGGTGCGTGCCTGATAAACGAAATAGCCATCGACATCCATCAGATAGGCATCACCCGTCAGATTCCAGCCCCGGCTCACATACTTGGCCTGACGGTTGTCGTTGAGATAGCGGCATCCCGTGGGTCCCTGCACGGCCAGTCTGCCCACGGTGCCGGGCGGCACCTCAAGCCCCGCATCATCCACAACCTTGGCACGATAGCCGGGCACGGCCTTGCCTGTGGCACCGGGACGAGCCTCCTCTTCGCGGTGCGAGATGAAGATGTGCAGCATCTCGGTAGAACCGATACCGTCAATGATTTCAATACCAGTCGCGTCCTTCCACAGCGCTCGTGTGGAGGCGGTCAAGGCCTCGCCTGCCGACACACATTTGCGCAACCGGGTGCGGCGGATGCGTTCGCCCTGCTGGGCCATCACACGGTAGGACGTGGGCGCCGTGAACACCACACTGGCACCAAATCGCTCAATGCCATCAACCAGTTGCACGGGGCCGGCTTTCTCCAGCAAGGCCATGCTGGCTCCGATGGACATAGGGAACAGCACCTGCCCTCCCAGCCCGAAAGTGAATGCCAGCGGCGGGCTGCCTATGAACACATCGTCGGCATTGGCACGCAGCGTATGCACGGGCCAGCAGGCGCAGACCGCCATCACATCACGATGAAAATGCATGGTGGCCTTGGGCACGCCCGTGGTGCCCGAGGTGAAGCCCAGCAAACAGGTATCGGTGGCTGCGGTTGCCACGGCCTGGAAGTCATCGCCCGCATGCTCCATCATGCGCTCCAGTGCATCGGCTTCCACACTGTTGAAATAGCGCACGGCCTTGAGCGTGCTGGTTTTTTCCTGTGCACCCTGTACCTCGGTGCGCAACGCAGCATCGCACAGCGCATGGCTGATTTGCGCTATGTCGATGATGGTGGACAGCTCCTTGGCCCGCAGCAGCGGCATGGCGGCCACGGCAATGCCCCCGGCCTTGATAACGCCAAACCAGCATGCCACCATCATGGGATTGTTGGGTGCGCACAGCAACACGCGATTGCCGGGCTTCAGCCCCAGCTCCTGCGTCAGCACATTGGCGATGCGATTGGCCTTGAGCTGCAGATCTGCATAGCTCCAGCGCAGGCCTTCGGCCTGAATGCACAGACGGTCGCCGCGCCCCTCGCTCACATGTCTATCCAGCAGCTCCACGGCACAGTTAAGGCGCTCGGGGAACCGCAGCTCGGGCAGCTCGAAAATGAACTCGGGCTGCTGCTCGGGTGGTGGCAGGTTGTCGGCAGCAAAGGTATCGATATGCGCGGTGTACGACATGACTCACACTCCTTTTGGCCAAAACAGGCTGATGTTCTTTATTGGTGAGCGCTTTCAGCCATGGTTTTTGATGAGGTCACGCCCGATGATGAGCTGCTGCACCTCGGTCGCGCCTTCGTAGATCCGCAAGGCGCGAATCTCCCGGTAAAGGCGCTCCACGGGTTGCTCGCTGACCACGCCCAGGCCGCCCCAGATCTGCACGGCGGCATCGATCACCTGCTGGGCGTTTTCGGTCGCCGTCATCTTGGCCATGGCGGCTTCCCTTGTAACGTTCTCGCCCTGGTCGCGCAACCAGGCTGCGCGATAGGTCAGCAGCGCCGCGCTGTCGATCTGCGTGGCCATCTGCGCAAGCTTGGCCTGAGTGAGCTGAAAATCAGCCAGCACGCCGCCGAACATCTTGCGGCTGGTCGCGCGCTGCAAGGCCTCATCCATGGCTCGACGCGCAAAGCCCAGCGATGCGGCGGCCACCGAGGTGCGGAACACATCGAGCGTGCGCATCGCCACCTTGAAGCCCTCGCCGGCCTCGCCCACGCGCTGGGCGGCAGGCACGCGGCAGTTCGAGAACTTCAAACGCGCCAGCGGGTGCGGAGCGATGACGTTGATACGCTCGACAATCTCAAAACCCGGGGTGCCAGCCTCCACAATCAGGGCCGACAAACCACGCGAACCCGCAGCCTCGCCCGTACGCACGAAAACGACATAGAAGTCGGCAATGCCTCCGTTGGAGATCCAGGTCTTCTCGCCGTTGATGACATAGTGATCACCTTCCAGCCTGGCCTCGCAGGCCATGGCCGCCACGTCCGAGCCGGCGTCGGGCTCGGACAGCGCAAAAGCTGAGATTGCCTCGCCCCTGGCCACCAGGCTCAGATAGCGTGTTTTCTGCTCATCGCTGCCCGCCAGAGAAATCGCCCCCGAGCCCAGACCCTGCATGGCAAACGCAAAGTCGGCCAGTCCGCTGTGGCGCGCCAGAGTCTCCCGGATCAGGCAGATGGCTCTTGTGTCGATCTGCTCCCCCGCACCGCCATAGGCCGTCCCAGCAACCGCATGCCGCAGCCAGCCTGCCTCGCCCAGGGCCTTGACCAGTTTGCGGCATTCAGCATCCACATCGGGGCCATGCGCATGCGCAATGCTCTGCCTGGCCCAGGCATCCAGCGACTGCGCAAGGCGTGCGTGATGGGGCTCGAAAAAAGGCCACTTCAGATAGCTGGTGTCTGCCATATCAGTTTCCTTGAAAGACCGGTTTTTGCTTGGCGACAAACGCGTGATAGGCACGCGAGAAATCCTCGGTCAGCATGCACAGTGCCTGGGCCTGCGCTTCGGCCTCAATCGCCTGCTCAATCGTCATGGCCCATTCCTGGTGCAGCATGGTCTTGGTAATGCCGTTGGCAAAGCTGGGACCGGCAGCCAGATCGCCAGCCAGCTTCTGCGCCTCGGCCAGCACGCTCTCAGGTTCGCACAGACGGTTGAAGAAGCCCCAGCGTTCGCTCTCCTCACCGCCCAGGCCGCGTCCCGTATAGAGCAGCTCGCTCGCACGCCCCTGACCGATGATGCGAGGCAGCATGGCGCAGGCCCCCATGTCGCAGCCAGCCAGCCCCACGCGGTTGAACAGGAACGCAGTCTTGCTGCGCGCGGTGCCCAGGCGCATGTCCGAGGCCATGGCCATGATGGCCCCAGCACCCGCACATACGCCATCGATTGCCGCGATGATCGGCTGAGGGCAGGCACGCATGGTCTTGACCAGCTCGCCCGTCATGCGGGTGAACATCAAAAGCTCCGGGGCCTTGAGCGCGACCAGCGGCCCGATGATTTCATGCACATCGCCACCCGAGCAGAAGTTGCCGCCGGCGCCGACCATCACCACTGCCTTCACATCCTGAGCCCACTTGAGCTGGTGAAACAGGTCACGCAGCTCGGCATAGGAATCAAACGTCAGCGGATTCTTGCGCTCAGGGCGATTGAGGGTGATGGTGGCCACACCATCTGTCACCTGCCACTGGAAATGCGTGGCCTTATAACCCGCCAGCAGCTTGTGATTGCCAGCTTGCAGCGCTGGATCGATTGCGTATTCGCTCATGTCTGTCTCCAAAAATCCGGTTCACATGACTTCGCCACCAGCGACGGCTATGGCTTGCCCGGTAATACTTGCTGCACCTCGCCCACATAGCCACAGCACGGCGTCCGCCACCTCGTGCGGCTGTACCAGGCGGCCTTGGGGGTTGGATTTGACGAACTCAGCCATTGCCTGCTCTGGAGTGCGGCCGGTCTTGGCAACGACTCGGTCAATGCTGGTTTTGACAATCTCGGTTTCGGTATAGCCGGGGCAGACGGCGTTGACGGTGATCCCGGTCTTGGCGTACTCCAGCGCCAGGGCTCGTGTCAGGCCCACCACGCCATGCTTGGCCGCTACATAGGCCGCGACATAGGCGTAGCCCACCAAACCAGCCGTGCTGGCCACATTGACGATTCGTCCCCAGCCCGAAGCGGACATGGCCGGCAGCACTTGCTGAATGCAGTGCATGGTGCCGGTCAGGTTGACCGCCAGCATCTGCTGCCAATGCGCGGCATCCATCTTCATGAAGGGCGCGCTGCTGGCCTGGCCGGCGTTATTGACCAGAATGCTGATGTCACCTTGCACGGCTGCCGCCTTCGCAAACGCTGTTGCCACCTGTTTTTCATCGGACACATCGGCCAGCACCATCTGGCATTGACCGGGGTGCTCTTCCACCAGTTTCTGCAGCGGCTCGGCGCGACGTCCCAGCACCGTGACGCGAGCGCCCTGCTCCAGCAGTTGGCGCGCAATCGCCTCGCCAATGCCCTGGCCCGCGCCCGTCACCAGCGCATGTTGATGGTTGAGATCGCCTGTCATTGAATTCTCCAGACCACTGGCCCACAGAACTGGTGCACTCCAGCTCGTGGCTCCCCGCAGCGCAGGCTGCGTCTGCATGCGTTGACCGAGAGGGAAAACGCGACGCGAATCAGGGGGTGTTTCATTTGGCCCCGGCTTGCTGCGCTTTCTCGCGCTCGAACAGGGCTTCCATCTGGCGCTTGCCCTGGAAGTATTGCTTGGGCCAGACGATAGGCGTGTAGCCAATCTTGGCGGCCTCGGTCAGCGTCCAGGCCGGGTTGGCCAGATGCGGGCGTGCCACGGCACAGAGGTCGGCACGTCCTGCAGCAATGATGCTGTTGGCATGGTCGGCCTCGCTGATCGCGCCCACGGCCATGGTCGCAATACCGGCCTCCTGGCGAATGCGGTCTGCAAACGGGGTTTGATACATGCGACCAAACACCGGCTTTTCAAGCTTGCTGACCTGCCCCGATGAGCAGTCGATCAGATCGGCACCTGCGGCCTTGAAGGCCTTGGCAATCTGTACCGCATCTTCGGGCGTGATGCCGCCCGGCACCCAGTCATGAGCCGAGATGCGCACGGACATGGGCTTGTCCTGAGGCCAAACGGCGCGCATGGCCTTGAACACTTCCAGCGGGAAGCGCAGACGGTTTTCCAGGCTGCCGCCGTATTCATCGCTGCGCTGATTGGTCAGCGGCGAGATAAAGCCCGACAGCAGATAGCCGTGCGCACAGTGCAGCTCCAGCCAGTCCACGCCGATGTCGGCCGCCATTTGCGCAGCGTGCACAAACTGCTGCAGCACCTCATCCATGTCGGCGCGTGTCATGACCCTGGAAATCTGGCTCACTCCCTGCAGATATTGCTGCTCAGACGCTGCCATGATGGGCCAGTTGCCCTGCTCCAGCGGCAGATCCGTACCTTCCCAGGCCAGCCGCGTCGAGGCCTTTGCACCCGCATGGCCGATCTGCATGGCGAACTTGGCATCGGTGTTGGCGTGAATCCAGTCGCTGATGCGTTTCCAGGCCTGCTTTTGCTCAGCACTATAAGTACCCGGGCAGCCGGGCGTGATGCGCCCCTCGGGGCTGACACAGGCCATCTCGGCAAACACCAGACCGGCACCACCGAGCGCACGCGCACCCAGATGAACGAGGTGAAACTCACCAGGCACGCCATCAACCGCAGAGTACTGCGCCATGGGTGAGACCACGATACGGTTCTTCAGCGTGAGGCCGCGCAGGGTATAGGGCAGGAACATGGGCGGCGGCGCATTGGCATCGACCGCGACGCCGTTTCTCTCGGCCAGCCATTTCTCATAGCCGCCAAGCCACTGCGCATCACGCATGCGCAGGTTCTCATGGCTGATGCGCTGACTGCGCGTGAGCATGGAGTACATGAACTGCTCGGGCTCCAGTTGGTCGCAATAGCGCTGGCCGCAGACCTCGAACCACTCCATCGCATTCCAGGCCGCGTTCTGAATGCGCAGCGTCTCGACACGACGCGCTTCCTGATAGGCCGCCAACACCTCGGGAATATGCGCAGCCGCATCACCCCGCTGCTTGAACTGGCGTGCCAGCTCGATCGCATCCTCGATCGCCAGCTTGGTTCCTGAGCCAATGGCGAAATGTGCCGTATGCACGGCATCGCCCATCAGCACCACATGGCTGCCCTTGCGGTTTTTCAACCACCACTGGTCGCAGACCACGCGCTGAAAGTTGATCCAGGCCGAGCCGCGCAGATGGCGGGCATTGGTCATCAGTTTCTCGCCCTGCAGATTGTCCGCGAACAGCTTTTCACAGAAGGCAATGGACTGCTCCTGATCGGCGGTGTCGAGACCGCTGGCTTTCCAGCATTCCTCCGTGGTCTCCACGATGAAGGTTGAGGTCTTGTCGTCGAACTTGTAGATATGCGCCTGAAACCAGCCATGCGGCGTGCGCACGAAATCAAAGGTGAATGCCTCGTAGACCTTGTTCGTTCCCAGCCAGATATAGCGATTGGGGCGGGTGACGATATCGGGCTTGAAGATGTCGGCATATTTGCTGCGAATGCGCGAGTTCACGCCATCGCAGGCAATCACCAGGTCGGCATCCGGATAATCCTCGTCGCTTTGCACATCGGTCTCGAACACCAGGTTCACACCCAGCTGTTCGCAACGCGCTTGCAGGATATTGAGCAGATGCTTGCGGCCAATCCCCACAAAGCCATGTCCTCCGGAGCGAATCTTTCGCCCTTTGAACAGCAACTCGATATCGTCCCAATGATTGAAAGCCTGCTCGATCTGCACGGCCGTCACCGGGTCCCAGTCGCGCATATTGTCCATAGTGGCATCGGAGAAAACCACGCCCCAGCCAAAGGTGTCGTAGGGCTTGTTGCGCTCCACCACCGTCACCTCATGTGCAGGGCTCATCTGCTTCATCAGCAAAGCAAAGTACAAGCCGGCGGGGCCACCGCCTATGCAGACAATTTTCATGACTGTGATCCGTTCCTGGCTTTTCAAAAAAATTACTTTATATCTAAATTATTAATGCATGAAATTTTCACTAAAATCCGGCCAAACCCTGAACCCAAAGCACGCTAGTTTGCGCACCATGCCAACCATGGCCCAACACAATCCGGATTTTTCCATCGACATGCCCGAAGCCCCGGGACGCGAGGCTGGCCTGTCCCACTCCGACCATCAGGCCGTGCGCCTGTGGCTGCGCCTTCTGACCTGCAGCACACAGATCGAGCAGGTCATTCGCAGCCAGCTACGCACAGAGTTCGGCACGACCCTGCCTCGTTTTGACTACCTGGCACAGCTCAGCCGCTTTCCCAAGGGTCTGCGCATGAAGACCCTGTCGGAATATCTGATGGTGACCGGCGGCAATGTGACCGGACTGACCGATCAACTGGTGGCCGAAGGCTGGGTGGAACGCGTGGCTGACGAGGAAGACCGCCGCTCCATGATCGTGCGCCTGACCCGTACGGGCAAAAAGCAGTTCAAGGCCATGGCAGCTGCGCATGAGCTATGGCTTGAGCAGTTGCTGACTCCACTGGGCAGCAAAAACGCCAGCGATCTGTACGAACAACTGGGCAAACTCAGACAGGTGCTGAGCTCGCCAGAAACTGCCTGAGCCCGAAAAAACACCGTTTTGTGACAATTTCATGGAGAATGCCCTGCACGCAGTCCTGCGTGACACAGGCTTGGGGGGCATGGTTCATGGATTTACTGCATCTGCGATATCGGCTCAAGTCCGGGTTCTACTATCTCTACGACATGCGTGATGCGCCCAACGCCATCACGGGAGAGCGCCCCTATCGCCTCAAGACCGAGCTGGTCGCCATCGCGTTTGATCGAATCACAGGCCGCGTGCACCAGCATGGTCACCCCACCCGCATCCACTCCTGGGCCATGGGCGCGCAGCGCCGTCTGCGCATGGCAGGAGACTGGGAAGGCGCGAACCGGCTGGTCGTGGTCTCAGGCCCGCTGCCCGAAGAAGAAATCAACAAATGCCTGAGCGTGCAAGGCTACTGCCGCTGGATGCTGACGCGTCTGGCAAACATGCCGCATGGCAAATTTGCAGCCCATCGTGCAGGCAGCCGCAGCAGCTGGCAAAGACGTGAGTCAGGCCAGCAGCGCCAGGCTGCCTGATTTCCACTCAAATTTCCGCCAGCTCTTATTGATCAAGCGCAGAGCGCCATCAAATCAGGATTCAGCCTCTTCAGCGGAACTGTCATCCGCCTCGGCCACTTCGGGCATCTTCACAATCGTCACCGGCAGCCGACTGTGTCTGGCCACCTCACGAGAGACCGAGCCGATCAGGATGCTGCCCAGGCCGCTCTGGCCCGTCGCACCGATGATGATCTGATCGCACTCATTGCTCTCGGCAATATCAATCAGGGTATTGGCCTCTTCGCCCAGGCTGATCTCCACTTCATAGGAGGCCCCGGCCTCCTTGAGAAGATCCTGTGCAGGCGCAACCAGATCCATGCCGGCTTCGATGCTGGCGTTGGCAATCAGGTCTGAATCTGTGGTTGCAAGCTCCAGCAGCGTGGCCTCCTTCTGCACATGAGCTATCACAAAGTGAGCATCCAGTCCGCTCTGCAAAAGCTTGATGCCGTGGCGTACGGCCTCAAGTGCGACATCCGATCCATCCACCGCAATCATGATCTTGAGCATGGCAACCTCCTGTTCGTCTTGCGCACCAGTGTAGGCCCTGGCTGCAAAGACGGGTTGCGAATCTGGGGCAAGCACCGGCTATTGCAGCAGTGCTTGCGGGCATCTGGGAAAATAGCGGGCTATGCTGCAGTTTGACCTTCTCAAGACCGACCCGAACAGCCACGCGCGCCGTGGCACCTTGACGCTTAACCACGGCAAGGTCCAGACCCCCATCTTCATGCCCGTGGGCACCTATGGCACCGTCAAGGGCGTGATGCCGCGCAGCCTTGAAGAAATGGGCGCGCAGATCATCCTGGGCAACACCTTCCATCTGTGGATGCGTCCTGGCCTGGACATCATGAAGTCCTTTGGCGGTCTGCACGACTTCGAGAAGTGGGACAAGCCCATACTGACCGACTCGGGCGGTTTCCAGGTCTGGTCGCTGGGTGCCATGCGCAAGATCACCGAGGAAGGCGTGCATTTCCAGAGCCCCGTGAACGGCGACAAGCTGTTCATGTCGCCCGAGGTCAGCATGCAGATCCAGACGATTCTGAATTCGGACATCGTCATGCAGCTCGACGAGTGCACGCCCTACGAAACCAACGGCAAGAAGACCACCGAAGCCGAAGCGCGCAAGTCCATGGAGATGAGCCGTCGCTGGGCCAAGCGCTCCAAGGAGGAGTTCCAGCGCCTGGACAACCCCAATGCCTTGTTCGGCATCGTGCAAGGTGGCATGTATACCAATCTGCGCGAGGAATCGCTGCAGGGCCTGCTGGAAATCGATTTCCCCGGCTATGCCGTAGGCGGCGTCTCTGTGGGGGAGCCCAAGGACGAGATGCTGGAGATCATGGCTCACACGCCGCATCTGCTGCCCGCCAACAAGCCGCGTTACCTGATGGGCGTGGGTACGCCCGAAGACCTGGTGCAAGGCGTGGCCGACGGCGTGGACATGTTTGACTGCGTGATGCCTACCCGCAATGCTCGCAACGGCACCATCTTTACGCGCTACGGCGATCTGAAGATCCGCAACGCCCGCCACAAGGTGGATCACCAGCCCATAGACACCACCTGCACCTGCCATGCCTGCGCGGGCAAGAGCGGCGTGAGCTGGGACGATGGCGGCCGAGAAGGCTTCAGCCGAGCCTATCTGCACCACCTGGACCGCTGCGGCGAAATGCTGGGCCCCATGCTGACCACCATCCACAACCTGCACTATTACCTGAACCTGATGCAGGAAATCCGCAACGCACTGGACGCAGGCACTTTTGCCCAGTTCCGCGCCCAATTCAAGGCCGACCGCGCACGCGGGGTCTAAGCCACCCATCGTCTGCCGCAGCAGAACCACCAAAAAGCCAGAGCGAGTCTCTGGCTTTTTTCATTCGGCGGTTGACATCCGGCTTGCCTGGAGTCCGTCAAATGAAAAACATCGTCAATTGCGTGCCTCAAAACCGCTTCGGCAATCATTTTTCTGTATGTTTTTGTTAAAACCACAACATCTGACGGCAACAACAGGCATTTTTGGCGATTGATATCGAATTCGCAAAGAGCCACTGAAGAAAGTTCCACGAAACGCTCTCGGCCCCTCCCCCATGACCGACGCCTCCGCACCCAAGCCAACGCCGATGCTGCAGACCGCTGCCCCCAGGACATGGGCAGCGGCGCTCGGGCTTGGGAGCCTGGTGTTTCTGGCCGCCTTGCTGGGCATACTGGGGCGCCCCATGGGATTTCTCTCGGCGATCTGGCCTGCAAACGCACTGCTGCTGGGCCTTTTGCTGCACCGCCCTGACTGGCTTCGCCCGAGCTCGGTGCTGGCGGTTTCGGTCGCCTATATCGCAGCTGATCTGCTCACAGGCAGCCGGCTCGATGTGGCAATCCTGCTGAGCATCGCCAATATGGCCGGTGTGGGCGCGGCCTGGGCGCTGATGCACAGACAGCGCCATGCCACTTTGTTCATGCAACGCCAGTCCTCCGCCCTGCTGCTGTTTGTGGGCAGCGGCCTGGGCGCACTGACGGCAGCGCTGCTGGGAGCGCCGGTGCTGAGCGCCGTTTTCGGGACGCCGCACTGGCAGGCCTTTTCCATGTGGCTGAGCAGCGAATGGCTGAACTACATGATGTTTTTGCCCATTGTCCTGGCCTGGCCGACACGCAAGCAGCCAGCTGGGCATCTGGGCGAGTCCTCCCCCTTGCGCCGCATCCTGCCTTTGCTGTCTGTCATTGCGCTGGAAGCCATCAGCTACTGGATCAAAGGTCCCGGCTCGCTGGCGTTCTCGCTGCCGGCTCTCATATGGTGCGCGCTGAGCTATCGCATCTTCAGTCTGACGCTGATCACGGCAACACTTTGCCTGAGCAGCATCATTTTCATTTCGCTGGGCACGCTTGAATTCACACCCGCACATTTTCTGGAGGCTTTGTCATTTCGCGTGGGGCTATGCATGCTGGTGCTGGGCCCACTTGCGGTGGCAGGATCGCATATGGCGCGCAACGAGCTGATGCAAAAGCTCAGTCATGCCGTCAACCACGACTTTCTGACCGATATGCTGGCACGCGGTGCCTTCATGAAGCAGGGGCAAAGAATACTGGAGCGTTGCCGCCAGGATGGCCAGCCCTTCGCCATTCTGATGCTGGATCTCGACCATTTCAAACAGATCAACGACAGCTTCGGCCATGCGGGAGGCGACCAATTGCTGCGCAGCTTCAGCCAGACCCTGAGCCAGGTGCTGCGCGCTCAGGACATCGTAGGTCGCATGGGAGGCGAGGAATTCGCCGTGGCTCTACCCAAGGTGGATGCAACCGCTGCGCAGGAGATCGCCAAGCGCATCAACCGCTCCATCCGGGAGCTGCGCGTGCCCATGAATGACAAGACGATGAGCGCCACCGTCAGCATAGGTCTGGCTCATACTGCCAGCCTGCAAGCGCATCAAAGCCTGGACCTGCTTCTGCAGCAGGCAGACCAGGCTTTGTATGAGGCCAAGGCCGCCGGGCGCGATCGCGTCGCAGCGCAGCTTCGCTGAGCGCGACACGCCACTGCCGCCCCCGACAAGCCGGTCGCCCGGCCCACGGTCATCCGGGCTCGCCGGACCCGGAGGCGGGCGAGGCTGCCACCGCCGCATCGGGACGCGGCAGCATCTTGCCGGCCGCAGTGCCACAGCTATGACAAAAGCGTGAGAACGCGCTCTTGCGGGTGGCGCAGCTTCCGCAATGGTCGAACAGGCCGATGCCGCAATGGGGACAGAAGTCGATCTCGGTGTTCTTGAGATCCACGGGGCGCTCGCAGCCCGGGCACACATTCTTGGACAGCCGCTCCAGCGCCACGTCATAGCTCAGCTCTTCACGGCGCCGCTCTTCGGGCAGAGACTCCTGCAGCTTCTGTTTTTCCAGATAGCGGTTGAGCGCAAGAATGGCATAGCGGCCCAGCAGCACCGTCACCACGATGCCCACGATATAGCGCACATAGCCGCCGTAGTCAGGCAGATAAGGCACCAGCTCGACAAAGAAGGCAAACAGCGCAAAAAAGATGAAGCCCCAGACAAAAGGCCACCAGGTACTCTTGCGCTTCCTCGCGAACAGCCAGCCCGCCACCACCAGCAAAGGCAGGGTAATGGCCAGACGGAACAGAAACACGCGCAGTTCACTGGCTCGCATGGCGGCTTCATATTGGGGATAGGCCTGCTCGCGCAGACTGCTCATCTCGGCCTCGGCGTTGGAGACGGCCTGATTGGCCTCCAGATGGGTCTGTGCTTCCTTCTCGCGCTCCTGGCGGGCCATGTCCTCGGCCTGCTTGAGCGCATCCAGCGCCTTGCTGCGTGCGACCAGTTCTGCATCCTGCTCAGGGCGCTCCGTCGCACGGCGGGTCGCCACCCAGTTGTCAAAGGTGTCGCGCGCCGACTGGTAGCGCGCACGCTCAGCGTCGAACTTGAGCTGTGCCCTGTCCAGCGCCTTCTGGGTCACGCCGGCTGTCTTCTGGGCCTGGTCGATTTCGGCCCGCACACGCTGTACATCGGCCTCAGGAATAAAGGACTCGATCTCCAGCGAGCGATCGGGCTGCGGCAGATTACCCACCACCAGCCCGCCCAGGCCTATCAGGAAGAAGGCAAACACCAGCGCCACCAGCCAGAGGCCACGGCGAAACCATTTCTCGGGCAAACGCAGAGACTTGCTCATTTTCAATTACTCCAAAAACGTAGCGCCATGCGCATACTCAGCAAGGCCTTGAAGCTAACAGGGCTCAAACTCACTGCACGGTACGCACGGCCGATGCCAGTTGCGTGCGCTGCAACCACTGGGTCACGGAGTCCACCGTCACCGTCTCTATGCGGCTGGCAAAGCGCTTTTCATTCGGATGATCGTCAAACGCGATATTGGCGGCCGTCATGCGTCCGCCCAGTCGCGAGAACGCCCGAATGATGAGCGCGCTGGGCTCATAGCCCTTGGACTGCAGCCAGGCCTGAGCCTGTGCACGGTTCTGAATCGCCGACGGCTCCATGGCAGCGGCCAGCGTCTCGGTCGCCCATTGGTTCGACTGCTGGTATTTGCTGCTCCAGACATAGCTGACCATGCTGTAGGGCTCGTTTTGCAGGCGCAGCACCGTGGGAGCGCTCAGGAACTTGAGCAGGGCCTGCTGCACCGCCGGTGTCGGGATCTGAATGGCGGCTTCGTAGCGCCACATATCGTCAAGGAAGAACTCGCCCAGGCCCTGACGGTAGATATGGCCGGATGCGGTGCCGCACTCGTTGAGCTTGTGCGCCACACGCCAGGGGCCGGCAGGTGTTCTGTAGGCCCAGCCATAGTGCGAGTACTTGAGATCGTATTTGCTCAAGTCCTGTCCTTGCCGAGCCAGCAGCACGACCTGGGTGCCGTTCTTCTGAAACTCGGCATCCAGTGCCTTGGCGGTGCGCGCGGCCAGATTCAGCCCCTTGACCATGACATCTGCAGTCAGCGGACGGTCCTCACAGCTTCGGCCAGCCTCTGCCGAGCCTGCCCAGGCAATCAGCGCGGCGCCCAGCGCCAGCACCACAGGGCCGGGAATGGGCATGCCGGTGCGTTGAGCGGGCGCCATGGCTTGTACAACGTTTGACGGTTCCTTGATCATGCGAGCCTCCAGCTTCTTGAATTACAGACGCTCGTTGTGCATCAGCGCCTTGCCGATTTCGTTGGGGATGAAGGCCAGCACCTTGCCTGCCGTGGACAGGATCACACCGGCCGCCGTAGCGCTGGTCTGCACCACCGTGCCCACACCGACCGACAGGGCACCCGCGGCCTGGCCAGAGACCTTGACCACGGCCGAAGTGCCGTCAGCCACATTCTTGAGCACATAGGTCACGCCTGTGGCACTGCTCTCCACGGCCTCAACGATCACGGATGCACCAGCGGCCGACAGAAACAGGGGTATTGCCACAACTTCCTCCGAAGCACCACCCGATACCGCTGCAACCACCGATGCCACAGGCAGGGCCGACAGCACCAGAGAGGCTTCGCTCTGGGCGTGGACTGCGCTGCCGCCCAGCAAGGCAAAGGCCGCGCCCAGGGCGCACAGGCTATTGCGAAGAGGACGGATAAAGGTCAGGGCGTTGATCACAAATGGCTCCCGGTGGTTGTTGAAATGAACCGCTATTTCCATGCGGCGACGAACGAATCATCCATGCGCCCGAAACTTTGGCCCTGTGTTTTGTCAAAATCAGCAAGCGGCAGGTCTCGCAGTATCGCAAAGCGATACTTCCCGCCCGTTGCCAGCGCGCAAACCAATTGCAGCTTGCACATCTTGCCCCACTCCCGCGCCCACAACTTTCAAAAATCATCAGGCAATCCATGCGGCTTCACTCTCAGACCTTCGCCCTGCACAAACCTTCACGCCGGCAAAGCCGGCTTGCTGCAGCGCTCGCCACGGCCATGTCCACGCTAGCTGTCTCTGCACTGGCGCAGGGCAGCAGCATTCCCGCTTTTTCGCAGATGCCGCCGGGCCCTCTTGGAGGGCCCTGGCACTTTGCCACCCTGCCCAACAAGAACCCGACGGTATTCAATGTGGTGGACCAGGATGGCGGGCATGTGCTGCGCGTGAGCACACAGGACGCCTACGGCAATATGGTTCACACGCTGCACCAGGCTGCCACGCCCGATCTGCAACTGCAGTGGCGCTGGCGCGTGGATCAGCTGATCGACAAGGCCGATATCAAAACCAGAGCCGGTGACGATGCGGCGCTCAAGCTCTGCATGTCCTTCGACTTTGACAAATCGCAGCTGAGCTTTGGCGAACGGGCAAAGCTGCGTCTGGGCAGAATCAGCACCGGAGAGGATATTCCAGCCGAGACGCTGTGCTATGTCTGGGACAACAAGCAACCCACAGGCACGGTCATGCACAACGCGTTCACGCATCGCATGCGCTATATCGTGCTGCAAAGCGGCAGCACGCACAAAGGCCAGTGGGTAACGGAACAGCGCAATCTGACGTCCGACTATCTGCACGCCTTTGGCGACGAGTCCCAGGCCATGCCCACCATCATCGGTGTCACTGTCTCGGCGGACTCGGACAACACCCATGGCGAAGGACTTGCCTACATGGGTGATATCCGGCTCGCGCCCTGATCATCCAGCCTTAACGCCGGAGCAATTCCGCCACGTTCTGCTGCAGCAGGGCCGGAGTGACCGCGGCAGCCGCCACGGGCTCGCCCACTTCCAGCCCCACACGGTTGAACAGGCCGCGGCGCAGCGGTTTGACCATGGCCACATTCCTGCCGCCGCGCAACTCGATGCGGCTGAAGTAGGAGCCCCAGAGATTGGTCAGCGCCATGGGAATGACGGAAACCTGCAGGCCGTCGTCTCGCGCGTGATCGAGAATCTTCATGATGCCGCCCTTGAACGGCTGCAGCTGGCCGTCAGAGGTGATGCCGCCCTCGGGGAAGATGGCCAGCAGATCACCCTCGCGCAGCACCTCGGCGGCACGCGCGAACGCGGCCTCATAGGTGGCTGGGTCATCCTTGTGGGATGCAATCGGAATCGCCTTGGCCAGCTTGAACAACCAGCCCAGCACCGGTGTCTGAAAGATGCGGTGATCCATCACGAAGTGGATGGGGCGCGGGCTGGCCGCCATGAGCAAGATGGCATCGACAAAGCTCACATGGTTGCAGACCAGAACGGCCGCGCCATCGCGCGGAATATGCTCGTCGCCACGCACCTTGAAGCGGTAGACAAAGTGGGTGATGACCCAGGCGACAAACCGCAGCAGATATTCGGGCACCAGCAGGAACACATAGAGCGCCACGATGGCGTTGGCGATGCCGGTGATCAGAAACACCTGGGGAATGCTGCAACCTGCGGCCAGCAGGGCGCCGGCCAGCACGGCCGAGGCGATCATGAACAGCGCGTTCAGGATATTGTTGGCCGCGATGATGCGCGCACGGTGCGTGGGCTGGCTGCGCATCTGGATCAGCGCATACATGGGCACGCTGTAGATGCCGGCCGACAGCGCCAGCAGACCCAGGTCCAGCATCACGCGCCAGTGTTTGGCCTCTCCAAAAAAGGCACTCACGCCCATCAGCTCTGAGGGCGGCAGCGCGCGCGTGGCAAAGAACAGATCAATCGCAAACACGCTCATGCCAATCGCGCCCAGCGGCACCAGGCCGATCTCCACCTGGCGACGGCTGAACACTTCACACAGCAGCGAGCCAATGCCTATGCCCACCGAGAAGATCACCAGCAGCAGCGATGCCACATGCTCGTCGCCATGCAGCACCTCCTTGGCAAAGCTGGGAAACTGCGAGAGGAACACCGCGCCGAAGAACCACATCCAGCTGATGCCCAGCAACGAGCGGAACACCACGGGCTGCTGGCGTGCCAGCTGGAGGTTGCGCCAGGTTTCGGTAAACGGGTTCCAGTTGATCACCAGGCCCGGGTCGGTCGCCGGCGCATGGGGAATGAACTGTGCGCAGATGCGGCCCACGACCGCAACGGCCACGCAGGCCATGGCCACCTGCATATGACCGACCTCGGGCACGGCAATCAAAAGACCGCCTGCGACCTGACCCAGCAGGATGGCGACAAAAGTGCCCATCTCCACCATGCCGTTGCCGCCCGTGAGTTCGCGGTCATTGAGCACCTGTGGCAGATAGGCGAACTTGACGGGGCCGAACAGCGTGGAGTGCAGCCCCATGAGGAACACGCACAGCAGCAGCACTGGCACATTGGCCTGAATGAAGCCCCAGGCCGCGATCAGCATGATGGCGATCTCGAGGTTCTTGACCAGGCGGAACATGCGAGTCTTGTCCCATTTGTCGGTCAGTTGGCCCGAAGTGGCCGAAAACAGCAGATAAGGCAGGGTGAACAGCGCACCGATCACCAGGCCCGCCATGGAAGGCGGCAGCCACGAGACGCTGAGCTGATAGGTGACCATCACCGTGAAGGCGAACTTGAAGAGATTGTCATTGCCTGCACCGGCAAACTGCGTCCAGAAAAACGGCGCAAAGCGGCGCTGGCCCAGCAGGGCAAACTGGTTGGGGTGGGCATGCTGCTGTGCAGCGGCGGCCGTATGCACGGTCGGCGTGGAATTCATGGATCTCTCCCTGTGGCGCTGCTGGCATTGTGCCAACTTGCCCGGATTTTTTTGTAGGTTTTATGCGGCTGACGCTTGTTGAACATGCGCCAGCCGCTATGAATATTACGACTCGCGCCACTGCAGCAAGGCACGCAGCACAGGCCACGCGGCTGCGGCGGCCACCCAGTGCTTGAGGCTGTGGCCGGAGATTGCGTACGCGGTCACATCGAGCACATCGCCGTCCGACAGCTCCAGCAGCTTGGCCACGAAGTACAGACCGATCACCCAGCCCAGCTCCACGGGCAGCGCATGACGACGCGGCGCCACAAAGGCCAGCCACAGGAGAGTCAACATGCCGCCCCCCTGCACCAGCACCCAGGGCAGCACATTGCTGGTCTGCGCCCAGACCGCCACGCTGACGGGCGCCGCCACCAGCAATACCCCGGCAGTGATGCGGGCGCTGATGTCGTCAATGCGCGTCTGCACCGCCAGGCCCAGCAAGCCGGCGAAAGCCAGGCTCATGCCCAGCCGGTCCCAGACCAGACTCGAATCCTGCGGTGCCCAGTGATAGTACGCAGACCCCGCGCTCGAGCACAGCAGGCCCGTGAAGAACAGAGCGCACAGGGCACGCGCCGTGCCGTTGAGCTTTTGATAGTCGGCACGCCCCAGCGCGACCCAGCCCGCCAATCCCGCCAGCACAAACCCCAGATTGCTCAACACATCGGCGGCATTCGGCACACCCAGCCAGCCGCGCTGGTTGGCAAAGGCGTGATAGTGCTCGGGCTGGGCCATGCCGGGCATCAGCAGCGCCAGCGTGAACAGCAAGGCCATACCCCCGAACAAGGCAAAGCGCTGCTCCAGCGTGCCCGAGGTCTCGGGGCTCGTCATTTCCACGGTCGTGATCGATGAGGTATGCAGTTGCATGGCGCTTCCTTGTGTGAATGCCGCGCAGTATGGAAATCCGCCGAAGCAGCGGCATCAATCTTCTAAACTTGCGCCATATCGCTGCACTGCCAGTACTACCAACCGATACCATGAGCACGACCGCCGATCTCGTCACCGCCATCAAGAAAGAACTCAAGGCCGCGCAGATGACCTATGCCGACCTGGCCCAGTCCATAGGCATGGCCGAATCCAGCGTCAAGCGCATGCTGGCCAAGGGCGACATGCCGCTGTCGCGCATTGACGAAATCTGCCGCGCCCTGCACCTGGACTTTGCCGATCTGGCGCGCAATGTGGCCGATAGCCGGCCGCTGCTGCAGCAGATCACGCGCGAGCAGGAGATTGCCGTGGTTGCCGACCGCAAGCTGCTGCTCACGGCCATCTGCGTGCTCAGCCAGTGGACGCTGGAGCAGATCGTCGCCACCTACCGCATCAGCGAGCCCGAGGGCATCGGCTATCTGGCACAGCTGGACCGCATCGGCATCATCGAGCTGCGTCCCGGCAACCGCTACAAGCTGCGCCTGGCCAAGACCTTCCGCTGGCAGACCAACGGCCCGGTGATGGACTTCTTCCGCGAGAACGCCGTGCTGGACTACTTCGGCGGCACTTTTGCCGGCGAGGACGAGACCATGCTGCTGGTGCATGGCTCCATCGCCCCCAGCCTGGCCCCCAGCTTCGTGGAGCGCATCCAGCGCATCGGTCAGGACTTTTCGCAGCAGCATCTGCAGGACCAGCGCCTGGGGCCCAACAAGATCGAGGGCTACACCCTGGTGCTGGGCATGCGCAAATGGGAGCTGCCCGCCTTTGCGGCCTTGCGCCGGTAGACGGCCACTCCCAAATATGTAGCTAAATGCGCTTGCTGCATCTGCATCAGCCGCCTGTTTCATACATTCTTCACCAAACAGACACACAAGATTGCAAGACTTCGCACAGCGGCAACCCACGGTTGACGCTGGCCATCCAACATGGAGCCCAAGGGATGCCTGGACCCACAGACAGCCCGCTACCCATGAAGGAGGCGTATATGCTGACAATCCGCAACACCATCCAAACCGTCGCTGCCGCAGGCGCACTCGCCCTGCTGGGCTTTGCCGGTAGTGCACAGGCCCAAAACGCTTACTGGGCGGGTGCCAGCCAGGGCGCCTATGTGAACGTACAGTTCAACGCACCGCCCCCCGTCCGCTATGAAGCCGTGCCCGCTCCGCGTCGTGGCTATGTCTGGGCTCCTGGTTACTGGGAGCCGCGCGGCCACCGCCATGTCTGGCGCGCCGGCCACTGGGTGCAGAACCGCCCCGGCTATGTGTACCGCCAGCCCGCCTGGGTGCAGCACGGCAACCGCTGGGACTACCGCGCCAGCCGCTGGGACAGGGATGGTGACGGCGTGCCCAACCGCCATGACCGCAACCCCCACAACCCCTATCGCCGCTAAGCGCCTATTGACGCTTTAAGCCTTGATCGCTCCCTCCGCTGGCCCTCCGAGTCATCACTTTCCAGCGGATTTCAGCCCATGTCTCGCAAGAGATCTGGGCTTTTTTGCATTAACCCCACAAGCTTAATGCTGCATAAGCATATAGAAGCAAATCATTAAATTACGGACACAATTCACAGCATTCAAGGTTCTTCTGGACAAGTCCCATCATGCGTTTGCTGCCCCGTTTCATCTCCGGTCTTGTTGCCACAACGGCGGCCGCCGCCCTGTTTCCTCTGGCCAGCCAGGCCGCCGATCCCGGTGCCGCCAGCTATCCGCATCAGCCCATCACCATGATCATGGGCTTCAACGCCGGCTCGGGTGTGGATGTGATCGGCCGCGTGGCGCAGGAGCCGCTGGGCAAGATCCTGGGCCAGCCCGTGATCATTGACTACAAGAGCGGCGCCGCCGGCAATATCGGCAGCGAGTTTGTAGCCCGCGCCAAGCCCGATGGCTACACCATCTACTTCGGCACCGCCGCCACCCATGGCAGCAATGCCGCGCTGTACAAGAAGCTGCCGTTCGACGTGGAGGCCGACTTTGTGCCCGTGGCACCGCTGGTGGACGTGGCCAATGTGCTGACCATCAATCCCAATGTGATCAACGTCAAGAACCTCAAGGAGTTCGTCGACGAGGTCAAGGCCCATCCCGGCAAGTACAACTACGCTTCCACCGGCAATGGCGCAGGCACCCATATGGCGTTCGCCGAGTTCAACTCGCGTCTGGGCCTGGACATGGTGCATGTGCCCTACAAGGGCGGCCCGGAAGCCATCACCTCGGTGCTGCGCGGCGAGACCTGCTGCATCATGAACCAGGTGCAGACCGTGCTGAGCCACTACAAGGCCGGCAAGGTGCGCCTGCTGGGCGTGACCACGTCCAAGCCCGTGGAAGCCGTCAAGGAAGTGCCCACCATTGCCGCCAGCGGCCTGCCGGGCACCAAGGGCTTCAACAGCTCCATCTGGTTCGGCATCTTCGCGCCCAAGGGCACGGACCCGGTCATCATCAAGAAGCTCAACCTGGCGGTCAACGACGTGCTCAAGCAGCCCGAGGTACGCGAGCGCTTTGTCTCCCAGGGCAACACCATCCGCGAAGAGACACCCGAGCAGTTCAAGAAGACCGTGCATGAAGATCGCATCAAATGGGCCAAGGTGGTCAAGGATGCCAAGATAAGTATTGACTAACACCCCCTGAGCGGCCCTGCCGCTTCCCCCTCTCTCTACGCGCTGCGCGCCAAGGGAGAGGAACGACACCCTCGGTGCGGGGCGGCCCTTCCTCGGTGTCTCTCACTTGGTCCTGCTTCGAGTTCAAGCAGTGTTAAGTTATCGGTGTTTGTTTGATGCGTCTGCGGCTCAAGCCTCAGGCGCTTTTGGGTTTTAGCTATGTCAATTTCACCTTCTACGACAGCCGCCACATCGGGGCTGGCAACGCTGGAAGAACGCCTGCGTGACGACTTCGTCACTCTGGGCTGGCCTGCCAAGGCCTGGATTCCCCCCTCCACGCGCAAGGGACTGCCGGTGCATGACGTACTCGTCATCGGCGCCGGCCAGGCCGGTCTCGCGCTCAGCATGGCGCTGCAGCAGGTCGGCATCAAGCCCGTGCTGCTGGACAGGTCCGCGCTGGACTTCGAAGGCCCCTGGGCCACCACGGCGCGCATGGAAACCTTGCGCTCGCCCAAGGAGCTGACCGGCCCCGCCATGGGGGTTGCAGCCCTGTCCTTTCGCGCCTGGTTCATCGCCCAGTTCGGTCTGGATGCCTGGACGGCGCTGGACAAGATCCCGCGCCTGCAGTGGATGGACTATCTGCGCTGGTACCGCCGCGTGACCAACGCCGATGTGCGCAACGGCCATGAAGTCGTTGCCGTGCGCCCGCAGGCCGATGGCTTGGTGGAAGTCGACGTCAAGGCCAATGGCGTGATCGCCACCTGGCAAACCCGCCGCCTGGTGCTGGCCACGGGCCGCGACGGTCTGGGCGGCGCCACGGTCCCCGCCTTCATGCGGGGCGTGGACAGGAAATTCTGGGCCCATTCCTCCGACGCCATGGACTACGCCACGCTGGCCGGCAAACATGTGGGCGTGGTCGGCGCCGGCGCCTCGGCCATGGACAGCGCCGCGACGGCTCTCGAAAACGGCGCGGCCAGCGTAGACATGCTGATCCGCCGCCAGCAGCTGCCGCTGATCAACAAGTCCAAGGGCTCGGGCGTGCCCGGTCTGACCCACGGCCAGTATCTGCTGCCCGATGCCTGGAAATGGCGCATCCGCCACTACATCAACGCCCAGCAGGTGCCGCCGCCACACGGCAGCACGCTGCGCGTCTCGCGCCATGACAATGCCTTCTTCAACCTGGGCTGCGCGGTGCAAGCTGTGGAGAAAGCAGGCGACAAGCTGCAGGTGCAAACCTCGGCCGGCGTGTTCGTGCTGGACTTTCTCATCGTCTCCACGGGCTTTGCCATCGACTGGAGCCTGCGTCCCGAGTTTGCCGACATCGCGCCGCATGTGAAGCTGTGGAACAGCCGCTTCACGCCCGAGTCCGGCGATGAGGATGCCGAGCTGTCGGCATCGCCCGATCTGGGGCCGCTGTTCGAGTTCCAGGGCGAGCTACCCGGTCTCGACCGGATTCACTGCTTCTGCTACCCCGCTGCGCTCTCGCACGGCACGGTGTCGGGCGATATTCCCGCCATCAGCGACGGAGCGCGCAAACTGGCGCAAGGTCTGGCCTCGCTGTTCTATCTGAACGATATCGAGCAGCACTTCGACAAGCTCAAGGCCTATGCCGAACCCGAACTGGACGGCACGGAATGGACCGCAGCCGACAGCGCTGCGCGCATCCGGCAGCTGCAACCCTAAATCACGAGACTTCGCATGACAGACACCATAGACCGACTGGCCGGCCTCGAGCAAGGCAGACCCACATTCACCACCCGCCACGAGCGCGAAAAGGTCGCTCTGGCCACCCAGGCCTGCGAAGACCTGCTGCTGGGCAATCAGCTGGACAGCGATCTGACCCAGGCCGAGCGCCTGGTGCTGGCCACCGAGCAGACCCGCGTCAGCGGCGTGAGCGTGCTGGAAGCCGAATACCGCAGCCGCGCCGAGGCCCTGGGCGACGCCATCACGCCCGAGCTGCGCGCCATCCTCGATCAGCCCGGCACCCAGACCGGCAATGCGCGCCTCGATGCCATGCTGCACTTTGTGCGCACGCTGGCCCTGAACCCGGCCCAGAGCGATCAGGCCGCGCTGCTGGCCATCCCGGCCGCAGGTCTGTCGCTCAACGACACCGTGCTGCTGGCCCAGCTGATCGGCTTTGTGGCCTATCAGGCCCGCCTGCTGGCGGGTGTGAAGGCCATGGGCGAGCTGGGCGGCGTGACCGAAGCGCCTGCCGCCCAGCCTGCCGATGCAGCGCCCTTTGTACACCCCGCCAACCTGCCGCCGCCCGGTGAGCCGCTGCGCCGCAACGGCTTTACCAGCGAAACGCTGGACTGGAAGGCCTGGCTGCAGGTGCTGGACCCCGACACCGCCACGCCCGAGCAGCAGCATGTGCTGGAAGTCAGCCACCCCAAGGCCAAGAGCATGGACTTCTACCTGCTGCTGGCCCGCCAGCCCCAGGTGCTGCTGGAGCGCTCCCAGGCCTTCAACGCCATCATGTATGCGCCCGGCGGCCTGTCCCGCGCCGAGCGTGAAGTGGCGGCCACTGCCGTCTCTCGCTCCAACGGCTGCGTGTACTGCGCTTCGGTGCACGCTCAGCGCTTCGAGCAGTTGGCCAAGCGCAACGACGTGATGGCCCAGCTGTTTGACGAGCCCGACACCGCCGGCACCAATGCCCGCGAGCGCGCCATCATCCAGGCTTCGCTGACACTGACGCGTGCGCCCGGCAGCTTTGGCCCGCAGCAGCTGCAGCCACTGCGCGATGCAGGTCTGTCCGATCTGGAAATCCTGGACATGCTGCACTCGGCCGCACTGTTTGGCTGGGCCAATCGCCTGATGCTGAATCTGGGCGTGGAACTGTATTCCACCCCCTGAGCGGCTTTGCCGGGGCGGCCCCGCCGCCTCTCCTCCTTTCTCTACGCTGCGCGCTACGGGAGGGGGACGACAGCTTCGCTGCGCGGCGACGCTTGCTTGCCATGTCTTTGTTGGGCTGCGCCAGTTTCGGGGCCTCCAATATTTTTGATAGCTGCATGCGCCTTCCAGCCAATGATTTCAGCATCAATTGATGCTGAAATCCTTTTAAATAAAGCGCTAACAGCTATCAAATTTCAGGCTATTTACCGGTGAACACGGTCAACACGCCGGCCAGCTGATGCACATGCGCATCCATCAGCTGTGCCTCGGCCACCAGGCCGATCAGAGGCACCGGCCCCAGCGCATGGCGCAGCAGCTTGAGCTCGGCATCGGCGCCGCCAAACAGCTCGCTGCCCCGGCCCTTGCTGCTCACATAGATGGCACCGCGTATATGCTGGGGCTGGGCAGCTTCTGCCATGGTTTCGGGGCCGGCATCGGCAAAGTCGGGCTGTAGCGCATCCTTGAGGGCCGCGCCCATCTGCATCAGCTCATGACGGGCCGCACTGCTCTGGCGCTGACAGAAGATCACCGTGTGCTCGGCCTCCACGGGCGACGACAGCGCAATGCCCTGACGCACCGGGTCCAGCCCCACGATATGCAGCACCTGGGCCTCGTCGGTCAGCGCGCCGCGCTCCAGACCCCGGCCCAGCGGTGCGATCGCCGCCTGGGTCTTGCGCAGCTGGGACAGCGCAGCCTGCCAGCCGCCGCCGGCGCTGGGGCTGGCTTCCACATCCAGCATCTGCAGCAGCCGGGGCAAGGCGGGCTCGCCTTCCAGCTCCAGCACCACCGGGCCCCTGGCCTCGGTAATCGCAAGTCCCGCGCCCAAGGGCGCACAGCCCTGGGCCAGCCTGGAGATACAGGCCACGTCGGCATCGAAGGCCACCCCCGAAAAGCCGGCATGAAAGATGCCGACACTGGCCTGGGCACGCAAGCGGGGCAGGTCTTCGGCGCGGCAGGCAAACTGCACGCCCTGCTCGCTGCTGAGCGCACCGAACAGATTTCCAGTGCTAATGCGCTCGGACAGCTCCAGCAGCAGCTCAGCGAGATCGGGCTGGTCGATGCTGGAGTGCACCAGGGCTGAATGCGCCTCGAATCCGGCTTCGGCGCCGCTTTGCGCCAGCGGTGCCACGCCGGAATAGACGCGGTAGTGGGCGGCGGGCAGGTCCAGCAACATGACCGCCAGCGAGGAGCTTTCGGAATACTCATGTTCCATGGCCAATACGGCGTGGCCGGAGCTGCCCACCCAGTCGGTGACCTGAGGCAACTCGCGCGCCAGCAGCGCCAACAACTGCTGCGCATGGGGCACCAGCCCCTGCGCGATGTAGACCAGACCCAGCCGGTGCGGCTGCAGTGACTGGCGCAGCAACTGCCCACGCAGCTGCAGCACGACTTGCTCAGTCGCAGCGCGCCAGTCTTCATGGCTGGCATGAGCGACGGGAAACAGTGACATAAGCCCTCCTGTTCTTGCTGGAGCGTGGATGCTTTGCAACCACGATTTTCCACCTTAGCGGGAAGGGTTTGCTCAGGGCTTGCGCGAGGTAGCAGAGGTTTTGGCTGCAGTCTTTTTGGCAGCAGGCTGCTTGGGGGCAGCTTTTTTGGCGGCTGCGGTCTTGCTGGCTGCCGTTTTGGGTTGACCGCTCTTGGCCGCCGCCTTGCGTGCAGGCCTGGGCTCGGCTGCCGCAGCACTCTTTGCCGCAGTTTTCGCTGCAGCTGCAGTGCCAAAACCGCCTGCCTGTGCCATCACCTTTTCCATGGTCGACTTGGCAAAGCCGCTGGCCATCTCGGTCGCGCGCTGGGCGGCCGCCAGCGTCTCGGGAGGAACGGGCTCGGCCATGGCCTTGGCCGCGATCTGCTGGAACTGCTGGGTCAGCGCTCCCCACCATTGCATGGCCTGGCCCAGGGCGGCCTGAGAAGAGGGGCCTGCCTGGGTCTGGCTGGCGGCCTCGGCCGCTGCGGGCTCTGCTTCAGGTTCAGGCTCAGGTTCAAGCTCGGCGGCTGGCGCGGCCGTGGCGGCGCCCATGGGCCAGCCGGTATTGCCGGTCGCAGCGGGCTCGGCCGGCGCTGCACCAGGGAAAGGAAAGGACTTGGCCAGCTCGCTCATGCTGACATTCATGTCCTTGAGCGTGGACAGCGTCATGCGCTGCACTTCCAGCGCCTGGATGGTGGCAGCCAGGGCTCGGCTGTTTTGCTCCAGCCAGAACTGCACGGCTTTCAGTTCGGCAATGCGCTTGTCAACCTCTTCCACGCTGACGGTGGGAGCCACCCATTGCGGCACACGGCCCATGGGATTGGCCGCAGCGCCAGCGCTTTGCGCCAGCCCCTGCAGAAAATCAAAGCCAGGAATGAACTTGCCAAAACCAAATGCCGATGCGTCGCCGCTCATAGTGCTCTCCACTGCAGGGATGGATACCAGAATCCGCATCCGGACGAGACCGGACGCGGAACTAGCTTACTGCACTTGCGATGTTTGCTGCAAACAAGGGAGCAGGTCGCGCCCCTGGCTCAAGTCATCAATGCTGATGCGCACCATGACCCATGTGCTGGTGCCCGGCACCGGCGGCCGCAGGGGCCGTCGCGCGCACCGGCAGCTGCAGGCTCAGGCGCGAGATTGCGCCCTTGGCATCCTTGAACACCAGGGTCACGGGCACCTGGCTGTCCTTGACCAGCGGGGCCTTGAGCTGCTGCAGCATCAGGTGATAGCCGCCGGGCTTGAGATCCACGGCTACGCCCTGGGGCAGATCCAGTGCCTCGATGGCGCGCATGCGCATCACATCGCCCTCCATCTTCATCTCGTGCACCTCGGCCACGGCGGCGGCCGTGGTTTCCACGCCCACGAGCTTGAGCGGCTCCTGGGCCGTCAGGCGCATAAAGGCCCCCGAGGCCTGCTGACCCGCCACGCTGGCGCGGGCCCAGGCGTTCTCGACCTTGACATGGGCGGCATCGGCATGGGCCCAGGCGGCCCCCGAAACCAGCAGCGAAGCGACCAGCGAACCCAGGGCCATCACGGTAAAACGACGCGTATTCATGAAACCATCTCCATTCAAATTCAGTCTGGACTTACGCAATCAAGGGGCATAAAGATGGTCTTTCTGAAACGAAGCCCTTGCCTGAGCCTGATTTGCGTAAGTCATGTCAATCTCAAATCGATCTGAAGCGCTTGACCATCAAGCGCCTTCAGCTATGTTTTTCAGTGTTTCAAAGGGCGGCGCACGTACGGGCGGCAGGGTGGAGACAAAAGCTCTGTGAGCGACATCGGCCCAGGGCCGGGCATCGACAACGGCGCGATGACTGCCCGGATCTGGCTGCTGCGCCGGCGGCGGCGCCAGCAGCGGCAGGCACAGCGCGCAATCCAGTCCATGCGGGGTGGCGGCATCGTCGCTGGCGGGGCTGGGCACCCAATGGGTGCTGCCGCTGGCCGTGCACACCGCCTCCCAGCCGGCAGGCGGCGTGGCGCGCGCCCAGGGCGTGAGCATGCTGACCAGCAGCACGCAAAACCACGCACCCAGCGCCCAGCGCGCCATAAGGGCTGCCGGTTGGTGCCGAGGAGGATGTGCGCGCCAATGCATGGGGCAATTGTAGAAGCCGGCCTGCTATCCGGTTGGCGACGCAGGGCTTGCGCCACTTGCCTCTACGATGACTGGCCACGGATACCTATTCACAACCACCGATCAGGAGACAAGCATGCTGACTTTGTGCGGTTTTTCGGCCAGCAACTACTACAACAAGGTCAAGCTGGCCTTGATGGAAAAGCAGATTCCCTTCGCCGAGGAGCTGGCCTGGCTGGGCAGCACCAACCCCGAGGAATCGCCACTGGGCAAAGTCCCCTATCTGCGCACCCAGCATGGCGCCATCAGCGAGTCCGACGCCATCATCGAATATGTGGAAACACTGTCCGACAAGGTGCCGCTGTTACCCGCAGACCCCTTTGCTGCTGCCAAGGTCCGCGAACTCTGCGTCTATCTGAATCTGCACCTGGAGCTGGTGGCGCGCAACCTCTACCCCCAGGCCTTCTTCGGCGGCAAGATCAGTGACGGCGCGCGCGACAAGACGCTGGAGCAGCTCAAAAAGAATATTGCGGCCTTTGCCAAGCTGGCCCGCTTCGATACCCCGTTCATCGCGGGAGACAGCTTTACGCTGGCCGACTGCAGCGCCATCGTGCACCTGCCCCTGGTCAGCAGCGCCTGCAAGATCGTGGGCGGCAGCGATCTGCTGGCCGAGCTGCCGGTGCGCGACTATCTGGCGCGCATGAGCGAACGCCCCACGGTGCAGAAGATCAACGCCGACCGCAAGAGCAACACAGAGGAGCTGATGGCGCGCGTGCAGGCCAAGGCTGCGCGCTAAGGCGTGCCGGGTACGGGCCCGGTAATGCTACGCTTGGGCCCATCATGCAAAGCGCTTTTCATCTTGCCTACCACGTGACCGATCTCGACCAGGCCCGCCGTTTCTATGGCGGCGTGCTGGGCTGCCGCGAGGGTCGCAGCACCGATACCTGGGTCGACTTCGACTTCTTCGGCCACCAGATCTCCCTGCACCTGGGCCAGCCCTTTGCCGTGAGCAACACCGGCAAGGTCGGCAACCATATGGTGCCCATGCCCCACCTGGGCGTGATCCTGCTCAAGCCCGACTGGCTGGCCCTGGCCGAACGCCTCAAAGCCGCTGGCACGGCCTTCATTCTGGAGCCGCAAGTGCGCTTTGAGGACGAGCCCGGCGAGCAGTGGACGATGTTCTTCACCGACCCTTGCGGCAACCCGATCGAGGTCAAGGGATTTGCCAACTGGGAAGCGGTTTACGAACACTAATCCCCCCTGAGCCGCTTCACGTCTTCTCCCTAAGGGGGAAGACGAACCTGGCTGCGGGGCGGCGCTCGCTGGCCGTCTCGCGCTTGGACTGCGCCAGTGTCACAGGCTCATCACTTCGAGCAAGGCCAGATGGGAAACCTTTATAGGTTGAGCGAAATCAGCCTCCAGTACTACCTGGATTGCGGCCGCCGCTATCAACACAGAGCCTCGCCCCTGGGCTACTGATCACGCTCCATGAATCCCAGCAAACCGCTGCTGCGCTGCGTGGGACTGCCCATCGCCGACACCAGCAAGCCGGGCACTTCGGTCCACAGCGAGAACGCCTTGCGCGCGCGCGTGATGCCGGTATAGACCAGCTCGCGGCTGAGCACATTGCCGCCCTGCGCGGCCAGCACCAGCGCCGTGTGCTCGAACTCCGAGCCCTGGCTCTTGTGCACCGTCATGGCAAATGCAGTCTCCACATGGGCCAGGCGCGCCGTGCTGACATGGTGCAGCTGCTCGCCCTGCATGAAGTACACGCGCAGCCGCGCCGGGTCGGCAAAGCTGGGCAGAGCCATGCCGATGTCGCCATTGAACACGCCCAGCTGCGCATCGTTGCGGGTGATCATCACCGGACGGCCCATATACCACTCACCCTCCTTGCGAATGACCCCCATGGCCTGCAAGGCCTGCTCCACCGCGCGGTTCAGGCCCGCCACGCCCCAGTTGCCGTCACGCACGGCACACAACAGGCGGTAGCGGTCAAAGGCGGCCAGCACGTCCCTGACCCATTGCTGGTGCTCGACCTCGGTGGCAAAGCCGCGCCCCTTGCCCTGCCCATGTTGTGCCAGCACCTCGGCATAGGCAGCATAGCTGGCCATGCCGCCGCGGCCCTGCACGGCGCTACGCACCACGGCATCGACATCACCGCCTTCGCGCGCCCAGAGTTCGGCTTGCTGGCCGGCCTGGGTATGCGTGCGCAGCAGCGCCATGGCAGCCGGTGCATCGCCGGCATTCACGGCCTGTGCCAATTGACCGATAGGGCCGCCAAAGCGGCGGCTCTCGCGCAACATGACGGTGTGCTGGGCCAGCGGCAAGGCCCGGGCCGGCGCCAGGTACTGCGCTGGCAGGGGCTGGCCCGTCACGCGCTCGGCATAGGCCGCAGTGTCCGGCGTGTAATTGCCCCGCTGCGCATCGCGGCACAGATCGCCCAGCACGGCACCGGCCTCCACCGAGGCGAGCTGATCCTTGTCGCCCAGCAAAATCAGGCGCGCCGTGGGCGGCAGGGCCTGCAGCAGCGCGGCCATCATCTCGAGGTGGATCATGGAGGCCTCATCGACAATGAGCACATCCACATCCAGCGGATTGCCCGCATGGTGGGCAAAGCGCCGCGTGTCGGGCCTGGCACCCAGCAGCGAATGCAGGGTGCGTGCTGCCCCCATGCGTTTGACCAGCGCTTCCAGATCCAGCTCGCGGCCCACTGCCTCCTTGAGCTCCAGCAGCGAGCTGTCGATGGACTGCTTGAGCCGCGCCGCCGCCTTGCCGGTTGGCGCAGCCAGCGCAACGCGCAGCTGGGCGGCATCCGGCGCCGTGGCAAACAGCAGCGCCAGCAGTCGGGCGGCCGTATAGGTCTTGCCCGTGCCCGGCCCGCCGGTGATGACGGACATGCGCCCGCGCAGCGCCAGCGCGCAAGCCAGTTTTTGCCAGTCCACCGCATTCGCGGCAACGGCGGACGCGCCGAAGAGCCGCC
Organism: Comamonas sp. AG1104; assembly: GCF_003350425.1. NCBI lineage: Bacteria > Pseudomonadati > Pseudomonadota > Betaproteobacteria > Burkholderiales > Comamonadaceae > Comamonas > Comamonas sp. AG1104. The sequence goes on along the minus strand of NZ_QQAS01000009.1, from coordinate 26,296 downwards.
CCAGCCATTCCCGCACCCTGGGCTCGTCAAGCGCCACCGCATCGGCCGCCGTGCGCTGCGCCATATGGGCTGCAACACTGCGCTCGTAGTCCCAGTAGCGGCGCAGATACAGCATGGGCGCAGCGCCGTCCAGCAGCACCAGTGGCTGACCTCGGTCTGCCGCCACCACTCCCGACTGCACGACACGCACCACGGGGCTGCGACGCAGGGCCTGCAGCCAGTCAGCCAGCCGGCCGGGCAATTGCTCCCATAGCGATTGCTGCAGGCGCTCGGCCTCTTTGGGCCAGGCGAGAACCTGATTGGGATCGCCAGCCAGCGCCTGCAAGGGCAGACAGCTGTGACCGCGCCCTTCCATCTGCGCCAGCACGGCAGAGGCTACCAGCAGTGCAGGTCCGGCCTCTGCGTCCTGCGCGGCGACAAAGGCCGCCAGGGCGCTGTCCAGGCGGCGCAGCAGACCCGCATCGGCCAGTCGCTCCAGCGCGGTCAGCCAGTCCGTGGTGCTCAGTGCCATTGAGTCACCATCCGCGGGGGCTGCAAACAGGTCCAGCGTCTGCAGATCGGCTTTGCGGCGGCCCTTCATGGCTGCACCTCCTTCGATTCTTTCTCGCAGTCGCCAAGCAGCGCCTCAAGCCCGTCCAGCAGCGCCAGCGGCGGCTTCAGCACATGCATGCCGGCTGCCTCGCCATCAAGACCGCGCAGGAAGAAATAGAGCGCGCCGCCCAGCTGTTCGCGGGGGTCGTAAGCCGCACCCAGCCGGCTTTGCAGCAGGCGGTGCAGAGCCAGCAGATACAGCGCCGCCTGTACGTCATAGCGGTGCTCGAGCATGGCCTGCTCCAGCGCCTGAGGGGCGTAGGCAGCGCCATCCTGGCCCAGGTGGTTGGTCTTGTAGTCCAGCACCCAGTAACGTCCGCCATGGTGAAACACCAGGTCGGCAAAACCCATCAGCATGCCGTGCAGCTCGCGCTCTGGCAGCGCCGGGCGCGGCTGACCGGGCAGGATATGCCGGCGGCACAGCGCGTCGATGCGCGGTGCCGACAGGCGCCGCGCCGGCAGCCAGAACTCCATCTCGGGCAAGAGCGCATCGCCTTTGCCCAGCTGGGCCAGCGAGACACCGAGCGGCGCCAGCGGCTGGTGCACCACGGCGCGCAGCCACTGCAGCACATCGGCGGCCTGCTCCTTGCGGCCCGCGCGCTCGCAGCGGCGCAGCAGACGGGCCGCCAGAGGCTCGCTGCTGTCGGGATCATCCTCGGGCTGCAGCGCAAAGTCCTCTGCGGCCAGCCATTCCAGCTGGTCGTGCAGGAAATTGCCCACCACCGGGCCGCGCATGAAGCGGTGCCACACCGCAGCATCGCTGCGCGCGCCGGCTGCGAATCTGGTCAAGGTGGGCAAGGCGGTCATGACGTCGTTGATGACGCTCACGTCCAGCTCAGCTTCACCCGCCTCCTGGGCCTGCAGCGCACGCTCATCCTCGGCAGGGCTTTGTGCGGCCACCGGCAGTACCGGCAGGCTGGGTGCGGCCATGGCGCGGGTCAGCGACGAAAAGCTGCCAATGCCCCAGCGGCGGTCGAACTGCGCCTCGTACACGGGCGCGGCGGCCAGGGCGGGCAAGGCCTGCGCGGCAACATAGCGCGTGGGTACGGGCAGTTCGGCCGGCAGATCCACGACGGCGATCTGCGTGCAACGCTCGCTCAGGGCCTGGATGCTGGCACGCCAGCTGGCTGCGGACTGCGAAACATCTCCGGCCAGCAGATAGCCTGCCGCCCCCTGTTCGTTCGCACAGTTTTTGCTGTTGCCACGCTTCATGGGGGCCAGCCCCATCCACAGCGCATGGCGCGGACGGGTCAGCGCCACATAGAGCAGGCGCAGATCCTCGCGCAGGCGCTCCTTGTCGGCCTGCGCCAGCTGCGCATCGTCGTAGTCCAGCACCAGCTCGCGTGCGGGTGCGCCATCGATCTGCACGGGCAGCGAAAGATAGGCTGCCTTGCCATCCACAGGCCGGAAACTGCCGCCAAACGGCAGGCAGACCAGTGGATACTCCAGCCCCTTGCTCTTGTGCACGGTGACGACCTTGACCAGATCGGCGTCCGATTCCAGCCGCACGATCTGCGCATCGCCAGCCGCGCCCGGACTCTCGATCTGCGTGGCCAGCCAGCGGATCAGCGCCTGCTCGCCCTCCAGCTGGGCACTCGCAGCCTGCAGCAGCTCGGCCAGGTGCAGATAGTTGGTCAGACGGCGCTCGCCGCCCATGTCCTGCAGCCAGCGCGCCGGCAATTCAAAGCGGTACAGCGTCTGGCGCAGCATGGCCAGCACGCCCAGGCGCAGCCAGAGGCTGTGCAGCTCCTTGAGCAGCTCGCTGCGCGCATCGAAGGCCTCGTCATCGCTGGCCAGCCAGGCCAGCTCGTCAAACGACAGACCCATCATGGGCGTGGCCAGACCGGCGCGCACGGCCAGTCCGTCCAGAGGGGCAGCTACGGCACGCAGCCACAGCAGCAGGTCCTGCGCCTCGCCGCTGGCGAAGACCGAGTCCTGATCGGAGAGATAGACCGAGGCCACATTGCGCCGCGCCAGCGCGCGGCGCACGGCAGCGGCCTCCTTGCCCGTACGCACCAGCACCGCAACATCGGCCGGACGCAGGCGCTGCAGCGGCTGATTGTCCTCGGCAAAGCCCGTGGCACCGTCCATCAGCCACTGCACGATCTGGCTGGCGCAGAACTCCGCCCCGCGGCGGCGGATGTCGTCATTGCTCAGCGGCTCATCACTGCTGCCATCCCAGGCAATGGTCAGCGCTGCCATGCCCTGGCTGCCCTGCATCAGCCGTTCCTTGCGGCCATTGGCCTTGACGCTCTCGAACGGCAGTGGATTGCTCTGCCCGGCGCGGAACATGAACGCACCCTCGCCTTCGCGCACCTCTGCCTGCACAAACCACTGGTTGACCGCATCGACCAGCGCCTCGGTGGAGCGGAAGTTGGTGTCCAGCACATAGTGGCGACCCTCGGTCGCCTGCCTGGCCTGCAGGTAGCTGTAGATGTCCGCACCACGAAAGCCGTAGATGGACTGCTTGGGGTCGCCGATCAGCAGCAATGCGCTGTCCGCGCCGTTGTCTGCCGTGCGGTAGATCTGGTCGAACAGCCGGTATTGCAGCGGCGAGGTGTCCTGGAACTCGTCAATCAGCGCCACCGGGTACTGGGCCAGAATGCCGGCTTGCAGCGCGGGGCCGTTATCACCGGCCAGGGCCGCATCCAGGCGCTGCAACATATCGGCAAAGCCGAAAGTGCCGGCCTGGCGTTTGAGCCACAGCAGGCGCTGCTGTACATGGACGGCCGCATGCAGACGCAGCGCCACCTTGATCGACGGCAGCTCGGCCAACGCTTTCAGCAATTGCTCCAGCTCGGAAAATTCAGTGGGCAGCAGCAAGTCCATGGTCGAGCCCTTGAAGGCCTCTGCCATACCCTCGGGACTGAGGCGCTTGCGGGCGGAGTCGCTGAGCTCAAGAGGCTGGTTCAACGGGTCTTGCGCCCAAACGGTCAGCGCCGCAAACCAGCCTGTGTAGTAGCGAGCCTGCAGCTTTCGCTTGTCCCACAGCGCGGCGCGGCCGTCTAGTTCACCCTCAATCCAGCGCAGCATGCGCTCGGCCTTGGCCTCCCAGCCATCGGCCAGCGCTTGCAGTCGCTGCGCACGCTCTGCATGTGTCTGCGCAATGCATTCGCCCAGCGACCCGACACCAGCCGCAGCGGGCACGTTTTCGCGCAGCAGCGATTGCATGTCTTTGACCAGCGCATGCACATCGGGCCAGACCTGCAGCGCCGTCTCCAGCACCTCGCCCGACAGCGGGTAGCACTGCTGGCGCCAGTAATCCTGCGCCGCCTCGGTCTGACGCTGGCTTTCATCGGCCTCCAGCGTTTCATCAAACAGATTGCCGCTGTCAAACGCGTGCTCGCGCAGCATGCGCTGGCACCAGGCGTCTATGGTGTGGATGGCGGCATCGTCCATGCACTGCGCAGCCATGTCCAGCCGCCAGGCGGCGGTGTCGCGCTCTGTGCCGTCGGCGTAGGCATCGCGCAGATCGCGCAGGAAGCTGTCGTGCACCGCCGGTTCGGCCTCGCCGCGAAAGCATTGCACGGCCTCGATCAGGCGGGCACGAATGCGGTCCGACAGCTCGCGCGTGGCGGCCCGCGTGAAGGTCATCACCAGGATGTCTGGCGGCATCAAGGGCCTGGCAAAACCGTTCTCGGCGCCATGGCCCAGCACCAGCCGCAGATAGAGCGCGGCAATGGTCCAGGTCTTGCCTGTGCCCGCACTGGCTTCAATCAGGCGCGATCCCCAGAGCGGGAAATGCAGGGGCTGCAGCGCCTGGCTGCCTGGCTTCATGGGGTTGGCGGGCGCTCTCATGCCGGCTCTCCTGGTTGTTCGTTCTGGTCTGCACGCTGCATCAGGGGCAGTTCCTCGATCTGCACCTGCGCGGCCAGCCAGTCATGCAGCGGACCATAGACCTGCTTGGCCAGGGTATGAAAGCGCAGATCGGCCGTCAGCGCCTCCCAATCGGGGTAGCAGCGCGCCCAGCTGGGGTCTTCGCATTCGCCGCCCAGCATGTAGCCGCCCTCGTAGGCCTGTGTGGCGGCGCTCAGATCGTCATGGCCTGCGGCGATGGCGGCTTTGAGAGGCAGCGGCAAGGGCTCGTTCTGGCCCACCAGCCACAGCTGCATCAAGGCTTGCAAGCGCTGCATGGCCACTTCCGGCTCCAGCGGCTGCACCCAGACCAGGGTGTCGCGTGCGATCACACCCATCAGCATGTCGACGCCCGTGCTTGAAAGCGCCAGACTGCGCACATAAATGGGCAGGAGCTTGTGGGCCTGCAGCTCGCCTTTCTTGTTCAGCAGCGTGCGCGGCTCCAGTGCGAACCAGCAGCGGCTGTAGCTCGCATCCGAAGACTGCTCTTGGCGCTCCTGCAAGCCATCCATCCAGTCGTCCAGCATGACCGTGCCGGAGTGCAGCAGCAAACGCTCGCGCGGCGCCGCCTGGGGCCATAGCCGCATCTGCTGCTGCCAGGCCAGCAGCGACGGTGTGGCCTGGGCCTGCAAGGCCTCGGCCTCGCGCCTGCCAAGACCTGCCAGCGGAAGCACGCCGGCACGCCCCAGTCGCTGCACCTGGCGCTGCACCTGCAGGCTCACGTCCAGCGCCGCATCATGCGCCAGCTGCGTGCGCACGCCTTGCTGCAGCTGCTGAATCAGGCCGTACGCGGTCAGGCCATCGACGCTGAAAAGCTCGTCATCCTCCAGCAGCTCCTCGTCCTGTTCAAAGCGCACCTGCAGGCGGTTGCGCAAAAAGCTGCGTGCGGGATGGCGCAGAAATTCCGTCAGGCGCGCCAGCGTCAGCGGCACTTCGGGGTCGGGCTCGAAGGCAGCCACGACCGGCAGCGCCTGCGCTGCCCGCTCTTCATGCGCGCCATACCATTCGCGTGCGAAGGTCGACAGCCCCGAAGCCTGCTCGAAATAGCGGCGGCTGAAGGGCTGCAAGGGATGCTGGCGGGTACGCTGGGCCAGCAGCAGATCTCCGCGCTCGCTGGCGCAAAGGCCTGCACTGCCTTCGCCCTGCCAGCCCTGTGCCAGATAGTCGCGCAGCTGCGAGACCAGCACCGAGGGCGGCTGCTCGCTGTTGTCGCGCACATGGCGGCCGGCCCAGCTGATATAGAGCTTGCTGCGGGCCGACAGCAAGGCATCCAGCATCAGCTGACGGTCATCGTCGCGGCGCGCGCGATCGCCTGGGCGCTGCTGGCCGGGCAGGGCCATCAGATCGAAGTCCACGCGCGTTGCGCGGCGCGGGTAGTCGCCATCGTTCATGCCCAGCAGACACACCACGTCGAAGGGAATCGCACGCATCGGCATCAGCGTGCAGAAGGTCACGCCACCGGCACGAAAACGCTGGTTGAGCGCGGGCTCGGACAGGGCCTGCAACCAGGCCTCCTGCGCCACCTCCAGCGGAATCAGGGCATCGAAGCCCGCTTGCTCGCAGGCGGCCTGCCAGCCGACCAGGGCCGTGTCGAGTGCGGCGCACAGGGCCTGGTCCTCATCGCCCTGTGCGACAAAGAAGTCGTCCATCAGACTGCGAAAACGCTGCGCCCAGACCTCGGGAGCTGCGGCCGTTGCAGCCGTTTGCCACCACTGCAGCATGCGCCCCAGCAGGCTGGCCAGCGATCCGGCCAGCTCGGCCGTCAGGCCGCCCACTTCGTCATAGGGCTCCATGCCGGCAAAAACCTGTGCCTCGTCGAAGGGGGCCTGCAGCGCCGGCCCGCTGGCATAGCCCAGCAGCATGCGGCGCAGGCCGAACCAGGCGCTGTTCGGATCACCGCAGGCTGCCAGGCCCAGCTGGGCGCGCTGCGCATGGTTGAGCCCCCAGCGAATGCCTGCGCCGGCCATCCAGTGCGTGAGCTGGGGCAGATCGTCGGCCGCCAGCCCCACGCGCGCCGCCACGGCGGGCACATCGAGCAGGTCGCACAACTCGCTCAGGCGGCAGCGCTGCTGAGGCAGCTTGAGCAGCCATTGCAGCGCGGTCACCAGCGGGCTGCTGGCGCGCGCGCCCACGTCGGCAATGTCAAACGGAATATGGCGCGCATCGTGGCGGCCGTACTGACCGAACACCGCGCGGATGGCGGGTGCAGCTTCCTCAATCGACGGCAGCATGACCACCACCTCGCGCGGCGCCAGCGCTGCGCGGCCCGCAGCGGCAGGCTCGGCCAGCCAATGCAGCAGCTGGTCGTGCAGCACTTCGAGCTCGCGCACCAGGCCATGGGCCTTGTGAAAGACGATGGACTGGTCGGCCGCTGCGATCTCGACCGCTGGGTGCTCCGACATGGGCACCAGATCGCGAATGCGCTGCTGCACCTGGGTCAGCAGCGGTGCGTCGATCAGCTCGCCCGCGTCAGCCTCGTCATACACATCCACACGCGGCCAGCCCCATTGCACGGCGGTGTCGCCCGTGGTGTCGAAGGCATCGAGCTGGCGCACATAGTCGCGACTCTGCCGACCCCAGGCCGCCAGCAGCGGATGGGCATGGGCGTGCATGGCGGCCAGGGGAATCTGCGCCAGGTCCTTGCCGCCCTTGTCGGCATGGCGGCGGCGCTGCTGGCGCAGCAGCTCGCGCCCGTCGATGGCATCGGCCCAGTGAAAGCGACAGGGGTTGGGTACGGCAATCAGCACCTGGCTGTGCTGGGCAATGCCGCTGAGAAACTGCATCAGCGACAGAGGCATCTGGCTCATGCCGAACACCACCACGCGGCGCGGCAGCGGCGTGACTGGCGGCTGACCGCTTTGCAGTGCGTCCAGAATCCGTGCCAGCAGGGCCGGGCGGGTAGCGGCACGCTCCTGCTCATCGAGCTCGGCCAGCACCTTGCGCCACAGCTGGGGCTGCCAGAGCTGCCCTTCAGGCACGGGCGCATCGGGGCGGCCAGCCGTACGCAGCACATCCTCGCCCTGCTCCCAGGCGGCCAGCCAGTCGGCGCGGTAGATCTGGTACTGGTCGAACAGGTCGGCCAGCTTTTCGGCCAGCTGCAGCAGGCGCTGCGGCTCGCCGGGGCGCAGAAAGTTGGCAATGGGCGCAAACGCAGGCTCGCCCAGACACTGCGGCAGCAGGCGCATCAGGCGCCAGATCATGGGCGTCTTGTCCAGCGGCGATTCGCGCGGTACCTCGTGCCGGCCCAGAATCTGCCGGTAGCTGCGCCAGACAAAGCGCGCCGGCAACTCGACCTGTGCTGCGGCGCACACGCCCTGTTGCTCGGCCATGCGCATCTTGAACCACTCGGCCATGCCGTTGCTTTGCACCAGCACGATCTCGGGCTCCAGCGCCTGCAAGGGATGCGCAGCCAGCCAGGCCAGCACGGTATCGGCCAGCGCCTCGGTCTGGTTGCCGTGGATGGCGATCAGGCCCGGCTGCCAGTTCGCTGCCGGTTGCGACGCCCTTGGTTGCTGTTCTGCTGTCACACGCGCTCCTGTGCCTGTCTGTGCACGATGAAAGCTGCAAGCTTAACGGCAGCATGCAGGCGCTATCAGATGAAAAGCTGGTTGCGCATATCTACAAAGCAAACTGGAGCTGAAACATCTTGAAATCGAGCCAAAGCAAGCGCAAGCCGCTCTGTTTTTTGCTGCCTGCGGCTCGGACGGCCACTCTGAGCTTGCGGACACTCGAGGCGCAATGAGAAAAGCCCCAGATCATTGCTGATCTGGGGCTTCATGTTTGGTGGCCTGGGACGGAATCGAACCGCCGACACAAGGATTTTCAATCCTCTGCTCTACCGACTGAGCTACCGGGCCTTTGCTGCTTCAGCAACTTGAATTTGCTGAAGCGACGATTATAGGCATATTTTTCCGCATCCAGCCCCACCTGGGCATTCCAGATCGCAGCATTCGCCGGTCTGCGAACGCTGCCGGTGACGGGTCAGATCTGGATGCAGAAAAGCCCTGGATCATTGCTGATCCAGGGCTTTGAATCTGGTGGCCTGGGACGGAATCGAACCGCCGACACAAGGATTTTCAATCCTCTGCTCTACCGACTGAGCTACCGGGCCTTCGTCAACACTCTTGAGTGCCGAAGCCACGATTATAGGCACACTTTTCGACCCCAAATCGAAAAATGCGATTTTTTTGGAAATTATCCGCGGCGATTGCGTCCGAGGTCCACGCCCAGCTGACGCAGTTTTCGGTACAGATGGGTACGCTCCAGGCCGGTCTTCTCTGCCACGCGCGTCATGGAGCCGCCTTCGCGGGCCAGGTGGAATTCGAAATAGGCTTTTTCAAAGCCGTCGCGCGCCTCGCGCAGGGGACGGTCGAGATCGAAGCCCTGGTGCGAGTTGGGCAGATTGTCTTCCGCCGCCTGCGCCGTGATGCTGACCACGGCCGATGGCGCCGTGCCGTTGCTGGCATGCGATGCGGTTTCCGAGCCCTGGCTGGCCGTGCTGCGCGCCAGCCCCTGCTCCACTGCCTTGAGCAGCTTCTGCATGGTGATGGGCTTTTCGAGGAAGGACAGCGCGCCGATGCGCGTTGCCTCGACGGCCGTTTCGATGGTCGCATGACCGCTCATCATGATGACGGGCATGGTGAGCTGACCGGCCGTGGCCCATTCCTTGAGCAAGGTGACGCCGTCGGTGTCCGGCATCCAGATGTCCAGCAGCACCAGATCGTAGTTATTGGTCGCCCTGGAAACGCGTGCCTGCGTGGCGTTCTCTGCCACGTCCACACTATGACCTTCGTCGTTGAGGATTTCCGACAACAAATCCCGGATCCCCAGTTCGTCGTCGACCACTAGTATGTTTGCCATGTGTCTAAAGCCTGTTGCTATGCCTTGTGCTGAACGGGATCAAGCCGCCCCTGCACGGTCGTTAGGTACAAATGATAGCGACACTCGCGCGCCTTGAACTACCCCGTCTTCCTCTCGATTACCCAGGTCCACTCTTGCGCCATGCTCGTCGGCGATTTTTTTGACCACGGCCAAACCCAGGCCGGTGCCGCGGGACTTGGTGGTCACATAGGGCTCGAAAGCTCTTTGCAGAATATTGGGAGCAAAACCTGTGCCACTGTCGCTGATGCTCAGGCGCACACGCTGGGCCGTGTCCATCCAGCGGGTTTCGATGGTGACGGAGCCCGGAGTCTGCCCTGTTTCCTGCGCTCTTTGCGCCGTGGAATCTTGCGCATTTTGCAAAAGATTGTGGATGACCTGACGCAATTGCTGGCTATCGCCCTGGATCAACGGACAGGCTTCGTCGAGCGATGCCTCCACGCGCACCGCTGCATTCTCCTCGCCATAGAGCTGCAGCACCTCTGCGACCAGCGCATTCAGATCCAGCGCTTGCAGATTGGCGGCCGGCAAACGTGCGTACTCGCGAAACTCATCGACCAGACGCTTCATGGCCCCCACCTGATCGACGATGGTCTTCACGGACTTGGCAAGCAGTGCCTGCTCCACAGGCTGCAGCTTGTCGGTCAGCTTCATGGCCAGACGCTCGGCAGACAGCTGAATCGGCGTCAGCGGATTCTTGATTTCATGCGCTACGCGGCGCGCCACTTCGCCCCAGGCCTGTGCACGCTGGGCCGAGACGATCTCCGAAATATCATCGAACACCAGCAGGCGCTGGTCGTCGGGCAGCTCCGCACCACGCATGACCAGGCTGGTTGTGTTGTGCACCACATCGCCGTTGCCGTTGCCGGCGTCCAGTTCATAGACCTGCTGCCAGCGGTCCCGCCCCTGCTGGGCCGAAGCATCGCCCAGGAAGATCTCGAACTGCTCCTGCACCACGCGCGCAAAGTCCTGCAGGCCCGAGACATCGCGCAGGCGCTTGCCCTGGAACACCGCCATGGGCGCACGCAGAATGCGTGTTGCACCGGGGTTGCTGAGGACGATGCGCCCGGAGCGATCGAGCACGATAACGCCCGAGGTAAGGTTATCCAGAATGGTCTGCAGATTGCTGCGCGCCGCATCGAGCTGCAGCAGATTGCGGTTGGCGTCGGAGCGTGCGTCGGCCAGTTGCTGGGTCATGACGGCAAAGGAGCGCGTCAGCCCGCCAATCTCGTCCTTGCTCTGCAGCGCAGGCTTGGGGCGCAGATCGCCACGCGCCACATCGCGCATGCCCTGGGCCAGCAGCAGCAGCGGCTTGGCCAGTTGATTGCCCAGCACCACAGCCAGCACCACGGCCCCGAACACGGCCAGAAAGAGCGCCAGCGTCAGAGTGCCGATATACATGCGCTGCAACCCACCACGAGCAAGTGCTCGCTCCTGGTACTCGCGATTGGCCTCCTGCACGGCCAGGGCATTGCTGACCAGGGCTTGCGGCAGGGGAATCGTGGCCTGCAGATAACGCGCCTCCTCCAACAGATTCACGGCCGAGCTGGGCACCAGCGCCAGTGTGCGCACCTTGGCGTTGGCCGCAGCCTGATCGGCAGGCACATCGCCGGCATCATCCAGGCCTTCGATGCTGGCCACGGCACGCTGACCGCCCTGCTCCTTCAAGCTTCGCAGCAGCTGGGTGTTGGGCCGCTCCGGCGCCAGGCTGAACTGAGACTGACCGGCACTGGCAATGGCCTTGCCCGATGCATTCCAGAGCACCACATCGGTGGCACCGATCTGATCGCGAATTCGCTCCAGCATCAGTGCCGCCCCGGCATCCGAAGTCTGAGACAGCTGAAGGCCTGCCGTGCGCGTGTTGTTGGCCATGTCATTGGCCACGGTATCGAGCGTGGCACTGGCCAGGCTCACGCCCGCAGACAAGGCGCCCTCGACCTTGACGTCAAACCAGCTCTCTATCGAGCGCGAGACGAACTGGTAGGACACCACATAGATCAGCAAGCCCGGCAGCAAACCCACCAAGGTGAAGATGCCCGCCAGCTTGAGCAGCAGCTTGCTGCCAAAACGCCCGCGCCTGAGCCGCAGAGCCAGGCGCAAACCGCCCCAGAACAGCACCAGCAGCAGCAATCCGGCCACTACCACATTGGCGGCAAACAGCCAGTTGTAGTTGCGCTCGTAGGCCAGCCGGTTATTAGTTGCCAGGGTCAGCAGGAACAGCAGCAAAACCCCCACCACCACCATCAGCGCCACGCCCGTGCCCACAGCCCAGCGCGTGGCGCGCGACCAGCGTGTGGCGGAGGAACCGCTGACTTCGCCATCAGGGAGCTTGATGTCAGCCATCAGGGAGCGGCCTCCAGCGTCTGCGTGCGCGACAGCTGCAGATTCCAGCCCGAGCGCCCCAGCGCCCCAATCTGCAAAGGTCTTGGCAGGGACGACAGATCTACGCGAAAGCGCAGTTGCACCGAGACGCCCGAGGTAGAGCCGAGCTGGCCGGACTCCAGAATCTTCCAGCGGTAAATGCGTTGAATGGCTGCGATGGCATCCTCGAGTTGCTCATAGGACTGGCCCAGCGCCAGTCCGGTGCCGCTGCCGCCGGTGAAGGCGGAATTGGAGATATGCAAACGCCAGCGCCTGGTCAGCGGCTGGTGCGTAATGCGGTAATAGCGGGTGGCGACACCCAATTGCTGATCGGACCAGTACCAGCGCTCGCGCTGCACCTGAGCCTCGGCAATGAAATACATGGGAATGCCCTGGCGCAGGGCATCTTCCACCTGAGCGGGCAACTCGAACTGCAGATTGGCCGAGAGAAACACTCCCTCTTCGGTACGCGTGACCTGCATGGAGCTGATATCCGGCTGCACGGTATCGGCCCGGGCCAGCACGAAAACCAGGGACAGCGCCAGCACCAGCGAAGCTGCGCGGGCCGCAGGCCACAAGGCCCCCGCTACAGCGTTAGCGCAATTTTTCCAGCAGAGCGTAAAAAAAGCCGTCGTGGTCACCCAGAGGATTGTCTGCCACGGAATCGTGTTTGGCAGCTTTGCCGGGAATTAAATGACCCGGAGCAGGCAAGCTGGCCGCCGTAGTGTTGCGTGCAAGAAACGCTTGCATCTGGGCATCGCCCTCAGCCTTGAAGACCGAGCAGGTGCAATAGACCATGCAGCCACCGGGCTGCAGCAGCGGCCACAGGGTATCGAGCAGTCTGGACTGTATGTCTGCCAGCTGGGCCACATCGCTCTCACGGCGCAGCCAGCGCACATCGGGCTGGCGACGCACAATGCCCGATGCCGTGCAAGGCGCATCGAGCAAGATCGCGTCGAAGGGCTGACCTCCGCATTGCGACTCAAACCACGCCTGGGGCGCGGACGCATCGGCCACCAGCACTTTGGCCTTCAGGCCCAGGCGTGACAGGGTTTCATCGATACGGCGAGCCCGCTCGGGGTCGATCTCCAGGGCCGTGACTTCGATGCTGCCGGGCGCGGCGCGCTCAAGCAGATGGGCAGTCTTGCCGCCGGGCGCCGCACAGGCATCCAGCACGCGCAGCGGGCGCCCCTGGGGCTGGGACAAGCCGGCCAGCAGCAGCGGGGCCGCGGCCTGCGCCGCACCGTCCTGCACCGAGGCCCAGCCCTCTTCAAAATGCGGCAGCTCCTGCACCGGCACGGCCTGTTCCAGCTGCAGACCACACTCGGCGACAGCTGTCGCCTTCAGGTTCATCGCCTGCAGCGCAGTCTGATACTGGGCTGCAGTGCTCTTCTGGGCGTTGACGCGCAGCGTCATGGGCGGCTGGGCATTGTTGGCCGCCAGAATGGTCTGCCAGTCCTGGGGGTGGTCTTTCTGGAGCCGGGCAATCCACCAGGCAGGGTGATTCCAGACGGCCACGGGGTCGTTGTCGGTGGCGCTCACCAGGGCATCGCGCTCGCGCAGAAAACGGCGCAGGCAGGCATTGATGAAGCCGGACTGCGCGCGTGCCGCACCATTCTTGGCGGCTTCCACGGCTTGGTTGACCAGGGTGAAGGGCGGATAAGGGGCTTGCGCCTCATCCCAGGCCAGAGCCAGCGCCGTGCTCAGCAAGGCACTGACCTTGGGCGCCGGTGCGCGCGGCGCCAGCTGCTTTTGCAGCGCCTGGGCACGCCCCAGATTGCGCAGCACCTGGAACAGCAAGGCCTGCACTCCCGGACGCAAGCGCTGCGGCACCTGTGCCAGCACAGCCTTGCTGGACTGGCCACCCAGGATGCCGTGCAAGGCCTTGGCCACTGCATCCAGCTGTTGCCACAGGGCAGGAGCGTTGGGCACAGCAGCACCAGCAGCGGCGTTCTTGGGTTGGGAAGGCTTGGAAGTCATGAAGAGCAGACCTGAAAAACTTGTGAAACTGACGCAGACAAGAAAGCACAGCGGGCATTTCCATCGAAAAGCGCATGCCGGGTCCGAACTTGCGCAAGTCGTGTCTTGATCAATGAAAAACGCTCCCGTCTGCACAAGGCAGAGCGGGAGCGCGGTGCATCAGCAGCGAACCGCAGCCGTTGCCGGCCGCGGCCCAGAGCCATGCTTAGTCGGCAGAGGCGTCGCCAGCAGGTGCTTCGACGTCATCAGCCAGCACACCGGCCAGCTCGGCTTCCTCGGCTTCGGCGATGGCGCGACGCTCGGCATCGTCCATTTCGTCCTTGGCCTTGCGAGCCTGGTGATAGGCCAGGCCGGTGCCGGCGGGGATCAGACGACCCACGATCACGTTTTCCTTCAGGCCACGCAGTTCGTCGCGCTTGCCCATGATGGCAGCTTCGGTCAGAACACGGGTGGTTTCCTGGAAGGAAGCCGCAGAGATGAACGAGTCGGTCGACAGCGAAGCCTTGGTAATACCCAGCAGCACGTTGGAGTACGTGGCAGGCAGCTTGCCTTCCTTCTGCATCTGTTCGTTGGTGTTGAGCACCTCGGAACGCTCGACCTGTTCACCCTGGATGTAGGTGGTATCGCCAGAGTTCTCGATGATCACGCGACGCAGCATCTGACGCACGATCACTTCGATGTGCTTGTCGTTGATCTTCACACCCTGCAGGCGGTAAACGTCCTGCACCTCGTCCACGATGTAGCGCGACAGCTCTTCGATACCCAGCAGACGCAGGATGTCTTGAGGATCGGCAGGACCGTCAACGATGGACTCGCCCTTGTTCACCACCTGGCCTTCGTGGACCAGAATGTTGCGCTCCTTGGGCACCAGCTCTTCCCAGACCTTGCCTTCCAGATCGGTGATCTGCAGGCGGATCTTGCCCTTGGTTTCCTTGCCGAAGGACACGGTACCGGTCATCTCGGCCAGCGTACCCTTGTCCTTGGGCGTACGGGCTTCGAACAGTTCGGCCACACGGGGCAGACCACCGGTAATGTCGCGGGTCTTCTGACCTTCAACAGGGATACGGGCCAGCACTTCGCCGGGGCCCACGTCCTGGCCGTCGCGCACCTGAATCAGGGCGCCGACCTGGAAGCCGATCGTCACGGCGTGGTCGGTACCAGGGATCTTGACTTCCTGGTTGTTGGCGTCGATCAGCTTGACCTGGGGACGCACCACCTTGGCAGAGCCACGACGCTTGGGGTCGATCACCACCAGAGTGGACAGACCGGTCACTTCGTCGACCTGCTTGGCCACCGTCAGACCTTCTTCCACATTCTCGAAACGCACTTGACCGGCGTATTCGGTAATGATGGGTCGAGTCAGCGGGTCCCAGTTCGCCAGGATCTTGCCGGCCTTGATGGCTTCGTCGGGCTTGATGGTCAGCACGGCGCCATAAGGCACCTTGTGACGCTCGCGCTCGCGGCCGTTTTCGCTGATCACGATCTCGCCGGAACGCGAAATCACCACCAGCTCGCCCTTGGTGTTGGACACATAGCGCATCGTGCTGTTGAAGCCGATCACGCCATTGGACTTGGCTTCCACGCTCGAGGCGATGGCAGCGCGCGAAGCGGCACCACCGATGTGGAAGGTACGCATGGTCAGCTGCGTGCCGGGTTCACCGATGGACTGGGCAGCGATCACACCCACGGCTTCGCCGAGGTTGATCAGGCCGCCACGACCCAGGTCGCGACCGTAGCAGGTTGCGCACAGACCGAAACGGGTTTCGCAGGTCAGAGCCGTACGCACCTTGATTTCGTCCACGCCCTGGGCTTCCAGCTCTTCGATGGTGTCTTCGTTGAGCAAGGTACCGGCAGGCACCAGCACGGCACGGGTTTCGGGGTGCAGCACTTCTTCGGCGGTCGAACGGCCCAGCACACGGTCGCGCAGGGATTCGATCACTTCACCACCTTCGACGATGGCGCGCATCAGATAGCCGTTGGAGGTACCGCAATCCTGTTCGTTCACGACCAGATCCTGCGTCACGTCCACCAGACGACGAGTCAGGTAACCGGAGTTAGCCGTCTTCAGCGCCGTGTCGGCCAGACCCTTACGAGCACCGTGGGTCGAGATGAAGTACTGCAGCACGTTGAGGCCTTCGCGGAAGTTCGCGGTGATAGGCGTCTCAATGATGGAGCCGTCAGGCTTGGCCATCAGACCACGCATACCGGCCAGCTGACGAATCTGCGCTGCGGAGCCACGGGCGCCGGAGTCGGCCATCATGTAAATCGCATTGAACGATTCCTGATCGACTTCGTTGCCGTGACGGTCGGTGGTCTTCTGGACCTTGAGCTGGTCCATCATCACCTTGGACACGTCGTCGCCGGCCTTGCCCCAGATGTCCACCACCTTGTTGTAGCGCTCGCCCGAGGTCACCAGACCCGAGACGTACTGCTGCTCGATCTCCTTCACTTCGGACTCTGCGCGGGCCAGGATGTCGGCCTTTTGCGGAGGCACCAGCATGTCGTCGATGGAGATCGAGATACCGGCGTGCGTGGACAGACGGAAACCGTTTTGCAGCAGCTTGTCGGCAAACACGACCGTGGCCTTCAGACCGCACTTGCGGAAGGAGGCGTTGATCAGCTTGGAGATTTCCTTCTTCTTCAGCGCCTTGTTCATGTTGCTGAAAGCCAGGCCCTTGGGCAGGATTTCAGACAACAGGGCACGGCCCACGGTGGTTTCCACGAGCGAGGTCACGGGCTCGAATTCGCCAGTTTCCTTGTTCTTGTTCCACTCGGTCAGGCGCACGCTGATCTTGGCGTGCAGTTCGGTCTCGCCAGCATCCAGAGCGCGTTGCAGCTCCATCAGGTCGGCAAACACCATGCCTTCGCCCTTGCCGTTGATCTTTTCACGCGTGGCGTGATACAGACCCAGCACCACGTCCTGGGAAGGAACGATGGAGGGTTCGCCCGAAGCGGGGAACAGCACGTTGTTCGAGGCCAGCATCAGCACGCGGGCTTCCATCTGCGCTTCCACAGACAGGGGCACGTGAACAGCCATCTGGTCACCGTCGAAGTCGGCGTTGAAGGCCGCGCAGACCAGCGGGTGCAGTTGCAGGGCCTTGCCTTCGATCAGGATGGGCTCGAAAGCCTGGATACCCAGACGGTGCAGCGTAGGCGCACGGTTGAGCATGATGGGGTGTTCCTTGATGACTTCTTCAAGGATGTCCCACACCACGGGCGTACCGGCTTCCACTTCCTTCTTGGCAGCCTTGATGGTCGTGGCGATGCCGCGCTGCTCGAGCTGCGCGAAGATGAAGGGCTTGAACAGCTCCAGCGCCATCAGCTTGGGCAGACCGCACTGGTGCAGCTTGAGGTAAGGACCCACGGTAATCACGGAACGACCGGAGTAGTCCACGCGCTTGCCCAGCAAGTTCTGACGGAAACGACCGCTCTTACCCTTGATCATGTCGGCCAGGGACTTCAGGGCACGCTTGTTGGCGCCCGTCATGGCCTTGCCGCGACGGCCGTTGTCCAGCAGCGAGTCAACCGCTTCCTGCAGCATGCGCTTTTCATTGCGAGCAATGATTTCGGGAGCCTTCAGCTCCAGCAGGCGGCGCAGACGCGAGTTACGGTTAATAACGCGGCGGTACAGGTCGTTCAGGTCGGAAGTGGCGAAACGGCCACCGTCCAGAGGCACCAGAGGACGCAGATCGGGAGGCAGCACGGGCAGCACTTCCATCACCATCCACTCGGGCTTGATGCCGGACTTCTTGAACGCTTCGAGCAGCTTCAGGCGCTTGGCATTCTTCTTGACCTTGACTTCGGAGCCGGTCAGATCGTTGCGCAGGCGCTCGATCTCGACGTCGATGTCGATGCCTTCGAGCAGGTCCTTGATGCCTTCAGCGCCCATCTTGGCGGTGAATTCGTCGTAGCCGTACTCGAGTTGCTTGGCGTCGTAGTCGTCCTCGGTCATGATGCTGAACTTCTTCAGCGGAGTCATGCCGGGGTCGGTCACCACATAGGCTTCGAAGTACAGCACGCGCTCGATGTCGCGCAGCGTCATGTCCAGCACCAGGCCCAGGCGCGAAGGCAGGGACTTCAGGAACCAGATGTGAGCGCAGGGAGCGGCCAGATCGATGTGACCCATGCGTTCGCGACGCACCTTGGTCTGTGTGACTTCAACGCCGCACTTCTCGCAGATCACACCGCGGTGCTTGAGGCGCTTGTACTTGCCGCACAGGCATTCGTAGTCCTTGATCGGGCCAAAGATCTTGGCGCAGAACAGACCATCACGCTCGGGCTTGAAAGTACGGTAGTTGATCGTTTCAGGCTTCTTCACTTCACCGAAAGACCAGGAACGGATCTTCTCGGGCGAGGCCAGGCCGATCTTGATGGCATCGAAATGCTCATCAGGCGTAAATTGCTTGAACAGGTCGAGTAGCGATTTCATGTAACTCTTTCCTTTTCGTCAAAAATCATTGCAGCCACCGCTGGATTTGCCTTGGTTTCAGCAACGAACCAAGCGCAAATCCTTTGTTTTAAAGCGGTTGCAGCTCTCTGTTTAATAGTGCTTAAGAACGTTCGAGCTCGATGTCCAAGCCCAGAGAGCGGATTTCCTTGACCAGCACGTTGAACGATTCGGGCATGCCCGCTTCGATCGAGTGCTCGCCCTTGACGATGGACTCGTACACCTTGGTACGACCGACCACGTCGTCGGACTTCACAGTCAGCATTTCCTGCAGCACATAGGCGGCGCCGTAAGCTTCCAGCGCCCACACTTCCATTTCACCGAAACGCTGACCACCGAACTGGGCCTTACCGCCCAGAGGCTGTTGCGTCACCAGCGAGTAAGGACCGGTGGAGCGGGCGTGCATCTTGTCGTCGACCAAGTGGTGCAGCTTCAGGTAGTGCATATAGCCCACGGTGGTCGGACGCTCGAAGCGCTCGCCGGTGCGGCCGTCATACAGATAAGCCTGAGTGCGTGTCTCGGTCAGACCCTTGGCCGCAGCGATGTCGTCAGGGTAGGCCAGCTTCAGCATGTCCTTGATTTCGGCTTCGGAAGCACCGTCGAACACCGGCGTTGCGAATGGCACGCCCGTGGTCAGTTCCTTGGCCATGGACATGACTTCGCCGTCGTCCAGCTGAGACAGCTCTTCCTTGCGACCGCTGCGGTTGTAGATCTCTTCCAGGAAGGCACGCACTTCAGCAGCACGGGCTTCCTTTTGCAGCATGTCGCCGATGCGCTGGCCCAGACCCTTGCCGGCCCAGCCCAAGTGCACTTCCAGCACCTGACCGATGTTCATACGCGAAGGCACGCCCAGCGGGTTCAGCACGATGTCGGCGGTGGAGCCATCAGCCAGGAAAGGCATGTCTTCCACAGGAGTGATCTTCGAGACCACGCCCTTGTTACCGTGACGGCCGGCCATCTTGTCACCGGGCTGCAGACGACGCTTGACGGCCAGGTAGACCTTGACCATCTTCAGCACGCCGGCAGGCAGCTCGTCGCCCTGGGTGAGCTTCTTGCGCTTTTCTTCGAACGCCAGGTCGAAGGTGTGACGCTGCTGCTCGATGGAGTTCTTGATGGACTCCAGCTGAGCGGCCACATCGTCTTCGGCAGGACGAATGTCGAACCAGTGGAACTTCTCCACACCGTCCAGATAGGCCTTGTCGATCTTGGCGCCCTTGGACAGCTTCTGAGGACCACCGTTGGCCACGCGGCCGGTCAGCAGCTTCTCGATACGGTCGAAAGCGTCGGCTTCCACAATGCGCAGCTGGTCGTTCAGGTCCAGGCGGAAGCGCTTGAGTTCATCGTCGATGATCTGCTGGGCGCGCTTGTCGCGCTGGATGCCTTCACGCGTGAACACCTGCACGTCGATCACGGTGCCTTGCGAGCCCTGATCCACACGCAAAGAAGTGTCCTTCACGTCGGAAGCCTTCTCGCCGAAGATGGCGCGCAGCAGCTTCTCTTCAGGCGTCAGCGTGGTCTCGCCCTTGGGCGTGACCTTGCCCACCAGCACGTCGCCGGGTTGCACTTCGGCGCCCACGTAGATGATGCCGGACTCGTCCAGGCGGTTCAGTTGCTGCTCGGACAGGTTGGGGATGTCGCGTGTGATTTCTTCGGCACCCAGCTTGGTGTCGCGAGCCATCACCACCAGCTCTTCGATGTGGATCGAGGTGTAGCGATCGTCAGCCACGATGCGCTCGTTGATCATCACCGAGTCTTCGTAGTTGTAGCCGTTCCAGGGCATGAAGGCGATCAGCATGTTCTGGCCGATGGCGATTTCGCCCAGGTCGGTCGAAGCGCCGTCCGCCAGCACATCACCCTTGGCCAGCTTGTCGCCACGGCTGACGATGGGGCGCTGGTGGATGTTGGTGTTCTGGTTGGAACGCTGATACTTGATCAGGTTGTAGATGTCCACGCCGACTTCACCGGCCACGGCTTCGTCGTCGTTCACACGGATCACGATGCGGGTGGCGTCGACATAGTCCACGATACCGCCGCGCTTGGCGGTGACCACGGTGCCGGAGTCCACGGCGGCAACGCGCTCGATGCCGGTACCGACCATGGGCTTTTCAGGACGCAGCACAGGCACGGCCTGACGCGACATGTTGGCGCCCATCAAGGCACGGTTCGCGTCGTCGTGTTCCAGGAAGGGAATCAGCGAAGCGGCCACGGACACGATCTGCGCAGGCGACACGTCCATGTACTGCACGCGCTCGGCCGACACCAGGGTCGATTCACCGGCTTCACGGGCCGACACCAGCTCGCCCACCAGATTGCCTGCGGCATCCAGATCGGCGTTGGCCTGGGCGATCACGTACTTGCCTTCTTCGATGGCCGACAGGTAGTCGATGTCCATCGTCACCTTGCCGTCCACCACGCGACGGTACGGGGTTTCGATGAAACCGTACTCGTTCAGGCGGGCGTACAGAGCCAGCGAGTTGATCAGACCGATGTTGGGACCTTCAGGCGTTTCGATAGGGCAGACGCGACCGTAGTGGGTCACGTGCACGTCACGCACTTCAAAGCCGGCACGCTCGCGGGTCAGACCGCCTGGGCCCAGGGCGGAAACACGACGCTTGTGCGTGATTTCTGCCAGAGGGTTGGTCTGGTCCATGAACTGCGACAGCTGCGAGGCACCGAAGAACTCCTTCAGGGCCGCAGAGATGGGCTTGGAGTTGATCAGGTCGTGGGGCATCAGAGGCTCTTGCTCGGCCTGACCCAGACGTTCCTTCACAGCCTTTTCGATACGAGCCAGACCGGTGCGGTACTGGTTTTCGGCCAGTTCGCCCACGCAACGCACACGGCGGTTGCCCAGGTGGTCGATATCGTCGACTTCGCCACGGCCATTGCGCAGGTCCACCAGGATCTTGACCACGGCCAGGATGTCTTCGTTGGACAGCACCATGGGACCGGTCGCGCCTTCGCGGCCGATCTTGGCGTTGAACTTCATACGGCCCACGCGCGACAGATCATAGGTGTCGGCGTTGTAGAACAGGCGCTGGAACAGGGCCTGCACGGCGTCCTCGGTAGGAGGCTCGCCAGGACGCATCATGCGGTAGATGGCAACGCGGGCAGCGAACTCGTCCACGGTTTCATCGGTGCGCAGGGTCTGCGAGATGTAGGCGCCCTGGTCCAGTTCGTTGGTGTAGATGCACTGAACGTCCTGCACACCGGCGCTGCGCAGCTTCTTGAGCAGGGCTTCGGTCAGTTCTTCGTTGGCCTTGGCGATGATTTCGCCGGTATCGGGATCAACGATGTTCTTGGCCAGCACACGACCCAGCAGGAAGTCTTCAGGCACGCTGACGAACTTGGTGCCGGACTGCTCCAGCTCGCGGGTGTGGCGAGCGGTGATGCGCTTGTCCTTGGCGACCACGACCTTGCCGGACTTGTCGGTGATGTCGAAACGCGCGACTTCGCCCTTCAGGCGATCGGCCACGAATTCCATCTGGGCACCGCTGTCCATCAGGCGGAAGTTGTCGTTCACGAAGAACGTTGCCAGGATGGTCTCGGGCGTCATGCCGATGGCCTTCAGCAGGATCGACACGGGCATCTTGCGGCGACGGTCGACGCGGAAGTACAGCAGGTCCTTGGGGTCGAACTCGAAGTCCAGCCAGGAGCCGCGGTAAGGAATGATGCGAGCCGAGAACAGCAGCTTGCCCGAGCTATGGGTCTTGCCCTTGTCGTGCTCGAAGAACACGCCAGGCGAACGGTGCAGCTGAGACACGATCACGCGCTCGGTACCGTTGATGATGAACGAACCCTTGTCGGTCATCAGGGGCACTTCGCCCATGTAGACCTCTTGTTCCTTCACTTCCTTGACCACCTTGGACTGAGCCGTGGAGGACTCGCGGTCATAGATGATCAACTGAACCTTGGCGCGGACAGCGGAGGCGAAGGTCAGACCACGAGTCTGGCATTCACGCACGTCGAAAGCGGGCTTGGCGAGGTTGTACTCGACAAACTTCATCTCCACAAAACCATTGTGGGAGACGATGGGGAAGGCGGAATTGAAGGCCGCTTGCAGGCCATCAATGGTACGTTTTTTGGGGGCTACATCTGCCTGCAGGAATGCTGTATAGGCATCTTTTTGCATCTGCAGCAGATAAGGCACTTCGAGCACGCTATCGCGGCTCCCGAAGCTTTTGCGGATTCGCTTGCGTTCGGTATAAGAATAGGCCATGAGATCTCCGGGCAAAGACATGAGTCCTGGGTCTGCGACGACTGCCCCACAGGGTTCTCCTGCGGGCTTGGCGGTTGGCCACTACCAACCATGGCTGACGGCGATGCGTTGCACATCGCCCGAACCAAGGCATCTTCTGCTGTCGGATTGTCAGAAGACACTAAAAAGCAGACTCCCTAGGAAACCTGCTTTCTGGTGTGTTCTTTAAGCGCACTCCACAAGCGCCAAAGGCTGGAGACCCTTTTACGAGTCTCCAGCCCTTGATTTCACTGAATTACTTCAGTTCAGCCTTGGCACCGGCTTCAACCAGCTTCTTCACAGCGGCTTCAGCGTCAGCCTTGGGAGCGGCTTCCTTCACGGTCTTGGGAGCGCCGTCGACCAGATCCTTGGCTTCCTTCAGACCCAGGCCGGTGATTTCGCGCACAGCCTTAATCACGGACACCTTGTTGGCGCCAGCGTCGGTCAGCACCACGTTGAACTCGGTCTTTTCTTCAGCAGCAGCAGCGCCACCAGCAGCGCCGCCAGCAGCGGGAGCAGCCATAGCAGCGGCGGACACGCCAAACTTCTCTTCAATAGCCTTGACCAGGTCGTTCAGTTCCAGAACAGTCATGCTGTCCAGGGCGGTCAGGAATGCGTCTTTATCGAATGCCATTTTGATTTCCTAAAATTGGTTGGTTTTGCCGAGCACTCAGGCTGCGGCTGTTTCTGTTGCCGCTTCGGCAGAGCCTTCGCCCTTCTTGGCCGCCAGAGCGCCCAGCACAACGGCTGTACGCGAGATAGGCGACATGAGCAAGCCGCACACTTGTGCGAGCAGTACTTCCTTGGAGGGGATGTTTGCCAGTTGCTTAACGCCGTCGATGTCCAGGGCCTTGCCTCCGAACGCGCCACCGCGAATCACCAACTTGTCGTTGGTCTTCGCGAAGTCGGCCACCACCTTAGCGGCAGCCACTGCGTCTTCAGAGAAGCCATAGATCAGGGGACCAGTCATCTGGTCAGCCACCACGTCAAACGCGCTACCGGCAACAGCACGGCGGGCCAGGGTGTTCTTCAACACGCTCAGGCTCACACCCTTGCTGCGAGCATCGGCACGCAGTTTGGTCATGTCGGCGACCGTGATGCCACGGTATTCCGCGATCACAAGCGTTTGAGCTTTAGCGGCGAGGCTGGTCACTTCGGAAATGACCGCTTCTTTCTCACTGCGATTCAGACTCAAGGTCTACTCCTTCAAATGCATATACAAGGCAAGCCCTGCATACACGCTCTTGTTGCAGCGACCAACTGTTTAGGAAAAATTTCCATCTGCAGCGGGATCGCCATCTGCGTTGGCCTTCGTGATTAAGTGATCAAATCACACCAACGGTCTTGGATGACCTGCAGGAGCAACAACTCCCGCAGCCCACCACACCAGATGAGCAAAGCTCATCTGACGATTTCTAGCAATTACGCCGAGATGGATTGTGTATCGACGCGAACGCCCACACCCATGGTCGACGAAACAGCCACCTTGCGCAGGTACAGACCCTTGCTGGAAGCAGGCTTGGCCTTGTTCAGTGCGTCGATCAGAGCAGCCAGGTTGCCCTGCAGCTTGTCGGCATCGAACGAACGGCGACCGATCGTGCCGTGCACGATACCAGCCTTGTCCACGCGGAACTGCACTTGACCAGCCTTGGCATTCTTCACAGCCGTAGCGACGTCAGGAGTCACGGTGCCAACCTTG
Source organism: Comamonas sp. AG1104 (assembly GCF_003350425.1). Classification (NCBI taxonomy): domain Bacteria; kingdom Pseudomonadati; phylum Pseudomonadota; class Betaproteobacteria; order Burkholderiales; family Comamonadaceae; genus Comamonas; species Comamonas sp. AG1104. The sequence continues at coordinate 2,251 of NZ_QQAS01000009.1, read as the reverse complement.
GGGTTGGGCATCAGGCCGCGGGGGCCCAGGATCTGACCCAGCTGACCCACAACGCGCATAGCGTCGGGAGCAGCGATCACCACGTCGAAGGGCATGTCGCCGGCCTTGACTTGAGCAGCCAGGTCGTCCATACCGACCACGTCAGCGCCGGCGGCCTTGGCTTCTTCAGCCTTGGCGCCTTGTGCGAACACAGCCACGCGAGCAGTCTTGCCGGTACCGTGAGGCAGCACCACGGCGCCACGCACCACTTGGTCCGACTTCTTGGCATCCACGCCCAGTTGCACGGCCACGTCGATGGATTCATCGAACTTGGCAGTTGCAGCTTCCTTCACCAGCGCCACGGCGTCAGCGAAAGAGTACAGCTTGTTGGAATCAACCTTGCCCTGGAGAGCTTTTTGCTTCTTGGTCAACTTGGCCATTTACACACCCTCCACGATCACGCCCATCGAACGGGCAGAACCAGCCAGCGTACGCACAGCAGCGTCAACGTCAGCGGCGTTCATGTCCTTCAGCTTGGTCTTGGCGATTTCTTCCAGCTGAGCACGTGTGATCTTGCCAACCTTGTTCTTCAGAGGATTGGAAGAGCCCTTGTCCAGCTTCACAGCCTTCTTGATCAGAACGGTTGCGGGAGGAGTCTTGATGACGAACGTGAAGCTCTTGTCAGCAAAAGCCGTGATCACCACGGGCAGAGGCAGGCCGGGCTCGACACCTTGGGTCTGGGCGTTGAACGCCTTGCAGAATTCCATGATGTTGAGGCCGCGCTGACCCAGCGCAGGACCAATGGGAGGAGAAGGATTGGCCTTACCAGCTGGCACTTGCAGCTTGATGAAGCCGACGATTTTTTTCGCCATGTTGAGCTCCTTACGGGTATAGCGCCATTTGCAATGCCTGCAAACAGCTCCCCGAGGTTGCTGACTCTACAAAAAAGCTTCGCATCGAGTCAAAAAATGCGAAGCCCTAGATTCTATTGCGAATCTCAAGTTTTCTCAACTTGAGAGAATTCCAATTCCACAGGAGTCGCGCGGCCAAAGATGGTGACCGAGACACGCAGGCGGTTCTTTTCGTAGTTGACTTCCTCGACGGAGCCGTTGAAGTCTGCGAACGGACCTTCCTTGACACGAACCAATTCGCCCACCATGAACTCGACCTTGTGGCGAGGCTTCTCGGTGCCCTCCTGCATCTGGTCGACGATCTTGCGAACTTCTTCTTCAGAAATGGGGGCAGGACGGTTCTTGGCACCGCCGACGAAACCGGTCACCTTGCTGGTGTGCTTCACCAGGTGCCAGGTATCGTCATCCATCACCATTTCGACGAACACATAGCCGGGGAACAGGCGGCGCTCTGTGGTGCGGCGAGTGCCGTTGCGCATTTCCACAACTTCTTCGGAAGGCACCAGGATGCGGCCAAACTTGGACTGCATGTCCGAGCGAGCGATACGCTCCGCAATATTGCGCTCGACAGCCTTCTCCATACCCGAATAGGCATGGACGATATACCAGCGCAGATCGGGATTGGCGGGTCCCGCTGCTCCACCATTCACATCTGTTTCGACGGCATCAGCCATTACTTCCTCCAGCCCAAAATCAAGTCGTACAAGACCCATTCAAGCGTCTTATCGGTGAACCACAAGAACAAGGCCATCACCACCACAAACGCAAAGACATACAGTGTCATCTGCATGGTTTCTTTGCGGGTGGGCCAGACCACCTTCTTCACCTCACGCCAAGCATCACGAGCAAAGCCAATGAAGCGCTTGCCCGGCTCAGAGATCAGAAACACGCCAGCAGCCAGCACCAGGCCGACAATCAGAGTCGCCCACTGCACCAGCGCACCTTGCTTGCTCAACAGATAAAAGCCAGCAATAGAAGCAACAACTAAAGCCGCAACAGCGGCTAATTTTGCTTTGTCAGCAGCAGAGCTGACTGTTTCAACCTGAGTAGTGGCCATATTTTGTTTCAAATGCACAAAAATGTGCAATTTCAAGACACAAAAGCCCGCCAAAGGCGGGCTCTTGTTGATTCCACCATTAAGAGGTGGCAGGGGCAGTAGGAATCGAACCTACAACCTTCGGTTTTGGAGACCGACGCTCTGCCAATTGAGCTATACCCCTACAAATCAATTATGCAATGATCGTGGCAACCACACCGGCGCCCACAGTACGACCACCTTCGCGGATAGCGAAGCGCAGACCTTCTTCCATGGCGATGGGGGAGATCAGCTTCACAGTGATCGACACGTTATCGCCAGGCAT
>NZ_QQAS01000008.1:0-172274 GCF_003350425.1 Comamonas sp. AG1104 | reverse complement strand
GCGATTTCGTCAAAGGGGTTCATGCTCATCTTGACGTTGGCGATGTCCACACCCGTGCCGTCCGACTTCACGCGGACCTTGACGTTGTAGTCCACGACACGTTTGACGGGTACAAGGATTTTCATGAGAAAGCTCTTTCCTGGTTTTGAAGAGTGAAAGGCTTAGCGGGCAAGGCCCGCGAGCCGCTCGTTGATCAGTGCATGGGCCTGGTCCATGATGCCGGCGATCAGTTGCGCAACCGTAGGCACATCGTGGATCAGGCCCGCGACCATGCCGCAGGACCAGACGCCCGCGTCCATGTCGCCGTCGTGCATGATGCGCGGATAGACGCCGGCCACTTCGGGCGCGATGTCGGCAAAGGTGATGGCCGCACCCAGCTCGCGCTCTTTTTGCAGCAGGCGTTCGGTGGCCGCATTGCTCAGCACGCGCTCGGTGTTGCGCAGCGGACGCATGACCAGACGGGTGTCGAGCTCACTGGCCGCAACGATGGCCTGCTTGACCTTGGCGTGCACGGGGGCCTCTTTCGTGGCGATGAAGCGCGTGCCCATATTGATGCCTTCCGCGCCCAGCGCCAGCGCGGCCACCAGGGAGCGGCCGTCGGCCATGCCGCCCGAGGCGACAAACGGAATCTTCAGTTCTTCTGCGGCGCGCGGCAGCAGGATGAAGTTGGGGATGTCGTCCTCGCCCGGATGACCGCCGCATTCGAAGCCGTCCACGCTGATGGCATCGCAGCCGATGGCCTCGGCCTTGAGCGCATGGCGCACCGAGGTGCACTTGTGGATCACCTTGATGCCGGCTTCCTTGAGCGCGGGCAGCCATTTCTGCGGGTTGTTGCCGGCCGTCTCGACCACCTTGACGCCGCCTTCGATGATGGCTTTGACATAGCCCGGGTAGTCGGGCGGGTTGACCGAAGGGAGAAACGTCAGGTTGACGCCAAAGGGCTTGTCCGTCATCTCGCGGCAGCGCGCGATCTCGCGCGCCAGCAGCTCGGGCGTGCGCTGGGTCAGGCCCGTGATGATGCCCAGTCCCCCGGCGTTTGAGACGGCGGCGGCCAACTCGGCCAGGCCCACATGGTGCATGCCGCCCTGGATGATGGGGTGCTCGATGCCAAAGAGTTCGGTGATGCGTGTCTTCATGTCGTTGTCACTCCACTGCAATGCCCTTGTCGCGGATCAGCTGGCCCCAGCGCGTGTAGTCCTGCTGGATGCGCTGGCCCAGCTGGGCGGGATTCTGGAAGTTGGCGATGGCGCCCGCATGGAGCAGCTTGCTCTGGACGTCCTTGTCGGCCAGTATCTGCTGGACTTCGGTGGCGATGCGCTCGACCACGGCCTTGGGCGTGCCCTTGGGCGCGAGCAGACCGCCCCAGGAGACGGCGTCATAGCCCTTGATGCCTTGTTCGACGATCGTCTTCGTGTCGGGCAGCATGCTCACGCGCTGGGGCGAACCCACGGCGATGGCGCGCAGCTTGCCGACCTGGATATGGGGCAGCGCGGCCACGAGGTCCGCATACATGATGGGCACCTGGCCGCCGATGGTGTCGGTGATGGCGGGCACGCCGCCCTTGTAGGGCACGTGCTGCATGTCGAAGCCGGCCATCTGCTTGAGCATCTCCATGCTCAGATGGCCGAAGCTGCCGGCACCCGAGCTGGTGTAGTTGAGCGGTGATTTCTGGGCCTTGGCGTGGGCGATCAGACTCTTGAGGTCAGTAACGTCGGGCAGCAGCGCAGGATTGACCACGATGACGATGGGCAGGTCATAGACCGTGGCCAAGGGCGCGAAATCCTTGACGGTGTCGTAGCCGGCCTTCTTGTACAGATGGGGTGCCAGCAGCGTGGGCGTGGCCAGCATCATCAGCGTGTAGCCGTCGGCCAGACTCTTGGCGACCTGCACGGCCGCGATGGAGCCCGAGGCACCGGGACGGTTTTCCACCACCACGGTCTGCTTGAGGCGCTCGCCCAGCTTCTGGCCCACGATGCGCGATGCCGTATCGGTGGGGCCACCCGCAGGGAACGGCACGACCAGGCGCAGCATCTTGCCAGGCCATTCGGTCTCGGCCAGTGCGCCGCCGGCCATGCCGGCCAGCAGCGGCGCTGCGGCCAGGGCCAGAACGCTGCGCCGGGTGGTGCAGGCCTGGAATGCGGGATTGCGCTTGTGCATGAAGTCTCCTGTCTGGACTGTCTTAGCAGTCGTCGGTAGCGGCCTGCTGCCGCAGGCCGGGAAAATCGGTCATCTCAGTGATCCATGGCGCTGCGCGCCACCCGCAACCTATGAAACTGTCGCTGCGCAAGCGCGGGACACCGAGCAAGAGCCGCCTCGCAGCGAGGGTGTCGTCCCCCTCAAGGGGGAAGGCGCGGGGCCGCCCAGGCGAAGCGTCTCAGGGGGTTCAATCCAGTTTCGCGCCAGCCTGCTCGACCAGCGCCTTCCAGATCGGCATATCGCGCTGGTAGTTGTCGCGGAAGGCCTGGGGGCTGTTCATCATGGGTATGAAGCCAGCGCCCGTAATGCGCTCCAGCACCTTGGGGTCCTTGATGATTTCGCGCAGGTGGCCGTAGAGCTGGTCCACGACCTCCTTGGGCGTGCCGGCTGGCGCGCCCATTGCCACCCAACCGTAGATCGAATAGGCGTCGTCGGTCACGCCCTGCTCGAAGATGGTCGGCAGCTTGGGCAGAATTTCCATGCGTTCCTTGCCGGTCACGCCAATGGCCTTGAGACGACCCGACTCAATGAAGGGCTTGGTGTTGAGCGCGCTGGAAAAGCACAGTTGCAGCTGGCCGCCGATCAGCTCCTGGATCATGGGTGCCTCGCCCTTGTATGCAGCGTGGTTCATGTCGGCATCCATGGTCTTGCTCATATAGGCACCGGCCAGATGGGCATACGAGCCCACGCCCCAGGAGCCATAGGACAGCTTGCCCTTGTGTGCTTTCACATAGGCCAGCAGCTCCTTCATATTGTTGGCAGGAACCGAGGGATGGACGACCAGCGTGACGGGCGCTGCCGCGACCTGGGTGATCAGCGCGATGTCCTTTTGCGGGTTATAGGGCAGCTTGTTGTAGAGGAACTGGTTGATCAGCATGGAGGTGCTGAGCGACAGCAGCAGCGTATGGCCGTCGGGCGCTGCCTTGGCCACGGCCTCGGTGCCGAGGATGCCGGCCGCACCGGCCTTGTTGTCCACCACCACGGGCTGGCCCAGGCGCTTGGCCAGCACCTCGCCGATGGTGCGCGCCATGATGTCGGTGGCGCCCCCCGCGTTGAAGGGAACGACCACGCGGATGGGCTTGCTGGGCCATGCCGGCTTGCCGGCCTGTGCGAAGGCGCTGCTGGCGCCCGTGGCCAGCAGACTGCCGCCGCCGATGGCGGCCAGTCCTTGCAGAAGATCGCGGCGTGTGACTGGGATGCTCATGGTTTGTCTCCTATGAAGTCGCTGTCTTTGTTTGCCGTCTTGTGCGGCCTTTAAACTTGCTTTTCAGTTATTTTTGGCGCTATGAGATGTCCGCTGCCTGTGAGCCTGACACGGCCCAACGCAGCGACACCAAGCAAGGGCCTATGCCGGCCGCGCCGTCCCGCTGCGAAGGTGTCGCCGGCTGCCCGTACGCTCCCTCCCGCGAAGCGAGAGAGGGCGCCGTGCACACGGGGGAAGCCGCACAGCGGCTCAGGGGGTGCTTCATGAAGGCTCCTGGGGTAGCGTGAGAACGCCCTTGGTCTGCAGGTCCTGCAATTGCGCATCATCGAGCGTCAGCAGGCGCTGCAGCACTTCCCGCGTGCCCTCGCCCAGCGTGGGCGGCGCATGGCGAATGGGCAGACGTTGGCCGTCCAGACGATAAGGCGGCGCGAACACGGGCGTGGTGCCGGCCACAGGATGGGGCATGTCGCGCAGCAGGCCGCTGCGGCGCGTGCGCTCGCTGGTCAGAGCCTCGTGCAGGCCGGCCACGCGGCCGCAGGGAATGCCGGCGGCCGTCAGGCGCTCGAGCAGCAGATCACGCGGGAAGCTGCCAATCAGCGTCTTGAGCATGGGCAGCAGCTCCAGCCGGTTCCTGGCCCGGTTGACGTTGGTGGAAAAGCGCTGGTCCTCGACGATGTCAGGGCGCATGATGACCTGGCGGCAGAACTTGTCGAACTGGCTGTTGTTGCCCACGGCAATGATCAGCGGGCCATCGGCGGATTCGTACATGCCGTAGGGCACGATGGATGGGTGGGCGTTGCCGTAGCGCTCGGGGTCGTGCCCCAGTTGCAGAGCATCCAGGCCGTAGTAGCCGGTGACCGTGATGCCGCTGTCGTACAGAGCCATCTCGATGAGCCGGCCCTTGCCCGTGCGCTCGCGGCGGAACAAGGCGGCCAGCACGGCCTGGGCTGCATACATGCCGGTGACCAGATCCACCACGGCCACGCCGAATTTGAGCGGCGGCATGCCTGCCTCGCCGTTGAGCGCCATCAACCCCGCCTCGCCCTGTATCACCAGATCGTAGCCGGGGCGCTTGGCCTCGGGGCCGCTGCTGTCGTAGCCAGCCACGGCGCAATAGATCAGGTCGGGCTTGATGGCCTTGAGCTGCTCATAGCCCAGGCCCAGCTTCTCAGCGCCGCCGGTCTTGAAGTTGTGGATGAGCACATCGAACTGGGGCAGCAGTTCATGGAGGATCTTCACGCCCTCGGGCGTTTGCAGATCCAGCGTGATGGACCGCTTGTTGCGGTTCATGCTGTTGTAGTAGGTGGTCTCGGTCTTGCCGATGCGAATGCCCCAGTCACGCGTATCGTCGCCGCGGCCCGGGTGCTCGACCTTGACCACCTCGGCGCCGAAGTCGGCCAGTACCATGCCGCACAGCGGCCCGGCGAAGACTCGGGACAGATCAAGTACTCGTACCCCCTCCAGCGGGAAGTCGATGTCCTGGTTCTGTTCGGTATTGCTGTCGGCCATGAGCCTTGTCTCCTTGAAAATCTTGGTTTTGTCCAGCGCTCAAGCACGCAGTTTGGTGAAATCGGCGCTGCGCTTTTCGAGAAAGGCGGCAATGCCTTCACGGGATTCCTCGCTCCCCTGCGAGTGCACCATGTGCTGCGCCTCCAGCTCCAGCTGCTGCTCCAGCGTATTGCGCGGCGCCTGGCGGCACAGGTCCTTGATCAGGGCCATGGCCTGGTCCGGGCCGGTCGCGATCTGGGCGGCCAGCGCTACGGCATCCGCCAGGGCCTGGCCGGGCTCGGCCAGGCGGTTGACGGGACCCAGAGCGTGCAGGCGTTCGCCGCTGATGCGCTCGCCGCTCAGACACAGCTCGGTCAATACCTGCCGCGAGACGAACTCGGCCAGAAAGGCCGTGGCGCCGCCGTCGGGCGTCAGCCCCACCTTGACATAGGCCACGGAGAACAGGCTGTCGCGGGCGGCCACCAGCATATCGCAGGCCAGGGCCAGCGACAGGCCAGCGCCCGCCGCCGCGCCTTCGACGGCGGCGATGACGGGTTTGGGGCAGTCGCGCACGGCGCGAATCAGATCGTGCAGGCCTTCGAGCTTTTCTCGGCGCTGCTCCACGGGCAGTTCGCGGCGCCCAGCCAGTTGGCGCAGATCGCCACCGGCGCAGAAATGACCGCCCTCGCCCGTGAGCACGACCGCGCCCACACTGGCGTCGGCCGCAGCATCCGCCAGCGCGGTCGTGACGGCCGCGTAGAACGCGGGCGACAGCGCATTGCGCGCAGCCGGGTTGTTATTGCTCAGCACCAGCACGGCACCTTCGCGGCGAATCAGCAAAGCGTCACTCATTGATGTTCTCCATGTCTAGCGAAACCGCAGCAACTCAGCCCCGAAGCTCAGGCCTGCGTCAAGGCCATGAAACGCCCCAGGTGATGATCCTCGTCGCCAAACTGGTGGTCGATCATGATCAGTCGCTTGGCGTAATGCGCCAGCGGCAGCTCCCACGTCATGCCGATACCGCCATGCATCTGTATGCTTTCCTCGGCCACCAGGGTCCCCACGGATCCCACGGTGTACTTGGCGGCAGACAGCATCTTCTCGCGCTCGGTGCCCTGGGCGTTGTCGATGGCATCGGCCGCATTGATGACGGTGGAGCGCACCTGCTCCACCTCCAGCAGCAGATCGGCCATGCGGTGCTGCAGCGCCTGGAAGCTGCCGATGGCAACGCCGAACTGCTTGCGCGTCTGCAGATACTCCAGCGTGCTCTGCTTGGCCACATCCATGGCGCCCAGCGCCTCGGCAGCCAGCGCCAGCAGGGCAAAGCCCTGAACATGCTCGAGCACGCCATGGCCCTGGCCCTCGGCACCCAGCAGCGCCTCCTCGGCCAGCTGCACATTCTCGAAAGTCAGCTCGGCGGCGCGGCCGCCTTCCATGCGGCTATAGCCACGCTTGGCGATGCCGGCGGCCTTGCCGTCGACCAGGAACAGGCTGATGCCGGCAGTATCGAACACGCCGCCTGCGGTGCGCGCGGACACCAGCAGCAGATCGGCTTTTTCGCCAAAGGCCACCACGCTCTTGGCGCCGTTGAGCACCCAGCCCGTGGCGCTCCTGGCCGCGGTGGCCGTGACCTTGTTGAGCTCGTAGTGGCTGCCCGGTTCGTCGTGTGCCAGGGCGGCGATCACGCCGCCGGCGATGATGTCCTCCAGCAGGCGCTTCTGCGCATCGCTGCCGGCCGCAATCAGGGCCTGGCCCACGACCAGCGCGCCCAGCAGCGGCTCGGCCACCAGGCCGCGGCCCAGTGCCTCGAACACCACGCTGATGTCAAAGCCAGAGCCGCCGAAGCCGCCCTCCGCTTCGGGGAACAGCGCGCCGATTGCGCCCAGCTCGGCAAATTGCGCATACAGCGCGGGGCTGTGACCTTCTGAGCCATAGGCCAGCTGGTTGCGCTGCTCGATGCCGTACTGCTCGGCCACAAAGCGGTTCAGGCTGTCCGCCAGCATGCGGCGGTCTTCGGTGTGTGTGAAGTTCATGACAAATTCTCTCTACCCAATCGAACGAGTCGGTGTCGCATGCCACGGCCCGGTTCGCCAGGGACGCCCAGCAAGGGCCTAGGCCGGCCGCGCCGCCCCGCAGCGAGGGCGTCGTCCCCCTGGGGGGGAAGGTGCGGGGCCGCCCAGGCGAAGCGACTCAGGGGGTTACAGGTTCACAAGCCCAGAATCATCTTGGAGATGATGTTCTTCTGGATTTCGTTGGAGCCACCGAAGATCGACAGCTTGCGGTAGTTGAAATAGTTGGCCGAGGCCGTGGCGGCCTCGTCGATGCCGCCCACGGGCGCCTGGTCATAGCCTTCGTACTGGGCCTCGTCGATATAGGGCACGGCATACACGCCCATGGCGCGGCGGATCAGCGACAGGATCTCCTGGCGGATCTCGGTGCCGCGTATTTTCAGCATGGAGCTTTCCGCACCGGGCACGCCGCCACCGGCCACGGCGGCGATCACGCGCAGGTTGGTGGTCTTCATGTTCTCCAGGTCGATCTCGACACGGGCCATGCGGGCGGCGAACAGCGGATCCTGGCTCAAAGGCTGGCCGTTCTTGTGCACCTTGGCGGCGATGACTTTGAGCTTGGCCAGGGCCGAGATGCAAAAGCCCACGCCCGCAATGCCGGTGCGCTCATAGGTCAGCAGATACTTGGCATAGGTCCAGCCCCGGTTTTCCTCGCCCACCAGATTCTCGACAGGCACCTTCACATCGGTGAAGAAGACTTCGTTGACTTCCTTGTCGCCGTCCAGCGTGCGGATGGGGCGCAGCTCCACGCCGGGGGTGTTCATGTCCACCAGCAAAAAGCTGATGCCAGCCTGGGCCTTGGCCTCGCGGTTGGTGCGCACCAGGCAGAAGATCATATTGGCGTGCTGGCCCTGGGTGGTCCAGGTCTTCTGGCCGTTGACGATGTAGAAGTCTCCATCGCGCACGGCCATGGTCTTCACCGAGGCCAGATCGGAGCCCGCGCCGGGCTCGGAATAGCCCTGGCACCACCAGTCCTGCCCGCTCAGAATGCGCGGCAGCCAGTACTTCTTTTGCTGCTCGTTGCCGTACTTGATCAGCACCGGCCCCAGCATATTCACTCCGAAGGGCACGATGCGCGGGCCGCCGGCCAGGGCGCACTCGGTGTCGAAGATGAACTTCTCGACTGCTCCCCAGCCCGGGCCGCCATGCTCCTGGGGCCAGTGATTCGCATACCAGCCGCGCTCGTTGAGGATGGCATGCCACTCGTCCTGATCGGCCTTGCTCAGACGCTGGCCGGCCTTGATCTTGAGCGAAATATGCTTGGGCAGCTTCTCCTTGAGAAAAGTCTGCACCTCGGCGCGAAACGCCTCTTCCTGGGGGGTGAATTGCAAATCCATTGCTATTTCCTGGTAATCCATGGCGCGGCTTCTTGCGCCTTTAATCTTCAAACTGGCATGCCCTTGCGCCAGAGGCTGCAAGCAAGGGCCGCCCCGCAGCGATGCAGCCGTCCCCCTTGGGGGAAGGCGCGCAGCGCCTCAGGGGGCGTCAAAAGATCTCGAACAGGCCAGCAGCACCCATGCCGCCGGCAATGCACATGGTCACCACGCCCCACTTGACCTGGGGGTTGCGGGCCTTGCGGCGCTGGCCTTCGAGCAGGATGTGGCCGGTCAGGCGTGCGCCCGTCATGCCAAAGGGGTGGCCGATGGCAATCGCGCCGCCGTTGACATTGAGGCGCTCGTTGGGAATGCCCAGCTGACGCTGGCAATACAGGGCCTGCGAGGCAAAGGCTTCGTTCAGCTCCCAGAGGTCGATGTCATCCACCGTGAGGCCGTGGCGCTTGAGCAGCTTGGGCACGGCAAACACGGGGCCAATGCCCATCTCGTCAGGCTCGCAGCCGGCCACGGCAAAGCCGCGGAAGGCACCCAGGGGCTTGAGGCCCAGACGCTCTGCCAGCCTGGCTTCCATCACCACGCAGGCGCTGGAGCCGTCGGACAGCTGCGAGGCATTGCCGGCCGTGATGAAGTTGCCAGGGCCCTTCACAGGCTCCAGCTTGGCCAGCCCCTCCAGCGTGGTGCTGGCGCGGTTGCAGTTGTCCTGGGTGGCCACCACGTCGCGGTAGGTGACTTCGCCGGTTTCCTTGTTCTTCTCCATCATGCGTGTGGAGCAGGCGATGATCTCGTCCTTGAACAGATCGGCGGCCTGGGCCGCTGCCGTGCGCTGCTGGCTTTGCAGCGAGAACGCATCCTGGTCTTCACGCGTGATGCCGTAGCGCTTGGCCACCACATCGGCAGTGTCGATCATGGCCATGTAGAGCTCGGGCTTGTGCTCCACCAGCCAGGGGTCCATGTCGGTGGGCAGGTTGTTGCCGGCCCGGATGCCGGAGATGGTTTCGATACCGCCGGCCAGCATCACGTCCACGCCCTCGGCCACGACGCGACCCGCCGCGATGGCGATGGATTGCAGACCCGAGGCGCAAAAACGCGTGATCGTGGTGCCGGCGATCGACAGCGGCAGCCCGGCACGCAACACGGTCTGGCGGCCCAGATTGCGGCCCTGGAAGCCGTCGGGGTTGCCGCAGCCCAGAATCAGGTCCTCGATCATTTCGGGATCGACACCCGAGCGCTCCACCGCCGCCTTGACGGAGAAAGCAGCCAGCTGGGCCGCAGGAGTGATGTTGAACTCGCCACGATGCGACTTGGTCAGCGGTGTGCGGGCGGTGGAAACGATAACGGCTTCACGCATGGTGCTTGTCTCTGTGAATGTTGAAAACTATTTCTGATAGCTGTCTGCGCTTGTCATTCATTGATTTCAGATTCTTTTCATACTGAAACTCATACAAATCAATCGCTAGCAGCTACTTTTTTAAATTAACCGGGCGATAGAAACTGGCGCACTCCAAGCGCAAGACGCCGAGCAAGAGCCGCCTCGCGGCGATGGCGTCGTCCCCTCCCGAAGAGAGAGGGGAAGCCGCGCAGCGGCTCAGGGGTGTTACTTATTCAGGCTTTCGAAGTTCCTGCCCTCGGCCACCAGCTTCTGCAGCAGCGGCGCAGGCTTCCAGAACAGCGCGTCTTCCTTGGCAAAGGCTTCGATATCGGCCAGCACCTTGTCAAGGCCCTGCATATCGGCCCATTTCATGGGGCCTCCGCGGTGGCGCGGAAAGCCGTAGCCGGAGATAAAGGTCACGTCCACATCCAGCGGGCGCAGCGCAATGCCCTCGCCCACCACCTTGGCGCCTTCGTTGACCATGGCGGCCATGTAGCGGCGCATGATTTCCTCGGCCGTGAACGCTCGCGGCGTCACGCCCTTCTTGGCGCGCTCGGCATCCACAATCGCAAGCACTTCGGGGTCGGGCTGACCGATGCGCGCGCCTTGCGGGTAGAGGTAAAAGCCGCGTCCCGTCTTCTGGCCGAACCAGCCGTTTTCACAGATGCGGTCGGCAATCTCCACATAACGGGCCTTGGGGTCGCGCGTGGCGGCGCGGCGCTTGCGCGTGGCCCAGCCGATATCGCCGCCGGCCAGGTCGGTGACCTGGAAGGGCCCCATGGCGAAGCCGAAACCGCGCACGGCCTCGTCGATCTCGTAGGGGCTGGCACCGTCTTCCATCAGATAGTCGGCGGCCTGCTTGTAGGTGGCCAGAATGCGGTTGCCGATAAAGCCGTCGCAGACGCCGGCGCGCACCGGCACCTTCTTCATCTTCCTGGCCAGCTCGAAGGCCGTGGTCACCACATCGGGCGCCACCTTGGCGGGCACGACGATCTCCAGCAGCTTCATGATGTTGGCCGGGCTGAAGAAGTGCAGACCGATCACATCCTGCGGGCGGCTGGTAACGGCGGCAATCGCGTCGATGTCCAGATACGAGGTGTTGGTGGCCAGCACGGCGCCGCTCTTGCAGACGCGGTCCAGCTCCTTGAAAACGGCCTTCTTGACTTCCAGGTCTTCGAAGACCGCCTCGATCACCAGATCCACATCGGCAATGTCGTCATAGCGGGTCGATGGCGTATAGCGCGCAAGAATAGCGGCCTTGGCCTCCTCGCTCATGCGCCCCTTGGCGATCAGGCCGTTGTAGACCTTTTCCACATTGGCCTGGCCGCGTGCGATGGATTCGGCATCGCGCTCGATCATGGTCACGACCAGGCCGGCATCCAGCGCCGAGACGGTGATGCCCGCGCCCATGGTGCCGCCGCCGATGATGGCAATCTTGCTGAAGGCGCGCGGCTGGGCAGCGCGGGCTTCGGGAATCTTTGCCGTCTCGCGCTCGGCAAAGAAGGCGTGGATCAGGCCGGCACGCTGCGGGCTGTCGATACAGGCCAGAAACTGGGCACGCTCGAACTTCAGGCCTTCGGCAAAAGGCAGATCCAGCGCGGCCTGCACGCAGTCGATGATCTTCAGGGGCGAGAACAGGCCGCGCGACTTCTTGGCCGTGTCGGCACGCAGCGCATCGAGTTCCGCCTGGGCGGCGGCCTTGTCGGCCAGACGGCCCGGCGTGGCGCTGACGGGACGCAGCGGCGCGCCCTGCGCCAGCAACTCACGCGCATAGGCGAGACCCGCAGCCACAGGGTCCGTGCCCTCTTCCAGCTTGTCCACCAGACCGACTGCCAGTCCGGCTTTGGCGCCGATCTGCTGGCCGCTGAGCATCAGCTCGGTTGCGGCCTTCACGCCCATCAGGCGCGGCGCACGCTGGGTGCCGCCAGCGCCGGGCAGCAGACCCAGAGAGACTTCGGGCAGACCCAGCTTCGCGCCAGGCAGCGCCAGGCGGTAATGCGCCGACATGGCGATCTCCAGACCGCCGCCCAGTGCCGCGCCGTGGATCACGGCCACCACGGGCTTGCTGCAGGCCTCGATACGGTTGCAGACATCGGGCAGGAAAGGCTGGACCGGGGGCTTGCCGAATTCGCGGATATCGGCACCGGCGATGAACGCCTTGCCCTCGCCCACGATGACCACAGCCTTGACCGCGGCGCCGGCATCGGCCTGCTCCATGGCCGCCATCAGACCCTGGCGCACGGCAGCGCCCAGCGCATTGACGGGCGGATTGTTGACGCTGACGAGCAGGACGTCACCGTCTTGCCTGAGTTCGACGACAGAGGTGCTGGCTTGGGCGGTCATGCGTGTCTCCTGAATCTCTTTATGGAATGGGCTTTATTCTTACGACGACAATGTTTTCTAACAATCCCATGAATCATTGACAGACTGTCAAAGGAAATTGGACAAACACGCCATGGACTCCCAATCGCTGACCCTGCTGGTCGAAATCATCGATAGCGGCAATCTCAGTCAGGCGGCGCGCAAGCTCAAGATGACGCGCGCCAATGTGAGCTATCACCTGACCCAGCTGGAAAAATCCGTGGGCGTGCAACTGGTCAAGCGCACCACGCGCCGCGTGGAGCCCACGGAGATCGGCATGCGCCTGTACGAGCACGGGCGCAACATCCACAACGAAATGCTGGCCGCACGCGAGGCCATCACGGCGCTGGGCCAGAGCCTGCAGGGGCGTGTGGGCATCAGCGTGCCCAGCGGCTACGGCCAGATCGTGATGAGCGAGTGGCTGATCGAGTTCAAGCGCCTGTACCCGGGCATCGTGCTCGACGTGCTGTTCGAGAACCGGGCCGACAATCTGCGCGACGATGTGGACATCATCGTGCGCGTGATCCAGGAGCCGCCGCTGTCCCTGGTGGCGCGCAGCCTGGGCACGGTGCGCTACCTGGCCTGCGCCTCCCGTGAATATGCGCAGACCCACGGCCTGCCCAGAACCCTGCATGCCCTGCGCGCCAGCCCGCTGATCACCGCCGGCGTCACGGGGCGGCAATTGCGCCTGGCCGCCTATCTGGGCACCGAGCGCCACGAGGTGATGCTGGAGCCCACCATGATCTCCGAGCATTTCCCTTTTCTTCGCGACGGCATCCTGGCCGGCCTGGGGGTAGGCCTGGTGCCCGACTATGTGGTGCAGGACAAACTGGCCACGGGCGAGGTTCTGAGCACGCTGGACGAGTACCGGCTCAGCATTTTCGGCACCCACATGTATCTGCTCTACCTGCCCAACCGGCATCAGACCAAGGCCGTGCGTACCTGCATCGATTTTCTGCTGGCCAAGGCCCAGCCCGAAGCCACCCGGCTGGCCGCGATGCCCCAGCCCTGAGCCGCAATGAAAAACGCCAGCACGCAGGCTGGCGTCTTCATTCGGAAAGAAGTCTTGGAACGTCTTTGCGTTCTCAGGACAGCCTGCGGCTCAGATTCTGCTGGCGCCAGCTGCTGGGGCTTTGCTGAAAATGCTTGCTGAACCAGCGCGTGAATGAGCTGTTCTCGGCAAAGCCGGTCTGGGCTGCCGCTTCGCTCACCGACAGCTGCGGATTCTGCAGCGCACGCAGCGCGGCCTGGCTGCGCACGGCGTCCAGCGTTTCCTGAAAGCTGGTGTTCTGGGTTTCCAGGTGCCGCTGCAGCGAACGGGCCGTATAGCCGAGCGCGCCGGCCACATGGGCAATGCTGTGGCGGCCGTGGGGCAGCAGCGACTGCAAGGTGCTGCGCACCTGCTGCTCCAGCGATCTGGCCATGGGCCGCGGTGCGTGGCTCTCCATGAGGCTGCGGGCGTGGCTCTCCATCAGGCTGTCGTGATCGGCATCGATGGCCTCCAGATCCTCGTTGCTCACCACGATGCCGTCGAAGTCCGAGCCGAACACGATCTCGCTGCCCAGCACGCGGCGATGGCTCATGGTGCTGCCCGGTGCGCTGTGCGAGAAGTGGATGCTGGCCGGGCTCCAGTGCTTGCCCAGCTGATAGCGGCACAGACTCATCAGCGCCGTGATGCCCAACTCAACCGGGTGACGCCCCGGACTCTCGCGCTCGGTATCCAGGTTCAGCTGGATGATGGAATAACGCCCCTGGGTCACCACCTCCGTGCCCACGGTGGTGCTGATCATGTGGTCATAGTCCTTGAAGGTCTTGAGCATGCTGGAGAGGCTGGCCTGGTGCTGCAGCAGCAGGCTGATCGGCCCGAAGTCGGACAGACGCCAATGCGAGCCCATGAGCAGGCCCAGCGACGCCTGGCCGGCTTGGGCGGACGACGCCTCGAGCAACTGCGCAAATGCCGCTTCGGGAACCATGAGGTCGGGAGAGCTCAGACAGCTGTGATCCAGCCCCACCTGGCGGAACATGCGCAGCGGATCGATGCCGAGCTCATTCGCCACCTTGGCGTATTTGCACAGGCTCACACTTCGGATACGGGGCTTCATCGTGACCAGGAAAACGGTTGACCCGGGTACTGCGCAACAGGCCCGGATTTCATGGATGGAAACAGGCCTCAAGGGCAACCTGCATTTCGGGTGTTGATGTGTATCAATATCACGACAAGCAGTCAATCAATGGATACCAGTAGATCACGACAGATATGACGGTTCGGCGCGCAGATACGCCCACTTCATGACACCCCAGGCCCGCCCCTAGGGTTTTCCTTGCACCCACCCAAGAGGGCAACAAGCTGACGCGATCGGTCAAGCCCTGCGGCCGTTGCTGCGCCGAGAATTTTTCCATCAGACGGCGGCGCCCTGCATCAAGGCCTTGCCGGGTACTTAGGAGAAGACCATGAAAGTCGAACAACTGACCTGCAGCATCGGCGCTGAGGTTTCCGACATCCACCTCGGCGATGCGTCCCGCGACAAGGGCCTGGCCGAGGAAATTCGCGCCCTGCTGCTGCAGCACAAGGTGCTGTTCTTCCGCGATCAGGACATCACGCGGGCCGAGCATGTGGGCTTTGCCCGCCACTTCGGCGATCTGGAGGACCACCCCGTGGCCGGCAGCGACCCCGACCACCCCGGTCTGGTGCAGATCTACCGCAGCGAAAAGCGCGAAAACTACGAGAACACCTATCACAGCGACGGCCAGTGGCGCGAGAACCCGACCATGGGCTGCGTGCTGCGCTGCATCGAAGGCCCGGCCGTCGGTGGCGACACCATCTGGGTCAATATGGCCGAGGCTTACCGCAATCTGCCCGAAGACATCAAGCAGAAGATAGCCGGCCTCAAGGCCAAGTCCAGCATCGAGCATGGCTTCGGTGCCGTCATGCCCGAAGAAAAGCGTCTGGAGCTGGGCCGCCAGCATCCCCCGGTCGAGCATCCCGTGGTGCGCACCCACCCCGAAACCGGCGAGAAGGTTCTCTACGTCTGCAGCTTCACCACCCACTTTGCCAACTACCACACGCCCGAGAACGTGCGCTATGGCCAGGACAAGACGCCCGGTGCCAGCATGCTGCTGAACTACCTGATCAGCCAGGCGGCCATCCCTGAGTACCAGGTGCGCTTTCGCTGGAAGCCCGGCAGCGTCGCCATGTGGGACAACCGCTGCACCCAGCATTACGCCGTGCAAGACTACTGGCCCGCCGCGCGCAAGATGGAGCGCGCTGCCATCATCGGCGACAAGCCTTTTTGAGCGAGCTATCCGAGCCGTTTTTTCTGACCCGCTTTTTCTGACCCGCTACTGCCAGCCACCTGCGCCGCCGCATGTCGGCGCCGGAACACAGTGCATCACACCGGCGCTGTACAAAAACAATAGCTGGCATCGTTTGCTTAATCTTGAAAGCAAAGCCATAGCTGCCTGAAACGCTTTGAAAACAAGCGCAGGCAGCTATTATTTTTTCTTCATCTCCCAGAATATGAATGCGCGGCTCGCCAGACCTTGAGCGGCTCTGTCTTGCGTCGGCCGCACCGCGATGCCTGGCATGCATGCCGTGCCCCTTTCCGGTTGACAGGACCTGACCCGGCCCAGGCGCTTTCGGGCACCGGCATCAGGCCCGACCCCGACCTTGCCGCAGCCATTCTTGCGGACCTGCCCGCCATCATCCGGATATGAAAAAGGCCTCCAGATGGAGGCCTCTTGCGCATGTCGGTTCAGATTCGGCAAAGCCGGCTCCGGAGGATCAGGAAGTCTTCCTGAGGAAACCCTGGTTGGCACCGGGCCGGTTGGGCGCAAAGCCGTTGGCGGCCAGGCTTTCCTCCACGCTGTCGTAGAACACGCCGATCTTGCTGATCTCGCGCGCCTGCCTGGCGGTGGCGACAGGACGACCGAATTCGCGCGAGATGCGCACCAGTTGCTCGATCTGCGAGACGGTGCTGGCCTTCTCGGTGCGCGTCTGGTTCCACAGACAGTCTTCGGTGCCGCAGCGCACATGCAGACCGGCGGCAATGCCCCACATGTTCACGGGCAGCACGTTGCGCACATTGCTTTCCACGGTCAGCACGGCGCCATCGGGCACGGCGCGCACAAAGTTGGCCAGACTGTACAGACTGGGCGTATCCATGCCGCCGGCAATCGCCACCCAGTTCATGACCAGCGGGCCCATGTAGAAGCCACGGCGCATCAGGCGCTCCACCGACTCGAAGCTGTTCAGGTTGTAGCACTGGAAGGCGCTCTGGATGCCGGCCTTGGTCAGGCGGCGCACATGCTCCTCCACCCAGCCCGGCTGGGCGGGCACGGTCATTTCCTTGTAGGCATTGAACAGCGTGGGATTGGCGCGCGAGGTGCCGGCAAAGTCCGCGTCTTCGGCCTGATCGGTCACGTTCATCTGCGAGGTGTTTACCGTCACCGTCACCTGATCGGGCACCGGGTCCAGATCGGCCAGCATGTGGCGGGTGTCGTCGGAGAGCCATTTGGCCGCCTGACCTTCGTCTTCGGGAGCAAAGCTGATGGAGCCGCCGACCTGGATGATCATCTCGGGCACGGCCTTGCGCACGCCGGCGATCAGTTCGTTGAACTTGGACAGGCGCTTGCTGCCCTTGCCGTCCAGCTCGCGCACATGCAGGTGCAGCACCGTGGCGCCCGCGTTATAGCAGTCCACGGCTTTCTGGATCTGCGCCTCCATGCTGACGGGAATGTCTTCGGGGAAGTCCGAAGGCAGCCAGCCCGGAGCATAGGGCGCCGCAGTAATGATCAAGGGTTGCTGGTTTTCGGGGAACAGGTGGCCGTCGAGAAAGTTCATGACATGTCTCCAAGTGAATGCGGGCTTCGACGCACAGCCACGGCCTCGGCTTGCCCATCCTGTGCACTGCCGCCAGGCATTCAGAAGACATGGGCAACACCGGCCGGCAGGTACCGGATCGTCGAAATTGAAAGCAATTTCACTGTAGGAGAGCTGTCCGCAAAGCGTTTGCCCCAGGACGCTCAAAGCTTGGCAAAGTGCGCCAGCGCATGCGGGCGCCCCGATGCGCCCTTGGGCCGGACCGACTGGGCCCGTCACAGCTGTGCCGCGACAATGAATGCCGCCCGCCAGCCTTTCGCAGCCTTGCCTAGCCGCGCCAGGCAGCCTCGATGACGGCGATATCGATCTTCCTCATCTCCATCATGGCTTCAAAAGCCCGTTTGGCCGCCACGCGATCCGGGTCGGCAATGGCTGTGGTCAGCACACGCGGCGTGATCTGCCAGGACAGCCCCCAGCGGTCCTTGCACCAGCCGCACTGACTCTCCTGGCCGCCATTGCCGACGATGGCATTCCACAGCCGGTCCGTTTCCTCCTGATCGTCGGTCGCGACCTGAAACGAAAACGCCTCGTTGTGCTTGAAGACAGGGCCGCCGTTCAGGGCCAGGCAGGGGATGCCCATGACCGTGAATTCGACCGTCAGAACATCGCCCTGCTTGCCGGACGGGTAGTCGCCCGGTGCGTGGTGAACCGCGCCCACGGAGCTATCGGGAAAAGTCTGGGCGTAGAACCTGGCGGCTTCCAGTGCCTCGCTTTCGTACCAGAGACAAATCGTGTTTTTGCTGACCATCTTGGCTCTCCTGAACAGGAACTGATGAATGTCTGCAAACCCGCAGACCGCGGACCCCTCTCTATCGAGGCACCGGTGCACCGGCGGCTTTCGGCGTCTGTGCATTGAAGCCGCATTTCTTCGCCTCTTCAATCCCCATGTCAGTCGGTGCAGGACCATCCCCCCCCGATATAGCCATGGCGTCCCTGCTCTCACCAAGACATCGGAAATGGATCAGGCCGCATCAGCCTTGCCGATTTCAAGGCCGTCCTGGGCCGCCTCCGGAGCCACGCCAGTCCTGCCCTGCTGTCGCAGATCCGGGCTCAGAGGCTGTCCCTCAGCACCGGCCCGGCCTTGCCTCGCTAGCGCACACCAGAGCAATCGAATCTGCTTTATATCAAGCAGATCTCTTTCATTTTTGTCTAGTCATATAATTGACTACACATATATAAGACTCAATCCTTGAAACCTACGATTTGTTGACGTCATGAAATTCACTCTGAACGGCCAGGAAGTGGACGCGCAAAGCGCCACTGCCGACACACCTCTTTTGTATGTGCTGCGCAATGACATGCAGCTCAACGGCCCCAAGTTCGGCTGCGGCCTGGGCGAATGCGGTGCCTGCGCCGTGCTGATCGACGGCAAGGTGGCGCGCTCCTGCTCCGTGCCCCTGAAGGCGGTCGACGGCAAGAAGGTCACCACACTGGAAGGCCTGTCGCCTGACGCCAGCAAGGCCGCCAACGCGCAGGCCCTGCAGGACCGCGCCGTGCTGGATGTCAGCGCCGCCGAGACAAAGGCGCCTGCCACCGCACGCACCTACACCCTGCACGTGGTGCAGCAAGCCTTTGTCGATGCACAGGCTGCGCAGTGCGGCTATTGCACCAACGGAATGATCATGGCGCTGGTCGCCCTGTTCAACCAGCAACCCAAGGCCAGCGACGAAGAAATCAGGCACGCCCTGTCCGGCCATCTGTGCCGCTGCGGCACCCATGTGGAAATCATGCAGGCCGCCGCCCGCGCCCGTGAGCTGATTGCCAAGGGCCACAGCCCGGCCCTCCCCGCCGCCGGCGCATCCACCACCGCAAAGGCTGCCTGATCATGAAATTCTTCACCAAAGACAATCACGCTCAACTGACCCGTCGCCAGTTGCTCAAGGCCGGCGGCATGCTGATGGTCGGCTCCGTGGCAGGCGGCCATCTGCTGATGGCCCAGACCGCCCCCGAAGCGGCTGCCAAGGGCGCTTTTCCCATTCCCTCGGCCAAGCTGGTGGACAGCTTCATCGCGATTGGCGCCGACGGCTCCGTCACGGCCTACAACGGCCACGTGGACCTGGGCACGGGGGTGCGCACGGCTCTGGGCCAGCTGGTGGCCGACGAGCTGTATGTGGACTTTGCCGCCGTGACCATGGTGCTGGGCCACACCGCCCGCACCCCGGATCTGGGCCCCACCATTGCCAGCAACACCATCCAGGTATCGTCCCTGCCCATGCGCCATGCCGCAGCGCAGGTGCGCCAGCTGCTGATCAAGCTGGCGAGCGAAAAGTCCGGTGTTCCCGCTGACCGCATCACCACCCAGAAAGGCGTTGTCATCGCCGGCGGCAAGCGCTACGGCTATGGCGAGCTGGTCCAGGGCCAGGATCTGCAGATCGAGGTCGACGACAAGATCGAGCTGCGCAAGTCCGGCTTCGAGTACATCGGCAAATCGGTGCAGCGCGTGGACATCCCCAACAAGGTGCTGGGCGCACTGACCTATATCCACGACCTGCGCGTGCCCGGCATGCTGCACGGCCGCGTGATCCGTCCTCCCTACACCGGCGCCGATGCCACGGCCCCCCTGGGCTCCAGCCTGGTGTCGGTGGACGAGAAGTCCATCGCCCATCTGCCTGGCATCGTCAAGGTCGTCGTCAACGGCGACTTCGTGGGCGTGGTGGCCGAGCGTGAAGAGCAGGCCATCGCTGCCATGCGCCAGCTCAAGGTCACCTGGAAGGAATGGAGCGGCCTGCCTGATATGTCGCTGAGCGGCCTGCACCAGACCCTGGTGGACCACGCCAAGACCGACCGCGTGCTGCAGGAAGACGAAGGCGCGTTGCAGGCCATCGAGCAGGTCAAGACTGCGCTGACCCGCGACTATGTCTGGCCCTATCACGCTCATGGCTCCATCGGCCCGTCCTGTGCAATTGCCGAAGTGGGCAACGGCCAGATCCAGGTCTGGACCGGCTCGCAGAACCCTCACGACGTGTGCAAGGACATTGCCAAGCTCATGGACGTGAATGCCGACAACATCAACGTCACCCGCCTCGAAGCCTCCGGCTGCTACGGCCGCAACTGCGCGGACGACGTCTGCTCGGACGCCGTGCTGATGTCGGCCGCCGTGGGCAAGCCCGTGCGCGTGCAGCTGATGCGCGAGCAGGAAGCCGGCTGGGAGCCCAAGGGCACGGGCCAGCTGATTCGCGTGCGCGGCGGCCTGGATGAGCAAAACAATGTGGCCGCCTACGAGCTGCGCACCTGCTACCCCTCGAACAACGCCTCGGCGCTGGCCCTGATCCTCACGGGCAAGGTGTCCGCCAAGATCGATGCCCAGCAAATGGGCGACCGCACTGCCATTCCGCAGTACGAGTACCCCAAGATGCGCGTGATCTCCCAGGACGCCGTGCCGATCGTGCGCGCCTCGTGGATGCGCGGCGTCTCCGCCTTGCCCAATGTGTTCGCCCATGAGTCCTGGATCGACGAATGCGCCTACCTGGCCAAGGCCGACCCCATCGAGTACCGCCTGCGCTATCTCAAGGACCCCCGCGCCGTGGCGCTGATTGCCGAGGCCAAGAAGCAGTGCAACTGGCAGGAAGGCCCGGCGCGCCGCAATGCGGCTGCTGACGATCAGCGCCTGGTCAAGGGTCGCGGCTTTGCCTATGCCCGCTACTTCCACAGCAAGTTCCCCGGCTACGGTGCGGCCTGGGCGACCTGGGTGGTCGACGTGACCGTGGACCGCGAAACCGGCGAAGTCAAGGTCGACAAGGTCTTTGTCGCCCAGGACACCGGCGCCATGGTCAACCCCGCAGGCGTGCGTCATCAGGTGCACGGCAACGTGGTGCAGTCCACCAGCCGCGTGCTCAAGGAGTTCGTCACCTTCGACAAGAGCGGCGTCACCTCCGTGGAATGGGGCGGCTACCCCATCCTGCGTTTTGACGAGCTGCCCGAGATCGACTCGCTGCTGGTCGAGCGTCCCAACGAGGCACCCATGGGTGCCGGCGAATCGGCCTCCGTGCCCAGCGCGGCCGCCGTGGCCAACGCCATCTTTGACGCCACCGGCGTGCGCCTGCTGGAAGTGCCGTTCACGCCCAGCCGCGTGCTGGCCGCGCTCAAGGCTGCCAAGAGCGGCGCCGCCTCGTCCAAGTGACTCCACCGATAAAGAACATAGATATGCGAACGTTCCAAAAGATTCTGGCGGGCAGTGCGGCTGTAGTGGTCGTGCTGGCTGCCGCCGGCCTGGCACTCACCCATCAGGGCGAGATTGCGCCCCAGTCAGCCATTGCCGCTGCCGACTTCACGCCCCAGCAGATTGCCAAGGGCAAGCTGCTGGCCGCCATGGGCGACTGCGCCGTCTGCCACACTGCGCCCAACGGCAAGACCAACGCAGGCGGTCTGGCCATGCCCAGCCCCTTCGGCACCATCTACACCAGCAACATCACGCCCGATCTGCAGACCGGCATCGGCAGCTGGAGCTATGAAGCCTTCGAGCGCGCCATGCGCCACGGCGTGGACCGCGAAGGCCAGTACCTCTACCCCGCCTTCCCCTACACGGCCTTCAGCCGCGTGACGGATGAGGACATGAAGGCCTTGTACGCCTTTCTGATGAGCGAGCCTGCCGTGGAGAACGAGGCGCCCAAGACGGCGCTGAACTTCCCCTACAACGTGCGCCGCGGCATTGCGGCCTGGAACTGGCTCTACCTCAAGCCCGGCGTCGTCAAGGACGATGAAAAGCAGGCTCCCGAGTGGAATCGCGGTGCCTATCTGGTCGAAGGCCTGGGTCACTGCAGCGCCTGCCACACACCGCGCAACGGTCTGGCCGCCGAGAAAACGGGTGAGTTCCACCTCACCGGCGGCAGCGCCGAAGGCTGGGATGCTCCCGCCCTGACGGACAAGACGGCCTCGCCCCTGCCCTGGACCAAGCAGGATCTGGTCGACTATATGAAGACCGGCTTCTCGGCCCGTCACAGCGTGGCAGCCGGCCCCATGGCTCCCGTGGCCCACGGCCTGTCGCAGCAAAGCGATGCCGACCTCGACGCCATTGCCACCTATCTGATGAGCTACCGCAAGGCTGACGCCGCCCCTGGCGATGCCAAGGCACTCATTGAAGAGAAGACCGCCAAGCCCAAGCTGGCGCTCGATGCCGAAGGCTATCGTCTGTACCAGGGCGCCTGCATGGCCTGCCACAAGGCAGATCCCTCGGGCAGCAGCTTCGGCGTGCGTCCCCAGCTGGCGCTGAGCACCAGCCTGCATTCCGCATCGCCCGACAACGCCATCATGGCCGTGCTCGAAGGCGTGCAACATCCGGCTCATGCAGACCTGGGCACCATGCCGGCCTTCCGCCATGCACTCAGCGATGCACAGATCGCCACCCTGCTCAACACCATGCGTGCCCAGTACGGCGTGGACGAGTGGAAAGACCTGGCCGCCAAGGTAGGCCAGTTGCGCAAGCAGACCCAGGCGCATTGACAGCAGGCGCTGCCAAAGCGCTGCACAGCTCTGCACAAGCCGGCCTTCCCTGTCCTTCAGGCCTCGGAAGGCCTTTTTACGGGTGATCATTTACGGGTAGCGCCGCTACCCGGTGCCCGCCTGATGCTTCAAAATTGCAGCGAGCGAGAGAAACAGAGAAAGCAAGCAATGGACAATATCGACGTCTTGGTACTCAAGGCATTGCGTGACTGGCGCTCGGCCGGCCAGCACGCCTTGCTGGCCACCGTGGTGCGCACCTGGGGCTCGTCCCCACGCCCAGTGGGCTCCATGATGGCCTTGCGCGAGGACGGACGCGCCATTGGCTCGGTATCGGGCGGCTGCATCGAAGACGATCTGATCGCCCGCCACACCAAGGCCCTGAACCAGAACCTGGGCATTGCCGACGGCCCGCCGCAGCTGGTGCGTTACGGCGTG
This sequence comes from Comamonas sp. AG1104, assembly GCF_003350425.1. Taxonomy (NCBI): domain Bacteria; kingdom Pseudomonadati; phylum Pseudomonadota; class Betaproteobacteria; order Burkholderiales; family Comamonadaceae; genus Comamonas; species Comamonas sp. AG1104. Next base: position 149,500 of record NZ_QQAS01000008.1, on the reverse strand, counting down.
AGCGCCGACGAGGCCCACCGCTTCGGCCTGCCCTGCGGCGGCACGCTGGAGCTGCTGCTGGAATTCAACCCCGATGCGGCCAACCTGCAGCAACTGGTGGCCGAGCTGGAAGCTGGATCACTGGTGAAACGCAGTGTCGACTGCGGCAGCGGTGAAGTCCGCCTGCAGACGGCCGAGCACCCCGACGCACTGGAGTTTGACGGCCAGCAACTCGTCAACCACCTCGGCCCCGGCTACCGCATGCTGCTGATCGGTGCGGGGGCCCTGGCCGAATACCTGGCCACCATGGCCTTGTTCAACGGCTTCACGGTCACCGTCTGCGACCCGCGCGAGGAATACATGGGCAGCTGGTCGGTGCCCCAGGTCAACACCGTCACCGACATGCCCGACGATGCCGTCACGGCCTTCAAGCCCGATGCGCGCAGCTGCATCGTCGCCCTCACCCACGACCCCAAGCTAGACGACCTGGCCTTGCTCGAAGCCCTGCACAGCCCGGCCTTCTATGTGGGCGCCATCGGCTCGCGCCGCAACAACCACGCAAGGCGCGAGCGCATGATGGAGCACTTCGCCGAGACCGAAGCCTCGCTGGCCAGGCTGCGCGGCCCCATCGGCCTCTATATCGGCAGCAAGACTCCGGCAGAGATCGCGGTGAGCGTGATGGCCGAGATTCTGGCCGTGAAGAACGCCGTGCCGCTGCCGCAAGCCATGTCGGTGGAAGTGGCCAAGCACGAGCATGACATCGCCATGAACGAGGCCAGCACGCATTGCGCCATTCCGGAGATCCTCCAGCCGGGCTCGGCGCACTGATATCCGTCAGCTCAGGCCTGCAGCGCAAAGTCCACGGCCGCTGCAGCATGCAAGGCCGTGGTGTCCAGCACCGGCAGCACGCTGTCTTCGCTCTTGATGAGCAAGCCGATTTCCGTGCATCCCAGCACCACGGCCTGCGCCCCACGGGCCGCCAATGATTCGATGGCACGCTGATAGAGCTTGCGCGACACATCGCTGATCTGCCCCGCGCAAAGCTCCTCATAGATGATGCGGTGCACCTGCGTGCGCTCGGCCTCGCCCGGCACCAGTACCTTCAGGCCGAACTGCTGCTCCAGCCTCTCGCGCATGAACGGCTGCTCCATGGTGAAGCGCGTACCCAGCAGCCCCAGCACCTGCACACCGGCTGCGCGCGCGGCCGCCCCGACCGGGTCGGCTATGTGCAAAAACGGAATCGACACGGCTGCCGCCACCTGATCCGCCACCTTGTGCATGGTGTTGGTGCAAAGCAGCACACAGTCTGCGCCTCCGGCTTGCAGACGCCGAGCTGCATCGGCCAGCAGCACCGCCGCGTCGTTCCAGCGGCCTTCATGCTGGGCTTGCTCGACAGGGCCGAAGTCCACGCTGTACATCAGCAGCCTGGCCGAGCGCAACGCACCCAGACGCTCCCGGACACCCTGGTTGATCAGGCGGTAGTACTCGGCGCTGGACTCCCAGCTCATGCCGCCAATCAGGCCTATGACGTGATTCGGCCCGGTGCTTGTTTGCAGGTCTTGATTCATGAGCAGCAGTGTGAGGCTGGCCGGCCACCATCGTCTATCATGAAATTTCAGCCCGCCATGAAGACCCATCTGATTCAGCCTTCGGCAACCGATACGCCATCCGTGCAGATCCATTTGCTCGGGCGCGCCGCCTACAGCAGCCGCGACCCGGTGCGTATGCATGCGCTGGGCATTGCGCTGCAAAGACAGCAAGGCGTGCACGCCATTGTCTCCGACAGGCGCGAGGACTTCGATACCTGGCCCGGCACTCTGAGCTATACGCCGCCGGGAGTGGAGGTATTTTCCGAATCGGCCACCGGCGGCGAATATCTGGTGCTGCGCTATGCCGCCCATGAGGCTGACGCGCCCAGGCCGTCGCAGCGCATCTCGCAACATGGCCAGCGCTCGGCCTTGCAGATGGCACTGCATCTGCGCCTGCTGCTGCTCAGCCCTCGGCCGGACGCCCTGGCCATCGAGCAGACGGCGCTGCGGTTCATGGCCTGCCAGGAGGGCAGCGCCTGCGGCGCCGACGCGCGCCCCGGCGCCGGCTATGGACGCGTGCTGGAGCGCATTGCCGCCGAGTTCGATCGACCGCTGAGCATTGCCGATCTGTCCGCCATGGTGGACACCAGCCCCTTGCGCTTTCTGCGCGAGTTCACACGGCTCACGGGCATGACGCCGCATGCCTGGATCACGGAGACCCGGCTGCAGGCGGCCCGCGCCATGATGCGAGGCGCCGATCTGCCCCTCACGCAGATCGCGCTGGAATGCGGCTTCAACCATCAGTCGCATTTGGGCCATGTGTTTCGCAAGCACCTGGGCCTGACGCCAGGCCAGTACCGGCAACATCACGGCGTGAAACCAACACCCGGCCCTTGAGTTGCGCGCCTGCAGGCACGCGATTCACATACGGTTTCATTGCCGGACACACAAAGTGCGGCCTGCGGGGCGCACCATGCTTCAAGCAGCATTCAAGCGGCGTACCATTGCCGCCTCAATGACGACCGCCAAGAAAAAGAAAACGCCTGCGCGCAAGCGCGGCAATGCTTCCAGGACTGCTCGCTACAGTCTCTCCCGCATCAAGCGCTTTGCCCTGTCTGCGGGTGCAGCGGCGCTGGCCAGCTTCCAGATTGCCAGCTGCAGCTTCAATCCCGGTGCCTCTGCCGAAAAACTGCTGGGTCAGGCGCTCGCGGCCCTGCATATTCCTGCACTCGATGCGCTGGGCCAGAGCCTGCAGGCCTTTCGCAAGAACGGCTGGCCGGATCTGGATGGTCTGCGTTCCGGTTCCGGTTCCGGTTCCGGTTCCGGCTCCAGCTCCCACACGCCCAGCGTGGGCGGCAAGGTGGACAAGGCCGATGTCACGGCCACGGCCCAGCCCACGCACTTTGCCAGCTGCCCCCAGTTCTTTCCCGGCGGCAAGGCTCCGGCCCTGCAACTGCACTCCCATGAGCGCGAGCTGTGCTTTTCGGGTTTTGCCGTGCTGCACAACGGCAGCACCAAGACCCCGGTGTTTGTGGCCGAGCGTCTGAACCGCCAGGCGCTGCAGCAGGCCCAGGGCTTGCAGCGCAGCGACAAGTTCTATGCCGATGCCCGCCTGCCGCGCGCCGAGCGCTCCGAGCTTGATGACTACAAGCGCTCCGGCTTCTCGCGCGGCCATATGGCCCCGGCAGCCGACATGAGCACGCCCGAGGCCATGGCCCAGAGTTTCAGCCTCGCCAATATGGTTCCGCAAAACCAGGTGCACAACGCGGGAGCCTGGAGCCAGGTGGAACAGGCCACGCGCAAATACGCGCTGCGTGCCCGGGGCGACGTCTATGTCTTCACCGGCCCGGTGTTCAGCAAAAATGCCTCGACCATCGGTGCGGGCAAGGTGGCGGTGCCCGACTACCTCTTCAAGCTGGTCTATGACGCCAGCACCGGCAAGAGCTGGGTGTACTGGCAGGCCAATAGTGCCGACACCCGCATGGGACCGCCCATCAGCTACGAGGAGTTCACGCGCCGCACCGGCATGCCGCTGCTGTCGGCCGTGAATCTGCCTCACGCATAAAAGTGAGCTGCTTGCGCAATCCATTCAATGTTTTCAATGAGGTTTCATATTGAAATCAATGATTGACAATCGCAAAAAGCTACATTTTTAATAGCAAAACCAGATTCACAGAGACTCTGCGGATTCAAGCCTGCCTGCCCTCCAGCTTGAGAATCACATCCGGCAGCAGCCAGGCCTTGTGGCGGGTGCGCTCATTGGCCATGCCGGTGAAACCACGCTTTGAATGCATGGACATCCAAGATGCTCGGTAAGTGCAGAGCCGCACTCCAGGACGGACCGCTGCCCCCAGCCTTCAATACCGCAACCATGCGGGCGGTATTGAACGATGCTGTGAACGTCCTTCTTAGAAGGTGATGACCTTGTCGGCCGCCAGCGTCCAGTCTGCCAGTTCAGGCAGAGTGCCTATTTCCACGCCGGCAATCAGTGTCAGCGCGGCCAGGCCTCGAGCCAGTGCACAGGTGCGGCACAGCCTGACGCTCACGCCCTCGGCAACCAGATGCTCGACCATGGCCTGCAGACCGCTGCCCGCACCATCGTGCTGATTGGGCAGGCCGACCACGGTGGCGTCGGACATCAAAAAGACTTTCACCTCAGGCCTGGCATCATGGCCGCGCAAGGCTGTCGCCACGCGCAGCGCCGATAGGCAGCGCTCGCTGCCATAGGGCGCGGCGTGAACGATGATGACGATTTTTTGGGACATTAAAAATTCCTTAGCAAATAGCGCAACGCCCAGAACTGGCACAACCCGACAAAGAGACAGCAAGCAAGCGCCTCAGGGGGAGCTACTTCCTGATCAAGTATCGAATCGTCGGCCCGTCCTGCTGAATCTCCAGCACCTCATAGCCGTGATTCCTGGCATCCAGCGGAATATTGTTGATGGACTGCGGGCAGTCCGAGACCACTTCCAGAATCTGGCCCGGCTGCAGGCTGGGCATGGCCTCCAGCGTGGCAACGGCGGGGTATGGGCAGGGCTCGCCCAGCATGTCGAGGCGGAAATCGGGAACGTATTTGGTGTCACTCATGATGGTTTCCTTGAGATTCAGGCAATGCGCGAGGCAGGGGCAGCTGTTGTGGCAGCGGCCAGACGGGATTTTTTGGCAAAGAAACGCTTTTCCCACCACAGCACCAGAGCCAGCGAGATACCCAGCATCACATAGGTCAGCAACAGGCCGCCCTGCGGGCCCAGCGCCTTGAGCAGATTGACCTTGTCGTAACTGGTGGCCAGCACGGGCGAGATGTCGTCCCAGACCAGCGCCAGCAAGGTCGATCCGATCACATTGCCCAGACCCACCCACCAGAAATGCACCTGGCCTTCGACGGCACGGTACATCCAGCCGGTTTCACAGCCGCCGGCCAGCACAATGCCGAAGCCGAACAACAGGCCGCCGATGACGGCATTGGGGCCGGCCCAGAAGATCTTGGGATCCATGCCCAGTTGCACATAGCTGTAGATGCCGATGGTGCCCACGGCCATGCCCGCGATGATGGCCTTGGCCATCTGCGTGCGGCCCGTGATCCACAGATCGCGAAAGGCCGAGGTAAAGCAGACCTGGGCACGCTCGATGATCAGGCCGAAGGCCAGACCGAACAGAATCGCCATGCCCAGCCTGGGCGCTTCGGCAGCCTTGCAGATGCCCCAGGCCACACAGGCCAGGAACAGCGCCACGCCGATGCGAAAGCGCCGCCTGGCCTGGGCCTCGCTTTGCTCCAGGGGCTTGGGTGCCGTCACTTTCTGCAGCTTGACGGGAATCCGGAACATTGGCAGCAGACTGACCTTGGCACCGGCCAGCGAGCCGATGGCCGTGGCAATGGCGAAGAACCAGGCATGCAGCGAAAACTGCGGAATGCCGGTAAAGAACGCCGCCAGATTGCAGCCCATGGCCAGACGCGCGCCAAAGCCCGCGATGATGCCGCCCACAATGGCCTGAAACACGCGAATGCGGTGGTTGGGCTGACGCAGCTTGACGTTATTGGCCCAAAGCGCAGCCGAGAAGCAGCCGACAAACATGCCGATGATCATCAGCCCGTCCACGCGTGTGAGCGGCGTGCCTTGCAGCCCGATGACCTTGAAATAGCCCCAATCGGAGAGATCGACACCGAGGAACTGCAGGATATGCCCGCCCCAGCGGGTGAATTCCCCCGTCACGGCCCAGAAGGTGCCGGTAATGCCGAAGTAATACGCAGAAAGGACGCCGGCCGCAATCACTGCGGGCACGGGCGACCAGAAACGCACCAGATATTGGTGCTTGAAATCTTGCCAGCTCATTGCCTTGCTTTCCTGCCACGCGAAGCTGCGTGGACGTTTTTCCAGTCGCACCAGCAAAAAAGACGCAAAAACCCTTGGCTTTTGCGTCTTCAACAAGCTGGTGGATGGCTACAAAAGTGGCCCGCTCAGGGGCTAGAAACCAGGGTTGACCCTGGTTTCAGACATGGCTGGCGATTATCCATCTGCACTCTGGCACATGCACAAGGCAGCGGTGCTTACCTTACCTTGCTGCTGCGCCACCCGCAGGTGCAGCTGGCTCCATGGCCGTGGCCGCGCCAGCGACTGCAGGGCCGTGCTGCCAGCTGACGGGCAGCACGGCGTCCAGCCAGTGCATGCGCCAGGCCAGCAGCGCGGCGGCCGCCACCAGTGCCAGCACACACAGGCTGTTGCGCAGGCCATGGCTGTCGGCATAAGGGTCGGTGTAGTTGCGCTTGGCGTTGGCTGGCACCTTGGCCGTCTGCGACAGGCTGCGGCCCAGACCCAGATTGATGTTCATGCGGCCATTGATGGCCCAGCCGCTGGCATCGAGAATCGGCCCCAGGCTGCGCTGGCGCAGCTTGAGCCAGGCAATCAGCATGCTCGGCCCCGAGATGGCCAGGATGATGCCCAGAATCGCCATGGGAATCCATGGCCCCAGCTCGATGAACTTGCCAAAGATGCCGACGATCACGGCGCTCAGCGAGCCCAATGCCACGCCAATCGCCGCCACCGTGCCCACATCGGTCTTGCGCGCCGCGGCGGGGGCTGCAGTTGCCGGGGTCAGATCCTTGGGGGCCGTCACCAGCTTGGTGGCGTTGTCGCTCAGGCTGGCGTTCACCACATCGTTCTTGGCGGCTGCATGCTTGGCCACCTGCTCCTCGATCATGCGTACAAACTTCTTGTAGGGCGAGAAGAAGGCCTGGCCGATGCTGGTCGGGTTGTCGATGAGCTTGACGATGGTGGCATCCCAGTCGTTGCCCGCGCGGTCATAGAACACGCCGTTGCGGCCCACGAACAGAAAGTCCACGTCGCCAGCCGTGAAGGCCGCAGCGATGGTCTTCTTCTGCCCTTCGCGCTTGCATTCGCAGTAAGCCAGATAGGTCTTGGCCATGGCCGCCAGCGCCGAGTGGGCTGCGGCATCTGCCACTTCCACCGTCAGGTCGCAGCTGCGGCCGTCGAGAAATAGCGTGCCGGCCTGAAAGGCCGCACCTTCGCGGCGATAGAAGCTGGAGAAGGAGACAAAGTTGTTGAGCAGCTCCAGCAGATCGCGCTGCAGGCGAATCAGCTTTTCCAGCGCCCTGGCCTGCACGGCATGCTCTTTTTCAGCGTCGTCATGGTCCAGCAACTGGGTCAGCGCTGCTTGCATGCCGCTGGCCAGCAGTTGCTGCACCTCGGCTTCGCTGATTGCCCCCAGGGGCGTGGCGGGGCAGGCGGCCAGCCATTGCTGGCAGTTGGCCAGCATGGTCTTGAGCTGCTCCCACTGCGCTTCGCTCAGCACTGTCAGCGCCTCGCCAAACACGGGCTGCACGGCCTGCTCGCGCAGGGTCTGCAGGGCAGCGGCCCAGGCGGGGTTGACGCCATTCACCAGCGGCAGGCTGCGCTCGCCCGTCACTGCGGCCAGCGGCAGCGCGGCCAGCGATTCGGAGGTATTGCTGAGCACCTGCGCGCCCAGGGCGGCATAGCCTTCTTCGGTCGGGTTGAGAGGAGCACGAGCGTTGGTATCGAACTCCACCAGACGCGTACGGGCAAAAAAGTCATCGACCTTGGCCTGCACGGCGTTCACAGCCCCGGCAGCCGCCAGCGCCAGCGCGCGCGGCTGCAGATGACAGCCCAACTCGGCCGCCTGAGCAAACCAGGTCTGCAGGCTGTGCAGATCTGCCCAGAAAGCTTCGGCCTTGGCGCGATCGATTCCCGGCACGCCATCGTGGCCATCCACCGCGCCATAAAGCTCCTGAATGCGGGCGATCAGGCCTGCCACCGCCTCATTGCCTTCTGCCGTGGCCGCGTTGACTACGCCGTCGCCGTTGAAGCGCAGGGCCTGCAGCGAAGCCAGACGCTCCTGCACCTGAGCCAGCGTGATGGCGCGGGCATCGGGCTGGCCTGCAAGTTCCAGCACGCGCCTGGCCTCTGCCAGCAGCAGCGCGCCTTCTTGCGTCGCGTCGTTGATGCTGTCCAGTTGCAGCACATCGCCGCCATCGGCCAGAACCTGCGGGTCACGCACTCTTGCCACGGCCCATTCACAGGCGGCCACCAGCTCGGGGGGGCGAATGCGCCCGTCCTTGCTGACATCAATCAAATCCAGCGTTGCGCTGTCGAACTCAATGCCTCGCGTGGGACAGGCCAGAGCCACCCACAGCTTCTGATCCAGCTCACCAATATGGGCAATGTCCTGGCCCGTGCGAATCACCACCTGGTCCACCTCGCCGGCGCGGAAAAACTGCCACTCGTACTGCTTCTGCATGAAACTACCAACTCCCAGGCAAGGATTGCCCTTGTCAAAGCACATTGCAACCAATGGCTGCCTGCACTATCCGCTATCAAAAGCGAGGAGTTTAAAAGTCATTTGCACTGGCTGAATGGTGACATTTGTGAACTCTTGCGCTTCTTGGGGCTGGTCTGCACTCCCTCCCACTGCCTTATCGCGCCATCGTGAGTGGCTGCTTGTTTTCTTTAATAAAGTACTTTTTTAGATACTTTATTTGCTACACTGCCCCGCGAAACCGTTGCTTATGACTGCTACGTCCACCGCCTCCCAATCTCGCGACAAGCTGCACCTGCAGCTGGCCCGGCTGTTTCGCAACAAGATAGCGACGGGCGAGTGGCCGGTCGGACAAAGCATTCCCACGGTCGAGGAGCTTGAGGCCCTGCACAGCGTCTCGCGCACCACGGTGCGCATGGCCGTACATGCGCTGGTCGACGAAGGCCTGCTGGAGACCCGCAAGCGCGGCGGCACCAAGGTCGTGGGCCAGCCCTACAAGCCCCCATCCTTTTTGCTGCCCACGACCTGGCAGGAGCTGGTGGCCTTTGGCGAGCTGATTCAGCAGACCACGCTGCAGCAGGCGAATGACTGCGTGCCGCCCATTCCGGCCGGCTTCCCTTCCCCTGGCGAACTGGCCCCTGCCTATACCTATTTTTTGCGCGTGCACAAGCACGGCGATGCACGCTTTTGCCTGTCCGAGCTGTACCTGGAACAGAACCTCTACCCCAGGCTGCAAGAACAGCTGGAGCGCACCACGCTGGCTCAGGCGCTGGGAAATGATCCAGCGCAGATCGCCACGGCCCGCCAGTATCTGAGCGTAGCCCCGGCCGACGAGCTGATTGCCGAGCATCTGGGCGTGCCGCTGGGCACGCCATTGATGCAGGCGTTGCGCTGGGCCTGCAATCCACAAGGCCTGATCGTCTATTGGGCCAAGGTACGCTTCATCAGCGAATACGTGCATATCGAAATGGACCTGCTCAAATGAACACCGTCCTGCCCCAAGTCCAGCAGCTCTCCAAGCCCCATAGCGGCCGCGTGGCCTGGATCACCGGCTCCACCAGCGGCATAGGCTGGGCCGTTGCCAGACAACTGGCCGGCGAAGGTGCCGCCATTGCCCTGCATGGCAGCGCCGCCCCCAGCGCTCGCACCGATGCCCAGCTGGCCGAGCTGCAGGCACTGGGTGTGGCAGCCCGCTATTACGCGCTCGACCTGGCTGACGGCGAAGCCATTGCTCCCCTGGCCCGACGTATTGCCGCCGATCTGGGGGAAGTGGACATTCTGGTCAACAACGCAGGCATGCAGCATGTGGAGTCGGTGCTCAGCTTCCCTGCGGCCCAGTGGAACACCATGCTGGCCGTCAACCTGAGCGCACCGTTTCACACCATACAAGCCTGCACACCGGCCATGCTGGAGCGCGGCTGGGGGCGCATCATCAATATGGCATCCGTCAGCGGCCTGGTCGGCGTGGCCCACAAGCCCGCCTATGTGGCCAGCAAGCACGGCCTGCTGGGCCTGAGCAAATCCGTGGCGCTGGAGCTGGCCACCACGCCCGTGACCTGCAACGCCATCTGCCCCGGCTGGGTGCTCACACCGCTGGTACAGGCCCAGATCCAGGCCCTGGCGCTACGCGAAAACCTGGACGAGCCCGCAGCCCGCGCCAAGTTGCTGGGAGCCAAGCAACCCTCGCAGGCTTTTGTAACGGTGGAGCAGGTTGCGGCGCTGGTCAGCTTCGTGGCCAGCGACAACGCCGCCCAGGTGCGTGGTGCACAGTGGAATATGGATGGAGGCTTTACCGCGGCATGAAAGGTCCACAAGCCAGCACAAGCCAGATCCCATGGATCGGTCATAGATCAATGGCTGACAGCGCACAGCAGATCAGCGCTGCAGCCTGTTTTTATTCAAATCGTTTAAGGAGACGAACATGGCATTGAACGAAACCCACGACGCCGGCCTGCAAAGCTGGGTCACCAGCGCCAACACAGGCAGCAGCGACTTCCCCATCCAGAACCTGCCGTTTGCAGTCTTTCGTCGCAAGAACAGCAGCGAGACTTTTCGCGGCGGCGTGGCGATTGGCGACCAGGTGCTGGACATGGCGGCCGTTCGCGATGCCCAGGCACTGAGCGGCGATGTGCAGGCCCAGGTCGAAGCAGCGGCGCAGGGTCAGCTCAACAGCTTGATGGCCATGGGCCCTGCGTCATGGTCGGCCCTGCGCCTGGCCCTGTCGCGCGCCCTGCGTGCCGGCGCCGCCGAAGAAGCCGCCCTCAAGGCCTGCCTCGTGCCCCAGGCCGATGTGGAGTACAGCGTCCCCGCACAGGTGGGCGACTACACGGACTTCTACACCTCCGTGCATCACGCCACCAATGTGGGCAAGCTGTTTCGCCCCACCAACCCGCTGATGGAAAACTACAAGTGGGTGCCCATCGGCTACCACGGTCGTGCTTCCAGCATCCGCATCTCTGGCGTGGACTTCAAGCGCCCCAACGGCCAGCTCAAGGCCCCCGATTCCGACCCCGTGCTCAAGCCCTGCAACCGCCTCGACTATGAGCTGGAGATGGGCATCTATGCAGGTTCGGCCAATGCCTGGGGCGAGGCCATCGGCATCGAGGACGCCGAACACCACATCTTCGGCCTGTGCCTGCTCAACGACTGGTCGGCACGCGACGTTCAGGCCTGGGAATACCAGCCGCTGGGCCCCTTCCTGTCCAAGAACTTCGCCACCAGCATCTCGCCCTGGATCGTGACGCTGGAAGCACTGGAGCCCTATCGCACGGCATTCGTGCGCCCCTCCGAGGACCCGCAGCCCCTGCCCTACCTCAGCTGCGAGGCCAACTCGCAGCGCGGTGCGCTCGATGTGCAGCTCACGGTCGCCATCCAGACCGAGAGGATGCGCGCCGAAGGCAAGGCCGCCGAGCAGATCACCCGGACCAGCTACCGCCACGCCTACTGGACCATGGCCCAGCTGATTGCCCACCACACCGTCAACGGCTGCGATCTGCAACCCGGCGACCTGCTGGGCACGGGCACGCTGTCCGGCCCCACCATGGCCGAAGCCGGCGCCCTGCTGGAAATCACCGAAGGCGGCAAAAAGCCCTTGAGCCTGAGCAACGGCGAAACCCGCACCTTCTTGCTCGACGGCGACGCCGTGGTCTTTACCGGCTGGTGCGAAAAGCCCGGAGTCGCGCGCATCGGCTTTGGCGAATGCCGCGCCACCGTGCTGCCCGCGCACCAGGCCTGAGCGCGCCTCGGCCATCCCCCAAAGAACCGGCCTGGCGCCGGTTTTTTGTTGGGAATCTGCCTTCGGCCCGCTCGTAACGCCATGACACAATTGCAGCCATGCCTTCCGCTTCGGACACCCCCACCCCTGCGCTCGCCCCTGCTGGCCGAAACCAGCGCCAGGAGCCCGTGCTGGACCAGCCTGCACGCTCGGATGCCAGCCCCCTGCCTGCCTCCATTGCAGGAGCCTTTGCAGCCGCGGCCTATTCCATGCAGCACAGTCTGCAACACGAGCCCGGGCAGAGCGCTGCGCCTGAAGAGGAGGACAGCGGCCTGCTGCCCCAACTCTATGCCAGCCGCCTGAACCCGCGCTCGCGCGACTTTTACCTGGCCCAGTTCAAGCGCTTCGATGCCCTGGACCGCAGCCTGCCCAGCTGGAATATGGCGGCCGCCTTGCTGACCCTGGCCTGGTGCAGCCTGCACGGCCTGTGGCGCGAGGCTGCCAAATACCTGGCAGCCGTCACGGCAACCGCGCTGATCTGGTGGTTTGGCCTGCGCCCGGCTCTGCCCGAAGCCATGGCTCTGGGCCTGGGCATTGCGCTGTGGCTGGTCGCCGTAGCCGTACCCGGCCTGCTGGGCAATGGCTGGTACTGGCGCAAGATCAGGGCCCAGACGCTGCAGGCGATCACGGACGCACCCAATATGGCTGCCGCCCATGCCGCCTTGCAGGCACAAGTCGGCTCTCCTCGCAACAGAACCGCAGCCATGCTGGTGCTGGCCCTGCCTGTTGCAGCGCTCGCAGGCGCAGGCCTGGCATTGCTGCCCGCAGGCAACCCTGTACCTCCCAGGAGCGCCGAGCCTGCAGCCATCACCCGGCCCGCTGCAGACAGCGCCTCCGCCCCTCGCCCCATGGCAAGCCCGGCCCCGGCAGGTCCCGCCGCAGCCGCCCAGCCCGAGACCCGTCCGCCAGAGCCGGTGCCCACCGCCGCAGCCGAAACGGACGGCAGCGCCGGCAAAGCGGTGCCTCCAGCACCTGCCCAGGTGCAAGACAAGACGGCGGCCCAGGCCGAGCCTGGCGCACAACCGCCGGCAGCACCGGCTGACAAGCCCGCCGCCAAGCCTGCAGCGGAGCCCAAAGAGCAGCCCGTAACAGCTGCGTCACAAGCGGCGTCAAAAGCGGCGCCGCAAGCCGGCTCGGATCTGGTTCCTGGCAAGTTCTATCTGAATCTGGGCGTCTATTCCGAGGCCGGCAATGCAGACAAGGTACTGGCGCAGCTGCAAAAGTCCAGACTGCCCGCGCTGACGCAGAAGATGAGCAGCAACAAAGGGGAAGTCACCCGAGTGCGCAGCGGCCCCTTCGAGAGCCGAAAGCGCGCTGAAAAGGCTGCGCGCAAGCTGCAGGCCGCAAATATCGAAGCCGGCATCTTTCAGAGTACAGACGAAACCCACAAGCCATAGACCAGACGCAAGCACGCCAGGAACTTATGCAAAAAACACAGTAAATCCCTTGGTTGCATTGCGTTTATAGCTATCAATTTCGCCAACAACCTTGTTGCACCCGCTTGCATATCGGGGCCTGGTCTGGCAGGCGCGGGGACCTGGGGGGCGCTATGGTGTGGGGCATGAAGCATCGAACCCCCAATCTGCATATTTCCACCCGCCCTTTGCTGGGCATGGCTGCTGCCTGCATGGCTGTGCTGATGGCTGGCTGCGCCAGCAACGGCACGGTCGCAGGCGGCACGACCGCCCCGCCTGCGCGTCAACTGCAGGTATGCCATGCGGAGCCCGTACAGATCTATATCGGCCACAGCACGGTGGCGTCGACGCTGGAGACCATCCGCCAGAAATCCGGCTCGTATCTGCTGCGCGTGCTGCGCGAGGGTCAGCCCGCGACCATGGAATACAACCAGGAGCGCCTGAACGTCATCACCAATGAAGCAGGCAAGATCACGGCGCTGCGCTGCGGCTGAGCACCCAGCAGGACTTACAGGAACATTTCCTGCAGGTCGCTCAGAAAGTCAAAGCCGCGCTCGGTGGGCACCACGCGGCCCAGATCACGGCTGATCAGGCCCTTGGCCTGGGCCTGATCGAGCCCCTTGGCAATGGCCGACATGGGCAGGCCCGTGCGCTCCATGAACTCCTGCAAGGCAAAGCCGCCGCGCAGGCGCAGCGCGTTGAGCATGTATTCGAACGGCAGCTCGGCACGCTTGACCTCGTTGTCCTGTGCCAAGGGCGTTCCGGCCAGCGCCATGTCCATGTAGCGGGCCGGATCGCGGAAACGCACCTGGCGCACGATGCGGTGGGCAAAGCTCAGCTTGCTGTGCGCACCAGCGCCAATGCCCAGATAGTCGCCGAACTGCCAGTAGTTGCTGTTGTGAAAGCACTGGTGACCATCCTTGGCATAGGCCGAGACTTCGTAGCGCTGCATGCCGGCTCCCTGGGTGCTGGCCGTGATCAGGTCCAGCATCTCATAGGCCGTATCGTCCTCCGGCACCACGGGCGGATATTTGGCGAAATAGGTGTTTGGCTCAATGGTGAGGTGATAAATCGACAGATGTGGCGGTGCAAACGACAGTGCCGTGTCCACATCGCGCTGCAGATCGACCAGGCTCTGGCCGGGCAGCGCATACATGAGATCGATGTTGAAGGTCTCGAAATTGTCGGCCGCCTCGCGCACCGCAGCCTGGGCCTGCGCCGCATCATGCACACGGCCCACAGCCTGCAGATAGCGGTCGTCAAAGCTCTGCACTCCGATTGACAGGCGGTTCACGCCGGCCGCACGGAAGGCCTTGAAGCGGTCCTTCTCGAAGGTACCGGGGTTGGCTTCCATGGTGATTTCGCAATCGGGCTCCATGCGCAGACGCGCGCGCAGACCGGCAATCAGCTTGTCCATGGATTCGGGCGAAAACAGGCTGGGCGTGCCCCCGCCCATGAAGACGCTGTGCACCGTGCGCCCCCAGATCAGCGGCAGTGCAGACTCCAGATCGGCCATCAGAGCATCGATATAGCGATCCTCGGGCAGCGCATCTCCCTTGGCCCAGGCATGCGAGTTGAAATCGCAATACGGGCATTTCTTCAGGCACCAGGGCAGGTGCACATACAGAGACAGCGGCGGCAAGCTGCCCAGCTGCAATGTACCGGGCCGCATGTAGTGCTGAATATCGCGCTGCACCGCCGCTTCGGCAGTCTCTGTTTGAGGCTGAATGGGGATCATGGGAAATATGCTTTTCTAGCGCAAACAAAACCGACACCGCTAAAACTGGCACACCCCAACCGGGGGACAGCAAGCAAGGGCCTAGGCGGCCCCGCCGCCCCGCAGCGAGGCTGTCGTCCCCCTTCCATAGCGCGCAGAGAAAGGGGGAAGGCGCGGGGCCGCCTAGGCAAAGCGCCTCAGGGGGAGTGCGGTCAAAGACCGCTGGTTATAACCATCTCTCTTTCACCATCGCGATCATCTTCCGAGAAGAAAGTCCTCGATGGCTGTGTGCATGCTTGAGCTCGGGCTCCATCTCGGCAAAGGTCAAGCCCAGCTCGGGGATCAGCAGTACCGGGTCAAAGCCAAAGCCATTGCTGCCACGGCGCTCGGTCGTGAGCAAAGCCTGCACGCGACCTACGGCAATCAGCGGCTCTGGGTCCTTGGGCGAACGCACGCCCACCAGGGTGCTGACCATGGCGGCACGGCGGTTGGTCACGCCCTGCATCTGCTCGAGCAGCGCGCGCACATTGTTTTCGTCGCTTTTCTCGTAGCCGAACTGGGTGCAATAGTAGGCCGTGTCCACACCGGGCAGACCGCCGAAATGATCCACACACATGCCGGCATCATCGGCAATGGCAGGCAAGCCGGTCTTCTCGGCCGCAAAGCGCGCCTTGGACAGGGCATTCTCCACAAAAGTGCCATAGGGCTCGGGAGCTTCTCCCTCGAACAGATCGCCTTGGCGGATCAGCTCCACGCCCAGCGGGGCAAACATGGCCTGCAACTCGACGAGCTTTCCGCGGTTGTTGGATGCCAGCACAATTTTCATAATAAAAAATCCATGCAAGCGCTTATGGCGCTTGCGCAATCAGCTATTGATTCAGTAGTTTCAAGCCAGCGCCTATTGCAGCGCGCAACCGTGTTCAGGTCTTGGCTTTCTGGCGCTGTGCCGAACGGCGTATGGCCTCGTTGATTTCTGCAATCGATCGCTCGATGGCCTCATCGTCGAGTTCATCCTCGCATTCGTCGATCGGCCCCACCTGTATCGTGGACTCGAAGCCCTGACCTTCGATCTCCTGCGTGGAGATGGAAGACGGTTCGAAATTATTCGGCGTTTCCCATACCAGTGCCAGCACGGTGACATTGTCGCTGGCGTCCCCGGCTCGCTTGAGCGCCGTATCGACCAGCATGGGCACAAAATGGGCCACGGCCTTGCCACTCATGATCTGGAGAATTTCCGGTGTCGGGACCGCCCCCCAGAGACCATCGGAGCACAGCATCAGCTGATCGCCCTCTTCAAGCCGCCTTGTCTCGCTCACATCGAAGATGGGCTTGGAAGGCGAGCCCAGGCAGGTGAACAGCACATTGCGGTTGGCCGGTGCCAATGCACCGGAGACCTTGCGCATCTCGCTGTAGGAATGGTCCCGCGTTCGCTCCACGAGCTGCCCGTCGCGCACCCAGTACAGACGCGAGTCGCCGCAGTGGATCCAGGTCACCTTGCCATCCTGCAGCACGGCCGCAACCAGCGTGGTGCGCGGTGTGTCCATCATGCCCTTGGTGCTGGCATAACGCAGGATCTGGCGATGGGCATGCAGCAGCGCCTCTTCCAGAAACAGGGCAGGCTCTTCCAGCATGGGCTTGGCCTTTTGCTGAAAAAGCGTGGAAACCACCTGCAATGCTATCTGTGCGGCCACTTCGCCGTCCGGATGCCCGCCCATGCCGTCCGCCAGCACGAACAACGCCGCCTCTCGCGTATAGCAGTAGCCCATGCGGTCTTCGTTGAGGGCACGGCCTCCTCGGCGGCTGAGCTGGAAGACGGAAAATTTCATGGTTTGCGATTGCTGTCGGTCACCGCTCCACGTTCGGAGCCGCCGAGTTTCTGAAGATTCTTCCTGGCGTCCTGCACCATGTTGTCAAACTGCATGCGCATGCGCTCCTGCATGCTGAGCTTGGTATAGCGACGCTCGCCTTCGCGGCTCAGCTCTTTTTGCAGAGCAAATACCGACTGCGGGCGCGAGAGCGGATCCATCGCCATGCACCACTCCACCACCTCGATCAGATTGTCCGAATACACGCCGCGCAGCTTGTTCAAGGCCAGGGCCAGACGGTCCTTGTCCTGACGCTGCGGAGCTTCGTTGGGCGGTATGCCCTGCATGCAGGCATAGATGCAGGCGCCAATGGCGTAGATATCGGTCCAGGGACCCAGCTGGGAATCGCGCCGGTACATCTCAGGGGCAGCAAAGCCCGGCGTGTACATGGGACGAATGAAGTTGCCCTCCTTGGACAGCACTTCACGCGCCGCGCCGAAATCGATCAGCACGGCCTTGTCGTCATTCGTGATGAAGATATTGGCGGGCTTGATGTCCAGATGCAGCATCTTGTGCTGATGCACGATGCGCAGGCCACGCAGCACCTCATCAAACAGAGAGCGAATCGTCGACTCCCTGAACACCTTGTCGGCCTTGAGCTCGCGCGCCGTGACGATGAACTCCTGCAGGGTCGCCCCTTCCAGGTAGTTCATCACCATGTAGACGGTTTCGTTTTCACGAAAGAAATTCAGCACGCTCACCACGGAGGCGTGGGAAATCTGCGCCAGCGAGCGTCCTTCCTCGAAAAAGCTCTTGAGCCCGAGTCGATAGAGAGACAGCTTTTCTGGCGCCACCATGGGCTGCAGTTCGGCAGGTGCCCGAGTGGCAAGCGAAGCCGGCAGGTACTCCTTGATCGCTACCTGCTGGCCATCGGCGTCCAGAGCCAGGTAGACAATCCCGAACCCCCCCGAGGAAATCCTGCGCACCACCCGGTATCCGCCTATTGTGCTGCCCGACGGTAGGGGGGCTGGCTTGGTTTTTGTAGACATTTTTTACCGGTAAACCTCAAGGATGATACGAAACCCGGATAATCGGGAAATTGCAAGCATCCATCAAAAGTCCAATGCCAGTTTACAGCATGACCGGATACGCCAGTGCCCAGCACAGCGCATCCGTTGAGGGTGGTCAAGAGTCCCAGTCCAACAGCCGTCTGGGCCTTGAGATCCGCGCGGTCAATAGCCGCTTTCTGGATTTGTCCTTCCGCCTTCCCGACGAACTGCGCGCCCTTGAACCGGCCCTGCGCACCTTGCTCACCGCGCGCCTCAAGCGCGGCAAGGTGGAAGTACGAGCCGCCATCGACGTCTCCAGCAACCAATCCCTGCCCATTCCCGCACCCACCCAGCTGCAACGCCTTGTGACCTTGCAGGACTCGGTTCAGGCCTGGCTGCCCAAGGCACGCGACCTGTCCGTGGCCGATGTGCTGCGCCTGTGCAGCGGCACCGCCTCCGCCACCACGGACTGGAGCGAGATTGCTCCGGCCCTGGCCGAACAGGCCATCACCGAACTGCTCGCAGCTCGCGCCCGTGAGGGCGAGCGCCTGGCCGACATGCTGCTCGACCGCATCAAGCAGCTGCGCGCGCTGGCCAAGACCGCCGCGCCGCTGGTGCCGCAACTGGTGGAGCAGCAGCGCCAGAAGTTCCTCGAGCGCTGGAAGGAGGCCATGGCCCTCGGTGAAGGCTCGGTTGCCCCCGAGGCCGCCCAGGACCGTGCCCTGGCCGAAGCCACGGCCTTTGCCATCCGCATCGACGTGGCAGAAGAAGTCACGCGTCTGGGCTCTCACCTCGACGAAATCGAGCGTCTGCTCAAAAAGGGTGGCGACATCGGCAAGCGCCTGGACTTCCTGATCCAGGAATTGCACCGTGAAGCCAACACCCTCGGCTCCAAATCAGCCACGCTGGAGCTGACCCGCATCAGCGTCGACATGAAGGTGCTGATCGAGCAAATGCGCGAACAAGTGCAGAACATCGAGTAAGCAAGCCCTGAGCGTACCTACCCCGTACGCTCGATTCATGCCCAAAGTCATGCCCAAAGTCATGGACCATCCCGGAAATCTATTTGTCGTGTCGGCACCCAGCGGTGCCGGCAAATCCTCTCTGGTACGCGCTCTGCGTGAATTCGACGCACGCGTCTACCCCTCCGTCTCCCACACCACGCGCGCGCCGCGCGGCCAGGAAAAGCACGGCCGCGAGTACTACTTCGTCTCGGACGCCGAATTCGACGCCATGGTCGCCAACAGCGGCTTTGTCGAATGGGCCAATGTGCACAGCCGCCGCTACGGCACGGCCAAGAGGTCTCTTGAAGAGCGCATCCAGAGCGGCACCGATGTGCTGCTCGAGATCGACTACCAGGGCGCCCTGCAGGTCAAGCAGGCCTTTCCCAATGCTGTGCTGATCTTCATCCTGCCGCCCAGCTGGGACGAGCTGCGCGCGCGCCTGGAAAATCGTGGCGAGGACGCACCCGAAGTCATTGAAATGCGCCTGAAGAACGCCGAAGAGGAAATGGCGCAGGTCGCAAAATTCGACTTCGTTATAATCAACGAACTGTTTGAGAGTGCGCTCTTTGATCTCAAGGCGATCATTCACGCGCAACGCCTCAAATATGCGGCCCAGCGGCGCCTTCGCGCCGACACCTTCGAGTCGCTCAATATCCCTGAATCCAACTGACCGTTCCCGGAGTTCCTGATGGCACGCATTACTGTTGAAGATAGCCTGGAGCAGATCCCCAACCGCTTCCAGCTCGTTTTGGCCGCGACTTACCGCGCCCGCATGCTCAATCAAGGCCATACCCCCAAGATTGAAACCAAGAACAAGGCCAGCGTCACTGCCCTGCGTGAAATCGCAGACGGCAAGGTAGGCCTGGAAATGCTGAAGAAGGTGCCGGGTTAAGCTGTTGCATCGCAGCACCAAAATAGACAATTAAGCACCGCTCGTCGGTGCTTTTTTGTACCTATCACCTTGCACTCGGTACTTGCAGGCTACATTTAAGGAATATGACAGCGGCCCAGAACTCGACGATTGCACCTTCTTCTACGGCACCGGCCAAGCCTCAGCGCATGCCCGCTGAGCAGGCTGCACGTGTGTCGGCTGCTGCTTTTGACGGGTTGATGGAGCATCTGGGCTATCTGGATGCCGACAGCGCCGAGCGCGTGCGCCAGGCATATGTCTACGCAGATCAAGCACATACAGATCAGTGGCGCAGCAGTGGAGACCCCTATATCACCCACCCCATCGCGGTCACGGGGATCTGCGCCAACTGGAAGCTCGATGCCCCCGCGCTGATGGCGGCCCTGCTGCATGACTCCATGGAGGATTGCGGCATCACCAAGCTGGATCTGAAGGAGCGCTTTGGCGAGGATGTGGCCGAGTTGGTGGACGGGCTGACCAAGCTGGACAAGCTGCAGTTCAATACCCGCGAGGAAAACCAGGCCGAGTCCTTTCGCAAGATGCTGCTGGCCATGGCGCGCGATGTGCGCGTCATCCTGATCAAGCTGGCCGACCGCACCCACAATATGCGCACCATGAGCGACATGCCGCGCAGCAAGTGGGGCCGCATCTCGTCCGAGACACTGGAGATCTACGCTCCCATCGCGCACCGCCTGGGTCTGAACCAGACCTATCGCGAGCTGCAGGATCTGTCGTTCAAGCATCTGCATCCCTGGCGCTATGCCACGCTGGAAAAAGCCATAGACCGCTCGCGCACGCGCCGCCGTGATCTGGTGCAGCGCGTGCAGGATGAGGTCAGCACTGCCTTTGCCACACACAGTCTGCCAGTGCGGCTGCTGGGCCGCGAGAGCACGCTGTACTCGCTGTACCAGCGCATGCAGAAGAACCAGCTGAGCTTTGCCAAGGTCACCGACATCTACGGCTTTCGCATCATCGTCCCCAAGACGCTGGACTGCTACACGGCCCTCGGGGTGCTGCACCAGAAGTACAAGCCCATGCCGGGCCGCTTCAAGGACTACATCGCCATTGCCAAGAGCAATGGCTACCAGTCGCTGCACACCACGCTGGTCGGCCCCTCCAGCGTCAGCATCGAATTCCAGATTCGCACGGAAGAGATGAACATCGTGGCCGAGGCCGGCGTCGCGGCCCACTGGCTGTACAAGGCGCAGCAAGGTCATGACTCCGAGCATCTGTCCACCCAGTGGCTGCAGTCCCTGCTCGATATCCAGAACGAGACCCGCGACGCGGCGGAGTTCTGGGATCACGTCAAGGTGGACCTCTTTCCCGATGCCGTGTACGTGTTCACGCCCAAGAGCGAGATCATGGCCATGCCGCGCGGTGCCACGGTGGTGGACTTTGCCTACGCCATCCACAGCAAGATCGGGCATCGCACCACGGCCGCCAAGATCAATGACGAGGAAGTGCCCCTGCGCACTGAACTCAAGAGCGGCGATGTGGTGCAGATCATCACCTCCGAGACCTCCACGCCCAATCCGGCCTGGCTGAGCTTTGTGAAAACCGGACGCGCCCGCTCCAAGATTCGCTCCTACCTCAAGAATGCGGCCCAGACCGAAGCCGGCCAGCTCGGAGAAACTCTGCTGGCCCAGGCCCTGCGTGCCGAAGGCATTGATAGCGTACCGTCGCAGGACGATGCCAACAAGGGCGTCTGGGACGAGATTTTGCGCATCACGGGCAACCGCACGCCCGCAGACCTCATGGTCGATATCGGCATGGGTCGCCGCATCGCCTCCCTGGTGGCCGCGCGCATGACCAGCTTCATGACCAAGCAGGGTGTGCGCCCGGATGCCCTGCTCATCACGCAGGAGCGCTTCAACACGCACAACCGCCCCTTCCAGGGCGCAGTCACGCTCAACGGCGACGAGAGCAGTTCGGTCTATTACTCGCACTGCTGCCGCCCCGTGCCGGGCGACCCGATTCTGGGCTACCTGGGCGGTCAGGGCCTGGTCGTGCACCACGCCCATTGCAACAATGCCATCAAGCTGCGTGAAAAGGATGCCGACCGTTTCATCACGGTGGACTGGTCCGACGACGTCACGCGCCTGTTCGAGGCCGGCATCGTGGTCACGGTGCAAAACAACAAGGGCGTGCTGGCCCGCGTGGCAGCCGAGCTATCGAACGCCGAAGCCGATATCGTGCGCGTCGAGATGACCGACGAAGCCGCGATCGGCACCACCGACCTGCGCTTTGTCATCTCCGTGCAGAACAGCGTTCAGCTGGAGAATGCGCTGCGCAATCTGCGCCGCCTGCACTCGGTCATTCGTGCCAGCCGCGTCATGGCCTGACCTCCTCCATGCTCCACAAGGCCGCCTCGGGCGGCCTTTTTCATGGGCGAAAGATTTTGTTGCATTCTGCGGGCGCTATCCCGCCATGCAACAGCCCTCAGGCCACGGCAGCAAGCGACAATGGCATTCATGCTCCAAACCGCACCTTCGCTTCTGAATGTCCGTCAGCCGTTGCTGATCACCGCCATCGCAACAGCCCTGCTCGCAGGCTGCGCCACCCGGTCCGAGCCTCCAGCAGCAGCGGTGTCCGAACCGGCACAGCCTGCCAAAACAGAGCAAGGCACTGACGAAGCAGCGATGGAAAGTCCCATACAGGCCAGCAACTTTGCACACTGGAAGCAGGAATTTGCCCCACGTGCACGCGCAGCAGGCATTTCGGAGCGCACACTGCGCAGCGCCCTGGCAGGCGCCAAGCTGCAACCCAGCATCATCAAGCTCGACCGCTCGCAGCCCGAGTTCACGCGCACGCCCTGGCAGTATCTGGACAGCGCCGTCTCCGCACAGCGCATCAAGACCGGCAAGCTCAAGATGCAGGAATACGCAGCCAGTCTGCAAGCGGCCAGCCAGCGTTATGGCGTGCCGGCACCCGTGATTGCAGCCATCTGGGGCATGGAGAGCAACTACGGCAGCAATTTCGGCAGCTTCTCGGCCGTGGATGCACTAGCCACTCTCGCCTTCGACGGCCGCCGCGCCGAATGGGCTCAGAAGGAGCTGATTGCCGCGCTGCGCATCATCGACAACGGCGACATCGATGCCGCCCATATGATCAGCTCGTGGGCCGGTGCCATGGGCAACACACAGTTTCTGCCCTCGGTCTTCCTGCAATATGCAGTCGATGCCGATGGAGACGGCCGCCGCGACATCTGGGGCTCCATGGCCGATGTGGCCGCCTCCACGGCCAACTATCTTGCAAGCTCGGGCTGGAACCCTGGCGAACCCTGGGGCGCTGAAGTGCGCCTGCCAGCCAATTTCGATTACGCGCGCACCGAACTTTCCACGCGCCAGAACAGCAATGCCTGGGCTGCAGAAGGCGTGCAAAGCGTGAACGGCCAGGCCTTGCCCGCGATGGCCGGAGCCAGCATCATTGCACCGGCCGGTGTCCGTGGTCCGGCCTTCATGGTGGGCAGCAACTTCCGCGCCATCCTGCGCTACAACAACTCCACCAACTATGCACTCGCCGTGGGCCTGCTTGCATCGCAACTGGCAGGCAATGGCGGCGTCAGCGCCGAATGGCCGCGCGATCTCGGCGCACTGACGCGTGAGCAGACACGGGCGCTGCAGACCGCCCTGACGCAGCTCGGCTTTGCCACCGGAGCGGCCGACGGCGTGATGGGCCCGGCCACCCGCGCAGGGCTTCGTCAGTACCAGCAGAGCCAGGGTCTGGCGGCAGACGGTTACCCCACGCTGGAGCTGCTGCAACGCCTGCAGGCTGGCAATCATCCTCAAAAATAATAGCTTTTATCGCTTATCTATCAATGATTTCAATATTAAAACTATCTGAAATCGTTGGAAATAAAGCGAGTGCAGCTCACAAAATGAAAGCGCGGCATCCGATACGGAAACCGCGCTTTTTTGTTGCCGCTGAACTCAGGATCGAGTTGTGGGCTCAGGATAGCTGACGTCCAGAATCTCCAGCATGCGCACGCCGGCCGGCGTGGGCAAGGCCACCTCATCGCCCACGCGCGCCTTGAGCAACGCGCGCGAAACCGGGGCAATCCAGCTGACCTGGTTCTGCGCGCTGTCCGCCTCGTCAATGCCCATGATGGTGATGGTGCGCTCCACGCCCTCGTCATCCACGTAGCTGACCGTGGCGCCGAAAAAGACCTGGTCGCTGCCTGCGTGCACGCCAGGATCGACGACCTCGGCGATCTCCAGCCGCTTGGTCAGAAAGCGGATGCGGCGATCGATCTCGCGCAGGCGCTTCTTGCCGTAGAGATAGTCGCCGTTTTCGGAGCGGTCGCCGTTGCTGGCCGCCCAGTGCACGATCTCCACGATCTTGGGGCGCTCGTTGTCGATCAGATCCAGCAGCTCGTCCTTGATGCGCTGGTAGCCCCGGGGCGTGATGTAGTTCTTGCCGCCTGCGGGCAATGGCGGCAGAGCGCCGACGTCATCATCGTCGTCGCCGTCCGATTCTTTGGTGAAAGCCTTGCTCATGAGGCCGATCTTCACACAGATCGATGACTGATCAGGCCAGGGCTCGTCAAAGCCCGGAAACGAAAAAGCCTCAGAACCTTGCAGTTCTGAGGCTTGTCGTTTGGTGCGGCTGGCAGGAATCGAACCCACGACCCCTTGGTTCGTAGCCAAGTACTCTATCCAGCTGAGCTACAGCCGCTAAGCCTCGAATTATATACAGTTTTTGAAGCTACTCGGTGAAAACCCGAATTTTTCTTCCAAGACCCTCCAGGCACGTCAGCCCCGTCGCAACAGGCAGAGCAGAAACGAAAAAGCCTCAGAACTTTTCAGTTCTGAGGCTTGTCGTTTGGTGCGGCTGGCAGGAATCGAACCCACGACCCCTTGGTTCGTAGCCAAGTACTCTATCCAGCTGAGCTACAGCCGCTAAGCCTCAAATTATATACATATTTTGGGGCTTGCAGAAAAATCTCCCAGGATTTTCAAATTCCGGGCGCCGCTGCGCGCGTGCAACCACATGAAAAGCCTGATTCCAAGCACGTGCATATGCGCTAATCTCGAGCGCTGAAACCGGTCCGCCAGCAAGCTGCTGGCGGCCTCTGCGATGTCTCGTTCATGGACCCCAAAGAACCAGACCCCGCGCGTCAGGGCAGCCGGTCGCTCCAGGCCACCACGGGCTGCGGCAGTGCATTCAGAACCATCAATGACGACAGACAGAAAACAGGCCTCGCCTTCGATTCCTCCATCCGTGGCCATGTGGGAGCAGTTGTTTCGCCGCAGCGCCAGGCCCTCGCTGAGCCTGCAGGGCCAGATTCGCGAAATGCTGGTCGATGCCATCCTCACCGGCATTCTCGCGCCCGGGGATGCCGTCCCCTCAAGTCGTGAGCTGGCCAAGCTGCTGGGCGTGGGCCGCATCACCGTGGTCATGGCCTACCAGCAGTTGACCGAAGAGGCCTTTTTGCTGAGCCGCGAGAGAAAAGGCCATTTCATCCACCCCGATGTACTGCAGGGCCGCACCGCAGAGCGCAACCCCGGCAACGTCAGGAATGCGGACACCGAGGCGCACACGGACTGGTCGCGCCGCCTGTGGATGCGCCCCAGCCTGCAGCGCAGCATCGTCAAGGAAGACGACTGGCAGCAGTTCCCCTATCCGTTTCTCTACGGCCAGTTCGACAAGGAGCTGTTTCCCACCGCCGCCTGGCGCGAATGCTGCCTCAAGTCCCTGGGCGTGGTGGACATCCGCATGTGGGCACCCGATCACATCACCCGCGACGACGACAGCCTCATCCAGCAGGTGCAGACCAAGATCCTGCCGCGCCGCGGCGTCTGGGCGTCACCCGACGAAATCATCATCACTGTCGGCGCCCAGCATGCGCTGTACATGGTGGCCGATTTGCTGATGCGCGAGGGCACCTCCATCGGCATCGAAAACCCCTGCTACCCCGATGCGCGCAATATCTTCAGCAGCCGCACCTCGCAGGTCATCCCCATTGGCGTGGATGGCGATGGGCTGCCTATCGTCAATGCCATGCGCAAGCTCGAGTACCTCTACGTCACGCCCAGCCATCAGTGCCCCACCGGCGTCACCATGCCGCTGGAGCGGCGCGAAGCCCTGCTCGAGGCCGCACAAAAGCACGATCTCATCATCATCGAGGACGACTACGAAAGCGAAAGCAGCTTCGACGAACAACCCATCCCGGCACTCAAAAGCCTGGACCGCAACAACCGCGTGATCTATATCGGCAGTCTCTCCAAGAGTCTGGCACCCGGCCTTCGCGTGGGCTATATCGTGGCTCCGCCCGAGCTGATCAAGGAGCTGCGCGCGCTGCGCCGTCTGATGATCCGCCATCCGTCCACCTTCATCCAGCGCACATTGGCCATGTTCATCTCGCTGGGCCACTACGAAGCCCAGCTGCGCCGCCTCGGCCAGGCCCAGAAAGAGCGTCATGCCGAGCTGACGGCAGCCATGGCTCGCTACCTGCCCCAATGCCGCATCACGCCGGTACGCGGCGGCGGCTCGTGCTGGGTGCAACTGCCCGACCATGTGCCCGCACAGTCACTGGCACGCCAGGCCGCCGAGCATGGAGTGCTGATCGAGCCCGGCGATGTGTTCTTCACTTCCCCTCGCAACACGGGCAACTTCATACGCCTGGGCTACCAATCCATTCCTGCGGGACAAATCTCCCAGGGCATCAAGGCCCTGGCAGAAGCCATGCACTGCCTGTAGAGGCGCAAAACAAAAAGCCCCGGACTCAGGGTCCGGGGCTTTTGTTGGTCTCATCAACTCTTGTGCAGCTTGGGCGGAGCCAGCTCGTCGAGCAGCCCCTCGGGACTCATTCCGCGCCGCAACGCCTGGCGCACGCGATAGGCAATCAGCAAGATGCACAGGCTGGCCACACCCAGGGCCAGCGGCGTGCGCTGCTCGGGAATGAAGCCCATGGCCACCACGATGGACAGCATGCCCGCAATCGCCAGCCAGGTCAGATAAGGGAAGCACCACATGCGCACCTTGAGCAGATGCGGCGCTTCGCGCTCCAGACGCGAGCGCAGGCGCAGCTGGGAAATCGCAATCAGGATATAGACAAAGATGGCAACCGTTCCGTAGGAGTTCACGAGAAAGGCGAACACCTTGTCGGGAGACAGATAGGACATGACGATGGCGCCGTAGCCGAACAATGTGGCCACCAAAATCGCGTACACGGGCACGCCGTTGCGGCTGACCTGGGCCAGCACCTTGGGCGCATCGCCGCGTCGCGTCAGCGCAAACAGCATGCGCGACGAAGCATAAAGCCCGGAGTTGAGCGCCGACAGCACGGCGGTCAGCACCACTGCATTCATGATCTGGGCTGCGGCCGGCACGCCCATGGCATCGAGAGCGCTGACATAGGGCGTGGACATGCCGGTGGAGTTCCATGGCACCAGGCAGGCCACCAGCAGCACCGATCCCACATAGAACACCAGCACGCGCAGGATGACCGAATTCGTGGCCTTGGCCACGGCCTTCTGGGGCTCAGCGGTTTCGGCCGCCGCAATCGTCACAATCTCCGCGCCGAAATAGAAGCCGGTCGCGGCCACCGCGCCCGTGAGCACCGGAACGATGCCGTTGGGCATGAAGCCGCCGTTCTGGCTCAGGTTGGCGACATGCATTCCGCCGCCTCCCGGTGTCAGGCCCAGCACATAGACGCCGGCGATGAACAGAAACACCACGATGGCCGCCACCTTCACGGAAGCCAGCCAGAACTCGCACTCGCCAAAGGATTTGACCGAGACCAGATTAGTCAGCGTCATCATGACCAGCAGGACCAGACTGATGCTCCAGGCCGGCACGTCGGGCAGCCAGTAGCGCACCAGCTCAGCCCCCGCCACCGCTTCGATGGCCACGACGATGACCCAGAAGTACCAGTACATCCAGCCCGTCAGAAACCCCGCCAGCTGCCCCACGGCGGGCCGGTCGCGCCAGGCTTCCCGGGCGTACTCGTAAAACGAGCCGCCTGTCATGGAACAGGCCATCTCGCCCAGCATGCGCATCACCAGCACCACCAGCAGGCCGGTGATCAGAAAAGAGATGACGGCCGCCGGCCCGGCCGACTTGATGACCACGCCGCTGCCGACGAACAGCCCGGCTCCGATGACGCCGCCCAGGGCAATCATGGTCATGTGCCGCTGTTTGAGGCTGTGCGACAGCCCGTCCGGCGACGAATGCGGATTTCCAATCATTTTTGTCTCCTGTCTTGCCGGCATGGGAATGCCGGTCGCCACGGCTTTATGTATCTGGTCGTGCCTTGCTGCTCGTGCAGGCCGTTGCCGTGGTCGTTCAGTTATCTGCTTGAAAATTGTCGTGAGAAGCCCTGCGTGCAACGCCTCCCACCGTAAGGCAAGAAGGTGTGCCCGCAGGCCTGACGTGTGTCAGGAAAGCGCCACTGGAGGACGATCCTTGCGGTAGGCGTTCTTGACGGCGATCTTGCCGTCGCGAAAGGTGAACACATCGACCATGCGCGCCTCTACCCGCAGGCCGTCGGCCTTGGTGCCTTTGAAGGTGCTTTCCGAGACGCCGCGCGCGCCCTGGACGAAATGCTCTCCGTCCACCCAGGCGGCATCGGGGAAGGCCTGCCAGGCCAGCTGAAAGCCCTCGCGTACCGCCTCCCGGCCCACAAAACTGCGCCCCATCAGATCAGGGCCGGCTACGGCGTGAAACTCGCATTCGTCGGCCATGAAGTCCATCAATGCGTCAATGTCATGCCGATTCCACGCGTCGGAGAAACGCGCCAGAAACTGGACATCGGGTTGGGATTCTTGCTTGCTCATATGCTCTCCAGATTGCTGTCATGTCATGGGGCCGACCATTGCAAAAGCGACCCCTTTCGATCGAAAAATGCCTGAAATTCCGATGGCTCATGGTAGGTAGCACTGGCTCCATTTCGTAGGACCAGTTGCTGGCTATCGTTAAGTCCAAGGCCTTGCCGCGCAAGGCGCGGACCCCTCGCGCAAAGACGGCGGCACGCACCGAAAAAATGCCTTGAAAAAGGCCGCATTTCCTCTGAGCGAGACGCTCTGCCGCAGCTCTTGCGGATGCAGACCGAGGCCCGTCGGCAAACGCCTCTTGTGCGGCCTCATTTAGGTGAAAACGATAGGAGAGCATCAACACGCTCAATGCGGTCATCGCCGCCGCAGGCGCAGGGAAAGCTCACGGCAACGCCCGCTGGCTGCACAGGTTGCGGTGGACTCCAATGCATCCCCCTGAGGTGGCGAGTGACACCGCCTGGTCATGCCGGCCTGAAGCAGGCCAGCACGCAGCCCCGCCCGGCGAGTGCGACTCGATGGGGCGCCCGGTTTGCAAGAGACTCGCCGCAGCCCCTCTGCGGCAATCCCGAGGTTCGAATGACCAGGCTTGCAAGCTGGCTCCATCAAAACCTGTGCCGTGGCCCTAACCAGCGACACAGGGGGCTGGCTATGCTGCTCTGGACATCGCAAGCAGTGCATCAGCATTGACTTTGCGCACATCAATTCCATAGCAATAGAGCGCCGCTTCAAACGCAGCCACACCAGGAGACCACCGCCATGAAAGCCGAGGACATCCGCCCCAGCCATCTGAATCCATACGACCCGCAGTACGACCCCCTGGTTGCAAGAAACCCCGGACATGGCGCCGGCTACGCTCCGACCTACTGGGTAGGAACGGCAGGCAGACCGCCTGACGACGATGGCCCGGTCTGCGGCGACATGGAAGCCGATGTGGTCATCGTCGGCTCGGGCTTCACGGGCCTGTCCACTGCGCTGTTTCTGGCCCGCGAACACGGTATTCGCGCCGTGGTTCTCGAAGCCAACCAGAGCGCCTGGGGCTGCACCAGCCGCAACGGCGGCCAGGGCCAGAATGCCAGCGGCCGTCTGTATCGCTCGCAGTGGATAGAGCGCTGGGGCAAGGACGTGGCCCTGAAGCTGGACGCGGAAATCCGCGAAGGATTCGACACCTTCAAGAACCTGGTTGCCGAGTTTCCAGAATGCGAGCCGCAACCGGGAGGGCATTTGTATATTGCCCACCGCGACCGAAAAATGGATTTTCTGCGCAACGAGACCCGCGTCATGCGCGAAGTCTTCGGCTATGACGCCCGCATACTCAGCGTCGACGCAGTGCGCCGCGACTATGTCGACGACGCCGACTGCCGTGGCGCGATGCATGAGCCCGACGGCATTGGCGTGCATCCGCTCAAGCTGGCGTTCGGCTATCTGCGCAAGGCCCGCGAGCTGGGAGTGAAGGTGCATCCCGCCAGTCCCGTGCTGGGCATGGAAACGCGAAACGGAGTGCATTACCTGCAGACACCGGGCGGCACGGTCAAGGCACGCGCCGTCGGCTTTGCCACCGGCGGCTATACCAGCAACGGACTTCACCCCAGCCTGCGCTCCAAGATCATGCCGATTCTCTCGAACTCGCTGGTCACCAGGCCCTTGACGCAAGAAGAGCTGGCCGCCACCAATTTCAAGACCACGCAAGTCATCACCGACACCCGCACCCTGCGCTTTTACTACCGCAAGCTGCCCGACAACCGCGTGCAGATCGGCAGCCGCAGCTCGATCACCGGCGCCGATGCGCCCAATCCGGTCCATATGGCCAAGCTGGTTGAGGGCCTGCACCACAAGTTCCCGGCCCTCAAGGGAATCCAGGTGGACTACTCCTGGTGGGGCTGGGTCGATGTAAGCCACGACATGATGCCGCGCATCACCCAGCCCGATCCAAGGCAAAGCGTCTTCTATGCGGTCGGCTATGGCGGCAATGGCGTGTCGTTCTCTGCGCATGCAGGCCGTCGCATGGCCCAGCGCATCGCAGGCCAGAACCTCAAGGCCTTCGAGTTGCCAATCTACAACTCATCGCTCGAATATCCGAATGTGTTCAATATGGTGCGCTCGGAGGCATTTGCACCATTTCGCCGCATGGGCCAGCGCTTTCTCTACCACTGGTATCACATGAACGACGAGAAAAACTGACCCTGCCAGCCGCCGTTCGGCTTCACGCAACGAAGAGCACCTTCCGCAAGGAAGGTGCTTTTTTTTCATCCTATCTACGGATGCGGTGCAGCCCCCTCTCGGGCGTCCCGGCCACAGGAAAAACCGCCCCTGTGGCACGCATATTGCGCAAGCGCTCATGCCTCTCGGACAGCCCAATCCTCCCGCATCTGTCCGCGATCAGTGAAACCACCTAAGCCCATGCGGACACCGCAAAAACGCCTTCCACCAGAACCGAGATATCCCGTGCAAGCCGCGCCATGCAAGGCTTTGCAATGCACGGTCGCGGTGCACGCCAACCCGTGCTGCACGCACCATCCGAGGCCGTGCGCGACTGGACCTAACGATTCACATCAACTGGCCCTACTGGCCTCACAAGGTTGCTCACTACGATCCGCTCAGAAAGCTCTTTGAGCCTCGCGATGCGGCTT
Organism: Comamonas sp. AG1104; assembly: GCF_003350425.1. Classification (NCBI taxonomy): domain Bacteria; kingdom Pseudomonadati; phylum Pseudomonadota; class Betaproteobacteria; order Burkholderiales; family Comamonadaceae; genus Comamonas; species Comamonas sp. AG1104. The sequence continues at coordinate 118,628 of NZ_QQAS01000008.1, read as the reverse complement.
TCAACCGGTTCAGCCAGAAGCGGGAATGGGAAAGCAAGTCAGCAAGAGTGAGCACAGCAAGGGTTCTCTGGTCTAAGTCTTCAACCGATATCGCTCTAACCAAGGAGAAATTGGCAATGAAAATGCAAAAACGATGGATGCTGAAAGCGGGTGCCGCGACAGCAGCACTGGCCATGACCGGCTTCGCGCTGGCGCAGCAGAAAACCGTGACCTTCGCCAACCAGGACATGCTGGTGCCTCTGCGACTGGTCATGGAGTCGGGCGAGGTGGAAAAGGAGACGGGCTACAAGATCAACTGGCGCATGTTCTCGGGCGGCGGCGACGTGATACGGGCGATGGCCTCGGGTGACGTGCAGATGGGAGAGGTGGGATCCAGCCCGCTGACCGCAGCCGCCAGTCAGGGGCAGGACATCAAGCTGCTCTGGATCTCTGCAGACATCGCCAGCGCCGAAGCCCTGGTGGCACGTGATGGCGGCGGCATCAGCAATTTCAAGAGCATGGAGGGCAAACGCATAGGCGTGCCGTTCGTCTCCACCGCACACTACCAGCTGGTCGCGGCCCTGGGCAAGGAAGGCGTTGACGCACGCAAGGTCAACATCATGAACATGCGCCCGCCAGAGATTGCCGCTGCCTGGGAGCGCGGCGATATTGACGGCACCTTCGTCTGGGATCCGGTGCTGGCCAAGGTCAAGCAAAAGGGCAAGGTGATTGCCACCTCCGGCTCCATTGCGCAGATGGGCTATCCCACCTTTGAGGGCATTGCTGTGAGCAGCAAGTTCGCCCAGGAAAATCCCCAGTTCATGGTGGCCTTCATCAAGGCCCTGAATCGGGCCAGCGCCCAGGTGCGCGACAACCTGGCCAGGTGGACTCCCGATTCGCCCGAGATCAAGGCGATTGCCAAATGGAGCAAGGCCGACCCCAAGGACGTGCCCGCAGCCATGGCGCTTTACCGCTTCCCCAGCGCCGAGGAGCAGCTCGGCGTGCAGTGGCTGGAAGGCGGTGCGGCCAAGGCAATGACCAATACTGCAACGTTTCTGAAGTCGCAGGGACGAATCCAGGAGGTCAAGCCCGACTACGCCGCGTACGTCAACAGCAGCTATGTCAAGCAGGCAATCGGCCGCTGACTGCCCGCCCACGACGGGAGTTTCCCGTCGTGGCTCCCAGCTTTGTTTCACATAGGAGGGCAATGTCATGCCGACTCTGGATATACGTGACCTGACCGTCAATTACGAGGTCAAGGGCGGGCACTTGCAGGCCCTGGCGCCCGTCAACCTGACCATGCATGAAGGCGACTTCGTGGTCGCGCTGGGGGCATCGGGCTGCGGCAAGACCACGCTGCTCAACTGCATGGCAGGTTTTCTGGCACCTTCCAGCGGCCAGATCCTGCTGGACGGAAAACCCATTCAGGGCCCCGGAGCCAATCAGGGGGTGGTGTTTCAGAAGCATGCGCTGATGCCATGGCTCAATGTGATCGACAACGTCGCGCTGGGACTGCGCATGCGCGGCATGGATCTGAAGACGCGCACGCAGATCGCCGAAGAGAAACTGGGTCTCGTGGGCTTGCAGAACTACGCCAGGCGTGCTGTCTATGAACTGTCTGGCGGCATGCAGCAACGTGTCGGCATTGCCCGCGCGCTGGCCAACGATCCGGCACTACTGCTAATGGATGAACCCATGGGTGCGCTTGATGCCTTCACGCGCGAACAGGTTCAGGAAATCCTGCTGCGGGTATGGCATGCCACCCACAAGATGGTGTTCTTCATCACCCATTCGGTGGAGGAGGCGCTGTTTCTGGCCAGCCGGCTGATCGTCATGAGCCCCAGCCCGGGCCGCATCTCCCATGTCTACGACGACATGCCGTTCTGCCATGAGTTTCTGCGCACCGGCGATGCGCGTGCCGTCAAGTCGCGCCCCGACTTCATCAGGATGCGCGAAGAAGTTCTGAGTCTGATTCACCACCGGGAGCCTGCCAATGTCTGAAGCAGTCCAAATCAACCATCTGCCCGCCACGACAGCGCGCGTGCAGCCCAAGGCCACTGCCCCGCAGGCGTCAGGACCGGTGAAGACCAGTCGCTTCAAGACCCCCGGCGAAGGCTCCAGCCTTGGCATCAGCATCGTCACCGTGGCCTTGCTGCTGGCACTGTGGTTCGCCGCCACCAATCTCGGCTGGATCAAGCCCTTGTTCCTGCCCAGCCCGCAGGCGGTGTTCCAGCAGTTCTATGAATACCTGACCGGGCAGGCCAACGACAAACCGCTGTGGCAGCATTTCTCGGCAAGTCTGCTGCGCGTGACCGTGGCGTTCTGGCTGGCCTTCCTGATTGCCGTTCCACTAGGCATTGCGATGGGGATGTCGCGCTTTGCACGCGGCATCTTCGACCCCCCCATCGAGTTCTACCGCCCCCTGCCACCACTGGCCTATCTGCCGCTGATCATCATCTGGTTCGGCATCGATGAAACGCCGAAGATTCTGCTGATCTTCCTGAGCTGCTTTGCGCCCTTGGCTCTGGCGGCACGCTCGGGCATGCGCAGCGCCGCACAGGAGCAGATCAATGCCGCCTATTCGATGGGAGCAAGCTACTTCCAGGTGATCCGCCATGTGATCTTGCCGGCGGCCCTGCCCGACATTCTGGTGGGCATGCGCATTGCCATCGGCTTTGGCTGGACGACTCTGGTGGCCGCCGAAATGGTGGCAGCGAACGTGGGTCTGGGTCAGATGGTGCTCAACGCCTCGAACTTCCTGCGCACCGACATCGTGATCATGGGCATCATCGTCATCGGTGTGATCGCCTATGTGTTCGATCTGTTCATGCGCTGGGTCGAAAAGCGCCTGGTTCCATGGAAGGGACGCATGTAAGCCCTGTCACTTCCCGCCTGCGCGAGCGGCGGGGAGTAGTCGGACAAGCAGGCGACGGAGCAGACATTGCGCCTTCCCGCCGCCTCTTTTTTTGGCTTGCTGGGTATAGTTGCTCAGCCGTGTGCGGCCCCATCGCAGGGATGGGTCGCACAGTCCATCCCTGTCATCGTTTGCACAGCATCTCGGCCACCGAAAACAGCAGGGCCTCGTCGATATCGTGCTGCAGATCGACGGCAAGCCTTTGACGGTAGAAGACCCCCAAATCCAGCCCTACGCCCAGGGCACAGACCTTCACGCCGCCCATACGCTCCTGGGCGGCAAGAACCTGCCGCAGATGCTGATCCAGATAATGCTCGTCATTGGCCTGATGGGTCGCCGTGTCCATGGGACAGCCATCGGAGATCACGAGCAGGATACGACGCTGCGCGGTCTTGGCGCGCAGCCTCTGGCACGCCCATTCCACGGCCTCGCCGTCGATGCCTTCACGAAAGATGTCGGGCTTGCGCAGCGCCGCAATGCCATGCCGGGCGTGACGCCAGGGCTTGGCCCCGTCCTTGAAGACAATGTGCAGGCGCTCGTTGAGACGCCCCGGAAACTGGGGCTGGCCGGCGCGCTGCCAGCGGCGGCGCGTTCTGCCGCCATTCCAGGCCTGCGTGGAAAAACCCAGTATCTCCACGCTCGCACCGGCCATCTCCAGCGCTCGCCCCAGCACGTCGAGCAACAGCGACAGGGGCTTGGCAAAGGTTTTCATGGATCCCGAGCAGTCCATGAGAATGGTGACTGCGGTCTCGTTGACGGGGCGCTGCATTTCGTCCTTGAAAATCGCGCGCTGCTGCGGGTCCGTCACCAGCTGGGACAGGCGGCTGCCGTCCAGATGGCCTTCCTCCAGCCCGAAGTTCCAGCCATTGCGCTGCGTGCTGGCCAGGCGCTGCTGCAGATAGCGCGCCAGCCGCCCGGCCTGCTGCAATCCCGAGCGCGCCAGTTCCTCATCCATCTGCTCCCGGAACTGGGCCAGCTGCAACGCGCGGATCAATTCACCGGCCTGCACCTCCCTATCGAACTCGCGCGTGAAAACCCGGTAGCTTTGCGCGGTACCGGCCCAGGCCCGGCTGTCGCCGCTTTGCGCCACGGGCATGCCGTCCTGACTCTGAGACTCAAAGTGCAGAGGCAGGGCAAAACTGCTGCGTCGCCTGGGGCCGCCGGCACCGCGCGGCGCATCCTCCTGCGCCGCACGCACCGCCATGCCGACCCAGCGGCTGACGGCCAGGGCTGGCTCGACAAACTGGAGCTGCCGGTCTCTGAAGCGCCGCAGCCGATCCCAGTGCCGGCCCAGCGGGCAAGCCATGGACATCCGCGTGGACTCCACCAGATCAGCCATGCGCTCCGGTATCTCATGCCCGGTCAGCCGGCTCCAGGCCGTGATGGCCACCGTAAACAGCAAGATGCCAAGACTGCTTTCCGTCAGGCCGGAATCCACGAATGCCTGGCACCAGTTCACAAAGCGCTGGCGCATGTTCTCGCGCGCTCCGGGCCAGGCATCGGGCACCAGGCTCTCCACGCGCAACTGCTCGAGCAGCTCGAACACCATGCGCTCCACCGGGTCCTCGGGCAGATGTGCCTGGAACAGGGCCTGGTCGCTCCACTGCAGACGCAGCCCCATGCTGTCGAGCAGGCCGCGCTGATCCGTCTGCTGCACCGGCACCTGGCTATGGTGGGCCGCCGCCTGGGGTATGGGCGTGGTGCCGCGGTACAGCGTCTGACCGCTCCATTGCAGGCTGGCGTCGCCGGTGACCGCGCGCAGCATGGCGCCGCCCCAGGCCTCCATGCGGGACAGCGAGGCAGGGCCGGAGGTCCCGGCGCTCATGCCAGCAACGCCAGTGCTGGTTCTGCGGGCTGCGCCAGCTCCTGGGCGAAGCAGCGCTGGAAATATTCGCTCACGATGGCGCGCTCTGCAGGCTCGCATTTGTTGAGGAACGACAGCTCGAAGGCCAGCTTCAGATCGTGAAAGATGGAAATGTTTTCCGCCCAGTTGATCACCGTGCGCGGAGACATCAGCAAGGTCAGATCCCCCACGGCAAAGCCCTTGCGCGTCAACCCGGCCAGCGCCACCATGGCTTCCACCTTGCGGCGCCCGTCGGCTGTGGCGAGCTCCGGCACACGCGCCAGCACGATGGCCGCTTCCTCGGCCGGGGGCAGATAGTTCAGGCTGGTGACCAGATTCCAGCGATCGAGCTGGGCATGGTTGAGCTGCTGCGTGCCGTGATAGAGCCCGTTGAGATTGCCCTGCCCCAGGGTGTTCATGGTGGCAAACAGCCGAAAGCACGGATGCGGCTGGATCACGCGCTTTTGATCGAGCAGGGTAAAGCTGCCCTCACGCTCCAGAACCCGCTGGATGACAAACATCACGTCGGGGCGTCCGGCGTCGTACTCGTCAAACACCATGGCCACGGGCCGCTGCAGTGCCCAGGGCAGAATGCCTTCCTGGAACTGGGTCACCTGCTTGCCTTCCTGCAGCACGATGCTGTCCTTGCCCACCAGATCCAGGCGGCTGATATGACCGTCCAGATTCACGCGCACGCAGGGCCAGTTCAACCTGGCGGCCACCTGCTCGATATGCGTGGATTTTCCCGTGCCATGCAGGCCCTGAATGACGACGCGCCGGTTGTGCGCGAAGCCCGCCAGGATGGCTTGCGTCACCTGCGGATTGAGGCGGTAGGCCTTGTCAATGGCGGGAACATGTTCGCTCGGCTCGGCAAAAGCCGGCACGCTCATGTCCGTGTCGATGCCAAATACATCGCGCACGCTGACGGTGCGGGTGGGCTGCAGCTGGCTCAGGTCAGTCATCATCGGTTTCCGGTGGAACGTCATCGTTAATGCGGGCGATCGCCTCGACGGCCGCCTGCAGCTTGGGAAGAAAGGACAAGGCCTTCTCCTTGGAAAAACGCATGATGGGCGCCTGCACGGCAAGCCCCATATTGGAGTTGCCATTGGGTGCAGGCACCAGCACACCAAGGCACAGCAACCCGGGCAGGAACTCCTCGTTGTCGAAGGCGTAGCCCTGCGTCCGCACCTGATCGAGCTCCTGCTCCAGCGCCTCGAAGGTCGTCAGCGTGTTGCCGGTGAACGCTTCCAGCGGCACATTGGCCAGCAGCCGGCGGCGCTGTGCGGGCGACATCTGGCTCAGGAACAGCTTGCCCGTGGCCGAACAGTGCGCGGGCACGCGCGAGCCCGGATGCAGATAAAAGCGCAGCGGGGCCGGCGTCTCCACGCGGTCCAGATACAGGACCTCGCTGCCCGAAAAAGCCGTGATGTTGCAGCTCTCGCCGAGCTCGCGCACCAGCTGGGTCAGCACCGCATGCCGCGCGCCATGCGTGGTGTTGTTGAGCAACACGTTCTGCGCCAGCCGCATCAGCCGCTGGCCCGTGCCGTAGTGGCGGCCGTTGCCATCTCTTTGCAGGATTCCGGCGCCCTCCAGCTGCGCAAGCATGCGGTGCATGGTCGGCTTGGGCAGCCCTGTCTCTTCCACCATGGTTTGCAAGGTGAAGGGCTGGCTCTTCTGCGCCACGGCTTCCAGCAGCGCGAACAAACGCAGATTGGGCGTGTCTCCGTCCAGGCGAGCCGAGGGGGTGTCTTCGCTGTGCTTCATATCGCTGTCGATCATAGTAATTTCCATTTTTCGAGTCAATTTGTTCCGCAAAAAGAAATTTACTTGCATAAACTCGAAAAAATGCCATAGACTGACATCGTTATTTCTTTTTTCGGAACCATGGGTTTCAATTTTTCAAGGAGACAAAGATGGCTGCAACGGACAATCGTAAAGTGGTTGAAGGCGTTCACAAGATGACCCCTTCGGAAGCATTCGTGGAAACCTGCGTCGCCAATGGCGTCAGCGAGATGTTCGGCATCATGGGTTCCGCCTTCATGGATGCCATGGACATCTTCGCGCCCGCAGGCATTCGCCTGATCCCGGTGGTGCATGAGCAAGGTGCGGCCCACATGGCCGACGGCTATGCCCGCGTCTCGGGTCGCCACGGCGTGGTGATCGGCCAGAACGGCCCCGGCATCAGCAATTGCGTGACCGGGATTGCCGCAGCCTACTGGGCGCACAGCCCGGTGGTGATCGTGACTCCCGAGACCGGCACCATGGGCATGGGCCTGGGCGGCTTCCAGGAGGCCAATCAGCTGCCCATGTTCCAGGAGTTCACCAAGTACCAGGGCCATGTCTGCAACCCCAAGCGCATGGCCGAGTTCACGGGCCGCGTCTTCGACCGCGCCATGTCCGAGATGGGCCCGACCCAGCTCAATATTCCGCGTGATTACTTCTACGGCGAGATCGAGTGCGAGATTCCCAAGCCCATGCGCGTGGACCGCGGCCATGGCGGCGAGGCCAGCCTGCAGGCCGCCGTGGAGCTGCTCAAGACCGCCAAGTTCCCGGTGATCCTGGCCGGCGGCGGCGTGGTCATGGGCGATGCCGTGGAGGAAGCCAGGCAGTTGGCCGAGCGCCTGGGCGCGCCCGTGGCCACCGGCTATCTGCGCAACGATGCCTTCCCCGCCAAGCACCCGCTGTGGGCCGGCCCGCTCGGCTACCAGGGCTCCAAGGCTGCCATGAAGCTGATCGCCCAGGCCGACGTGGTGATTGCGCTGGGTTCGCGCATGGGACCCTTCGGCACCCTGCCCCAGCATGGCATGGACTACTGGCCCAAGACCGCCAAGATCATCCAGATCGAGGCCGATCACACCAATCTGGGCCTGGTCAAGAAGATTGCCGTGGGCATCAACGGCGATGCCAAGGCCGTAGCGGCCGAGCTGAGCAGGCGCCTGGCCGATGTGACGCTGGGCTGTGACGCCACCAAGGCCGCGCGCGCCGACACCATCGCCACGGAAAAAGCCGCCTGGGAAAAGGAGCTCGACGGCTGGACCCATGAACGCGATGCATACAGCCTGGACATGATCGAAGAGGCCAAGGGCGAGCGCACGCCGACCGGCGGCAGCTATCTGCATCCCCGCCAGGTGCTGCGTGAACTCGAAAAAGCCATGCCGGCGCGCGTCATGGTGTCTACCGACATCGGCAACATCAACTCGGTGGCCAACAGCTATCTGCGCTTCGACGAGCCGCGCAGCTTCTTTGCCCCCATGAGTTTCGGCAACTGCGGCTATGCCCTGCCCACCATCATCGGTGCCAAGTGCGCAGCCCCCGATCGCCCGGCCATCGCCTATGCAGGTGACGGTGCCTGGGGCATGAGCATGATGGAAATCATGACCGCCGTGCGCCACGACATCCCCGTGACTGCCGTGGTGTTCCACAACCGCCAGTGGGGCGCGGAAAAGAAGAACCAGGTGGACTTCTACAACCGCCGCTTCGTGGCCGGCGAGCTCGAGAGCGAAAGCTTTTCCGACATTGCCAAGGCCATGGGCGCCGAAGGCATCGTGGTGGACCACATCGAGGATGTGGGCCCGGCACTGCAAAAGGCCATCGACATGCAGATGAAGGAAGGCAAGACCTGCGTGATCGAGATCATGTGCACCCGCGAGCTCGGCGATCCCTTCCGCCGCGACGCCTTGTCCAAGCCCGTGCGCATGCTGGACAAGTACAAGGACTATGTCTGACGCCGTCTGACACCCCCTGAGGCGCTGCGCGCCTTCCCCCTCGTTGCACGGCGCCTCTCTACCCGCTTCGCGGGGGAGGGGGACGACACCCTCGGTGCGGGGCGGCGCGGCCAGCCCAGGCCCTTCCTCGGTGTCCCTGGGTTGGGCCGCGCCGGTTTCATGCGCCTGAGTGAAGCGCGAGGCCCTCGAAAGCCGACTCCCAGACCCCCTGCGTTACTCACGCCGGGCCCTGTACTTCCCGCAGGAGCTTTCATGACTCCCCCACTCTCACTTGCCGTGGCCGCCGACGATGCACCCGCCACGCCGCGTCCCCATCTCCAGCAATTGATCGACCAGGCCCGGGCCCGCGGCCCGATTCCTGTGGCCGTGGCCTACCCCTGCGACGCCGGCTCTGTGCAGGCGGCCATGCAGGCGGCGCAGGCCGGTCTGATTAGGCCCCTGCTGGTAGGCCCGCGCCAACGTATCGAAGCCGCAGCCCGCTCAGCCGGTCTCGATCCGTCTGCCGCCGAGATTCACTCCACGGCGGACGACCCTCGCATCGCTGCGGCCCAGGCCGCAGCCCTGTGCCGCGATGGCCAGGCCCGGGCCCTGATGAAGGGCAGCCTGCACAGCGACGATCTGCTGGGGGCGGCCGTGGCGCGTGAAGCCGGTCTGCGCGGCAGCCGCCGGGCCAGCCATGTATTCATCATGGACATCCCCGGCTACGACCGCCCGCTGCTGATGACCGACTGCGTGGTCAACATCTTCCCCAGCCTGATGGAAAAGCGCGATATCGCCCAGAACGCAGTCGATCTGGCCCACGCCATCGGCATAGTCCAGCCACGCGTGGCCCTGCTGTCGGCGGTGGAAACCGTCAACCCGGCCATTCCCGGCACCATCGATGCGGCAGCCCTGTGCAAGATGGCCGACCGCGGCCAGATCACGGGCGGCATCTTTGACGGCCCGCTCGCTTACGACAACGCCATCTCCCTGCACTCGGCACACAACAAGGGCATCGTCTCCGATGTCGCAGGCCGTCCCGATGTGCTGCTGGCGCCCAACCTCGAAGCTGGAAACATGATCTACAAGCAGCTGGTCTACATGGCCAACGCCGAATGCGCCGGCCTGGTGCTGGGCATGCGCGTGCCCATCGTGCTGACCAGCCGCTCCGATTCGGTGGCCAGCCGCATCGCTTCCTGCGCCCTGGCCGTGCTGGCCAGTGCAGGAATGCAGGCATAGAGCAAGACTTGGCCAAGGCCCTGCCGGACACTGCGGTGGCCGGGCCTTTCTGTCAAACGCCTATCTTGGGCAGACGCCAGAAACGAAAAAGCCTCAGAGTATTTCTACTCTGAGGCTTAACGTTTGGTGCGGCTGGCAGGAATCGAACCCACGACCCCTTGGTTCGTAGCCAAGTACTCTATCCAGCTGAGCTACAGCCGCATTGGCGGAGAGGGTGGGATTCGAACCCACGGTACGTTTGCACGTACGCCTGATTTCGAGTCAGGTACATTCGACCACTCTGCCACCTCTCCTGTGTCGAAGCATCTATTGTAGCCTAAAAAATCAGGCCTTCAGCAAAGTTTTGCCACCCATGTACGAAACCAGTGCTTCGGGCACGGTGATCGAGCCATCGGCGTTCTGATAGTTCTCCAGCACGGCGACCAGCGTACGGCCCACGGCCAGGCCGGAGCCGTTGAGCGTGTGCACCAGTTCGTTCTTGCCCTGCGCATTCTTGAAGCGAGCCTGCATGCGGCGCGCCTGGAAGGCTTCGCAGTTGGAGACCGAGCTGATTTCGCGATAGGTGCCCTGTGCCGGCACCCAGACTTCCAGGTCGTAGGTCTTGGCAGCGCCAAAGCCCATGTCGCCGGTGCACAGGCTCATCACGCGGTACGGCAGGCCCAGCTTCTGCAGCACGGCTTCGGCGTGACCCGTCATCTCTTCCAGCGCTTCATAGCTCTTTTCGGGATGCACGATCTGCACCATCTCGACCTTGTCGAACTGGTGCTGGCGGATCAGACCGCGCGTGTCGCGGCCGCCGGAGCCGGCTTCCGAGCGGAAGCAGGGGCTGTGTGCGGTCAGCTTGATGGGCAGGCGGTCTTCGGCCAGCACTTCGTCGCGCACCAGATTCGTCAGAGGCACTTCGGCCGTGGGAATCAGGTACAGAGCTGCGGTGTCGGGCAGGGGTTCGGCATCCTGGCCGCCCTTCTGGGCCGCAAACAGATCGCCTTCGAACTTGGGCAGCTGGCCCGTGCCCTTGAGCGAATCGCTGTTGACGATGTAAGGCACATAGCATTCGGTGTAGCCATGCTGCTCGGTCTGCAGATCCAGCATGAACTGGGCCAGCGCACGGTGCAGGCGCGCGATCTGGCCCTGCATCACGGTAAAGCGGGCACCGGAGAGCTTGACGCCGGCTTCGAAGTCCAGGCCGATGGGCGCGCCCAGATCCACGTGATCCTTGATCTCGAAGTCGAAGTTCCTGGGCGTGCCGAAGCTGCGCACTTCCACATTGCCTTCTTCGTCGGCGCCCACGGGCACGGACTCATGAGGCAGATTGGGCACGGCCACCAGCATGGCCTGCAGCTCGGTCTGGATCTGGTCCAGGCGCGTGGCCGATTGTTCCAGCTCGGTCTTCATGGCGGCCACTTCGGCCTTGGCGGCTTCGGCGGCGTCCTTTTCGCCCTTGCCCATCAACATGCCGATCTGCTTGGACAGCTGGTTGCGCTTGGACTGCAGCTCCTCCGTGCGCGTCTGGATGGACTTGCGTTCGGATTCCAGCGCCTTGAAGGCTTCCACGTTCAGGAAGGCTTGGGGGTTCTTGCGGGTTTGCAGTCGGGCGACGACTGAATCCAGGTCTTTGCGGAGAAGTTGAATGTCGAGCATAGAGGGGGATTTTAGAGCGACTGGCCACACCCGGCCGATACCCGGGGGATGGCAGCAGTCAGCTATCAAAAGCAAAGCGCCTTGCGCAGGCCATTCGTAGATTTTCAGATAAAAACCATCTGAAGTCGTTGAATACCATGCGCAAGGCGCTATGAAGTTACAAGCATTCTGCTTGTCAGAACTCAATGTCCGGTCTCGGGCGCCTTGCGCACTTCGATCTCCAGGCCCGTGGCCGCGTCGATCTTCAGACCCTTGGGCAGCGGGAACTTGATGGTTTCCTCGATACCGTCCATCTTGCGCACGGCGACTGCACCCAGTTGCCGGATGCGGGCGATGACCTCGTCGACCAGCACCTCGGGCGCGGAAGCCCCGGCCGTCAGCCCCACGCGGGCTGCATCGGCAAACCACTCCTGCTTGAGCTCGAGCGCGTTGTCCACCATGTAGGCAGGCGTGCCCAGGCGATCGGCCAGCTCGCGCAGGCGGTTGCTGTTGGAGCTGGTCGGGCTGCCGACGACGATGACCAGATCCACCTGGGGTGCCAGCACCTTCACGGCGTCCTGGCGGTTCTGCGTGGCATAGCAGATGTCCTGCTGCTTGGGTTCGCGCACCAGCGGAAAGCGTGCCTTGATGGCGGCCTTGATGCCTGCGGCGTCATCGACCGACAGAGTGGTCTGCGTCACCACGGCCAGCTTTTCGGTCTGGCGCGGCGCCACCTTGGCCACATCGCCTTCGTCCTCGACCAGGTGAATGCCTTCGGAGAGCTGGCCCATGGTGCCTTCGACCTCGGGATGGCCCTTGTGGCCGATCATGAGGAATTCGTAGCCTTCCTTGGCCAGCTTGGCGACTTCCACATGCACCTTGGTGACCAGCGGGCAGGTCGCATCGAAGATGGCAAAGCCGCGACGCTCGGCCTCCTGCTGCACGGCCTTGGAGACGCCATGGGCCGAGAAGATCAGCGTGGCGCCGGGCGGCACCTCGTCGAGCTCCTCGATGAAGATGGCGCCCTTGGCCTTGAGGTCGTTGACCACAAAGGTGTTGTGCACGATCTCGTGGCGCACATAGATGGGCGCGCCGAACTTGGCCAGCGCCCGCTCCACGATCTCGATGGCGCGATCCACCCCGGCGCAAAAGCCGCGCGGTTCGGCCAGCAGGACTTCCTTGGCTCCCACCACCTCAGAGCACCCCGATCAGCTTCACTTCAAACGTCACGGGCTGGCCGGCCAGCGGGTGGTTGAAGTCGAACAGCACGGCGCCGTCCTCGCGCACCTGCACCACGGCGCCGGCGTAGCTGCCGTTGCCATCGGGCGTGGGGAACTGCACCACATCGCCTGCGGTGTATTGCTCATGCGGGTCGCCGAGCTCGTTCATGAGCTTGCGGGCCACCCACTGCATCATGTCGGGGTTGCGCTCACCAAAAGCCTCGCCTGCGGGCAGCTCGAAAGTGGTGTGCGTGCCCTCGGCCAGGCCGATCAGCTTGTCTTCCATGGCCGGCGACAGCTCGCCCGCACCCAGCGACAGCGTCGCCGGCTTTTCGTTGAAGGTATTGATCACATCGCCCGCAGGGCCCGCCAGGCGGTAATGCAGCGTGAGAAAAGAGCCTGCCTGCACGACGGGCAGATCCGAAGGGGTTGCGCTTGTGGTCATGAAAGTCCCGATAAACTGGGCTGCATTGTAAGAGCGAGCCTATAACCTCTTCGCGGCTGCGTTGAGATGGCCGGCCCGCCCCTTCCCCACCTTGTGCAAGCGAGCACTGACACCCATGCCCATCAAAGACCTGCCCCTGGATGCCCAGCCGCGCGAAAAGCTCGCGCAGCGGGGTGCGGCGGCGCTCTCGGATGCCGAGCTGCTGGCCGTCATTTTGCGCACCGGCATGGCCGGCAAGACAGTGCTGCAGATGGCGCAGGAGCTGCTGGAGCTGCCCGGTGATGGCCAGGGAGCAGGCGGTCTGGCCGGACTGCTGGCCGCCGACTACCAGGCTTTGACAACCGTCAAAGGCCTGGGCCCTGCCAAGCGAGCCGAGCTGATGGCCGTGCTGGAGCTGGCCCGCCGTGCCACGGCACAGCAGCTGCGCGAGCGGGAAGTCTTTTCCTCCCCCGAAGCCGTCAAGCACTATCTGCAGCTGCATCTGGCAGCCAGGCCGCACGAGGTGTTTGCCGTGCTGTTTCTGGACAGCCAGAACCGCTTGCTGGCTCTTGAAGAAATGTTTCGCGGTACCTTGACGCAAACCTCCGTCTACCCTCGTGAAGTCGTGCTGCGCGCCCTGCACCATCAGGCCGGCGCGGTGATCCTCGCGCACAACCACCCCAGCGGCAACGTGCAGCCCAGCAGTGCCGACAGCGCGCTGACCGCCACTCTCAAGGCCGCTCTGGCCTTGATCGATGTACGCGTGCTCGACCACATCATCGTCGGGCCGGGCGCTGCCTGCTCCATGGCCGAGGAGGGTCTGCTATGAGCCACGCACACCGCTCGCTGCAGGATCTGGCCGGCATCTCCCGCCATCTCAAGCAAATGCGCGAACAGGCCGAAGCCCTGGCCCTCGCGCAGGCCGAGGCGCGTGCAGCGCGCGAGCGTGAACGCAATCTGTTTGCGCTCAGCGTCGGCAAGGTCACGCCGCTGCGCTCGCGCAACGAAGTCAGCTTTGTGGAGCCGGCCCCCTCGCCGCTGCCGCTGCAGATGGTGCTGGACGAACAGAACGTGCTGCGCGAAGCCATGAGCGATGAGTTCGATGTCAGCACCCTGCTGGACGTGGACGATCAGCTGAGCTTTCGCCGCCCCGGCATCGGTCTCGACGTGACGCGCAAGCTGCGTGGCGGCCACTGGAGCATTCAGCGCCAGCTGGACCTGCACGGCCTGCGCTCGGACGAAGCCCGCGAGGCGCTGGGCCAGTTCATCCGCCTGTCGCACCGCACGGGCGTGCGCTGCGTGCGCATCGTGCACGGCAAGGGCCTGGGATCGCCGGGCCGCACCCCCGTTCTCAAGGGCAAGGTTCAGCGCTGGCTGGTTCAGAAAAAAGAGGTTCTGGCCTTTGTCCAGGCCCGCCCGGCCGAAGGGGGCGCGGGCGCACTGGTGGTGCTGCTGCAGCCGGGCAAGCGCAAGCTGTTCTGAGCCCCATCCTTCCGACCTGATAGCTGCTCGCGCCTATCTCCATTGGGCTTGAGCCCAAAAGGCTTATCTCCCCTGCGGCACGGTGTTGAGCGGCAAGGGCAGCGGCCGCATATCGCGGCCGTAAATGCGGCGTATGCGCTCGGGCACCGTGGGGTGGGATTCCAGCCAGTCTTCGAGGCGGCTGGCATGGGGTGTTTCGGCCAGCAGCATGTGCTGCACGATGCGCTTGTCCAGCCCCTGGTGGCTGCGCGTGTCCTGCTGCCAGCTGCCGTACTGCTGCTCGGCCAGTTCGCGCTGCGTGAGCACCTTGCGCAGCACGCCGCCCAGCCCGTCCTTGCTGCGCGTCCACTGCACGGCTCGGGCATCGGCCAGATATTCGCGCTGGCGCGATACGGCGGCCTTGAGCAATTGGCCGCCGAGCCAGCCGACAAAGCCCGCAGCCTGGATGAAGAGGCCGAACCATTGCGTAAGGATGCTGTCGCGCTCGCGCAGGTTCTGGCCGAAGTTGTGAATCAGCTCCAGCCCATAGACCATGCCGGCCAGCTGCATGTTCAGCCGCGTGTCGCCCTCACGCAGATGGGACAGCTCATGCGCTACCAGCCCCTGCATTTCCTCACGGCTGAGCTGGTCCAGCGCACCCTGGGTCACGGCAATGACGGCGTCTTGCGCATCCCAGCCCGCCGCAAAGGCATTGATGGCCTCGGTCCGCGCCAGCACCGCGACCTGGGGTGCAGGCCAGTGTGCCGCAATGCACATTTCATCGACGATATTGCACAGTTGCTGCTCGGCCAGCGAGCTGCCGGGTCTGGCCTCGCGCGCTCCCACGCGCTGGGCCAGTTGGCGCCCGCCGTGGCGCAGCTGGTCCAGCTCTATCCAGCAGCCGCCCAGCACCAGCAGCAAGGTCACGCCGATATTCACCGTCGCAAAGCCCGTGGGATAGTCCCAGCCGCCGAAGGCCAGAGTGCCCAGCCACCAGGCCAGCATCAGGCCCAGATGCACCGACGCCACCACGGCCAGCACACACAGGCCGAACACCAGCAGCAACCAGCGCGTACTGCGCCTGGCTTCGCGCTGTCGCTCCCAGAAACGCATGCGCTCAGAACCTGACCTGGGGGACGGCTCGTTCCTGCTCGCTCTGGGTCGAAGCCAGCATGTCCATATGCACAAAACCCACCAGCCGCGCCACGATCAGATCCGGAAACTGTCCGGCCTGGTTGTTGAATTCCAGCACCTCGTCGTTGTAGGACTGACGTGCAAAACCGATGCGGTTCTCGGTGCTGGTGATCTCTTCGCTGAGCTGCTGCATGCGGCCATCGGCCTTGAGCGTGGGATAGGCCTCGGCCAGCGCCATCAGACGGCCTACCTGACCTCCCAGCACCTGCTCCGCAGCCATGAGTGCCCCCATGGCCTGCGCCTTGCCCGGCGACTGACGCGCCTTGTCGGCAGCGCTGACGGCGTCGCCGCGTGCGCGAATCACGGCCTCCAGCGTCTGGGCCTCATGCTGCATATAGCCGCGTGCAACCTCCACCAGATTGGGAATCAGGTCATGACGGCGCTTGAGCTGCACATCGATCTGCGCAAATGCGTTCTCCACCTGGTTCTTGTGCGTGCGCAAGCGGTTGTAGAGGGCAATTGCCCAGATCACGATCACCACCACCACTGCCAGCGCGATATATGCCGTCATACCCTCTCCCTGAAAATTTTCTCGCATCATAGCCAGTCCCAGAAAAAAGCCGCCGTGGCCTTCGCAGCCACGGCGGCAGTCATTGCGGCAGCGCCGCCTACTTGGACAGATCTAGCTGGTATTTGCTCATGCCCTTGCCCGAGCCGTCATCGGCCGCAAGCACCGACACTCCCGACAGACCCGCAGCCTGGGCCACGCTCAAGGCATTGGTGCCGGAGCTGAACACCACCGGGCCGGCCGTCGTCACCTTGGCAAAGCGCCAGCTCTTGGCTGCGCCATTGGCCGCCCTGGTGATCTGCGGGTTCTTGCGCACATACTCGATCACCACATCGCGGTTCGCATCGGGCGATGCCCAGATGGCCGACGAGCCGTCGAGCTTGGGGATGAAGCTGGCACCGCTGGTGGCACGGTAGTTGTTGGTGGCGATCACGAACTCCTGCGCCGTATCAATGGGCTTGCCCAGATAGCTCAGGTTCTTGATGCGGCTGCCCAGCGGCTGAGTCACATCGATCTCGTACTGCACATCGGCCGTGGTGAACATATCGAAGTTATAGCCCGGGAAGCTGCTGATCAACGGCTGCTCGGTCGTCTTGTTCACATCGATCTGGTTGAAGCGCTTGGCGGCAGCCTCCAGCCAGCTCTTGATGTCGGCACCATTGACCTTCACTGCGTACACGGTGTTGGGGTAGAGATACAGGTCAGCCGCGTTGTAGATGGCGAGCGAGCCGGCAGCCACATCGGTGAAGTCCTTGCCACCCTGAAAGCCCGACTTGAACGGCGCACTCACCGACAGCACGGGCAGGCTGGCGTACTGCGGCAGATTGGCCTTGATATAGCTGGCCACATAGGCCTGCTGGGCCTGGTTGACGATCTGGATCGCGCCGGGGTCGCCCACATCGGCAAACAGCGTGCTCATGCGGAAGTCAGTGCTGCCAATGGGCGTCTTCACGTAGCTGATGGCTGCCTGATGCTGTGTCTCGATCAGCGGAGCAACGGCCGGGTCGGCATCCACAAACACCGTGGCACCTGCGGCATCCTTTTTCTGGATGTTGCGCAGCTCGCTCTTGCTGCCGGTCTTGGCCACGCTCCACTTCTTGCCGTCCCATTGCAGCGGCAGCTGGATCACGCCCAGCGCCTTGCCCCAGGAACTGGCCATGACCGCAGGCACGCCGTTGATGGTGCCGGCAGCATTGTCCACGCCGCTTTGGCTATAGGCTGGCTTGGCCGACAGATCGGGGAACACGCTGTGCTGGTGACCCATGACCATGGCATCGATGCCCGCCACCTTGGACAGATACAGGCCGGGGTTTTCCATGGTGGCCGAATAGGCCGATCCGTCCAGACCGCCATGCAGCAGCGCCACCACCACATCGGCGCCCTTGGCGCGCAACTCTGGCACGTATTTGCCGGCAGCCTCCACCGCGCCCTCGGTGTAGACCTTGCCTTCCAGATAGCGCTTGTCCCAGTTCATGATGCCCGGCGTGGTGAAGCCGATCACACCGATCTTGATGGGCAGCTTGACTTCCTTGCCATCGCTGCCCTTGGCCACCATGGTGCGCTCCAGCACGGCATAGGGCTGCACCAGCGGCTTCTTGGTCTTGCTGCTGTAGACGTTGGCCAGTACGGCCGGATAGCCGTTGCCCGCGCATTTCTGGCTGGCATCCACGCCATCCACATCCAGGCCTCCGCCCAGCACCTGGTTGAGAAAGGGCAGGCCGTAGTTGAATTCGTGATTGCCCAGCGTGCCCGCGTCAAAGCTCAATGCGCCCATGGCCTTGTACATGGACAGCTGCTGCGTGCAGGGTATGGGCTTTACCTCGGCCTCGTAGTCGGCCAGTGCCGTGCCCTGGATGGTGTCGCCGTTGTCCACCAGCAGCGTGTTGGCAAATTCCTTGCGAGCCGCACGGATCAGCGTGGCCGTGCGCTCGAAGCCATAGGTCTTGTCTTCGGCCAGCTTGAAGTAATCATAGCTGCGCACATTGAAGTGCAGATCCGTGGTCTCCAGAACGGCCAGCGTCGCCGTGGCAGGCTGCGCGCTGACAGGCGCTGTGCTGCTGTCGTCGCTGCCGCCGCAGGCAGCCAGCAATGCTGCACAGCCCACCGCCGTCAGCACATGGCGGCGTTGCTGCAATGCCGAGAAGAAACCGCCCGAGCGCAGCTTTGCGCCAGGCAAATCGAAATCCTGCATGGTTGACCCTGATTGTTGAAAAACAGGCAGTGTCTACAGGGCTTTTTACAGCGTCATGAAGGAAATTTGACGCTTTGAAACTGGACTCAGGAACTCAGGCGCCGCGATTGCGCATCCAGTCCGCCGTGTTCATGAAGCTGGCCTTCAGGCGCGTGCGCAAGGCCTCGGGTACTTCGGTCTCGCCCATGGCCTGATCCATGCAGGCCACCCACTGGTCGCGCTCCTGAATGCCGATGGAAAACGGCATATGGCGCATGCGCAGACGCGGATGGCCGAAACGATCCTGGTAATAGTCGGGGCCGCCCAGCCAGCCGCAGAGAAACCAGAACAGCTTCTGGCGCGCATCGGCCAGCGTGCTGCCATGGGCGGCACGCAGTTCCTTGTAGCCAGGCTCCAGATCCATGAGGTCATAGAAACGGTCAACCAGTTGCTGGACTTTGTCTTCGCCACCTATCCATTCGTAGGGGGTGTCAAACGGGGGCTTTTCTTCAATCTGCATGTGTAGCGGCTTTGCGAGTCAGTCCCGATTGTCGGACATGCGGCATGTCCGTACCCGAGCGCAGGAATGCGAAAACGCCAACGGCCGTCAGCACCGTCACGCCGGCCAGCACATCGAGCAAGCTGGAAAAAGCCAGGCCATAGGCCCTGATCAGCTCTGCGGCTGATGCGCCTTGCATCAGCGCCAGCGCTCCCTGCATATTGCCGGTGACCAGCATCTGGGCCACGGCCGAGCCATGCTGCATGGACGGCCAGATGGCCGTCAGCTCCCGCGCCAGCAGCGCTGCCAGCGCCGCCCCGACTACGGCCAGCGCAATGCCTTCGCCCGCCACACGCACGGTGCTGAAGATGCCCGTGGCCATTCCGGCACGCTCGCGCGGGACCACCGTCACGGCCAGCCCGTCCATCAGCCCCCAGGGCAGTCCTATGCCCAGACCGATCAGCAGCAGCGGTGCGGCCATCTGCGCCAGGTCCGAGCCGGGCGCGCAGCGGCCCAGCCACAGCAAGCCCATGGAGCAGACCAGCAGTCCCGCCCCACAGAGCAAGGCTGCCGACAGCCAGCGCGAGAGCCAGCCCGCCAGCAACGGCACGCACAGCATGGGCAGCGACAGCACGAACATGCGCTGCCCGGCCTCGAGCGGTGCCAGGCCTTCCACGCCGATGAAGCGCAGCGGCAGCAGCACCAGCAGCACCACAAAGGCATAGGCAGGTGCTGCAGCCAGCAGCTGTACGCCGACAAAGCGCGGATAGCGGAACAGCGACAGATCCAGCATGGGATGGGAGCTGCGTCGCTCGATCTGCACGAAGGCCGCTGCCGCCAGCAGGGCTGCCGCCAGGGGCAGCCATGTGCGGCCATGCAACCAGCCCGTTTCAGGGACTTGCAGCATGCCCCAGGTCAACAGAGCCAGCGCCAGCGTGAACGACAGCGCACCCGGCAGGTCCAGCCGCTGTGCCTGCGGATTGCGCGATTCCGGCATATGGCGCAGGCCCAGCAGCAGCGCAGCGAATGCCGCGGCGGCTGCGCTGAGCACCACGCTGCGCCAGCCCCAGCTCTGCAGCAACCAGCCCGACAGCAATGGCCCGAAGGCCAGCCCAACACCAAAGGAGGTGCCCACGAAACTGAAGGCCCGGGTACGCCTGGCACCATCGTAGGCCTGGGCCAGGCCTGCTGTGCCTGCCGCCAATGCAGCAGCTGCACCCAGCCCCTGCAACGCCCGCAGCAGGTCGAAGCCGATGATGGCCCCCTTGCCTTGCAGGCAGACCTGCAGCAGCACGCTGCCAACCACGACGCCCAGCCCCGCGAGAAATACACGCCGCCGCCCGTAGATGTCGGCCAGTGCTCCTGCCGCCATCAGCGTGGCACCGAAGCTCAGCATGAAGGCATTGGTGACCCAGTTCAGCGCCAGAGGGCCGCCGCCCAGCGCATCGCGCAGCGCCGGCAGCGCCACGGCCGGCCCGGTAAAGCTCAGCGGCATGGCCAGAGCGGCCAGGCAGACCGACAGCAGCACCCAGGCAGGCGATGCGCGGCGGGCACCAACAGGAAGATCCGCCTGCGGGCGGGATGGGGAAGTGGAGCAGGACATGGAGGGCTGGCGTCGTGAATCAATCAGACATGAACGATAAAAGCGCTCCAATGAAACGAAAATAGCTTCAGCACTCCCCACAATCCCAACCAAAGGTTGCCAATCACCATGGACAGCTTCAGCGGACTTGAGTCCTTTGTACGTGCCGCCGATCTCCTGAGCTTTGCCGAGGCCGGCCGCGCTCTCGGCATCTCGGCCTCGGCCGTGGGCAAGAACGTGGCGCGCCTGGAGCAGCAGCTCGGCCTGCGCCTGTTTCATCGCACTACACGCCAGGTGCGTCTGACACAGGAAGGCACTCTGTTTCACGAGCGCTGCCGACGCATCCTTGACGAGCTGCATGATGCGCGCGCTGCCATGCAGGCCGCCGCCCAAGCGCCGCGCGGCCGGCTGCGCGTGAGCCTGCCCACCATCGGCTACCGTTTTCTGCTACCCGTGCTGCCCGAATTCCAGGCCCGCTATCCCGAAGTGGAGCTGGATCTGGACTTCAACGACCATCTGGTCGATGTCGTCGAGGCCGGCCTTGATGTGGTCATCCGCAGCGGCGAGCTGGCCGACTCGCGGCTGGTGGCGCGCCGACTCGGACCGTTTCGCTTCATTCTGGCGGCCTCACCGGCCTATCTGGCCGAGCGCGGCGTGCCGCTGACGCCGGCCGACCTTGCCGGACACACCAGCCTGCGCTATCGCTTTCTGAACAGCGGCAAGCTCGAGGAGTGGACGCTGCCCGGGCTGCCGGCCATGCCCATCGCCCTGGCGTGCAACAACATGGAAGCCATGCTGGGCGCAGCCGTCTCAGGCCTGGGCCTGGCCTACATGCCCGACTTCCTGGCCCGCGACGCACTGGCGCGTGGCGAACTCCAGCAGGTCCTGGCGCAGCAGCTCACGCATAGCGGGCAATTCTCCGCACTCTGGCCCTCCAGCCGCCAGCTCTCGCCCAAGGTCCGGGCCTTTGTGGATTTTGCGAGCGAGCGGCTGTTCAAGGGCTAGCCTTATTCCGCAGCCTGGCGCAGCGTGATCATCACCGGGCGGCTGACCACCTCGCGCAACGCCCACCAGCCGGCCAGCCAGGCCAGCAATGCACCCGCCAGCGCGCCCACCAGCGGCACCCACCAGAGCACATTCCATTCGAAATCGAACACCCAGCGCGCCAGCGCCCAGCCCACGGCCAGGGCCACGCAGCTGGCCAGAAAGCCGGCCATCAGGCCCACTCCGGCCAGCTCGGCACTTTGCACCTGCTGCAGCAGGCCCGATCTGGCTCCCACGGCGCGCATGATGGCGTATTCGCGTGCTCTTTCCTCACGCGTGCCGGTGACGGAGGCAAACAGCACCACCAGTCCCGCCACCAGTGTGAAGCCGAACAGGAACTCCACGGCGCGTATGACCTGGTCCATCACCTGTTGCACCTGGGCCAGCGTGCTGCTCAGGTCAACATTGGTGATGTTGGGAAATTCATTGACCAGCGCATTGTCAAAGCCCTTGATGTCGGGTGCGCGATAGGCCGCCAGGTAGGTCACGGCCACGTTGTCCAGATGCTGCACGGGGTAGATCACAAAGAAGTTGGCACGCATGGAACTCCAGTCCACCTTGCGCAGGCTGGTGATGCGGGCCTCGCTCTCCTCGCCGCCGATATCGAAGCGCAGCGTGTCGCCCAGCTTCAGGCCAAGGGTCTTGGCAATGCCTTCCTCCATGCTGATCGCGCCCTGCTCGCCCGTCTGCCAGCGGCCGCCCACGATCTGGTTGTGATCCGGCATGGTTTCGGCAGTGGAGATATTGAACTCCCGGTCCACCAGGCGCTTGGCGCGGTCTTCCTCATAGTCATCGGGGCTGACGGCCTTGCCGTTGACGGCGATCAGCCGGCCGCGAATCATGGGATACCAGTCATAGCTGTGCACGCCGGCCTTCTTCAGCGCGGCCTGAAAGTCCTGCGCCTGATCGGGCTGGACATTGATGACAAAGCGATCGGGCGCATTGGCCGGCGTGGCCTTGCGCCAGCTGGCAATCAGATCGGTGCGCAGCAGCACCAGCAGCACCAGAGCCAGCAGCCCCACGGCCAGCGAGCTGACCTGTACCACGGCATACACGGGTTTGGCCGAAACCTGGCGCGTGGCCATGACCAGCCAGCGCGGCGCCGTGCTCTCATTGACCACCTGCCGCAGCAGCTTGACGGCCAGCCAGGCCAGGCCCGCAAACAGCAGCACGGCCACGGCAAAGCCGCCCACGGCAATCAGGCCCAGCTTGATGTCGCGGCTGGCGACCATCAACAAGGCCGCAAAACCCGTAACACCCACACCCAGCACCAGCCACGATGCTGGCTTGAGCGCCCCCAGGTCGCGCCGCATCACGCGCAGCGGCGGCACCTGCGCCAGCTGCAGCACGGGCGGCAGGCCAAAAGCCAGCAACAGAGTCAGCCCCATGCCCATGCCGAACAATGCGGGCCACAGGCTGGCCGCAGGCAGGGCGGACTCGACCAGTCCGGCCAGCAGCCAGACAAACACATGGTGCACGGCCCAGCCCAGCAGCACGCCGGCCGCGCTGGCGGCCAGGGCAATGCTCACGAACTCCACGACATAGGCCAGGGCAATCCGGCGCTGACTCTGGCCGAGCACGCGCAGCATGGCAGACGCATCGAGATGACTGTTGGCAAAGGCGCGCGCGGCCAGTGCCACGGCCACGGCCGAGAGCAGTGCCGAGAGCAGGGCCACCAGACTCAGGAACTTCTCGGCCCTGTCCAGGGTCTGGCGCATTTCGGGGCGTCCGCTTTCCAGCGATTCCACACGCACGCCATGCAGGCTCTTGGCCAGCTCCTGCGCCCAGCCCAGATATTCTTGCGCGGCCCGCTGCGCGCCGCGCCCAGCGTCTGCCTGCGCCGCCACGGCCAGCCGATAGGTGATGCGGCTGGCGGGCTGCACCAGGCGCGTTGCGGGCAGGTCGGCGCTATTGATCATCACGCGCGGGGCAAAGCTCATGAAACCCGCACCACGATCGGGCTCGATGGCAATGATGTGCGAGATATGAAAGCTCGCATCGCCCAGCAGCAGTCGGTCGCCGAGCTTCAGGCCCAGTGCCTCCAGCAGCGGCGCATCCACCCAGGCATGGCCGCTTTCGGGAATCGCCCGGACTTCCAGGTCTGGCTGGCCCGGCCCCTGATTCAGGTGCAGCACGCCGCGCAACGGGTAGCCGGGGTCCACACTTTTGAGCGCCACCAGGCGGCTGGCTCCGCCCTGCTCCTGGGCGGCCCGCGCCATGGTGGGAAAGCTGGCCGTGGCCACGGTCTGCAGTCCCTGCTGCTGTGCCTGCTGCACGAAAACTGCGGGTGCGGGATTGTCGCTGACCACCACCACATCGCCGCCCAGCAGTTGACCGGCGTCGCGCTGAAGGCCGGCCTGCAGGCGGTCGGCAAAAAAGCCCACCGAGCTCAGTGCCGCCACGGCCAGCAGCACGGCCACGATGATCAGGCGCAGCTCGCCAGCGCGCAGATCGCGCCAGAGATTGCGCAGTCCCAGAATCCAGACAGATGATGCTTGCATGGTCTGCACGATAGCGCAGCGGCCTGGCGCCATGCCAGAACTGCATGGCAATGTCCTGCTTGAGCGGGACGATAATCGATGCCTTCAGACGGAGACCAGAACGTGGAAGTGATCTTGGTGGTGGCCCTGGGGGCTGCGGTGGCAGGCTTTGTGCAGGGGCTGTCGGGCTTTGCCTTTGGCATGGTGGCCATGTCGTTCTGGGCCTGGGTGCTGGAGCCCCAACTGGCCGCCGTGCTCTCGGTGTTTGGCTCGCTGACGGGCCAGATCATTGCGGCCTTCACCGTACGGCGCGAATTTCACTGGAAGTCGCTGCTGCCCTTCATCGCGGGCGGACTGGTCGGCATTCCCATGGGCGTGGCCGTGATGCCGCATCTCAATATGGACTGGTTCAAGCTAGGCCTGGGCTGTCTGCTGGTGCTGTGGTGCCCCACCATGCTGCTGAGCGCCCATCTGCCCCGGCTGACGCTGGGCGGCGGCCTGCTGGCCCGCTGCAGCGATGCGCTTGCAGGGCTCATCGGCGGCGCCATGGGCGGGCTGGGCGGCTTCAGCGGCACCGTGCCCACGCTGTGGTGCACGCTGCGTGGCTTTGAGCGCCATGTGCAACGCACGGTGATCCAGAACTTCAACCTCTCGGTGCTGGCCGTCACCATGGCCAGCTATCTGGCAACCGGCTTGGTCAAGCCCGCCATGTGGCCGTCGTTTGCCGTGGTGCTGCCCGCCGTGCTGGTGCCCGTAATCTTCGGCACCCGCGTCTACAAAGGCGTGAGCGATGCGCGCTTTCGCCAGATCGTGCTGAGCCTGCTGACCTGCTCTGGCATCGCCATGCTGGCGGCGTCCGTGCCGCGGCTGTTCCTGGCGCCCTAACGTAAAACTGCCTACGGCAAGGCTGATCGCAAGCCACTACCATCTGCGGCATGAATGCCGCGCCTACCGCCCCCACACCTGAACTGACCGCCTTTTCCCACGCCATACCCAAGATGGAGTTGCACTGTCACCTGCTGGGCACGGTCAGAAAAAATACTTTCATCGAACTGGTGCAGCGCGCCAAGGCACCGCTGACTGCCGAAGAGATCGAAGCCTTCTACACGCGCGGCGAAAAGCCCGTGGGCGTGCTGCGCGTGCTGCGCGCACTCGACGAGTGGCTGCTGCAGACGCCGGCCGATCTGGAGCGCATTACCTATGAATATCTGCAGGATGCCGCCGCCCACCATGTGCGCTATGCCGAATTCTTCTGGAACCCCACGGGCACGGTTCAATGCTCGGGCATGAGCTATGCCGTCGCCCAGCAAGCCATTCTGGCCGGCGCCGCAGCTGCGCAAAAGGATTGCGGCATACGTGGCCGCCTGGTGCCGTCCATTGACCGCGAAGCCCCAGCCGAGGCCGCCGTGCAGATGGTGCAATGGATGCTGGACAACCGCCATGAAGATGTGCCCGGCATCGGCATCGACTACCGCGAAAACGAGCGCCCGCCCGAGTTGTTTGTCGAAGCCTATGCGCTGGCGCGTCGCAACGGCCTCAAGACCACGGCCCATGCCAGCGAGTTCGGCCTGCCCTGGAACAATCTGCAGACCGCCATCGAGACGCTCAAGGTGGATCGTGTCGATCATGGCTACACCGTCATCGACAACCCGGAGCTGGCCCGGCGCTGCGCAGATCTGGGCATTGTGTTCACCGTGGTGCCGACCAACTCCTACTATCTGCGCACGCTGGCACCCGAGCGCTGGGCGCTGGATCACCCGATCCGAAAAATGCCTTCCATGGGCATTCGCATCCACCCCAACACCGACGACCCCACGCTGCACCATGTGGACCCCACAGGAGCCTGGACCAAGATGGTCTGCGACTTTGGTTTTTCAAAGGCCGATCTCAGGGACTTCATGCTCAACGGCATCGATGCGGCCTGGATAGACGAGAGCGAAAGGCGCAGCCTGCGCCAGCAGTGGAGCGACGAGTTCGATACATTGAGCAGCACACACCACTTCTAATCAAATATCGCTGCAGTGCTTGTCCATCAAGCGCTTCAGCTATCAAAATCAATTCAGGCAGGCAGGCAAAACACCCGCCTCCTCTCTTACCGACCATCTGCACCATGCCGTCAGACAAGCCAGCCAGCCTTGAAGAGATTCAGGCGTCGATTGCCAAACTCAGAGTCACCGAGCAGCAGCTCGAAGCCACGGCGCAGAAGTACGAAAACAAGATGCAGAGTTCGAGGAAATGGAACTATCTTGCCGTAGCCATGGCCGTGGTGGTCTGCGCCGTCGCCTGGATCAACCATGCCTCGCCCTGGCTGCGCTGGGGTGTGCTGCCCGTGGTGCTCTTCATGGTGCTGTTCTTTGAAGGCATGCGCCGCCTGCTGGGCGTGACCATGCAAAGCAGCATGCGCCAGCTCAAGACCCAGATCCGCACACTGGAAACCAGGATGGCCGAGGTACAAGCCACAGCGAAAGATCAGCCATGACTGCCGCCAAACCCGTTCGCGTTCTCATGGTCTGCACCGGAAATATCTGCCGTAGTCCCACTGCCCATGGCGTGCTGGAAAAAATGGTGGCGGATGCGGGTCTGCAGCATCTGGTGCAGGTGGACTCCGCCGGCACGCACGGCTATCACGTTGGCGAGCCCCCCGATGCCCGCAGCCAGCAGCATGCACGACGCCGGGGCTATGACCTCAGCGAGCAGCGTGCGCGGCAGCTGACAAAGCAGGATTTTGACGCTTTCGATCTGGTGCTGGTGATGGACAGCGCCAACGAAGTCGCTGCGCGCCGCATCGCCACGCCCGCCCAGCAGCAGCGCATGAAGCGGCTGACCGACTACTGCCAGCGCTTTGACGAGCCCGAAGTACCCGACCCCTACTATGGCGGCGACAGCGGCTTCGAGCATGTGCTCGATCTGGTGGAAGATGCCTGCCGGAATCTGCTGCAAGCCATCGCCCAGAATCGCCAGACCTGAACGGAGCGCTCCATGGATTTGCCGAAATTTCGTCTCAGCCCCAATGCCTATGCGCTGGATCTGTTTGTGGCCGAAAGCGGTATCTGCTCCTGCTGCGGCCAAGCGCGTGAGCTCAAGTACAACAGCTCGTTTTACAGCCGCGAAGAGCCGGACTATCTGTGTCCCTGGTGCATTGCCGACGGCAGCGCAGCCCAGCGCTACAAGGGTGAATTCAACGACTATCTGGGCATTGAGGGTGTAAGCAGCGACCCCGCCGAGCCTGACAGCATCGTCATGGATCGCGTGCTGCTGCAGGAAGTCTGCGACCGCACGCCCAGCTATCACAGTTGGCAGCAGGAGCAATGGCTGGTGCATTGCAACCAGCCCTGTGCCTTTGTCGGCTATACCGATTACGCCGAAATCCAGACCCTGCAGGCCGAGCTGCAAGGCGATATCGCCGGCATGCCCGAGCGTTATCTGCAAGCCATCAGCAAGACCGGCGATCCCGTGGGTGGCTATCTGTTTCGCTGTATGAAGTGCGGCACACACCGGCTGCACACCGATTGCACCTGAATCATGAGCGCGGACACCGTGCAGGTGGAGTGCAGCCACCATATCGACGCCAGCGAAGCTGATGCCGAAGGCTTTTACGAGTACTACTACGAGTACGACATCTACCGCTTTACGCTGGGCGGCCTGAGCCTTGTAGTGCGCAGCTATAGCGATACCTGCGAGCAAGCCAGCGTGCTGCGACTGGAAGAAGCTGGCAAGTCACGCCCGCTGCAGCCTAAGGATCTGAAAAACCCTCTTCTCCAACAGGCGCGGGAGCATCTCCAAAGCCTGGGCAAGCAGGAGCTGCGCTGGTTCAACCCCAGGCACGCGCGTTACGACCCGCTTTGAGCAAGCCGCTGAAGCGCTCGGGCTGCGATGCCCCCACCGCCAGCTCATGACGGCCGCAGACACCCGGCACCTTGGCGTGCGGGAAATACCAGGCCATGAAGATGCACATTCACCATTTCGTGTGCCCATGGCCTGCCGGAAATAGCTGATCCATACAGGCCTGCAGGCACACATCTATGCAGAAGTCGGTGTAGTCACCCACCTCGCAAGGCTGGCCCGGCACCACGGCAGACTGTGGCAGCGGCGCCCATGCCGACTACCTGGTGCCGCCGCGCGCGAGCCTTCGGAGGCAGGCAACGTGATGGATGCGGTCGATCTTCCTGGTGCTCATTCCTTGGCGGTGTCGAGCACGCCGCGGTTGATCTGGTCGCGTTCCATGGACTCGAACAGCGCCTTGAAATTGCCCTCGCCGAAGCCTTCGCGGTAGTTGCCCTTGCGCTCGATGAACTCGAAGAACACGGGGCCCAACAGCGGCTCGGAGAAGATCTGCAACAGCAGGCGTGGCTGGCCGCCTTCGGTGGTGCCATCCAGCAAGATGCCACGCGACTGCAACTCGCCCACGGCCTGGCCGTGGCCGGGGAGGCGCTTGGCGAGGTTCTCGTAATAGATGTCGTTGGGCGCAGTCAGCAGCGGAATGCCAGCCATCTGCAGGCTATCGATGGCCGTGGGCAGGTCTTCGCACAGCAGCGCGATGTGCTGTATGCCCTCGCCGTTGAACTTCATCAGGAATTCCTCGATCTGGCCACCGCCCTGCTTGGCTTCCTCGTTCAGAGGAATGCGGATCAGGCCGTCAGGCGCAGTCATGGCCTTGGAGGTCAGGCCCGTGTACTCGCCCTGGATGTCGAAGTAGCGAATTTCCTGGAAGTTGAACAGCTTGTTGTAGAAGTCGGCCCAGTAGGCCATGCGGCCACGGTAGACGTTGTGCGTGAGGTGATCGACGACCTGGAAGCCGTGGCCCTTGGGATTGCGGTCCACACCGGGCAGAAACTCGAAGTCGATGTCGTAGATGGACTTGCCGTCTTCGTAGCGGTCGATCAGGTACAGCGGCGCACCACCGATGCCCTTGATGGCGGGCAGGCGCAGCTCCATGGGGCCGGTGGGAATGTCCACGGGCTGCGCGCCCAGCTCCAGTGCGCGCTTGTAGGCCTTGTGCGCATCCTTGACACGGAAGGCGAGGCCACAGGCACTGGGACCGTGCTCGGCCGTGAAATAGGCTGCCTGGCTCTTGGGCTCGCGATTGATGATGAAATTGATGCCACCCTGGCGATACAGCACCACGTCCTTGGAGCGATGCTTGGCCACCAGCGTGAAGCCCAGCTTCTCGAACAGAGGCTCCAGCACACCGTCGGCAGGCGAGGCGAACTCGACGAATTCAAAGCCGCACAGGCCCATGGGGTTTTCGAACAAATCGGTCATGACGAGGTTTCCTGCAAAAAAATGGAATGGATACGACTTACGCAAATCAGGCTCAGGCAAGACGCCTACCCCATGGGCATGCCTCTTATGCACCCTTGTTTGCGTAAGTCCTGATGGATGATGGCGCGATCAGACTGCTTTATCCAGTGCCTGGACTTCGATCTCAACGCCAACGCCAAAAACCAGCTGTGCCTGCACCAGGCTGCGCACCGGGTAACTGCCTTCCTTGAAATAGCTGGCGTAGACCTTGTTGAAGGCATCGAAATGAGCCAGGTCGCTGAGCCAGATATTGGCCTTCACCACGTCGTCCAGCGAGCTGCCCACTGCCTCCAGCCGCGCCGCGATGGCCTTGAGCACGGCATGTGTCTGCTCTTCGATGGGGCCGGTAAGCGGGCGCTTGTCCTCGCCGAAGGGGATCTGCCCCGACAGCATCAGAAAGCCGCCTGCACGGACTGCAGAAGAGAAGGGCATGCCGCCGGGCGCGGGATAGAAGGTTGCAGTGGAGTTCATCGAAGTGCTCTCAAGGTTCAGGGGTTACAACAGGCTGGCGCAAAGGTCTGCGCAAGCCCTCATTCACACGACTTGCGCAAATCAGGTTCGGACAAGAGCTTTTCCTCAAAAAACAGTCCTGGCGCATCCTTGTTTGCGTAAGCCCTCATTCAATCAAACCGCAGTCTGCACCAGCCGAACGGGCTGGCGAAAAACCATGCGGTACATGGCATAGACCGCCAGCACCCACACCGGAATGGCATAGGCAGAGGCACGTACTCCGGGCGTGAGCAGCATCACGACCACCACCAGCACCATGGCCACCAGACAGATGTAGTTGGTCAGCGGGAACAGCGGTGCCTTGAAGCTGCGCGGCGTGCCCTTGGCGTCATGCAGCTTGCGGTAGTTCAGGTGCGAAATGATGATGATGGTCCAGATGATCACCAACGCCGCCGTGATCAACGAGATCAGCAGCTCGATCACGCCGGCAGGCGCCACATAGTTCAGCACCACGCAGAAGGCAGTGACGATGCCGGGGTAGACGATGGCCTTCACGGGCACACCGCGTTTGTTGACTTCACCCAGCGACTTGGGGGCGTTGCCTTCCTGGGCCATGCCATACAGCAGACGGCTGGAGCTGTAGACCATGCTGTTGTAGACCGACAGCGTAGCGGTGAGGATCACGAAATTCAGCATATGCGCGGCCAGGTGCTCACCCATGCCCGAGAACACCAGTACAAAGGGACTGCTGCTGTAGGTGCCGCCACCAGCCTTGAGCTGGGCCACCAGATCAGTCCAGGGCGTCAGCGACAGCAGCACGGCCATCGAGCCCACATAGAACAGCAGCACGCGCACCATGAGCTGGTTGATCGCCTTGGGAATGACCTTGCGCGGCTCTTCGGTTTCTGCAGCGGCAAAGCCCAGCATTTCCACGCCGCCGAAGGCGAACATGATGAAGGCAAAGGCCATGAACAGACCCTTGAAACCGTTCGGCAGGAAACCGCCTTGCGTCCACAGGTTGCTGATCGTCTGCGTGGGGTTGTGCGTGGTGGACAGCAGGTAGATGCCGGTGGCGATCATCGCCACCACGGCCACGATCTTGATCAGCGCGAACCAGAACTCAAACTCGCCATAGGCCTTGACGTTGATGAAGTTCACGCCGTTGATAAGCACAAAGCAAACGGCGGCCGTCACCCAGACCGGGATATCGGGCCACCAGAACTGGATGAACTTGCCCACGGCGGTCAGCTCCAGCATGCCCACCAGCACATAGAGGGCCACGCAGTTCCAGCCCGACAGGAAACCGGCAAAGCGTCCCACGTAGCGGTTGGCGAAATAGCTGAACGAACCGGCAGAGGGCTCCTCGACCAGCATCTCGCCCAAGAAGCGCATGATGAAGAAGATCAGCAGGCCGCCGATGGTATAGCCCAGCAACACGCCAGGGCCGGCCAGCTCGATGATGCCGGCCGAGCCCAGAAACAGCCCGGTGCCTATGGTGCCGCCCAGCGCAATCAGCTGGATATGGCGGTTCTTGAGCTTGCGCTCCAGATGCCCGTTGGAGGAAGGGGTATGCATGGTTTGTCTCCTGTTATCTATATCTACCTATGCGGATCCGAAAGGCGCTTACTGCTCGGCCCGGCCACGCCACATATCCCATGCCAGCGTGAGTCCCACGCCGACGTCGCGCAGCGGGCGCGGCGGGATGTAGTTGGCAGTGCCCTCGACGAGGAAGTCGTCGATCAGCGGGTTCTTGCGGCCCAGCGCCAGGTCGGCGATCAGCATGCCGGCAGCGGTGTGGCGCACGATGCCCGAGCCGTTGCAGCAGGACGCTGCCCAGGCGTTGTCGCCAATCCGGCCAAAGGCGGGCGCATGGTTGTGCGAGACCGCCAGCCAGCCCATCCAGAAATGCTCGAGCTCGATGGCCCCGAGTTGTGGAAAGCGGCGGCGCAGCAGCGCCTGGTTCATGGCCCTGGCCTTAGCGCGTCGCCCGTCAGTGGTGCGCAAGCTGGGTGAATACTCGAACCCCTGGCGGATCATCAGCCGCCGGTCGTGCGTCAGGCGTACCGTGGAACCCGCCACACCATGCGCGGGCGTCACACCCCAGGCGGCATCCGTTCCCAGCTGGGCGATCTGGGCATCGCTGAGCGGGTGAGTGAGGCTGGCGAACAGCAGAATCGGTACCTGGCGCTCCTGGTAGACGCCGAATGACTGCGAGAACGCATTGACGGCCAGAATGGCCTTGCGCGCACGGATGCTGCCCTGAGCCGTGCGGACAAAGGGAGCCGCGCCTTCGAGCTTCGCCTCGATGACCGGCGAGTTCTCGAACAGTTGCACCTGGGACGGCAGGCTGTCGGCCAGACCACGCACCAGCGCCGCTGGATTCATGAGGCGCGTGCCCGGCGTGTAGACGGCTGCCGCGTAGTAATCGGAGCCTATGCGCTGGCGCAGCGCATCACGGTCCAGATATTCATGGGACTCCTGCCAGGCATCCAGATTGCGTGCATAGGGCTTGAGCGACTTCTGCGCCACCTCCTCCGTCACTGCCACGTGGTAGCGGCCGCGCTTTTGCCAGCCACAGGAGATGCTGTGCTCAGTCACGGCCCGCTCCAGCGCATCCACCGCAAAGCGGTTGACGCGGATCACGCGGCGGCCCGCCTCCACGGCAGCGTCCGATGGCGCCGAGCTGTGCGGCAGATCGATCGCGAAGCCCGAGTTGCGGCCCGAGGCATTCTCCCCCACCACGCCCGCATCCACCACGGCGATGGAAGCATCAGGTTGCTGTTGTGCCAGCTGGCGTGCTGCCGCCAGCCCCGCATAGCCGGCGCCCACGATGACCCAGTCCACCGCCACATCGCCCTGCAGCGGCGCCTTCGGCTGACGAGTTCCCAGCAGCGCGCTCCATCCATTGGTGCGGTCGTCGGCGGGAAGGCGGTAAACAGAGCGTGGCATGGCGGTTTCCAATAAGAGCCCTCGGAAGCTGACTCGCTCTCCAAGGTCGCTGATGAACAACAATGGAGGCGGAGTCTAAAATATAAAACATTAAACGTTTAATCTTTATTCCTCATGGATTACCCGAGGGTGAAATTACCCAAACAGGCCCATCCAGCCATCAGTGCCGGAGCGTGTAGCATCTGGTGTGGTGCGTCATCGACGCCTTATGAATCACACACGCAGCCCATGAATCAAACAGGAAGCAAAACCGCCCCCCGCCGTACCCAGGCAGAACGCAGTCAGACCACCCAGCGCAAGATCATCAAATCCGCCATACGGCTGCTACAGAAGGTTGGATTTCAGCAGACCAATCTGCAGGAAATTGCGCGTGGTGCCAAAGTCACGCTGGGGGCGGTTCAGCATCAGTTCGGCAGCCGCCAGGCGCTGATGGAGCAGGTGGTCGATGAAATCATGGCGCCGCTGGCGGCTGCGGGCGCAGGCTGGCCCGAAGATGCCGCGCAGCTGCCGCTGGAGCCGCGCGCTCGCGAATTCGTGCGCAGGGCCTGGCAAACCGTCTATGCCCAACCCAGCTATGTGGCAACCTGGAGCATGTTTTTCGGCTGCAAGAGCACACCGCTATTCGAGCGCATCAACGCGCACCGCTCCCAGCATGACCCCGCCTCCTTCGAACACTTCGTGGAGGTTTTCCCGGAAATCGCCGAGCGCCATCCTCAGCCCAGCCACTTTGCATCTGTGGTGTTTGCTGCGCTGCGAGGCCTGGCCGTCATGCGCCTGTTCGAGATAGACGATGCAGCAGCCGAACATCAGTTGGAGGTGATCTCCCAGATGATCGTGAACGCAGGCACTATCAACCAGGCTTGAGCCGCGGGCAGCAGCGGCTTTCGCACCCTGAACAAGCCAGGTCCATATTCAGCCAAAGTGGCCTGAAACCATTTCTGTACAAGCGCCTCACGCTATCAAATATGGGAACCAACCTCAGGCTGTTGACCGACGCCCCCAGTTCATCACGGCTGTACCCAGCACCGCCATGGCGCCGCCGAGCACCATGGAGCCTTCAATACTCTCGCCCAGCAACAGGGCTGAAAGCAGAACGCCGATCACCGGCACCAGCGTGATATAGCCCGAGGCGGCACCCGCGCCCAGCGATTTGACGCCCGCGAAGTACCAGGCATAGGCCAGAGCCGTGGAGCCATAGGCCATGAAGACCATGGCAGTCCAGGCCGTGCCACTGGCCTGAAATGCCGCAGCCAGCCCCTGCGGGCCTTCCAGCACCAGACTGGTGGTCAGAAGCAGCAAGGCACCGAAAATGGAAGTCACGGTGGTCGCAGCCAGCGCATCCACGCCTGCCAGCATGGCGCGGCCGATCAGCGTGTAGCAAACCCAGCAGGCCACGCAGCCCAGAATCAGCATCTCGCCCACCCCTATTGTTCCGCTCAGCAACTGCATGGGATCGCCATGCGAGATGACCACCACGGCGCCGCAGGCCGCCAGCAACATGCCCAGTGCAATGGTGATGTTGATGCGCTCCTTGAACAGCCACACGGCGAACGCCAGCGTGACCACCGGATTGAGCGTGATGAGCAGCGCCGCCTTGCCCGCAGGCAGATGCTGCAGACCCGTGAGGAAAAAGCTGGCGTAGCCGAACACCCCGGTCGCGCCTGCGGCAAACATGCCCAGCCAGGTCTTGACAGACCAGTGCCGGAGAGCTCCCAGCCCGCCGGAGAAATACAGCCAGGGCAGCAACAGGGTCGCGGCCAGCAAAAAGCGCAGCGCCGATGCCGCCAGCGGCGGCATGTTGAGCGCCAGAATGCGGCCTGCCGGCCAGGAAGCGCCCCACATCAGGGCCATGCCCAGCAGGCGCAGATGTGCGCTCATCAAAGAGCTCTTGACGGATTCGGAAGTCATGAAGATGGCAATAAAAAAAGCCGCGGCCATTCGATCGCGGGCAGCGGCTCAGATCAGGGATCTGAAGACCCAATATACCCGCTACGGGCGTATAGGCCGCTCTTTTTTTCAGTGCGCAGCGCTATGTCTGCACATGCCCCAGCATTGCCGCATGCTTGTGCAGCGCGTCGCGCACCAGAGGCCGCAGCTGCGCGGCTTCGGAAGGCTCGTTCAAGGCCGCCAGAATGCGAAGCCGCATGCGCGGCTCCCAGAACTTCTGGATATGCTGGGCAACACCGTCGAGCGCCTCGTCATGCTCGGGCATGGCCTCGAAGAACTCGGCTATGCGATTGGCCATGCGGATCAGGTTGTTCACATCCATCACTGACCTCCCATCTCCAGCTGCGCCGCGGCCAGATGACCGAGCTGCTGGTCGTTGAAACGCCTGTAGCCCTGCTGCCAGCTTGAAGGCTGGGCCACGGGCAATACCTGCACGGCCGTCACCTTGTACTCGGGGCAGTTGGTGGCCCAGTCCGAGCTGTCGGTGGTGATCACGTTCGCGCCCGACTCGGGGAAATGGAAGGTGGTGTAGACCACACCGGGCTGTATGCGCTCGGTCACCGTGGCGCGCAAAACCGTCTGGCCGGAGCGGCTTTCAATGCCCACCCAGTCGCCATCGCGGATGCCGCGATCCTGTGCGTCATGCGGATGAATCTCGAGTCTGTCTTCACCGTGCCACTGGCTGTTGGCCGTGCGCCGCGTCTGCGCCCCCACGTTGTACTGCGAGAGAATGCGCCCCGTGGTCAGCAGCAGCGGAAAGCGCTGCGTGACCTTTTCATCGGTGGCAACGTACTGCGTGATGATGAAGCGGCCCTTGCCGCGCACGAACTTCTCCTTGTGCATGATGGCCGTTCCCGCCTCTTCGGTGCTGTCGTTGCACGGCCACTGAACGCTACCCAGGCGCTCGATCTTCTCGTAGCTCACGCCTGCGAAAGTGGGGGTCAGCTCCGCAATCTCGGCCATGATTTCACGCGGATGGCCGTAATTCATGGGGTAGCCCAGTGCCTTGGACAAGAGCTGCGTCACCTCCCAGTCGGCATAGCCGGCCAGCGGCTGCATGAGCTGGGTCACGCGCGAGATACGGCGCTCGGCATTGGTGAAGGTACCGTCCTTTTCCATGAAGGACGATCCGGGCAGGAACACATGGGCGTACTTGGCGGTTTCGTTGAGGAAGATATCCTGCACCACCACGCACTCCATGGCCGACAGCGCTGCCGTCACATGCTGGGTGTTGGGGTCGGACTGCACGATGTCCTCGCCCTCGCAGTACAGACCCATGAAGCTGCCTTCCAGCGCGGCCTCGAACATATTGGGAATGCGCAAGCCCGGCTCGGGACTGAGCTTCACGCCCCAGGCGCCTTCAAACTCGGCTCTGGTGATGCTGTCCGAGATATGGCGATATCCCGGCAGCTCATGCGGAAAGCTGCCCATGTCGCAGGAGCCCTGGACATTGTTCTGCCCGCGCAAGGGGTTCACGCCCACACCTTCGCGACCCACATTGCCCGTGGCCATGGCCAGATTGGCAATGCCCATGACCATGGTCGAGCCCTGCGCATGCTCGGTCACTCCCAGGCCGTAGTAGATGGCCGAGTTGACCTGCCTGCCTGCAGGATGATCCGTCGCCCCTCGCGCATACAGCCGCGCCGCGCCGCGCACCAGCTCGGGAGCCACGCCGGTGATGTCGGCCGTGGCCTCGGGCGAGTTTTCCGGCCTGGCAACGAACTCCTTCCACTGCGCAAAGGACTTGGCGTCGCAGCGCTCGTCAATATAGGCATCGGCCAGCCAGCCCTCGGTGACGATCACATGGGCCAGCGCCGTGATCATGGCCACATTGGTGCCGGGCTTCAGCTGCAGGTGGTAGTCGGCCTTGACATGAGGCGAGTTGACGAGCTCGATCTCGCGCGGGTCGATCACGATCAACCCGGCGCCGGCACGCCGGGCGTCGCCACGCAGCCGCTTTTTCATGCGCGAACCAAACACAGGATGCGCCGCCGTGGGATTGGCGCCGATCACCATGATCACATCGGAGTGCTCGACCGACTTGAAGGTCTGCGTGCCTGCCGACGTGCCATAGGTCTGGCCCAGGCCATAGCCCGTGGGCGAGTGACAGACGCGCGCGCAGGTATCGACATTGTTGTTGCCGAAGGCTGCGCGAATCAGCTTCTGCACCAGATAGGTTTCCTCGTTGGTGCAGCGCGACGAGGTGATGCCACCAATCGAGTCCCTGCCGTGCTTGGCCTGGATGCGGCGGAATTCGCTGGCCGCATGACCAATGGCCTCCTCCCAGCTCACTTCGCGCCAGGGGTCGGTGATCTTCGCGCGGATCATGGGCTGGGTGATACGGTCCTTGTGCGTGGCATAGCCCCAGGCAAAACGCCCCTTGACGCAGGCATGGCCTTCGTTGGCCTTGCCGTCCTTCCAGGGCACCATGCGCACCACCTGCTCGCCCTTCATCTCGGCCTTGAAGCCGCAGCCCACGCCGCAGTAGGCGCAAGTCGTGATCTCGCTGTGCTCGCTCTGGCCCAGCTCGACCACGGTCTTTTCCTGCAAAGTGGCCGTGGGGCATGCCTGCACGCAGGCGCCGCAGCTCACGCAGTCGCTGGCCATGAAGCCGTCGCCCTGGCCTGCCGTGATGCGCGACTCGAAACCGCGTCCGCTGATCGTCAGCGCAAACGTGCCCTGCGTTTCCTCGCAGGCGCGCACGCAGCGATTGCAGACAATGCACTTGCTGGGGTCGTAGTTGAAATAGGGATTGGAGGTATCGACCTCGACCCTGGCTTCGCCCTTGAAGTGGTTGGCTCCGTCCATGCCATAGCGCACCTCGCGCAGACCGACCACTCCGGCCATGTCCTGCAACTCGCAGTCGCCGTTGGACGAGCAGGTCAGGCAGTCGAGCGGGTGGTCCGAGATATAGAGTTCCATCACGCCCTTGCGCAGCTCCTGCAACTGCGGGCTCTGGGTGCGCACCTTCATGCCCGCTTCGGCAGGCGTGGTGCAGGACGCAGGAAAGCCCTTGCGCCCCTCGATCTGCACCAGACACAGACGGCAGGAACCAAAGGGCTCCAGCGAATCCGTGGCACAGAGCTTGGGCACCTTGATGCCGCCATCGACGGCGGCGCGCATCAACGATGTACCCTTGGGCACGGTGACCTCCCGGCCGTCGATATGCAGCGTGACCAGTTCCTCGGACAGGCTGGCAGGCGTTCCGCAATCGGTGTTCTTCAGATGTTCCAGCATGGCGCTCTCCTCAGGCGGGGTTCATGGTCTGCACGGGCTCGATACCGAAGTCCTGCGGATAGTGCTGCAGCGCAGAGCGCACTGGATAAGGGGTCATGCCGCCCATTGCGCACAGGCTGCCGTGCTGCATGGTGTCGCACAGGCTCTCGAGCAGCGCCACATTGGCAGCATGCTCGGAGCCGCCTTGACGCGTGATGCGGTCTATCACCTCAATCCCTCGCGTGGAGCCGATGCGGCAGGGCGTGCATTTGCCGCAGGACTCGATGGCGCAAAACTCCATGGCATAGCGCGCCAGCTGCGCCATATCGGCGCTGTCGTCATGCACGACCAGCCCGCCATGGCCGACCACATTGCCTTTTGCGGCATAGGCTTCGTAGTCCAGTGGATCATCCCAGTCCTCGGGAGCCACATAACTGCCCAGCGGGCCGCCAACCTGAATGGCCTTGACGGGCCGGCCGCTGGCCGTGCCGCCGCCAAAGTCCTGCACCAGCTCGCGCAGCGTGAGGCCGAAAGCTTTTTCCACCAGCCCACCTTGCGCAATATTGCCTGCCAGCTGGAACGGCAGCGTGCCGCGCGAGCGGCCCATGCCATAGCCCTGATAGAAGGCCGCGCCCCTGGCAAGGATGATGGGCACAGTCGCCAGCGTGATCACGTTGTTGATGACCGTGGGCTTGCCGAACAGGCCTTCGATCGCGGGCAGCGGCGGCTTGGCACGCACAATGCCACGCTTGCCTTCGATGCTCTCCAGCATGGCGGTCTCTTCGCCGCAGACATAGCTGCCCGCGCCCTTGCGCACCTGCAGATAGAACGCCTTGCCGCTGCCGGCCACATTGCCGCCCAGCCAGCCTGCGGCACTGGCACGTGCAATCGCCTCGTTCAGCACCGCAATCGCATGCGGATATTCGCTGCGCACATAGATATAGCCCTGAGTCGCTCCCACGGCCAGACTTGCGATCGCCATGCCTTCGATCAGGCAGAACGGGTCGCCCTCCATCAGCAGGCGGTCGGCGAACGTGCCCGAATCGCCTTCATCGGCATTGCAGGCAATGTACTTCTGCGGCCCTGTTCCCGCACTTTCTGCAGCCGCAACGGTCTTCCATTTGATCCCCGCCGGAAATGCTGCCCCGCCACGACCGCGCAGGCCGGAGTCCAGCACCTGCTGGACGATGGCTTCGGGTGCCATGGCCGCAGCGGCCCTGAGGCCTTGCCAGCCGCCCTGTGCCTCATAGTCCCGCAGACTCAGCGGATCGATGATGCCCACGCGCGCAAAAGTCAGGCGCTCCTGCCGTGCCAGATAAGGCATCTGTTCGGTCAGCCCATGGCATAGCGCATGGGGCTGGCCCTGCAGCATGCCGGCGTCCAGCAGCCCCGGCACGTCGGCCGCCTGAACCGGGCCGTAGGCCACGCGGCCCTGCGCAGTCTCGACTTCGACCAGGGTCTCCAGCCACAGCAAGCCGCGCGAGCCATTGCGCACCAGCTCCACCGCCAAGCCTCGCGTCGCGCACTCGCGCTGCAGCGCCTGGCCCACCGCATCCGCGCCCACGGCCAGGGCTGCGGCATCGCGCGGCACATAGATGCGCGTGGCAGCAACAGCTTCACGCTCGATAGCTGGCTTCGGTTCATCTGCCTTGGTTTCAAGCTGCTTTTGCTGAATTTCCTCCAGCAGGGCATCGAGCCGGTCAGCAGTCATCCGTGCATGGACTTCGCTCTCGTCGACCATCACGGCCGGCGACTGGGCACACAGCCCCAGGCAGTAGACAGGCTCCAGCGTCACGCTGCCATCGGCGCTCGTGCCATGGGCCTGGCAGCCCAGTGTCTCTTGCGCATGGGCAAACAGTGCATCGCCACCACGCGACTTGCAGGCTTCGGCCCGGCAGACCTGGATCAGCGTCCTGCCGTGCGGCTGCTCGCGCAGATGTGGGTAATAGCTGACAACACCATGGACCTCGGCACGCGAAAGATTCAGGGCCTCGGCAATGGCGGGCACCGCAGCACGGGGGATGAAGCCCAGCCTGTCCTGCAGGGAATGCAGCAGCGGCAGCAAACCACCTGGTTCCTGGCCAAAGCTTGTCAGACAGTGCGTCAGGGCGTCCTGCTGTTCGAGGCTGAGCAGCGGCGCAGACTCCTGCGGCTGCGCAATAGGGTGATGGGGCATGGGGCGACCTTGTTATGAGGGCGCACCAGCGCCCTTTGTCTCATGCCGTATTTCAGCCCCGGCCGTATCTCAGGTCAAATTCTTTGAATTGATGAAGCGATTCAAATTGCAAATCAACGCACGGCCCCGGCAAAGCTCGCACATTGCTGACGCCAGGCCTGGGATTGCATGAGCGCAAGGGCGGCCTGCTGCGCGCGGGTCGCCTGATCCTGCGAAGGGGCCAAAAAAGCGATGGCTGTCTGCACCTTGGGCGCAATCAGAGGGCGCACCGAGATCCGGTCCGATTCGGGCAACGTCGCCACCAGCGCACCGGGCAGCACGCTGTGCAGACCGCCTTCGGTCACGGCCAGCATCAGGCTCAGCACGGAATTGGTCTCCATGGCCGCACTGACCCCGCAGCCTGCCGCCATGAAGCTCTGATCCACAATCAGCCGGTTATGCATGTCCGGCGTCAAAAGACATAGCGGCAGCCTGGCCGCCTGAGACCATTTCACAGGCTTCTGGCTCTGCTCTGCCGCCGCAGGACTGAGCAGGAAATAATGCTCCTGATACTGCGGCCAGACGGAGATGCGGGCGCTGCGCGCCGCACGGCTGCCCGACTCCAGCCTTTCGCTGTAGCCCAGGGCCAGGTCCAGCGAGAGATCTTCGAGTCCGGTTTCTATCTCCAGCGAGCTCATGGAGAGAACCATGGGCGTGATGCCCGGGTGCTGGACCCGCAGCAGCGCGGCAAAGCGCGTCAGCATGGGAATCGCCGTAGGCACGGCAGCCATGCGCAGCTGCCCTTTGAGCTGGCCGGCTGCGGCGCTCAGATCCTGTCTCAGCGCCTCCTCGGCTCTGAGCATGGACAGCGCCGTGACCAGCACCTGCTCGCCCTCGGCGGTCAGTCCGCCAAACACGCGACCGCGCCTGACGATGACGGCACCGAACTCGTCCTCCAGCGCCTTGAGCGCATTGGACAGTGCAGGCTGCGTGATATGACAGGCCTGCGCCGCCCTTGCGAAATGGCGGTGCTCGTTAAGCGCCACCAGATAACGCATGGAGGTCAGAAGGTTCATCAGGTATTGCTGCTGACCGTGATCGTGGGGAACTTGCTGGAGAAGTCCTTGGCCTTGAGAGCCACCTTCACGGCCAGATCGCGCGCCACCTTTTTGTAGACCTGGGCAGCTTCGCTCTCGGGCTCCGCCACCACTGTGGGCTTACCACTGTCGGCCTGCAGGCGGATCTGCAGCGACAGGGGAAGCGCCCCCAGATAGTCGATGTTCTGCTCGCCGGCCATCTTCTTGCCGCCGTCGGCGCCAAAGATATGTTCGACATGGCCGCAATTGGTGCAGACATGGGCGGCCATGTTTTCGACCAGACCGAGAATCGGCACGCCGACCTTCTCGAACATCTGAATGCCCTTCTTGGCATCGATCAGGGCGATGTCCTGGGGCGTGGTCACCACCACGGCGCCCGTCATGGGCACGCGCTGGGACAGCGTCAGCTGGATGTCACCGGTCCCGGGGGGCATGTCGACCAGCAGATAGTCCAGATCCTTCCAGTTGGTCTGGCGCAGCATCTGCTCCAGCGCCTGGGTGGCCATGGGACCGCGCCAGATCATGGCCTGGTCGTTGTTGACCAGCAGACCGATGGACATGACCTGCACGCCATGGTTCTCCAGCGGCTCCATGGTCTTGCCGTCATGGCTTTCGGGCTTGCCCGAAACGCCCATCATCATGGGCTGGCTGGGGCCGTAGATGTCGGCGTCCAGAATGCCCACTCGGGCACCTTCGGCGGCCAGCGCCAGCGCCAGATTGGCCGTGGTCGTGCTCTTGCCCACGCCGCCCTTGCCGGAGGAGATGGCGATGATGTTCTTCACGCCGGGCAGCAACTGCACGCCGCGCTGCACGGCATGCGAGGCCACCTTGGTGGTGATGTTGACCGAGACATTGCCCACGCCCGCCACAGTCCTGGCTGCAGCGATGAACTGGCTGCGCAGCTCAGGATGCAGGCTCTGGGCCGGATAGCCCATTTCCACATCGAACGAGACGTCGTCACCGGCAATCTGCAGATTGCGCAGGGCGCGCGTGCTCACAAAGTCCTTGCCAGTGTGCGGATCAAGCACGGTGGCCAGCGCGCTCAGAAGCGCTTGTTCTGTAACAGCCATTGGATTTAGTTTTCCAGAGGTTTCTTCAATGAGGGATAGTCTAGCGAAGCTGTCCAACCCCTGTGCACAGGAGACAATGCAGCCCTTTGCCCAAGATTTGAGAGACAGCCCGTGAAATTGAAGATGGCCGAAAATTCCCTGTTCGCAGTCCTGATGCGCTCGCGCTGGTGGATCAGCTTTGCGATCTGCGCTGCGGTGGTGTTGGTGTCGCTGGCAGTGTTCCCCAAAGACATTTCGCCTTTTGCCGCCCTGGGCGCCTTCCCGTTCTTCGTCGTCGGCTGCATTGCCTGCTACAGGCAGCTGCGGGCCCCCAGCCCGGCAAGGCTGGAGCAGATTCAGCAGGTGATCGCCGAGCAGCCCTGGGCCGACTTCAGCGCACAGTTGCAGACGGCGTGGCAATCCGAAGGCTATGAGGTTCAGCGCCTGAACCAGGCCGGCGCCGACCTGCTGCTGACGCGCAACGGTCAGACCAGCGTGGTCGGCGCGCGCCGCTGGAAAGCCGCCGCCCATGGCGTGGAGCCGCTGCGCGAGCTGCAGGCCGCGCAGCACAAGCTCAAAGCCGATCTCTGCGTTTACGTGGCTCTGCAGCCTCTGGGCGAGAATGCCGCGAGCTGGGCCGCGCAGAATCAGCTGGTGGTGCTGGATGCCAAGTCCATCGCCACACTGATTGCCAAGAACCAGAAAAAGAGCTGACAGCCGCCGCAGACTGTCCCCAGGGCCGCCGCCGTCCCGCTCGACGGCCCGGCCCACCTACCGCCCGCGGCCCAATCCGGGCACACTGCAGCCATGGCGGCAGTGCAGTTCTCTCCCACCCTCCCACCCAGTCTTGCCGAAGCAGAGCGGCAGAGCTCCATAGGCCCTAGCTCCAGCATCGGGCTGACCGGCCTGTTGCTCAGCGGCGGCGGCGCCCGGGCTGCCTACCAGGTCGGCGTGCTGGCCGCCATCGCCGAGCTGCGCCGCGCTCGCGGTCTGCAGCATGGCCCCAATCCCTTTCCGGTACTGGCAGGCACATCGGCAGGCGCCATCAATGTTGCAGCCCTGGCTTGCCATGCCGATGCCTTTGACAGCGCAGTGCGGCGCATGCTGCATGTCTGGGGCCATATGCATACCGAGCAAATCTACAAGGCCGACTCGCTCAGCGTGCTGCGCAGCGGCGCACGCTGGCTGACGCTGTTGTCGCTGGGCTGGGCGCTGGCCCGCTGGAGCCGCATGCGCCCGCGTTCGCTTCTGGACAACGCTCCGCTCAAAGCCCTGATGAACAGCGGCCTCATGCCTTTCGAGCGCATTCCACAACTCATCGACAGCGGTCATCTGCACGCCCTGGCCATTACCGCATCCAGCTACAGCAGCGGTCAGCACATCACTTTCTTTCAGACCCGCGAGGCCTTGAGCCCCTGGGTGCGCGACCAGCGCAAGGCCGTGCAGGCCCTGCTGAGCGCCGATCACCTGCTGGCCTCGTCGGCCCTGCCCTTCATCTTTCCAGCCATGCCGCTGCCCATGGACGGACATCTCGAGCATTTCGGCGACGGCTCCATGCGCCAGACTGCGCCCCTGGCACCAGCGATTCATCTAGGTGCCAGCAAACTGCTGGTCGTCGGCGCAGGCAGACGCCACGAGCCTGTGAGCAGCCAGCCGCAGATCGATGCCAGCTATCCCACTCTGGCCCAGGTGGCCGGGCACGCGCTGTCCAGCATCTTCCTGGACACGCTGGCTGTGGATATAGAGCGTGCCGAACGCATCAATCACACGCTGAGCCTGATTTCGCCGGCCGAGCGCATCCACAGCCGGCTGCGCCCTATCGAGGTACTGGCCATCACCCCCAGCGAGCGCATCGACGATATTGCCACGCGCCACATCGACAAGCTGCCGCTGCCGGTGCGCACCCTGCTGGCCACGCTGGGCGTGCGCGCCGGCACGGGCAACCCCATGCGCGATGGCGCGCTGGCCAGCTACCTGCTGTTTGAGCAAGGCTATACCCGTGAACTGATAGCACTGGGCCGCAAAGACGCGCTGGCCCGAAGTGAGGAGCTGTGCGCCTTCCTGGATTGGCCTCAAGAATGTAACAAATGTTAATGATGCGAAAGGAGCCTGGCAGATGATGCGTGAGACACTTTGCATGACCTTCATCATCGTTCCGACAACCGCCTAGTGACTCCATCCTCGCAGCCCATCCGCGCTTCCAAATCGCTCAAGCTTTCGCTGATCCTGCCTTTTGTTGCCCTGATTGCGCTGCTGACATCGGCCCTGGGCATGCTCTGGTACTGGACCGGCAGCAACACGGTGTCCGCCTTGTCGGAGCAGGTGATGCAAGAGAAAGCCGAGCGCATCGCGCTGATCGTGGATCGCCACCTGTACCCATCCAGCGCAGTGCTGGAGGCTGCGTTCCCCAGCGGCCAGCCCGTCGCTGCCGATATCCGCGAACATATTCCCGACCTGATCTCCCGGCTGTGGGTGGCGACCTCGCTGCATACCCGGCCCAATGACTATGCGTACTACGCCAATATCGCGGGCCAGGGCATTGCTCTCAAGCGAGTGGCTCCAGAACTAGGCCAGTTGCGCCTGAAGACTCAGCCCGGCGAGCACCGCAGCTACTTCAAGG
This sequence comes from Comamonas sp. AG1104, assembly GCF_003350425.1. Classification (NCBI taxonomy): domain Bacteria; kingdom Pseudomonadati; phylum Pseudomonadota; class Betaproteobacteria; order Burkholderiales; family Comamonadaceae; genus Comamonas; species Comamonas sp. AG1104. Next base: position 73,963 of record NZ_QQAS01000008.1, on the reverse strand, counting down.
TCGCCGGCATGCATGCCGAGCCGATCTACGAATCTACCGAAACCAATCTGTTCGAGCCGCGCCAGCGCCCCTGGTTCAAGCTTGCCGCGGAGTCGGCCGATGTGATCTGGACTCCTGCCTATATCGACTTCAGTGCCAAGGACCTGGTGCTCACGCGCGCACGCCGCATTCTCTCCAGCAAGAGCAGTCTCGAGGGTGTGGTGGCCACTGATATTTCGCTTCGCGCGCTCAACGAATTCGTCAACCAGTTGCACCTGAGCGAACATGGCCGGGCCTTCATCATCGAGGCCGACGGCTCCCTGATCGCAGCCACCGGCATGCCCAACATCCACCAGCGCGAAGACGGCAAGCTGGAGCGCATGACCGCCGCCAACAGCCAGGACCCGCTGATTCAGGCGGTGTACGAAAAAATCCAGGGCGCCTTCCACTCCTCGCTGTCCAGTGACGGCCCCGGCACGGCGCTGCTCGAAGATGACAGGCACAACCATATTCGCATTGCCTACCGGCGCCTGAGCAATGGAGCCGGTCAGGACTGGATGGCCGTGGTGGCCGTGCCGCACAAGGACATGCTGGCCGGCGTCTACCGTCATATGGCCCTGGTGGGCAGCCTGGGCCTGCTGGCCCTGGTCGTGGCCGTCGTCATCGGCACCCGCATCTTCGGTGCCGTGGCCAACGATATGCGCTCGCTGACCCGCGCCGTGCGCCGCGTCGGCCAGGGCGAGATCGACACGCCGATCGAAGTGCAGCGCCGCGATGAAATTGGTGAGCTGGCCCACAATTTCCACCGCATGCGTCACAGCCTGTTTACCGATCCACTGACCGGAGCCAGCAACCGCAGCGCACTGCAGCATATTCTGACCACACTCACCCGTCCCCTGCCCGGCCAGAACATGGCCGCCCCGTTTGCCCTGCTGTTTGTGGACCTGGACCGCTTCAAGCCGCTCAATGACCGCTGGGGCCATGACAACGGCGATCTGGCACTGGCCGAGATCAGCCTGCGCCTGCGCAATCTGCTGCGCCCCGACGATGTCGTTGCCCGCCTGGGCGGTGACGAGTTCATCCTCATCCTGCGCGGAGTCAGCGACGAGGAGCAGGTTCAGGCCGTGCGCCTGAAGATAGAACATGCGCTGCAGCAGCCGCTGAGCACGCTGCAAGGCATTCCCGAGGGCGAAGCAGTGACCGTGGGCGCATCCGTAGGGCAGGCCCTGTATCCCAGGGATGCGCAGGATGCGCAAAGCCTGCTCAAGGTGGCCGACCAGGACATGTACCGCAACAAAAGGCCTGCAGTGAGCTGAGTGCAGCCTCGGCTATCGCTTCCAATTTCAGAGCTTCTGACGCTTTATATTCATAGAATTAAAGTTGTTTTCATATTGAAAACAATATGGAATCTGCGTAACCAGCTACAAAAAACAAAGTAACTACCGTTCCCGAACGAACTCGGCGGGTGCCGCCGCAAAACCCGCGCCCGCAGCCTGGAGCCAAGCCCTTCTAGAATGACGGGTTCTCTGTGAAAGCTGTTTCCTCATGACCGCACGCAAACTATTCGTCACCACCGCCCTGCCGTACGCCAACGGCAACTTCCACATCGGCCACATCATGGAATACATCCAGGCCGACACCTGGGTGCGTGCGCAGCGAATGCAGGGCAATGCGGTCAACTTCGTGGGCGCCGACGACGCCCACGGCGCCCCCATCATGATTGCCGCCGAAAAGGCCGGCAAGACGCCCCAGCAGTTCGTGGCCGACATCGCCGCCGGCCGCAAGCAGTATCTCGACGGCTTCCACATCGCCTTCGACAACTGGAGCAACACCGACAGCGCCGAAAACCACGAGCTGTCCAAGCAGATCTATCTGGACCTGAAAAAGGCAGGCTTCATCGAAACCCGCACCATCGAGCAGTTCTTCGACCCCGAGAAGAACATGTTCCTGCCCGACCGCTTCATCAAGGGCGAATGCCCGCGCTGCCACGCCAAGGACCAGTACGGCGACAACTGCGAAGTCTGCAGCTCGGTCTACGCGCCCACCGACCTCATCAACCCGTTCTCGGCCCTGTCGGGTGCCACGCCGGTGATGAAGTCGTCCGAGCATTTCTTCTTCAAGCTCTCGGACCCGCGCGCCGTGGAGTTCCTGACCGAGTGGACGCAGAACGGCAAGCATGTGCAGCCCGAAGTGGCGGCCAAGATCAAGGAATGGTTCGGCGTGCGCACCAACCCCGACGGCTCGACCAGCGAAGGTCTGGACGACTGGGACATCAGCCGTGACGCGCCTTATTTCGGCATCGAGATTCCCGATGCGCCGGGCAAGTACTTCTATGTCTGGCTGGATGCGCCCGTGGGCTATCTGGCGTCGCTCAAGGAGCTGCTCAACAAGCGCGGTGAGGACTACGACGCCTACATGGCCGATCCCGATCTGGAGCAGTACCACTTCATCGGCAAGGACATCATCACCTTCCACACGCTGTTCTGGCCTGCGATGCTCAAGTTCAGCGGCCGCAAGACGCCGACCAGGATCTGCGTGCACGGCTTCATGACCGTCAACAACGGCGAGAAGATGAGCAAGAGCCGCGGCACCGGCCTTGATCCGCTCAAGTACCTGTCGCTCAAGATGAACCCCGAGTGGCTGCGCTACTACCTGGGCGCCAAGCTCAACGGCAAGAACGAAGACATCGACTTCAATCCCGAAGACTTCATGCTGCGCGTCAACTCCGACCTGATCGGCAAGTACGTCAACATCGCTTCGCGCGCCGCAGGCTTCATCAGCAAGCGCTTTGACGGCAGGCTGGGCGTAGTCAGCGAAGACGGCCAGGCCCTGCTGGCCGCGCTGCGCGAGCAGCAAGCCGCCATCGTCGCCGCCTACGAAGGCCGCGACTCGGCCCGCGCTGCACGTGAGATCATGCTGCTGTGCGACAAGGTCAACAGCTATGTGGACGCCAACAAGCCCTGGGAGCTGGCCAAGAAGGAAGGCATGGATGCCCGCCTGCACGATGTGTGCACGACCTGCATCGAAGCCTTCCGCATCCTGACCATCTACCTGAGCCCCATCCTGCCCGGCGTGGCTGCCGAAGTGGCCCGATTCCTCATCGTGCCGCCCGAGAGCTTTGCCGACGTGGTCAAGCCCCTGGGCGCAGGCCACCAGATCGGCGTCTACCAGCATCTGATGCAGCGCGTCGATCCCAAGCAGCTCGAAGCCCTGTTTGAAGCACCCGCCGGTCAGGCAGCCCCTGCCGCCGAACCCGCCAAGGCCGAGAAAAAGGCCGCCAAGAAGGCCGAGCCAGTGATCGACCCCAACGCCCCCGGCGGCGAGCCGCTGGCCGAGACCATCAGCATCGACGACTTTGCCAAGGTCGATCTGCGCATCGCCAGGATTCTGGAATGCAGGGCGGTGGAAGGCTCGACCAAGCTGCTGCAGCTGACGCTGGACGTGGGCGAGAAGGACGAGAACGGCCAGCCCAGGACCCGCAATGTGTTCAGCGGCATCAGCAGCATGTACCAGCCCGAGCAGCTGCAGGGCAAGCTGACGGTGATGGTCGCCAATCTGGCACCGCGCAAGATGAAGTTCGGCCTGTCCGAAGGTATGGTGCTGGCCGCCAGCCACGCTGACGAGAAGGCCCATCCCGGCATCTATGTGCTGGAGCCCTTCCCCGGCGCCATGCCCGGCATGCGGATTCATTGATCCCACCTATGATCCCCCCTGAGTCGCCTTCGGCGCCGTCCCCCCGGGGGGACGACAGCCTCGCGGCGGGGCGGCGGGGCCGCCTTAGGCGCTTGTCCGGAGTCTCCTCGCGGGGGCGTGCCTCATCAGGCTCCTACGGCTTCTGGCTGGCTGGAGCTTTTTTATGCCTGGCGCTCTCGGGCTGCACCGTGATCGCCGTCACCGGCACCGCCATCAGCGTGACGGCAGGGGCCGTGGGTCTGGCCGCCGATGCCGCCATCGGCACAGCCAAGATCGTGGGCAAGGGCGTGGGCAAGGCAGCTGACGCCTTGATGGATGACGACCCGCCCGATACCAGCGGCGTGAATATTCGCTACCGCGATCCGTCGGCCACCGCTCCCGCAGCGGCAGAAATGCCGGCAACGACCGCCAGCCCTACACCTGCCGCGCCCTCTGACGGACTGCCGCCGCAAAACTGACAAACCGCCCGCATCCGCTCACAGGAAACCGCATTGCGCTACACATAAGATAGCACCATGCGGTTTTTTCATGCACTGAAGCGCAGCTGCAAGCACAAGCGCAGCGCATAACTAAATAACCAATAACTTCCTGTTACACCACCGGGATATTGAGCTTGTCAGGACGGGGCCGCTTCCTAGAATCCGACTCCATCAGCTCTGCCTGCTCCGCCCCTGCCCAGAAGAATGCTCGACATTCGCCACACATAACAAAGGCCGCGCACATTCAGGCATCGAGGTCATAAATCCCCCACGCGGCCTTGCGTGGGGACAACGGGAGGCCCCATGCGATCGAAACTCTTGCTCACTCCAGCGCGCCCTGCGCTATGGCTGGCTTTTGCTCTGGCAGCGCCGTTGCCCGGCCTGGCCAGCTCTGCCGCCACCTCCTTGCGTGTGCAGGATGTGGCCGTGCTGGCTGCCAGCTGCGCCAACTGCCACGGCCCGGACGGCCGCTCCACGGGCGTCATTCCTCAGCTGCGCGGCCTGCCTGAAACCCATCTGCTGCAGCGCCTGCAGGCCTTCAAGGCCGGCACCGCCAAGGACGCCACCGTCATGACCCGTCTGGCCAAGGGCTACGACGATGAGCAACTCAAAGCGCTGGCCCAGTGGTTCAGCAAGAAGGGCCAGTAAATGCAGATCAATCGTCGTCAAATTCTCGGCAGTGCCGCCGCTGGTGCAGCCAGCTTCGCCATGCCCGCCATCGTGCAGGCCAAGGCAGCTTCGGCCCATGTGGTCGTGATCGGCGGCGGCTTTGGCGGAGCCACGGCCGCGCGCTATCTGCGCCAGTTCGCGCCGCATATCCAGGTCACGTTGGTGGAGCCGGCCGAGCGCTTCTATACCTGCCCTTTCTCCAATCTGTACCTGGCCGGCCTGCGCAGCTGGGACAGCATAGGTCACGGCTACGGCGGTCTGCGCAAGGCCGGCGTGAACGTGGTCCACGCGCGGGCCGACCAGGTCCTGACCGACTCCAGGCGCGTGCTGCTGTCCAACGGTCAGGCGCTGAGCTATGACAAGCTGGTGCTCTCGCCCGGCATCGACATGCGCTGGAATGCGCTGGAAGGCTATGACGAGGCGGCAGCCCAGCTTGCCCCCCATGCCTGGAAGGCCGGAGCGCAGACCCAGTTGCTCAAGAAGCAGCTCGAAGCCATGCCCGACGGCGGCAAGTTCGTGATGGTCATTCCTGCCAACCCCTTCCGCTGCCCGCCCGGCCCCTACGAGCGCGCGGCCATGGTGGCCCACTACCTCAAGCAGCACAAGCCCAAGTCCAAGATTCTGCTGCTGGACGACAAGGATGCGTTCTCCAAGCAAGGTCTGTTCATTCAGGGCTGGAAGGCGCTTTACGGCGACATGATCGAATGGGTCAAGCAGGCCGATGACGGCAAGGTCACGCGCGTGGATGCCAAGAACCTGGAAGTGGAAACCGCATTCGGCACCAGGCACAAAGCCGATGTGCTCAATGTCATCCCGCCCCAGAAGGCCGGCTTTATCGCCGACCGCGCCGGCGTGACCAACGCCAGCGGCTGGGTGCCCGTCAAGCCAGAGTCCTTTGAATCCACCCAGGTCCCACATGTCTATGTGCTGGGTGACGCCACGATTGCCGCGCCCATGCCCAAGTCGGGCTTTGCCGCCAATACGCAAGGCAAGGTGGCCGCAGCCGCGATTGCCGCCGAACTGAGCGGCAGCCCCCTGCCTGCAGCGGCCTTTGCCAACACCTGCTACAGCCTGATCGGCACCGACTACGGCATCTCCGTGGCCGGCGTCTACCGCACGGCAGCGGGCAAGCTGATCGAGGTGCCAGACTCAGGCGGCGTGAGCCCCTTGAACGGCGATGCAGCCTTCCGCAAGGCCGAGGCCGACTACGGCGCAGCCTGGTACAAGGCCATCAGCGCGGATATCTGGGGTGGTTGACTGGCTCATCCCCTGAGGCGCTTTGCGCCTTCCCCTTCTCTCTGCGTGCTTCGCACTGCGGGAAGGGGACGCCACCATCGCTGCGGGGCGGCCCTTGCTTGCTGGCACTTGTAGCACGCCCATTGCAAGCATCTTCCGATGCTTTGAGCACTAAATTTCAACTCATATGTTGTTGTGGTCTGTTTTTTTGCTGGGCATGGCCTTCGGCGTCGCTGCGCGGCTGGGGCGTTTCTGTCTGCTGCGCGGGCTGCGCCAGCAAATGGGGCTGGATACCGAAGTCGCTGCGGGCCAGGCGCCTGCATTGCAGGCCTTTGCCCTGGCATTGGCCGTGGCCTTGCTGGCCTCGCAGGGGCTGCAGGCTCTGGGAATGCTCGATCTGGGCCAGGCCGCCATTGCGCGGCCCGGCTTTTCCATGGCTGGCGTGCTGATTGGCGGTTTGCTGTTTGGCATCGGCATGGTGCTGGCCCGCGCCTGCGGAGCACGCTCTCTGGTGCTGCTGGCAGGAGGCAATCTGCGCTGCCTGGTCACCGTCGTGTTTCTGGCGCTGGGCGCGCAGCTGGCCATGACCGGTGTACTGACGCCTCTACGCCTTTGGCTGCAGGCCCTCGCCCCCCTCACGCTGGCCCAGGCAACCTTGCCCGCCTATCTGTCTTCCGTGAATACATGGCTGCTGACGCTTGGTCTGGCCTTGCTGCTGCTGGCCTACGCCCTGCTGCGCCCCGGCCTGCGCCAAAGCCGCTTGCAGTGGGGCAGCGCGTTGCTCATAGGCCTGCTGGTGGCTGCCGGCTGGTGGCTGACTGCGCATATCGGGGTCGATGAGTTCGAGCCGGCCCGCCTCACCTCGCTGAGCTTCATCGGCCCGATTGCCGAGGCCCTGCTCTATCTGCAGCTGTCCGTGGGACGCGAGCCCGGCATAGGCCTGGCGCTGACGGCGGGCGTGCTCGCCGGCGCCTTTCTCGCAGCCCTTGGCAGCCGCACGGCGCGCTGGGAAGGCTTTGACTCCACCAGCCGCCTGGCTGCCAGCGCCGGTGGCGGCCTGCTGATGGGCATTGGCGGCGTGCTGGCCGCAGGCTGCTCCATCGGCCAGGGACTGAGCGGGCTGTCCACTCTGTCGCTGGCCAGCTTTGCGGCCGTTGCCGGCATCCTGCTCGGAGCGCTTGTCAGCCTGCGCCTGCTGCGCCAGCAATAGCGCTGGCTTCGCTTGGGTATTCACCGATTCCGGATCTGGGCCTGCTCCTAGAATCTCCAGCCACCAGCTCTGCTTGTGCCGCGTGTCGGCTGAGAGGCAATCCCATCGCGCTGCGCCCAAGCTTGCTTCCCTCCCCCGAATCCGAGGCCTCGATCTGGCCCTATTCCCATTACAGGAGCAATGCTCATGCAACGTCGCCATTTCCTCTGGACTCCGCCCGCACTCGCTCTGGGCGCCGCTGCCGGCCCGGCAATGGCTGCACCCGCCATCATCAGCAGCCAGTCCCCCATTCTGCCGCGCAAGGGCAAGGGTCCACGCATCGTGATCTGCGGCGGCGGCTGGGGCGGCCTCACGGCGGCACGCTATCTGCGCGAGCTGATTCCCGCTTCCGACGTCGTGCTGCTGGAGCGCAATCCGACCTTCTGGTCCGGCCCCATGAGTAACAAGTGGCTGGTGGACATCGTGGGCACGGACTTCGTGAACCGCGACATGCTGCACCCGGCCAACAAATACGGCTACACGCTGCTGCAGACCGAAGTCACGGGCTTCGAGCGCGACAAGAAGCTGGTACGCACGGCCCATGGCCTGATCGAGTATGACTTCCTGATTCTCTCGGGCGGTATTCGCAACGATTACGAGGCCTGGTTCGGCAACGACCAGCGCGCCATCGAGCACACGCGCACGCATTTCCCCAACGCCTACATCCCCAACCAGGAGATGCTCTCGCTCAAGAGCAAGGTCAAGAACTTCAAGGGCGGCACGCTGGTGATGACGCTGCCGCCACCGCCGCATCGCTGCCCGCCCTCGCCCTATGAGCGTGCCTGCCTGATCGCCTGGCATATCAAGAAGAACAAGATTCCCGGCAAGATCCTGATCCTCGACCCCAAGCCCAAGATCGCCCCCATCGGCGTGGGCTACAAGCAGGCTTTCGAGGAGCTGTACGCAGACATCATCACCCATGTGCCCAATGCCGGCGTCAAGGAAGTGGACCCCTTCAACAAGCAGATCAAGACCGCCGCGGGCGACTTCAAGTTCGACGACGCCATCCTCATGCCGCCCCACCAGGCCGCAGACATGGTCTGGAAGGCAGACCTCATCGGCAAGGATGCTGCCACCGGCAAGCCCACGGGCTGGGCCGATATGCACAACCGCCTGTTTCATGCCAGGAGCGACGACCGCGTGTATTTTGTCGGCGATCTGATGGGCGCGATCTCGCCCCAGTTCGGCCACTACCCCAAGAGCGGCCATGTGGCCAACTACATCGGCAAGATCGTCGCCCGGAACATTGCCGAGCGCGTGGCCGGCAAGGAGGTCGTGGCCCGGCTGCCCGACAACCTCTGCTACATGATGGTCAACGGCGACCCTCAGGAGGAAATTTCGGTGAAGTTCGAATACGAGGTGGACGCCAGCGGCCAGGTCAACCAGACCCAGATCGACATGGATGTACGCACCTCCGATCTGGTCAAGGAGGACTTTGCCTGGATCAACGGCAAGTTCGGAGATTTCCTGGGCACTTAAATCTCCCCCTGAGCGGCTTTGCTGCGTCCCCCTCTCTCTTCGGGAAGGGGACGACGCCCTCTGCTAGGCGCCCCCGCCGCGAGGCGGCTCTTGCTTGGCGTCTCTCACTTGGAGCCGGTGTGAGTTTTGAAGTTTTGTTAATTGGATTGAAGTAAGGCAATGTTCAAGAACACCACCCGTAGAAGCATGGTGCTGAGCGCGGCGGCAGCCGGGGCCAGTCTGGCTCTGCCCGCATCGGCTCTGGCGCAAGCCAGCAGCGCGGCCAAGACTCCGCTGGTCGGGCCACTGGCACCGAACCCGGCCGAGTTCAAAAAGCTCATGGAGCAATTCACCGGCGGCAAGGCCACTCAGGCCGATGGTCTGCAGCTCGATGTGCCCGTGCTGGCCGACAACCCCAGTGCCGTGCCCGTCAAGGTCAAGGTGACGCTGCCCATCACCGAGCAGGACTGGTGCGAGGAAATCATCGTGCTGGCCGAACTCAACCCTTCGCCGCTGACTTGCCGCCTGCAATTCTCTGCGGCCGCAGGCACGGCAGAGGCTGCGGTGCGCATTCGCCTGTCCCAGTCGCAGACCGTGCACGCCCTGGCGCGCATGAAAAGCGGCAAGGTGCTGGTAGCAAAGCAAGCAACGACGGTAGCCGCCAGCGGCTGCGGCATGTGAGAGGAACATAACTATGAGCAAACCCCCTCGCGTCTGGATCAGCAATGCCAACCCCAAGAAAGGCGAAGTGCTGCGCGTGCGCGCGCAGATGGAACATGTCATGGAAAGCGGTCTGCGCACCGACCCGGCCACCGGTAAGGTGCGTCCGCGCAATATCGTGAGCCGTTTCGAAGCCCGGCTGGGCAACGCCTTGCTGTTCAGCTGGGAGCCCGGCATCTCGATTGCCCAGAACCCCTATATCGAGTTCACCTTCGTGGCCCGGGAAAGCGGCGAGCTGCAGATGCAGTGGAAGGATGAGCAGGGCCAGACACTGAGTGCACAGAAGACGATCAGCGTCGCCTGACTTCGAAAGCCCCAACAAAAAGCCCCGCCGAAACGGGGTTTTTTGTTGGGGCCAAGCACTTCAATTGCCTTGGTAGCGGCCGGGGCGATGGCTGATCCACAGAAACATGCTCATGATCACCGCCGCAAGCACCGAATACGTCACACGCTCCAGCGGCACGATGGCCAGCGCCAGCAGCACAACAGTGCAGTCGATCATCATCTGTACCTTGCCGGCGCGAATGCCGTAGCGGTCCTGCAGATAGAGCGAGACGATGGTGGCCCCGCCCAGGCTGGAGTGGTGGCGTGCCAGGAACAGGCAACCCGACCCCATGAGCAAGCCTCCAGCCACTGCCGCATAGAGCGGATTCAGGTAGTCGATATGGATGAAGCGCGGACCCACATCGGCCATCAGCGCCAGCATGGCAACCGAGACAAAGGTCTTGATCGTGAACTCCGCGCCCATGCGCTTCCAGGCAAACCAGTAGAACGGCAGATTGATGACGAAGAAAATGGCACCGAAAGGCAGTCCCGTCACATAGTGGAGCAAAAAAGCCACGCCCGCCGTGCTGCCCGTGAGCAGTCCCGCCTGCGCAAACAGCATCATGGTGATGGAGACAAACAGCGAGCCCGTGAACAGGGCCTGCGCGTCCTCGAAGCGGCCATGGCGCAGGCCCGAAGTGGCCGGTGCCGCAGCAGCGGGGGCATCCATGCGGCCGGCCAGCGCAGAGCCGGCCGAAGAAGATAGCGGTGTGGACATGTCGGGTAAGACAGCAAGATTGATGCCCATGATCTCGATAAAGACCGGGGCGAGCCGGTGCGGATAACACCGGGAAACCCCTTAATTTTACGGATGGACTCATGCTGTATGCACATGATTTGCTGCAATGCAACAAATCTCGAAGGGGAATTTCAGAGGCAACTCCGTCGTATATTTCAAGCTTTTCGGCTTCCATCACTTACAGGACAAGCACTAAAAGCTATCAATTCGGAAGCACCTCAACTCCCTCGCCACCACAGCATTCAGGCCCTCTCCAGGCCAGAGGCAAAAAAGCCCTGTCTGCACCATCGCAAACAGGGCTTTGAACAGATCCGGTGGCTTTGCAGGCGATCAGCCGCGCGACTCGTCGGGCAGGCGTTCGCGGTTGAGCGTACGGAGCACCCGGCCATCGGAGCCAAAGGTCACCGTGAACTGCATCTCGCGCGTGGGCGGATCGATGTAGTTCCAGTCCCAGTCGGTTTCCTGCTTGAGCTTGTAAGTCATCATCTTGGCGGGCTTGCCCAGCATGCGGCGCACCTCGTTTTCCTCCATGCCGGGCACGATCCTGGCAAACACATGCGGAGCCAGCACCTGGCGCAGCGCGCTCATCTTGCCGTCCGCGCCGATGGTGATCATGTAGTTCCTGGCGCCGGCCGGCTGACGGTTGTACTCGAAGGTGCGCGAGCCGTCTTCCTCGTTCCAGATACGCTCGGGCTCGCCAAACTTCGCGCGCACATCGGCCTCGGTGGACAGGCCTTCCTCCAGCTCCTTGATCTTCTGCTCGTCGCAACCCAGCAGCGCCAGGGTACTGATAGCCGCCGCCGCCAGGGCCGCCGTCACACGGGAAAAAATATTCATGGGCTTGAATCACAATGCTTGCCAGACAGAATGCGAATTCTGACAGCAAGCCACCCGCGCACGCGCGCCACTTTTGCAAACGCTTGTCAAAACGGAGTCATCCCCAGTGAGCACAACCCTAGAACAACTGTTTTCCCAATTCAGCAGCGCCGCACAGGCGGCCCGGGATCAGCAGGACAAATGGCTGATCATCGATCCCGTCTACGAACACCTGGAGACACTGCAGGACGCCGCACTGGAGCAGGTTCTGCCACATATCCTGACGCTGATCGAAACCTATCCCGACCTCGACTACGGCGGCCCCGGACCGTTTGGCAGCCTGATCGAGGAGCACCCCATGGCCGCTTACACCCCGGCCTTGCTGGCGTCGCTGGAGCGCCAACCCAGCGTGCAGGTGATAGGCTGGCTGGACCGCACCATGCGCGTGGATGAAGACTTTCAGCGCGGCGACCCGAACCCGGTCGGAGCCCCCGAATTTGCTGCCGTGCTGCGCAAGATCGTCGATTCGCCATTGGCCTCGGACGACTGCAAGGAGTTCGCGCAGATCTGTCTCAAGGATCTGAAATAGCCCGCAGCGGGCCTGGCGCCCGCGACGGGCTAAAATCCGCTGTTCTGAGAGGTTTTACACATATGTCTTTCTTCCGTCGCCCCGACTACCGTTCCGACACCACCAACTTCATCAACGACCTGAAGCAGCAAAAGCCCGAGCTGGACAAGCAACAGCAAGCCGGTCGCGCCCTGCTGTGGGACAAGGACGTGAACTATGAAGTCTGGGAAGATCTGCGCGCCGGTCGCGTGGAACAACAGCCCTACGTGTACCAGACCAACCACTCCTGATCTTTTCGATGAAATCAGCCTCAAGCGCTTACTCATCAAGCGCGCTCAGCTCTGCAATCCATAGCAGACCATGAGCGAGGCTGAAGAACAGACCCTGTTGCCGGGCCAGAACCCGGACGCCCCTGACCCGTCGCCTTCGGTCGTCGATCAGGTGGCTCTGGCACGCCTGTACGGCGAGCCGCTGTTTGCGCTGCCCCAGGATCTCTATATCCCGCCCGACGCGCTGGAAGTCTTTCTCGAAGCCTTTGAAGGCCCGCTGGACTTGCTGCTCTATCTGATCCGCAAGCAGAACTTCAACATCCTCGACATCCCCATGCTGGACGTGACACGCCAGTACATGACCTATGTGGACGAGGTGCGCAGCCGCAATCTGGAGCTGGCCGCCGAATACCTGCTGATGGCGGCCATGCTCATCGAGATCAAGTCGCGCATGCTGCTGCCGCCCAAGAAGCAGGAGGACGGCGAGGAAGCCGAGGATCCGCGCGCCGAGCTGGTGCGCCGCCTGCTCGAATACGAGCAGATGAAGCTGGCCGCCCAGCAGCTGGGGCAGCTGCCCACCTATGGACGCGACTTTCTCAAGGCCACGGTCCATATCGAGCAAAGCCTGCAACCGCGCTTTCCGGATGTGGAAATCGGCGAGCTGCAAGCGGCCTGGCGCGACATCCTCAAGCGCGCCAAGCTGGTGCAAAGCCACAAGATCACGCGCGAGGAGCTGTCGGTGCGCGAGTACATGAGCCAGATCCTCAAGCAGCTGCAGGGCCAGCGTTTCGTGGAGTTCGAGCGCATCTTCAATCCGGAAAAAGGCTCGACCGTGCTGGTGGTGACCTTTATCGCCATGCTGGAGCTGGCCAAGGAAACGCTGATCGAAATCACCCAGGCCGAAGCCTACGCGCCCATTTATGTGCGTCTGGCCTATACCCCGGTGTGAGGCCGGAAGCCGCCTGCAAGGCAAGCGCCTTGTAACCCTTTGGCCCACCAGAAGTTCAGCAAGGGCTTACATTCACATCCTGGGCTGCTGCGCAGCCGCCCCTTGTTCCACCGCGCCTTGACGCGACACATTCGACATGACATACAGCGTCAAAGAAATTTTCTACACCTTGCAAGGCGAAGGCGGCCAGGCCGGCATGCCCGCCGTGTTCTGCCGCTTTGCGGGCTGCAATCTGTGGACGGGCCGCGAGCAGGACAGGCCCAATGCCATCTGCCAGTTCTGCGACACCGATTTTGTCGGCACCGACGGCACGCTGGGCGGCAAGTTCGCCACGGCCGATGCGCTGGCCGAGCGCATTCTGAGCCAGTGGCCTGCCGACGACAGCCAGCACCGCATGGTGGTGTTGACGGGCGGCGAGCCCTTGCTGCAGGTCGATCAGGCTCTGATCGCCGCCCTGCATGCGCGCGGTTTTCGTATCTCGGTGGAAAGCAACGGCACGGTGGCCGCACCCGAAGGCATTGACTGGCTGTGCATCAGCCCCAAGGCCGGCGCCGACTGGATTCAACGCAGCGGCCAGGAGCTCAAGCTGGTCTGGCCTCAGCTCACGTTCGATCTGGAAGCCATTGAAGCCAGCACCGATTTCCAGCACTATTTTCTGCAGCCCATGGACAACGCCCAGCAGAGCAGCAATATTGGCGCCTGTATTGAGCAATGCATGCAGCGCCCCGGCTGGCGCCTGAGCCTGCAAACCCACAAGCTCACTGGAATTCGATGAAACACCCCCTGAGTCGCTTCGCGCCTTCCCCCTCTCTCGCTACGCGGGAGGGAGACGACAGCCTCGCTGCGGGGCGGCCCTTGCTTGCTGTCACTAGCGTTGGTGCGCGCCGGTTGCATGCGCAAAGCCAGAAATAACGTTTATGCAGTTCACCGTTCACCAGCGTTTTTTCTTCGATGCCGCCCATACCCTGGAGCGCGCTATCGAAACCGAGAGCAGCCGCCGTATTCACGGCCATACTTACTGGGCCGAGGTCAGCGTGAGCGGCCCGCGCAATCCGGACAATGGCATGGTCATCGACCTTGGCCACCTGCGCGCGCGCCTGGAGCTGCTGCGCGATCAGCTAGACCATCACTTTCTCGATGAAGTGCCGGGCCTGGGCAAGCCCACGCTGGAAAACCTCTGTCTATTCATCGCCAATGCCCTGGCCGACCTTGAGCCTGCGCCCAGCCGCATCCGCGTCTGGCGCGACAGCATTGGCGACGGCTGCGTGCTCGATCTGTCCTGAAGACAGCCGCCGCACAAACCCAAAAAAAGGCCCCGCTATTGCGGGGCCAGCTTGCTGAGAGTCAGACGGCTTCCCCACCAGGAGGCCTAACTCGGCAAGATCATCAGGCATAAGAGCGCAGCCACCGCAGCTCTCTGATGCCCGTGCTCTTAGAAATTGTGGCGCAGGCCGATTTCGTAACCCGTCAGGCTCTTGCCCACAGCGGGTGTAGGGCTCAGCGACGAACCCAGCTTGCGAGAAGCCTTGTCGTCGTTGCTCATGCGTGCCACGGCCGCATAGATTTCGGTGCGCTTGGACAGCTTGTAGCCATAGCCCAGGGCCAGACGCTGGGAGTCCGCATCGCTTTGCTTCTTGTCCTTGTACCAGGTATAGGCAGCACGCAGTTCGCCGGCACCCAGAGGCATCTTCACGCCCAGGCTGTACAGATCGACGCGCTTGCCGTTGCCGCGGTCGGATGCGATCAACAGCATGGGAGTGACAACGCCGAAGTTGTAGGAAGCGCCCAGATTCATGGTCTTGTAGTCCACGCCAGCGGCAGCTGTGCCGCCGCGGGCGATGCCGTAGGCTGCGGCAACGTTCAGGGGACCGTTGGCATAGCCCAGACGCAGGCCGGTGGAGCTGGCCAGGCTGTGGTCGTCTGCTTGCTCGCCAAAGCTGTGAGTCAGCTGACCATAGACGCCGCCCAGCTTGGGCAGCAGATAGCTGATGGCGTTGGAATTGCGCTTGGGGTTGGAGCCTTCTGAGGTACCTGCAGCCGAGCCGCTGATCAGGTTATGGCCGTTGATGGCGCCCATGCCGGTGTCACCAAAGGCATGGAAAGTCTCCAGGTTCTGGTAGGCGGGGGTCTTGTCGCGGCCCAGGCGCACTTCACCGAAGTTGCCCAGCAGGCTGACGGTGGAGCGGCGATCGAACTTGAAGCCGGAAGCCGTGCCGTCATCCACGCTCAGGCTGCCCTCCAGCCAGAAATCGGCCTTCAGGCCGCCGCCCAGATCTTCCACGCCGCGAAAGCCCAGACGGCTGCTGGAGTTGCCGCCGTTGGCCAGGCCGGAAACGCTTTTGCCGGTCGTGGAGATGTGGGCCACCGACACGTCGGCCACGCCAAAGACGGTCACGCTGGATTGAGCCAGAGCACCGGCGGAGACAGTCAGGGCGGCAAGGGCGAGAAGAGTTCGTTTCATGCTGTTCACTTGTTTGTAGAAATGAGAAAGCCCATGCAGTACGGAGATGGCCTGCCTTGGACGGGCCCCGTCTGGGACTGAAGTCATTAAACAAAGTGAAAATGAAACATTGGTTACAACCCTTAAATTCGCAACAAAACAACTATCACAACGACAATCGTCACATCGTCCTACAACGGCGGCTGGCAGAACTCTCGACATCGAGAATGCGCAGGCGCCGCATTTCCCTGTCAATGCCCTCAATGAACTACATGGGTTTTACCGATCGCATTTAGACTTGCGTGATTTTTCGCAAGCACAGGCCTGCCCCATTCCAGCAACGCGCAAAGCGCCCCAGAGAGACAACCATGTTCCGCACCCTGCTCAAATCCAAGATCCACCGCGTCAAGACCACGCAATGCGAGCTGCACTACGAAGGCTCCTGTGCTATTGACGAGGATCTGCTGGATGCCGCCAACATTGCTGAGAACGAACAAGTCCACATCTGGAATATCGACAATGGCGAGCGCTTTGTGACCTACGCCATCAAGGGCGAACGCGGCTCGGGCATGATTTCCGTCAACGGCTCGGCCGCTCGCCGGGCCAGCGTGGGCGACCTGCTCATCATTGCCGCCTTCGCCCAGGTTCATGAAAGCGATGTGGCCGAGCACCAGCCGCAGCTGGTCTTTGTGGACGACAGCAACAAACAGGTCGAGCTGCGCCACAAAGTGCCCACCCAGATGCTGTAAAAACGGCTTTTGCCTCCAACACCGAGCGAGAGAACTCCATGCCTCATCTGCATATTGAATACACCGACAACCTGACCGGCCTGAACGAGCGCGCACTGATGCGCGACATCAACGCCGTGGTCTGCGCCCACCCCACCGTTCTCGATGAAGCCGATGTCAAGGCCCGCATTGCCCGCCTGAACATGGACCATGTCTATATCGGCACCCAGCCCGAAAAGCGCGGCTTCGTCCATGTGCACCTGCAGCTGATGGCAGGCCGCAGCACCGAAGCCAAGAAGCAGATGTCGGACGGCATTGCCGAAGTCCTGCGCCGCCTCGCGCCCCAGCCTGCCGATGTGATGGTGCAGCTGAGCGTGGACGTATCCGATATGGACAAGGCCACCTACTTCAAGGGTCGCCTGTAAGCCCTCGGCCACACAAGCCAGAGCGCCCGCAGCCATGCTTGCGGGCGTTTTTGTTTCAGGGACCTTGGTTTGAGATAAAAATCGCTTCAACCCCTTATCCCAAAAGAGCAAGAAGCTCCTGAATCATGAGCAAACCAGAGCCTCGCCCCCGCTGCCCCAGCTGTCACCGGGCGCTGCGCACCTGCGTCTGCGCACTGGCCCGTCCGGTCGCACATCAGGTCGAAGTGCTGATCCTCATGCATCCCATGGAAGTGCATGAAGCCAAGGGCACCGGGCATCTGCTGCATCTGTGCCTGCCTCGCAGCCGGGTCATGGTGGGCGAGGAATTCGATGCTGCCGAGCTGGAAGCGGCTCTGCATGGCAGATGGACCAGCTGGGCCGATACCGATGGTGCGCCACGCCACAGCCTGCTGCTCTACCCCGATACCGCAGAGCAGGATGCCGCCCTGGGGCTGGCTGCGGCCAGCCCCCTGCCTTTGCCCTGGCCGCAGCCGCCAGAGCGCCTTCGACTGGTGGTCATCGACGGCACCTGGCGTAAAAGCCGCAAGATGCTCTATCTCAATCCCGCACTGCAGGCCCTGCCGCGCCTGCCCCTGCTCGATGTGGAGGACTCCGGCTACGCCATCCGCAAGGCCCATCTGCCCGGGCAGCTCTCCAGCTTCGAGGCTGCCGCCCAGGCCCTGGCACAGCTGCACAACTGGAGCGCGGGTGGGGACGCCAATGCAACACTGCATGAAGTCTTCAGGCAATTTGTGGCGCAGCAACTGCAACTGTGCCAACGCAATCAGGCGTCCCAAAGGAGCGCCTGATGTTCAGCCGTCAAACGGCTTTCCGGCTCAGCGGTTATTGGCCACCTGCTCGGGCACATCGGCAGGCTTGGCGGGATCGGTCACCACCAGAGCAGGGCCGCTGCGCTCACTCTTGCCGCGCTTGCGCTCTGCTGCTCCATCGTCGGCGCTCAGGCTGTCGCGGGTGTTTTTCTGCACGGCAATCGCACCGAACAGGGCCAGTGCAAAAGCCATGGCATAGAAACCTTTTTCGCTGAGCTGCAACGTGGCGTTGAAGAGACCTGCGCCCAGAAGCAGCACCGCAATGATCAGCGCCACCCAGCTGATGCCGTAGTAAATGCCGGTCACGGCAACGCCTTCGAGCTTGTCTCGCACGGTTTTTTGCAGCGAGATGGCTGAGTACAGGCCCAGCACCAGCACGGCAAAGTAAAAGCCTTTTTCGTTGAGCTGCATGGCAGCATTCCACAACCCGACCAGGAAGGCGGCGATGCCCAGCAGCAAGGCGGCCCAGGATGCGCCGACAAAGGCGGAGGAAGGCTTGTGGCTGGTGATGGCTTGAGAGTTCATGAGCGGGTCTCAGAAGTTGTGGTGAGCGAATAGTAGAAAATCCGTTCGCTCAAGCCAAGAGTTTCTTCACCCAGTACCGCCAGAAGATACCCAAAGAGCTGTTTTTCCTCACTAGGCGCTGGGCTTGGGTTGCAAGCATGCTTACATATGCCCT
This sequence comes from Comamonas sp. AG1104, assembly GCF_003350425.1. Taxonomy (NCBI): domain Bacteria; kingdom Pseudomonadati; phylum Pseudomonadota; class Betaproteobacteria; order Burkholderiales; family Comamonadaceae; genus Comamonas; species Comamonas sp. AG1104. Next base: position 55,713 of record NZ_QQAS01000008.1, on the reverse strand, counting down.
GAGCTACAACCGTTGCCAGGCCATCGCGCGCAGGCTTTGGGCCTCAGTCCTCATCCTCGACTTCGTCCCCATCCATGGCCGCATTGAGCTCTTCCTGGACATGGGGCGGCATGCCGTCTTCCCAGCCATGCTCATCGACATAGGCATAGATATCGGGTTGCTCGCCGGGCACGGCCTGCAGCATGATGGCCGGAATCTGCCATTTGGCTTCATCGCCCTTGACGGCTTCGCTGGTCCAGTCATAGCCAGGATGCTTTTCATTGCCCGTGGGCGAGGCCAGATCGTTGGCCGGATCCCAGCCAATGGTGGCGGGTGCAAGGTTGCCTTGTTCAAAGCGCTGGCTCAGCGCCTGCACGCGGGCCCAGCCTGAGCGGTTGATGCTGGGTACCTTGTCCTGCGAAGCATAGTGCTGGAAGTAGCCCGGCTGCTGATACCAGTACAAGGCCTTGGCAACGGCCGGCTCCAGCTTGGGATGCTTGCTGATCCAGTCGGGTAGCGCGCTGCCGTTGTCGTAGTTCATCGTGGTGACCACGGCCAGCCACTGAAGGGGCGTGGCAGTAGCCAGGAATTCCTTCATCAGATCCAGATACAGAGCATCAAAGTCATCGTCATCCATGGCTCAGACTCCTCCAGGTTGCTTACACCCGCACGATATCAAACCAGGCCTATGCGATCAAACGAGCATCCAGCCAGCCACGCAGGCTATTGATAAAGGCCCAGCCGCTGGCATGGCTTGCCTCTTGCAGCGTCACCACCTGCTCTGTCAGCCGGCCCTGGGACAGGGCCAGTGCCCGCCCCACACCTGGCAGCAGCCCGCATTGCAGCGGCGGGGTGACCCAGCGCCCATCGAGCTGCACGGCAATATTGCCGCGCGTGCCTTCGGTGATCTGACCGTCCTCATTGAAAAGCACGATATCGAAAATGCCGGCACCCTGGGGCTTGAAAGCGTCGTAATGCTGACGTACCGAGGTTTTGAAACGCACCACATCGCTATGCGCCACCGCGTTTGCAATGGGTTGATGCGCCAGCTGCAGCGCGACGGGCTGGACCGAGGGCGGCAAGGGCTCGGCCGTGATCTGCACCTCACCGGTGACCGAAAGCGCCAGCCGCACGCGCCAGTCGCCCATGGAATGCGTCTGCCTGGCCATGCGCTCCATATCGGACTCCAGCTGCATCTGCATCAGCGGATAGCGGAAATGCTGCGCCGTGATCTGCAAACGGGCCCAGTGCAAAGCCCAGTTCTGCCAACGGCCATCCTTGAGTGCCAGGGTTTCGAGGATTTCAAGATTCGTATTCATGCTCAAACGCCTTGCTCAAGCACCTTCAGAAAAGTCTGCTTGTGTTGCCATTCCATCCATTCGTCGGCCGCATTGGCGCTGGCCGTGATGCCGCTGCCTATGCCGCAGCTCAGGCGCCCGTTCCTGAGCACCACTGTGCGAATGGGAACATTGAATGTTGCGTGAATACGCCCCGACTCAGCCCCGGGTCGCACCACGCCCAGAGCGCCGCAGTAGACGCCTCGGGGCTCGGGCTCCAGCTCGCGAATCAGGCGCATGGCCTGGCGCTTGGGCGCCCCGGTAATCGAGCCGCAAGGAAACAGCGCCCCGAATACATCCACCAGCCGCACATCCGAGCGTGTGCGTGCCACCACATCCGAAGTCATCTGCCAGACGGCAGGCAGCGCCTGAACCTGAAACAGCTGCGGCACTTTCACGCTGTGCGGCACGGCTATGCGTGACAGATCATTGCGCAGCAAATCCACGATCATCACGTTCTCGGCCCGCTCCTTGGCCGATTCGCGCATGGTTTGAGCAGCACGTGCATCGGCTTCAGGGGTCTTGCCGCGCGCCGCCGTGCCCTTCATCGGGCGAGTCAGAATCCGCTCGCCGTCCCAGTCGAAAAACAGCTCCGGAGACAGCGACAGCACCTGCATGCCGCCGCAATCGACCAATGCTGCATAGCCTCCTGGCTGGGCCTGCTGCAGCCTTGCGAACAGCGCCTGGGCCAATGCGGAAGCATCCGGCTCTTGCGTCGGCGCAAGCTCGGCAGACAGAGGGGCTGTGTAATTGATCTGATAGCAGTCGCCCGCCGCAATCGCCGCATGGATACGCGCCACATGGGCATCGAACTGCGCGCGGCTGAGCGCCGTTTGCCAATGCACCGCTGCGGCCTGCACCGGCCGGGTCTGCATAGGGCCTGCCAGCGGCGCGCGGTACAGGCCGAACCAGGCCAGCGGCTGGCCTGCTGCCGCTGCATGCACGGCCTGGGCATAGGCCCGGTCGAAGGCTGCGGCCGCCTCGTAGGCCAGCCAGCCCACGCACCACAGCCCCTGTTCGGCCGCCTGCTGCACGGCCTCCAGCACGGCCGGTACATCCTCGGGAGCATGGGCTTGCAATATGCGCTCGGGCTCGCCAAAGCCATGCCGCAGACGGGCAGCACCCGCCTGCCAGGGAGCGGTGAAATCAAGAACGGTTTTCAAGTCAGATCACCTGCAAGCGCACTATCGATATGCGCCGAATGCTATCAAACTTGCTATATCCATCAGCCTGGCATTGCCGGCATAAAAAAACGCGCTGAAGGAATCCCTCAGCGCGCATCCACCAATGGGCCACCTCTGTCGGGTGGCTAAGAGAGAACTCTGTTACTTGCCGCCCAGTTGCGACTGGTACTTGGCTACGGCAGCCGTGTAGGCGGGGCTGGCCAGCAGACGCTGATATTCGGCATAGGCCTTGCGGTACTCGCTGCTGAATTCTGTTTCGACATAAGCCGCTGGCGTGGGCATATAGCCAAGGCCGGCGCGCTGGTACATCTCAAGGTCGGCCATCACTTCGGCACGACTTTTGCTGGAGGTTACGGAAGTTTGGGGGAGGTCTTGAGCCATGGCAACCGCAGCGCTGGCGGTCAGCACGGCTGCGGTCAACAAACGGGTGAGGGAGCGCATTTTCAATCCTTTCAACGGCGCAGCAGCGGGAAGAAGACCTGCCGCGTGCTGCACGTCTGAACTATGCGCCCGGCCCCCACGCGCCGTCTGTGCGTTTTCTCACGCAAAAACTCATTCCACATTATAAAAAATCAATGCGCTTCTTCGAGCAGTAGCCGCAGGCCGTCGACACGGCAAAGACGCAGATTGCGCCCTTCCCGTCTGAGCAGACCCAGACGCGTGAGTCGCGACATCTCGCGTGCGACCTCTTCGCGGCTGGTGCCCAGCATCAGGGCCAGATCGTTCTGACGCGGAGCAGGCGACAGCAGCGCCTCGTCGTTCTCGACGCCCGCCATCTCGGCGCGCTCCAGCAACTGGGCATGCAGACGGCCCCGCACTGTGAGGGTTCCCAGACTGACCACACGCCGCGCCAGCACCCCTGCCAGTTCGCTGAGCCGCTGAACCACCGCCCGCATGACCAGAACATCACTCATGATCAGCGCCTCTAGCTCCGCATTCGATAGCGATGCAACCAGGCTCTCATGCGTGGCCTGCACCTGCACGGAGACATGGCGAACCGGCGGCTGCGGCGCGAACGCGCCAAAAAAGAAACCGGGCTCCAGATAACCCAGAATCATGGACCGCCCGCTGGCGCTGTAGCTGCCGACACTGAGCCGGCCGTTGATCAGCATGTACATGCGTTGATCGGTATAGGCCCCGTGCAGCACCTGTCCCGACTCCAGCCGGTGCCAAAGGCATTGCCCCGCCAGCACGGACAGCCTCTCGTCGGAAAGCGACTCCAGCCAGCTCACGCTGCGCAGCCCCTGCCAGGCCACGGCTGAAACTGGGGAAGAAACCGACGACAGCTGAGGCTCGACCATGGACATGAACAACCTTGTGCAAAAAGAAATGGAAGGCCGCAGAACGCAGGGCCATGCAATGCATGACCACACAGCATAGTAAGGTGGCCGACAGCAGCCATACCTTTTTCAACGTGGCGCTGCAGCGCAGCATCGCATAGACTCGCGGGCAAATTTGCCTGCAGGCTTTTCTGCGGGGTCCAGCCATAGACAAGACCAGGAGACATCCCATGACCGCCAGCGGCACGCCTTACGGCACCATTCCCCCCTCTTCGCCCCAGCCCCAGCGCCGACCCGTCAGCCTGCCGCGTCTGGCTCAGATGCGCGCGGCCGGTGAAAAAATCACCATGCTCACGGCCTATGACGCCACGTTTGCCGCCGTGGCCGATGCGGCCGGTGTGGAGTGCATTCTGGTCGGCGACTCGCTGGGCATGGTCTGCCAGGGCCTGCACAGCACCGTGGGGGTGACGCTTCAGGATATGGCCTATCACACGGCCAGCGTCACGCGGGGCCTGCACCGCGCCCAGGCCACGGCCTGGGTGATTGCCGACATGCCCTACGGCAGCTATGCCGAAAGTCCCGAGCAGGCCATGCGCAGTGCCTGCGAGCTGATGCAGGCCGGTGCCCATATGGTCAAGCTCGAAGGCGGCGGCTGGACCGCTCCCACCGTGCGCTTTCTCGTCGATCGCGGCGTGCCCGTCTGTGCCCACCTGGGACTGACGCCGCAGACCGTGCATGCCCTGGGCGGCTATCGCGTCCAGGGCAAGGACGAGCAGGCAGCGGCCACGCTGCGCCAGCATGCGCTGGAGCTGCAGGATGCCGGAGCCGCCATGCTGGTGCTGGAGATGGTGCCCGCCGCCTTGTCCGCACAGCTGACAGAGGAGCTGCCGCTGTGCCACACCATCGGCATTGGCGCGGGCAGTGGCACGGCCGGCCAGGTTCTGGTGCTGCACGACATGCTGGGCGTGAACCTGGGCAAGATGGCCAAGTTCGTGCACAACTTCATGGCCGATGCGGGCAGTGTCAAGGGTGCCATGGAAGCCTATGTGCAAGCCGTCAAGAATGGCAGCTTCCCCGACAATGCGCTGCATGCCTGGTGAACCTGGGCCTTTGTTTTTGTCACGACTTACGCAAAACGGGCTCGGGCCGGGCGACTGCCTCAGAAGGCAGGCCGTTGTTGCATTCTTGTTTGCGTAAGTCCTATTTGTTTTCCCCACTGTTTGAGTCATGCAAATCGTTCACACCATCGCCGACCTGCGCGCCGCCCTGACTGGTCGCGGCCGCCCTGCTTTTGTACCCACCATGGGCAATCTGCACGAAGGCCATCTCAGCCTGGTGCGCCAGGCCCGCCAGCATGGCGACGTGACCGTGGCCAGCATCTTCGTGAACCGCCTGCAGTTTCTGCCTCACGAAGACTTCGACAGCTACCCGCGCACCTTCGATGCCGACTGCGCCAAGCTGCAAGCCGAGGGCTGCGACATCGTCTTCGCCCCCAGGGAGAAAGACCTCTACCCCGAGCCGCAGACCTTCAAGGTCCAGCCCGATGCGCAGCTGGCAGATATTCTGGAGGGGCACTTCCGCCCCGGCTTCTTCACCGGCGTCTGCACCGTGGTCATGAAGTTGTTCCAGGCCGTGTTCGCCACCACGGGCGGCGGCACGGCCGTTTTCGGGCAGAAGGACTACCAGCAGCTGATGGTGATCCGCCGCATGGTGCAGCAGTTCGCCCTGCCCATAGAGATCATCGGCTGCGCCACTGCGCGCGCCGACAGCGGCCTGGCACTGAGCTCGCGCAACGGCTACCTCAGCGATGAGCAGCGTGTGCAGGCCATGGCGCTGTCGCAGGCGCTCAAGGCCCTGGCCGATGCCGCGCGCCTGGGCGGCAATCTGGCCGATCTCGAAGCGCAGGCCATGGCCGCGCTGCGTGCCAAGGGCTGGGAGCCCGACTATCTGAGCGTGCGCCAGCGCAGCGATCTGCAAGCGCCTGCCGATGCGCGCAGCGGCGATCTGGTGGCCCTGGGCGCGGCACGCCTGGGCAGCACCCGGCTCATAGACAACCTGGAGTTCTAGGCCCTCTTAGGCCTCTCTTAGGCCTCTCTTAGGCCTCTCTGAGGTGCTTGGCGGCGGGGGCACTCGGGCAGCGGGCGGCACACCCGCTGCGGCGCGGCCAGCCCAGGATCAGGCCTCTGACTCTTGGTTCTGATTCAAACCGCTCACATATCAAGCATCAAGAGCAATGCAGAGGCGAGGAGCACTCTCAGCACTGGTAGGAGTCCGTCGATGACCGACCGGGCAGAGCCTGCAGCGCAAGCCCCTGTCCCTTGAGCCGGCAAAACAGGCCGTCGCCCATTTCGAGCTCCAGCACAAAACCGGCATCGCTGTCAAAAGGCAGGGGCAGGCTGCGCAGGCGCTGACCAGCAATATGCAGCTGCGCTTGCCGGACACGGCCCGCTGCGGCCAGAATTCGCGTCAAATCCGCGTCCGACTCTTTGTCGGTCTGCGCAGTTTGCTTGCATATCAATAGCACAGGCTGCCACAGCCCCTCCCCGGCCCCGGCTCTGTCGCCGTCATACAGACGGGCGGCGGAAAAGCGGATCTGCAGCACGCCGCTCTGCAGGCTGATTGCGGCGATCTCGGAATCTTCAAACTCGAAATTCATGCGTCCAAGCATAGCGCTATGGCACCTTGGCAACAGCGGCCAGGGCCGCCGCCGCGCATACTGTCGGCCACCCCATACACCGGCATGAAAGAGGACGCCAATGAGCGAGAAACTGTATCTGGATGACCTGTACGTAGGCCAGAAGTTCGTCAGCGAGGGCTACCCGCTGGATGAGGCACAAATCATTGCCTATGCCAGGCAGTTCGATCCCCAGGTCTTTCACCTCGACCCCGAAGCTGCCAAGCACACCTTCTTCCAGGGCCTGGCCGCCAGCGGCTGGCATACGGCCTCCATCAGCATGCTGCTGGTGACGCAAAGCATTCCCCTGGCCGACGGCGTGATCGGCGGCGGCATGGAGGAGCTGGCCTGGCCCCAGCCCACGCGCCCCGGCGACGTGCTGCAGGTGGAGTCCGAAATCGTGGAGATCATTCCCTCCCAGTCCAAACCCAACCGGGCCCTGGTGCGCGTGCTCTCCCACACCAAAAACCAGCGCGGCGAGGTGCTGCAGCGCTTCAGGCCCAAGATGGTGTGCTTCAAGCGCCCAGGCTGACCCTCACGCAGCAAAAGTGCTGGGCACTGCTTAACATCGCCCACCGGCGCTGTCTGCCCTGCATAGGCAGCGCCTCACTTGCTGCTGCGATATGAACCCCAATTTTTCCCTGAGCCGATGGCGTGCCGAATGGGCGCCCAGCGTACCGCGCGAGCTGCTGGCCGGCGCCGTCGCCACGTTTGCGCTGATTCCCGAGGTCATTGCCTTTTCCTTTGTCGCGGGCGTGGACCCGGCCGTGGGGCTGTATGCCTCCTTCATCATCAGCATCGTGATTGCCGTGTTCGGCGCGCGCCCGGCCATGGTCTCGGCAGCGGCCGGCTCGGTGGCCCTGGTGGCGGCTCCGCTGGTCGCCTCGCATGGTCTGCAATATCTGCTGGCAGCAGGCCTGCTGGCCGGCGTCATGCAGATCGCTTTCGGCCTGTGCAAGATGGGCTCTCTGGTGCGCTTTGTCTCCAGTTCGGTGCGCACGGGCTTCGTCAATGCGCTGGCCATTCTGATCTTTTCAGCCCAGCTGCCGCATCTGCATGGCGCCAACACCGCCACCTGGGCCATGCTGGCCCTGGGCCTGGCCCTGATCTACGGCCTGCCCTGGCTGGGACAGATACTGCAGCTCAAGGCGCTGGGCGCCATTCCGTCGCCACTGATCTGCGTGCTGGTGCTGACCCTGATGGGCAGCTTCATGGGTCTACCGCTCAAGACCGTGGCCGATCTGGGCCATCTGCCGGACAGCCTGCCGCTGCTGGCCCTGCCTGAAATCCCAGCGAGTCTGGAGACGCTGCGCATCATCGCCCTGCCGGCCCTGGCCATTGCCATGGTGGGCCTGCTGGAGTCGGTGCTCACGGCAGCCGTGGTGGACGACCTCACGGGCACGCCCAGCAACAAGAGCCGCGAATGCACGGGCCTGGGCATGGCCAATGTCTCGGCCAGCCTGTTCGGCGGCATCGCGGGCTGCGGCATGATCGGCCAGGCCGTGGGCAATGTGAAATACGGTGGCCGCGGTCGTCTGTCCACCCTGTTTGCCGGGGTGTTTCTGCTGATTCTGATGGTCGCTCTCAAGCCTTGGGTGTCCCGGGTGCCGGTGATTGCTCTGGTGGCCATCATGGTCATGGTGTCGGTCTCGACCTTCGACTGGAAGTCGCTGGGCAATCTGGTGCGCCACCCGCGTCTGTCCAGCTCGGTGATGCTGGTGACGGTGATCATCACCATCGCCACCCACAATCTGGCCGCCGGCGTGGTGGCCGGCGTGCTGCTCTCGGGCGTGTTCTTCACCTTCAAGGTGGCCAATATGCTGCAGGTCCGGGGCAGCCTGGACGAGGCCGGCGATCTCTATACCTGGACGGTGAGCGGCCAGGTGTTTTTTGCCTCGGCCGATGCGCTGATCGAAGCCTTCGACGTGCGTGCCGCGGCCGGCAGGCGGGCCCGCATCGATGTCAGTGGCGCGCATTTCTGGGACATCACCGCCGTGGGCGCGCTGGACAAGGTGATGGAGCGCCTGCGCCAGCATGGCTGCCGCGTGGAACTCAAGGGGCTGGATGACGCCAGTCAACGGCTCATAGAACGCATCAGGGTCTAGGTTTGGCGGTCGGTGGCCGCTTATTTCAGGCTGGTCTGCGACAGGCGCTTGGCATTGGCCACGGCCTTGCGGCGAATCGGCGCCAGGCTTCTGGCCGCCACCTTGTCGGCCGCCACGGGCAGCTTCTGGCCCATGGTCCAGGGGTTGCGCATCCAGGCCAGACACAGTTGCTGCTGCACCTTGAACATTTCGGCCCCCATGGTCAGCCAGGCCTGGCTGAAGGCAACCTGCTTTTCCACCACCATGCGCGTGAACTCCTTCTGATCGCGCGCAGAGAGCACCGGACCGCTGAGCGCCATGCGCGTGAGCCGGTGGTTGATAACCTGAGGCACGGCCATGCTGATGTCCAGCAGCTCGCTGGCGGTGCGGTGAGGGATGGCGGATTCAGGCATGTGTAACTCCTAGCATTCAGGCGCTTTATTGTGCACTGCAACATAGAAGTTTGCGCAAGCTCACCTGCGAAGGCCCTATCGCCGAATTCATGGCCTGTGTCCAAGCAGGCTGAGGGCCTCCTGCTCCAGTGCCGCCGTCAGCCAGGGCAGGCCCGCATCGGCGGGTCGGTGCAGCGGCAGCAGCATATGCACCTGAAACGCGATCGAGAACGCCAGCGGCCGCACCACCAGTTGCGGGCCGGCGCAGGCCCGCGCTGTCAGCGGGTTGACGATGGCCAGACCCAGGCCATGCTGGACCATGGAGCAGACGGCCACGGCGCTGGCGGTCTCCAGGCTCAGCCGGCGCTGCACGCCGGCGCGGGCAAACACCGCATCGATCTGGGCCCGGTAGGGATCGTCCCTCGCCAGGCTGATGAAGGATTCGCCTTCAAAGTCCCTCTCGCCCAGCAGCGCCTTCTGCGCCAGCGGGTGGTTGGCTGGCAGCACGGCCACTTCGTCCATGGCCGGCAAGGGCTGGCTGCGCGTGCCCGGCGGTGCATCGGCCAGCTCGGACAGGCCCAGATCGAAGCGCTGGGCCGCCATCCACTCCTGCAGCAGCGGCGCCTCCTGGGTGCTCACGCTCACGGCCACTGCGCCGTGACTGGCATGCAGACGCGCCAGCGCGCCCGGCAGCAAGGCGTGGCTGAGTGCCGGCAGGCACAGCACGCTGATGCTCGCCCCTTGCGGACGCCCCAGCTCCACGGCACGGTCGATCACGCGCTCCAGGCCCTGCCAGCTGCGCCGCACCTCGTCCCAGAGCAGCAAGGCCCGCGCATTGGCACGCAGCCGGCCCTGCACACGCTCGAACAGCGCATAGCCAAGCAGTTGCTCCATGCGCGCCAGCTCGCGGCTCACTGTGGGCTGGGAGGTATAGAGCAACTGCGCCGCGCCGGTGACGCTGCCGGCCGTCATGACGGCACGGAACACCTCGATATGGCGATGGGTGATGCGCTGAGAAGCTTCTGAATCGGTCATGCGCAAAGCATATCAATATTGAATGATCTTCAAAAATCAAGCTATTGGACTGAATAGATAGCCGCATGCATGATGCGCAGAACTATTCCCTTTCAAGAGACCGCCATGGCAAACCCCTTCTCTCCCGCACAGCTCTGGAACCTGGCAGACCAGTACGGCACGCCGCTGTGGGTGTATGACGCCGCCACCATTCGCGAGCGCATTGCCCAGCTCAAGGCTTTCGACACCGTGCGCTTTGCCCAGAAGGCCTGCTCCAACATCCACATCCTCAAGCTCATGCGCGAGCAGGGCGTGAAGGTGGATGCGGTCTCGCGCGGCGAAGTCCTGCGTGCGCTGGCAGCGGGCTTCAAGCCCGGCTTTGGCGAGCCTGCCGACATCGTCTTCACGGCCGACGTGATGGATGAGGCGACGCTGGCCACCGTGGTGGAGCACAAGGTTCCCGTGAATGCGGGCTCCATCGACATGCTGCACCAGCTGGCTGCCGTCTCCAAGGGCCACCATGTCTGGCTGCGCATCAACCCCGGCTTCGGCCACGGCCACAGCAACAAGACCAACACCGGCGGCGAGCACAGCAAGCACGGCATCTGGCACAGCGAACTCGAAGCCGCACTGGACGCCATCAAGGCCGGCGGCCTGGTGCTGGCCGGCCTGCATATGCATATCGGCTCGGGCGTGGACTACGGCCATCTGCAGGAAGTCTGCGGCGCCATGGTCAAGCTGGTCGAGCGCACCAAGGCAGCGGGCGTGGACCTGCATGCGATTTCCGCCGGCGGTGGCCTGTCCATCCCCTATCGTGCTGGCGATGCCACCATCGACACCAACCACTACCACGGCCTGTGGGATGCGGCGCGCAAGCAGGCAGAAGGCATCGTAGGCCACAGTCTGGGACTGGAGCTCGAGCCCGGCCGCTTCCTGGTGGCCGAATCCGGCGTGCTGCTGGGCACCGTGCGCGCCACGAAGAATGCGGGCAGCAACCACTTCGTGCTGGTCGATACCGGCTTCAACGAGCTGATGCGCCCCAGCATGTACGGCAGCTACCACGGCATGGAAGTGCTGCGCCGCGACGGCCAGAGCCTGCCCGCGCAGGACAGCGTGGTGGCCGGCCCGCTGTGCGAATCGGGCGATGTCTTCACCCAGGGCGACGGCGGCGTGGTGCTGCCCCGCTCGCTGGCCGGCGCCAGCGTGGGCGACCTGCTGGTGATTCACGACACGGGCGCCTATGGCAGCTCCATGTCCAGCAACTACAACACCCGCCCGCTGGCCGCCGAAGTGCTGGTCGATGGCGCGCAGAGCCAGCTGATTCGCCGTCGCCAGACGGTGGAAGAACTGCTGGCTCTGGAGATTGGCTTGTAACTCCCCCTGAGCCGCTTGCCTGGGCGGCCCCGCGCCTTCCCCTGGCCGGGCGCCCCTCTCTTTACGCGCTGCGCGCTAAGGGAGGGGGACGACAGCATCGCTGGGGCAGCCCTAGCTGCGGGGCGGCGCGGCCGGCTAGGCCCTTGCTTGCTGCCCCTTATCCTTAAGTCGCGCCCTGCTCTCAAGCTGCTCTTTACTTTTAATAGCAGCTAGCGTTTATTCATCAGGGGCTTCAGGCCAAAAATGGTCTGAAATCTGCTTTCTCCAGGCACCGCCCAGTGCCCGGCAAGTTCTTCCATGTCACAGCACTCCGCCCCTTCAGTTCATCGCCATACGCTGACGGGCATCGGCTTCACGGTGCTGGCCTGCGCCTGTTTTTCGATACTCGATACGGGCTCCAAATATGCGGGCGCCCTGCTGCCGCTGCTGATGGCTCTGTGGCTGCGCTATGCGCTGCAGTCGGCGCTGACCGTGGGCTTTGGCGTGGCTCGCCATGGACTGGACATCTTTCGCACCCGGCGCCCGGGTTTTCAGTTTCTGCGCGCCATTCTGTTTTGCCTGAGCAATGCGCTGGCCATGCTCAGCCTGCGCTATCTGCCGCTGGCGGAGTTCACGGCCATCGTGGCGCTGACGCCGCTGGCCCTGACCTTGCTGGCCGCGCTCTGGCTGGGGCAGCAGGTCAGCCCCTTGCGCTGGGTGCTGGTGGCGCTGGGCTTTGCGGGCACGCTGGTCATCCTGCGGCCGGGCGGCGGCCAGTTCAGCGGCTGGGCCCTGGTCTGGCCTGCGCTGCAGCTGCTGGCCAACACCGCCTATCAGATTCTGAGCAGCCGCATGGCGGGCAAGGAGCGCCCACTGACCACACAGATCTACACCAGCCTGCTGGCCCTGAGCCTGACCTGCATGGCCCTGCCCTGGGTCTGGCAGTTGCCGGACAGCGCCGCGCTCTGGCTGGCCGCGATTGCCATGGGCGCAGGCAGCGCCGTCGGACATCTGATGCTGCTCAAGGCCTATGAAAAAGCCGAGCCTGCGACCATCACGCCGTTTCTCTACAGCCAGATTCCCTGCGCGCTGCTGGCCGGCTGGCTGGTCTATGGCCATATCCCCGACCAATGGGCCGTGCTGGGCATGCTCGTCATTGCGCTGTGCGGGGCGGCGAGTGCCTGGCTCAGCATCAGAGAGACGAAGTAGCGGGCCTGAATCCAACGACCGGCGTCATAGAAAACAATAGCTACTACCGCTTATATCCATTGACTTTCAGATATAAAAATATCTGAAATCTATGAATATCAAGCGCTTACAGCTATCGTTTTATTGCCTTATTACCTTATTCGCCGCGCGGATCACGCACCATCAGGTGCTGCACGGCTTCGGTGACCGGCAACTGGCCGTCCAGCAGGGCCACCACGGTTTCGGTGATGGGCATTTCCACGCCGACCTGACGTGCCCGGGCGAGCACGGTGCGGGCGCTGTACACGCCCTCGGCCACATGGCCCAGCGATGTCACGGCCTGCTCCAGGCTCTTGCCTTCGGCCAGCAACAGACCCACCTTGCGGTTGCGCGAGAGATCGCCGGTCGCAGTCAGCACCAGATCGCCAAGGCCGGACAGGCCCATGAAGGTCTCGGCGCGCGCGCCCAGCGCCACTCCCAGACGCGTCATCTCGGCCAGGCCGCGCGTGACCAGGGCTGCGCGCGCGTTCAGCCCCAGCTGCAGACCATCGCAAAGACCCGTGGCAATGGCCAGCACATTCTTGACGGCTCCGCCCACTTCCACGCCCACGATGTCGTTATTGGCATAGACGCGCATGGCCTCGCCGTGAAAGGCCGACACCAGCAGCTCGCTCACGCCCTCATGGGCGCTGGCTGCCACCAAAGCCGTAGGCTGCTGGCGTGCCACCTCGGCCGCAAAGCTGGGGCCGCTGAGGGCACCGCTTTGCAGCTGCGGAGCCACCTGCTGGCAGACTTCATGCGCCATCAGCCCATAGCTGCCGGCTGGAGCATCCGCTGCCACGGCCTCGAAGCCCTTGCACAGCCAGACCACGGGCCGGCGGCAATCCTTGAGCTGGCCCAGCCACTGGCGCAGCGCCGCCATGGGCGTGCCCAGCACGATCAGATCGGCATCCGCCACATGGTCCATCACATCGCCACCGACCACCGTGAGCGCATCCGGAAAGCGGATGCCGGGCAGATAGCGGCTGTTGGCACGCTCGGCCTGCATGAGCTGCGCCTGCGCCGGATCCCGCGCCCAGAGGCTGACGCGATCCTGGTCCTTATGGGTGGCCGCGCTGATGGCCATGGCCGTACCCCAGGCGCCAGCGCCGATGACAAGAATTTTCATACCTGAATTTTGATAGCAGTTTGCGCACAACCCACAAGACAAAGAGGCCTCTAGGGCCTCTTTTTGCCTGGCTGCCGATTCTTGCACATCGCAGGAATCAGCAATTGCCGTCAGCTTACTGGGGCAGCTGGCCTTCGGCCTGTGCTGCGGCAGCCGCTTGCTGCTGCTCGTACATGGCCTGGAAGTTGATTTCGGCCAGGTGCACGGGAGGGAAGCCGGCGCGGGTCACCACGTCGGCCACGTTGCCGCGCAGATAGGGGTAGATGATCTGGGGGCAGGCAATGCCGATCACGCCGCCCATCTGGTCTTCAGGCACGTTGCGGATTTCGAAGATGCCGGCCTGCTTGGCTTCGACCAAGAACACGGTCTTGTCTTGAATCTTGGTCTGAACCGTGGCGGTCACGGCCACTTCGTAGACGCCTTCAGCCACGGGGGTAGCTTCCACGCCCAGCTGGATGTCCACGCTGGGCTGCTCCTGCTCCAGCAGGATGGCGGGAGAGTTGGGCTGCTCCAGGGACAGGTCCTTCAGATACACGCGCTGGATCTGGAACACGGGGCTGTTGTCTTGTTCGGCCATGATGAGCTTGGTCTTTCAGAAAAATCTTGAGAGGGAAATGAAAATGCCTGCACGCAGGATCAGCACGCAGCTATCCTCACAGCAGGCATTTCCCAGAAAATAGCACTTGGCATTATGCAGTGGCCGCCCATGGCTGCATCCTGGCAGCCGGCACAAAGTGCAAATTCATGTCTTGGGACAACATGGGCGGCGCAGATGCGTCAGCCTTGCAGCAGAGGCAGCAGACCGCCCTTGGCATCCAGCGCCATCAGATCGTCGCAGCCGCCCACATGGGTCTCGCCAATAAAGATCTGGGGCACGGTGCGGCGGCCCGTGGTCTTCATCATGTGATCGCGGGCTGCGGTATCGAAGTCGATGCGCACCTCTTCGATCTGCTCCACGCCCTTGGATTGGAGAATCTGCTTGGCACGGATGCAATAGGGGCAGACGGCGGTGGTGTACATCTTCACGGCTTGCATGGGCAACTTCCTTGGTGTTTTTGCAATGCCGCATGCAGCGCTGCATGCGTCAGGGTTCTCAGTTGGGGCCGGATCAGGCTTTTTCAACCGGCAGGCCGGCATCGCGCCAGGCCTTCATGCCGCCAGCCAGTGCCTGGGCCTTTTCGTAACCCAGCTTCTTGGCCACGGCCTCGGCGCGCGCGGCGCGGGCGCCCGTTGCACAGACCAGCACCACGGGCAGCTGCTTGTTCTTGACGGTGGTGGGCAGCTTTTCTTCCAACTGGCTCAGCGGCAGGTTCCTGGCGCCGTTGACATGGCCGGCGGCAAACTCTTCGGGCTCGCAGACGTCCAGCACCACGGCTTTTTCGCGGTTGATCAGGTGCACAGCAGCCGCTGCCGACAGCGAACCACCTGTGGCCCCACGCAGTGCGGGCAGCAGCAGCATCACACCCGAAGCCACGGCAATCAGGATCAAATACCAGTTATCAATGATGAATTTCACGTCATTCCTTGGGATGGCAAACCGAACGATTTTAGAGGCAGGCCAGCCTGCGGGCCGCAGCAGCGGGCCACAAACCTGCAGCCCGCAAGCCCATCGCCCCGGTTGACGCGCCCTGGGCCGCAAGTGGGCGCTGCGCACAATCCCCGAAGCTCGCTACAGGAATAGCGGGCCGGCAGGCGCCGGATCGGCCCGGCTTACCTTGCCTCGAGCCCGGACAAAGCCCAGCCTCTAAAATGCACGCTTTTGACTTTGTGTCATTACTGCTTTGCTACTTTGAGAGAATCCATGTACAAGCTCGTTCTGATCCGCCACGGTGAATCCACCTGGAACCTTGAAAACCGCTTCACCGGCTGGACCGATGTGGATCTGACTGCCACCGGCGTCGAACAGGCCAAGAAGGCCGGCCAACTGCTCAAGGCAGAAGGCTATGACTTCGATGTGGCCTATACCAGCGTGCTCAAGCGCGCCATCCGTACCCTGTGGCATGTGCAGGATGAAATGGACCGCACCTGGCTGCCCGTGGTGCATAGCTGGCGTCTCAACGAACGCCACTACGGCAGTCTGCAGGGTCTGAACAAGGCCGATATGGCCAAGCAGTATGGCGACGAACAAGTGCTGGTCTGGCGCCGCAGCTACGACGTGCCGCCTCCCGCCCTGGAAGCCACCGACCCCCGCAGCGAACGCAGCGATGTGCGCTACGCCAAACTGCAGCCCGAGCAGATCCCGCTGACCGAGTGCCTCAAGGACACGGTTGCCCGCGTTGTGCCGTTCTGGGACGAGTCCATCGCCCCCGCCATCAAGGCCGGCAAGCGCGTGGTGGTTGCTGCTCACGGCAACTCCATCCGCGCCCTGATCAAGTATCTGGACAACATCGCCGACGACCAGATCGTGGGCGTGAACGTGCCCAACGGCATTCCTCTGGTCTATGAACTGGACGCCGATCTCAAGCCCATCCGCCATTACTATCTGGGCGACGCCGAAGCCGCAGCCAAGGCTGCAGCGGCAGTTGCGGCCCAGGGCAAGGCCTGAGACCTATTCACCGCCGGTCCAGTCTGAACCGGGCTGATACGGCAAAAGGCCTATGGAACCTCATAGGCCTTCCACCGTCCAAGGTGTATATTGCGAATGGTTTAAGGGGTGCTATGGGTCAAAAAATCAAAATTGCAGGCTGGATCTCTGTGGGCGTGGTCGCCGGTGCGTTGACCACCGTATCCCTGCAGACGCTGGCTCGCGGGGGTGTGACACCTCTGCCACTTGAAGAAATCCAGCAGTTGTCGGCCGTCTTCGGCCTGATCAAGACCGATTACGTGGAGCAGGTCAGCGACAAGAAGCTGATCACCGACGCCATCTCCGGCATGGTCTCCAGCCTGGACCCTCACTCCCAGTACTTCGACAAGAAGACCTACAAAGAATTCAAGGAAGGCACTTCCGGCAAGTTCGTTGGCGTCGGCATCGAGATCACCATGGAAGACGGGCTGATCAAGATCGTCTCTCCCATCGAAGGCTCGCCCGCTTTCCGCGCCGGCCTCAAGACCGGTGACCTGATCACCAAGATCGACGACACGGCCGTCAAGGGCCTGACGCTCAATGACGCTGTCAAGCGCATGCGCGGTGAACCCAATACCAAGGTGCGCCTGAACATCCTGCGCAAGGATGAAAGCCGCAGCTTCCCCGTCACCATCACCCGTGAAGAGATCAAGACCCAATCGGTCAAGGGCAAGGTGATCGAGCCCGGCTACGCCTGGATCCGCCTGAGCCAGTTCCAGGAGCGCACCGTGGACGACTTTGTGCGCAAGGTCGAGGAAATCTACAAGCAGGAGCCCAATCTCAAGGGCCTGGTGCTGGACCTGCGCAACGATCCCGGCGGTTTGCTGGATGCGGCCGTAGCCATCTCTGCGGCCTTCCTGCCCCCCGATGTGCCCGTGGTTTCCACCAACGGCCAGCTGGCCGAAAGCAAGGCCGTCTACAAGGCATCGCCCGAGTTCTACGCCCAGCGCGGTTTTGGCGACCCCTTGCAACGCCTGCCTGCGGCCCTCAAAAAGTTGCCTCTGGTGGTGCTGGTCAACGAAGGCTCGGCCTCGGCCAGCGAAATCGTGGCCGGAGCTCTGCAAGATCACAAGCGCGCTACCGTCATGGGCAGCCAGTCCTTTGGCAAGGGGTCGGTGCAAACCGTGCGCCCTCTGGGGCCCGATACGGCTCTCAAGCTGACGACGGCGCGCTACTACACACCTAGCGGAAAATCCATTCAGGCCAAGGGTATCGTGCCCGATGTGATGGTGGATGAGACTGCTGATGGCGATCTGTTTGCTGCATTGAGCATGCGTGAAGCAGACCTTGAAAAGCATTTGTCCAGCGGACAGGGTGCGGAGGTCAAGAACGATTCACTTGAAAAGGCCCGCGAGGAAGCCCGCAAACGCCTGGAAGAGGAAGCCAAGAAGCCGGCCGCCGAACGCCGCCTGCCGGAGTTCGGGTCTGAAAAGGACTTTCAGCTGCAACAGGCACTGAACAAGCTCAAGGGCCAACCCGTCAAGGTCAGCAAAACCCTGACGGAGCGCAAAATCGAAGAGAAGCCCGGAGACGCGACGGCTGCAGACAAAAAGCCCGCTGACAAGAAAGCGCCCGAAAAAGGCGAATCCGACAAGAGCAAAAAATAAGCACCGGGTTATGGGACCCGCTCAAAATCAGCCGGGCTTGCCCGGCTTTTTTCTTGGAACCATGGAAGCAAACCGATGAATGACGATCAATTGCTACGCTATTCCCGTCACATCATGCTCGACGAAATCGGCATCGAAGGCCAGGAGCGCATTCTGGCGGCGCATGCAGTGATCATTGGAGCCGGCGGCTTGGGCTCGCCTGCCGCACTTTATCTGGGCTCGGCAGGTGTGGGGCGCATCACCATCGTCGACAACGACGTCGTGGACATGACCAATCTGCAGCGCCAGATTGCCCACACGACCGAACGCATAGGCATGCCCAAGGTGGAATCGATCCGCACGGCCGTACACGCCATCAATCCCGGGATCGAGATCCGCTGCATCCAGCAGCGTGCAACCGAGACCCTGCTCGACGAACTGTTGCCCGAGGCCAGCATCGTGCTCGACTGCACCGACAACTACAAGACCCGCCAGACCATCAATGCGGCTTGCGTACGCCACGGCGTACCCCTGGTCGAAGGAGCGGCCATCCGTGTCGATGGCCAGCTGATGGTCATTGATCCACGCAACCCCGACAGCCCATGCTATGCATGCGTCTTTCCGCCGGAGGCTGAATTCGAAGAGGTTCAGTGCTCAACCATGGGTGTCTTTGCTCCGCTGGTCGGACTGATCGGCACCCAGCAGGCAGCAGAGGCACTGAAGCTGATTGTCGGTTTTGGCCGATCTTCTGTCGGACAACTTCAAATGCTTGATGCACGTTCCATGGAGTGGAGTAGGATGAAAATTGCTAGGGTTAAAACCTGTGATATCTGCGGAACGCCGAACACAAATTACAAAAAATAACAATACAATGATTTTTTCATGGGCCGTAATTGATTTTCCACATTGAGAATTGAAATGACTCTCACCGCTTGATCCTTGGCGTCCACCTCATCAGCTTGCTACCGTCGTGAAACTGCGTACTTTTTTTGTTGAAGACAATCCCACGATTCGCGACAACCTGATTGCGACGATGGCGGAGCTTGCCGATGTGGAAGCGGTAGGGGTGGCAGAGACCGAAGCCGATGCTGTACGCTGGCTCAGCCACAACCCTGACGCCTGGGATCTGGTCATCGTGGACCTGTTCCTGCGCGAGGGCAGCGGTCTGGGCATCGTCACAAGCCTTCAACATCGACCACAGCAGAAAAAGCTGCTCGTGTTGAGCAATTACGCGACGGCCGATATACGACAGCGCTGCCTTGAACTCAGCGCAGATGCCGTATTTGACAAATCCAACGAAATAGATTCACTTATCGATTTCTGTATTGATTTGAATACCAGTAAATCTTGAAAATAACGCAAAATAAAAAAGGCTTGAATATTTCAAGCCTTTTTTATTTGAGCATCCATTAATCGATCAGTCGATTTTTCAACGCATAGTATGTCAAGTCGCTATTTGAGGAAAGGCCCATTTTTTCCATGAGTCTTGTCCGGTAAGTACTCACTGTTTTCACGCTCAACGAAAGCGATTTGGCAATGTCTCCAGCCGTCTCGCCGCGCGCAAGCTTCAGGAACACCTGAAACTCACGCTCCGACAATTGCTCGTGTGCCGGAACGTCATCCTTGCGGTTGAGTTGCTGGGCCAAAAGATCTGCAACTGCCGGTGTCAGGTAGCGCCTTCCCAGAGCCACCGTCCGGATGGCCTCTGCAATATCCTGAGGGTCGCACTCCTTGTTGAGATATCCGCTAGCCCCCTGACGAATCAAGTTGATTGCGTAATGCTCCTCAGGGTATCCACTTAGTATCAGGATTCCCATGTCAGGTGCCTTGGCTCTGAGCATGGCCAAGGCATCTATGCCGCTTTGCCCCGGCATGGACAAGTCCATCAGCAGCACGTCAATTTCATGCTCCCGAACCAGGTCAATGGCCTCCCGCCCATTGCCCGCTTCTCCCACGACCCTCAGATCTACATGTTCCGACAGGAATTGGCGTAATCCCGAGCGAACAATCGCATGGTCATCCACTATGCCTACTTTTATCATGAACACCTCTTTTCATGAAACTGCGCTCATCTCCAGGGCGCATCACACTTTAAGACCCGCACTATGATGTCAGTCGTTGACGCTACGGTTATGCAGAATATCAGGTAATTGCCTTGTAGGTGAGAGGATGTAGATGCGTTGGACCAATATCCGCAAAATTGCAGTCAGCCTGACGATCGCAGTCATTGCGGCAGTCTTAATGGTAAGCATTAATGAAGCAGGCTATAAGCGCTCGTTGCAAGCTCTGGACACGCTCACCAAGACGCAAGCCACCAGAGCAAAGCTCAATTTGCTGATGCAGCAAATGCTGGATGCGGAAACCGGCCTGCGCGGCTACCTGCTGACAGGAGAGGAGCGCTATCTCGAGCCCTACAACTCTGCCTCCGCCGCTATCAGCAGCAGCATGGATGACCTGCGCGGCATCTTCATCATGGATCCCAAAGAGCTGGCAACCTTTACTCCGCTGGCCCGCCAGGTCGAGCGCAAGACCAGCGAAATGGAGCTGAGCCTGCGCCTTTATCGCCAGGGCAACGATGAAGCGTGGCGCTTTGTGATGTTTACCGACGTTGGCATGGAAAACATGGATGCCATACGGGGCCACATCAAAACCCTGATGGACAGCATCGACCAGCGCGTCAAGTCCAATCTTGCGGATATCGAACAAACGCTGGGTCTGTCACGCCTGGGCATTGCGACAGTGACCGCACTGGGGATTCTGGGCTTCTTCATGTATCTGCGGCAGGCCAATGCGCTGCAGCACTCACATCTGCGCGAGCAGGAGATCCAGCGCGACGAGCGCAATCGCCTGGAGGAAGTCGTTCGCGACCGCACTGCGGCCCTCACCGAGCTGGCAACCCATTTGCAGCAGGTACGCGAGGATGAGCGAGCGCACCTGGCACGCGAGTTGCACGACGAGCTGGGCTCGCTGCTGACAGCCGCGAAACTGGACGTTGCGCGCCTCAAGTCCAAGATCGATACATCGACACCCGACGTCTCCGAACGCATCACCCATCTGATCGAGACGCTCAACAGCGGCATTGCACTCAAACGCCGCATCATTGAGGACCTGCGCCCCTCTTCTCTGTCCAACCTGGGCCTGACCACCGCGCTGGAAATCCTGACCCGAGAATTCGGTGAACGAAGCAGCATCGATGTGGAATGCAGCCTGGAGCAAGTGGACCTGCCTGAATCCACGCAGCTGACGGTCTATCGCGTCGTACAGGAGTCCCTCACCAACATCGGAAAATACGCCAGGGCCAGCCATGTCATCGTGACGGTTCACAACTATCCCACCTATGTGGCCGTGCAGATTCAGGACGATGGTCAAGGCTTCGAGCCGGCCAGCATGCGCCCCAACTCCCATGGTCTGGCAGGCATGAAACACCGTGTCGAAGCCGTTGGCGGCAGGCTTACCGTGGCATCCCAGCCCGGCAAGGGAACCACCATCTCGGCAGTCATTCCTTTGACAGTGGCAAACACCTGAACTCGGTGCGCGGGTCAACGCAGTCCTACATGACTGTCCCTAAATACCCCGACCCTGGTGACAGAAGCTCACCGTCAAGCTTGGGCTGCTCAGTTCTCTACAGTCAATACATGGCCGCACGGCAATGCCTGTCGGTCTGCATTCGAAAGGAGAAAACCATGTTGCACTACGCCATTGTCTTTCTGGTGATTGCCTTGATCGCTGCAGTTTTCGGTTTCGGCGGGATTGCGGCCAGCGCCGTAGGTATTGCCAAGATTCTGTTTTTCGTCTTTCTGGTCATGGCCGTCATCACCTTCCTGATGGGCCTGGTGAAGAAATAGCAAAGGCACCGAATGTGTAGAACTTTGTTCGTTCACATTGCACAAACCACCAGTATTCGCCATGATCACCCTCAACTTCTGCCTCCTGCAGGCAGAGTTCCGCAGACTGGCGTTACTGCACGCTGTCACGAAAATTTCTAGATTTCAGGGAGTTCCAAACAATGAGCCAAGCCGTAAAAGACGCCAAGGACACGGTTGAAGATCTCAAGGGCGCCGCCAAGGATGTGGCTGCTGACGTCAGGGACACGGCAAAGCACGCAGCCCAATCCGCCCAGAATGCTGCGCACAAGATGGCCGATGCAGCAGAAGATGCAGTGGACTCCGGCAAGCAGGCTGCCCAGAAAATGGTGAATGAAGCACGGGATGTGGCCGAAGACATCGCCGACAAGGTCGAGGACACCGCACGCCGCTCTCGCCGCACGGCTTCCGAGGCCATCGACTCTACCGGGCGTCACATGCGCAATGTCGAGGACAGCGAAAACCCGCTGATCGACAACCTGGCCAACCGGGCTCAGGATCTGGCCGAGCGCAGCATCAACTTCTGGGCCGACAGCTCGCACCGCGCACGCCGTCAGTTCAACACCGCCGCTGATGCGACCACCAAGTATGTGTCCGAACAACCCGGGCGTTCCGTGCTGATCGCTGCCGCGACCGGCGCGGCCCTGGCGACGGCCTTCTTTCTGGGCCGCTCGCGCAGGAAGTGAGCAGGAATTCACGCTGAGCCGTTTTTCGCAGGCGTTCTTTGCGCCTTTTCAAAACCAAGGGAAAACCATATGAAGAATCTGACTCGTGCTTTGGCTTTCAGTCTGGTCGCTGCGACGACCGTGCTGGGTACCACGGCCTGTTCGGTGGCTCGTGACCAGCAGACTGTGGGCTCCTATGTGGATGACGCCGGCATCACCACTGCGGTGAAGGCCAAGATGGCCGAAGACAAGAATGTCTCTGCAACCGCCATCAGTGT
Organism: Comamonas sp. AG1104; assembly: GCF_003350425.1. NCBI lineage: Bacteria > Pseudomonadati > Pseudomonadota > Betaproteobacteria > Burkholderiales > Comamonadaceae > Comamonas > Comamonas sp. AG1104. Next base: position 33,105 of record NZ_QQAS01000008.1, on the reverse strand, counting down.
CGAAACCATGAACGGCACTGTGCAGCTGTCGGGCTTCGCCAAATCCGAAGCAGAAAAAGCCCGAGCCGGCGAAATTGCCCGCACAACCAAGCATGTGCGCGACGTGCGCAATAGCATCGTGGTCAGACCCTGATGGTGCGTGCATGAAGCAAGACTCTTTCTGAGAGCCTCACTTCCCGCCACAAAGCCAGCTTTTGAGCTGGCTTTGTTTTTTCCTACACCCAGGCGGCTGACTTCGCCATTAAAGTGTTCGAATGCAAGTTTTCAACTGCGAGGCCTGCGGGCACCTGATCTATTTTGAAAGCCTGCAATGCGTGCATTGCGGCGCCAGCCAGGCATTCCTGCCCGATCAGCTGCGCGTCGGCATTCTTGCGCCGGCCGAGGCCCCCGACGCACGCTATCGCCCCTGCGCCCACCGCCACAACATCAGCCTGTGCAATTTTGCGATCGAGGCTTCAGACCCGCAGCCGCTGTGCGTTTCCTGCCGACAGACCGAATGGCTACCCGACGGCAGCGATCCCGCCAATGAGCTGCGCTGGGCCAAGATCGAGGTCGCCAAGCGCAGACTGTTCTACACCCTGGCCAGGCTGGGCCTGCTGGACCCCCATGGGCACCGCGTGGCCGAGCCGCGCTTTTCCCTGCTCGCAGACCTGCCCGGCCAGAATCCCGTCATGACCGGCCACGCCAGCGGCATGATCACGCTCAACGTCGTCGAGGCAGACGACGACGAGCGCGCCAAACGCCGCCAGGCCTTGCACGAGCCCTATCGCACGCTGATAGGACATCTGCGTCACGAATCGGGACATTTCTACTGGGATCAGCTGATCGCCAACAGCGAGCATCTGGAGCGCTTCAGGGCATTGTTTGGCTATGAGAATCAGGACTATGCCCAGGCGCTGCAGCGCCACTACGGCAAGGACCCGCTGGACAACAGCTGGCGCGGCCAGTTCATCAGCGCCTATGCCACCTCACACCCCTGGGAGGACTGGGCCGAAACCTGGGCTCACTATCTGCACATGGTGGACTTGCTGGAGACCGCAGCCAGCTACGGCACCTGCATCACCGTACCGGACATCCCCAGCACGGGCCAGCAACTCATTCAAAACCCGCTGGGGCCGGTGCCGCCCGACTTTTCAGTGATGCAGTCGCAGTGGGTGCCGCTCACGCTGCTGCACAACAGCCTCAATCGCAGCCTGGGCCATGGCGATGCCTATCCGTTTGCCATTTCCGGTCCGGCCTGGGACAAGCTGCGCTTTGTCCACGAGGCCATCAGCAGCTATCGCAGCAGGCTGCCGGGCCAGGGCGGCTGAAAGCTCAGGCCTTGCGGCCGACCTTGAGCATCAGGCGCTCATGTACGCCCTTGGAGACAAACTTGTCCACATCGCCATTGAGCGTGGCAATCTCGCGCACGAAGGTGGAGCTGATGAACTGATAGCGATCGCTGGGCGTGAGGAATACGGTTTCCACTTCGGGCATCAGCGTGCGATTCATGCCGGCAAGCTGGAACTCATAGTCGAAGTCCGTTACCGCGCGCAGGCCTCGCACCATGGCCTTGGCGCCGCGTGCGAGCACAAAATGCGCCAGCAGCCCGTCAAAGCTCTCCACCTCCACCTGCGGATAATTGGCACAGGACTCGCGCACCATGGCAATGCGCTCCTCCAGCGTGAACAACGTCTTTTTGTGATGGCCTGCCGCCACGGCCACGATGACCTTGCCAAACAGCTGTGCAGCCCGGCGCACCACATCTTCATGCCCCAGCGTGATCGGGTCAAAGGTTCCGGGGTAAACAGCAATCAGGTCCTGGCTCATGGCTTATCTCTCTCCTGCGGGTCTTGATGAGGGTGAGGGCTGCTGCAGTGCAGCGTAAAGAGATTATGCATTCAGGCCTGCACAGCGCTGCCCCATGCAAAAAAGAGCTGCTGGCGCCTCTGCTCGAAGCGCCAGCAGCTCCCGGTTCGGGCAGCAAGGCTTTACTGCTTCTTCAGCAGATGCGCATGGACGGCGCCGGCCTTCAGATAGCGATGCAGCTCCAGCCCCATTTCCAGCAGGCGGTCCTCGGCCCAGGCTTCGGGAGCTTCCAGGTAAATGAAACCGCCGTCGTTCAAGGCCGCTGTGGCGGCCTTGAGCGCGGGCTCGAACAGCTCGATCTGGCTGAATGGCGGGTCCAGCAAGATCAGATCCTGGCCCGCCACGGTCTTCAGGCAGCTCAGGGCATCACCGCGCTGCACCTTGACCATCCTGGCATCGAGCTTTTGCTGAAGACGCTGCAGTTGCTGCACCAGGGCCGCATCCTGCTCGTTCATGATGACGCTGGTCGCGCCGCGCGATGCAGCCTCGAAACCCAGCGCCCCCGTGCCCGAAAAGGCATCGACACATTTCCAGTTGCTCAGGTCCTGGCCCAGCCAGTTGAACAGGGTCTCGCGCACGCGATCGGGCGTGGGCCGCAGACCGGGCTTTTGCGCCACGGCCAGGCGCGTGCGACGCCATTGCCCGCCGATGATGCGGATTTCACCGGCCCCCGTGGCTGCCGGCTTGGCTGCGGCTGGCTGGGTGGCCTTGGCTCCGGGGCGGGCCGGACGGCTGGCCGCCAGCTCCTGCGCCTTGCGCTCGGACTCGTGAATCATCTTGTCCAGCGCCTTGCGGCCTGCGGGGGTGTGTAGCTTGATGGCACTGCGGCTCATGGCTTGGCTCCGAGAGTGATGGTGACCATACGCTCGGGCTGAACCATGCGCTGCATCGCCTCCTTCACGTCCTTGGTGGTCAGAGCCTGAACGCGATCGGTCCAGTGCTCCAGATAATCGAGAGGCAGGCCATTCCAGGCGATGTTGGCCACATTGCCCAGCAGCTTGCGATTGCTGTCTATGCGCAGGGCAAAGCCGCCGATCAGATTGGCCTTGGCCGCCTTGAGTTCCTTGTCGCTAGGACCTTCGGCTATGAATTTGCGCAACACGTCCTGCGAGACCTTGAGCGCCTCGGCCGCCTGATCGGGGCGGGTCTGCAGGCCGATGATGAAGGCGCCGCGATCCAGGCCCGGCGAGAAGTCGCTGGAGACACCATAGGTCAGGCCCCGCTTTTCACGCACCTCTTCCATCAGCCTGGAGGTGAAGCCGCCGCCGCCCAGAATGTGGTTGCCCACCATCACGGCGAGAAAATCAGGGTTGTGGCGCGCAATGCCGGGCTGGCCGATCAGCACCTGGGCCTGGGCCGACTCGAACGGAATGTTCTCGACCTTGGCTTGCTGCAGGTCCTGCACCTTGCCCACGGCAGGCAGCGGCTGGCAGTCGTTGCCATTGGTGGCCTGCAGCGGCCCCAGCAACTGCTTGACTATGGCATCGGCCTGCTGACGATTGACCGCCCCCACCACGCTGACCTTGGCGCGGCAGGCGGCAATCAGCTTGCGGTGAAAGTCCTGCATGGCCGAAACATCGATCCGGCCCAGGCTGTCGACCGTGGTCTGATAGCCATAGGGCGAGCTGCCGAATACAGCCTTGCGGAAGGCCTTGGAGGCCACGGTGCCGGGACGCGTATCGGCCTCCTTGATGGAGGCGCTCCAGCGTTCTCGGTCACGCTGCCACACGGCTTCCGGCCAGCTTGGCGACGCGATCTGGCGCGCCGCCAGGGCCACGGCCTTTTGCTGCAGGTTGGGCTCGGTCAGAGTGCGCAGGCCGTAGCTGAAGCTGTCGCGCCCCGCGCTGGCGCCAAAGCTGGCGCCCAGGTCGGCCCAGGCCTGACCCAGTCCGTTTTCATCCAGCGCAGGCGCATCGCCTGCCGCCTTGACGCCCTTGGAGGACATCATGGCCACGGCTGTCGCCAGGCCCACCTTGTCCTCGGGATCTCGGCGGCTGCCGGCGTCGAAGTCCACCTGCACATCCACCATGGGAATGCCGGGACTTTGCACCAGCCAGACCTGGGCGCCACTGGGCTGGGTCCAATGCTCTATCGGCAGCAAGGCCCAGGCAGATTGGGTTAAAAAACCCATTCCAGCGCTTACCACAAAGGCGCCAGCAGCTATCTTTTTCATAGTTTTCATAGGTTTCTCCGCTGCGCTCAGTGCATGGATTTATCTGCATCCGCCTTGCCCGACATGGGGCGCTGGGGCTTGCTACCCGCCGGCAGCGGCTGAGGCACCAGGGTGCCGACAGTGAGCTGGTCGTCGCCAAAATATTTGGCGGCCACGGCCTTCACATCGTCAGAGGTGACTTTGCGCAGTTCGGCCAGCAGCTTGTCCTCGGCATCCAGCGGCATGTTCTGGATCCAGTAGTTGCCCAGGTTCTGGGCCTGGCCCATGACGGAATCACGCTCGTAGACGTTGGAGGCCATCCACTGCGTCTTGACGCGCTCCAGCTCGTCAGCCTGCACGCCCTCATCAGCCACCTTCTTGATCTGGGCACGCAGCGCAGCCTCCACATCGGCCACGGTCTTGCCCTGGGCCGGCACGCCGGTCAGCATGAACAGGCTGGGCCCGCGCCCCAAAATGCTGGCCGAGCTGCCGGCACTGTCGGCCACACGGCCGTTGGCCTGGCCTTCGCCCTGCACCAGGGCGCGCTCCAGGCGAGCGCCGTCATAACCGTCGAGCACTGCAGACAGCACCAGCAGCGCCAGCGCGTCCTTGTCCTCGGGCTGCAGCTTTTCCACGCTCTTCAGCGTGGGCGTGCGATAGGCCATGGCGATAAAGGCCTGCTCGGCAGGCTGCTTGACCTCGATACGGCGCACGCCGATCTGCTTGGGTTCGGTCTGCGGCTTGCGCTGTGGCAGGGCACGCGCGGGAATGCTGCCGTAATACTTCTCGGCCCAGGCACGTACCTGGTTGACGTTCACGTCCCCCACCACCACCACAGCCGCGTTGGCCGGCACATACCAGCGCTTGTGGAAGTCGCGCACATCGCCGGGCGTCATGGAGTTCAGATCGCTCATCCAGCCCACCACGGGCCGGCGATAGGGCGAGGCCATGAAGGTGGCCGCCATCAACTGCTCCATCAACATGGCGCGCGGCTGGTCGTCGGTGCGCATGCGGCGCTCTTCCTTGATGACCTCGATTTCCTTCTTGAATTCGGAGTCCGGCCACTGGTTGTTGGCAAAACGGTCGGATTCCAGCTTCATCACATCTTCCAGACGGTTGGACGGAATCTGCTGGTAGTAGCCGGTGTAGTCACGCCAGGTGAACGCGTTTTCCTGGCCACCCAGCGCAGCCACGCGACGCGAGAAGTCTCCGGGCTTGACGCTTTTGGAACCCTTGAACATCATGTGCTCCAGCGCATGGGCCACGCCCGTGGTGCCGTCGACCTCGTCCATGGAGCCCACACGCACCCAGACCATGTGCACGGCCGTGGGCGCGCGCCGGTCGGGCTGCACGATCAGCTGCATGCCGTTCTTCAGCGTGAACTGCTGCACTTGGGGCGCGGCCGCCGTGGCAGCAGCAGGCACAGGTTGCGACGATGCGCCCGGCGCAGCCAAGGCTGCCCCAGCGCTCAAACAGGCCATTAAGCCCAGTACAGGGAGTGCGCGTACATGTTTCATAGAATGATGTGATTCTAAAAACCCGCCAATGTTCAGTTTTTTCAAGAAAAAGCCCAATTCACCCGATGCGGTGAACACCACGCCCGCTGCCGAGGCAGCTGCGGCGCCCGCTGCTGCTGCTCAAACCAGGCCAGCTCCACAGGATACGCCTGCCGAAAACGGCAGCAGCTCCTGGTGGCGCAAGCCCTTTGGCGGCGGCGCGACGGCCAAGGCCGGCGACGATCAGCCTGCCACTCAGGATTTTGTAGCAGCCCCCGAGCCTACCGCAAAGCCGCAAGCCCCAGATTCCCGTCAAAGCTGGATGGAGCGCCTGAAAGCCGGTCTGCGCAAGACCGGCTCCAGCATCGCCACCGTCTTTACCGGCACGCAGATCGACGACAGGCTCTACGAAGAGCTGGAGGACGCGCTGCTGATGGCCGACACCGGCGTCAAGGCCACCCAGCATCTGCTGGAAGACCTGAAGCGCCGCGTCAAGGAAACCAAGACCACCGAGCCCGCTGCCGTCAAGGCGCTGCTGGCCGATGCGCTGACCGATTTGCTGAGGCCCCTGGAAAAGCCGCTGACCATCGGCGAGCACACACCGACGGTCATCATGGTGGCTGGCGTCAACGGTGCGGGCAAGACCACCTCCATCGGCAAGCTGACCAAGCATCTGGCCGACGGCGAGCAGTCCGTGCTGCTGGCCGCCGCCGACACCTTCCGCGCCGCCGCGCGTGAGCAGCTGGGCGTCTGGGCCAATCGCAACACCGTGGAGATCATCAGCCAGGACGGTGGCGACCCCGCCGCCGTGAGCTTCGATGCCGTCTCCGCAGGCAAGGCGCGCAAAAAGGATGTGGTGCTGGTTGATACGGCCGGACGCCTGCCCACACAGCTGCATCTGATGGAAGAGCTCAAGAAGATCAAGCGCGTGGTGAGCAAGGCCGACGGCACGGCGCCGCACGAGGTACTGCTGGTGATTGACGGCAATACCGGCCAGAACGCACTGACCCAGGTGCGCGCCTTCGACGATGCGCTGCAGCTCACGGGCCTGATCGTCACCAAGCTCGATGGCACGGCCAAGGGCGGCGTGCTGGCCGCGATTGCGCAGGAGCGCCCTGTGCCTGTCTACTTCATCGGCGTGGGCGAGAAGATCGAGGATCTGGAAACCTTCAGCGCACGCGAGTTCGCCCAGGCCCTGCTGTCCTGAAGCACAAGAACCATAGCTGTCAGCGCTTTATCTATAAAGATTTCAGATAGATTAAGTACTGAAACCCAATGAAGGAGCGCGCAAGGCGCTCCTTTTTTATTCAGGCTTCAGAGCTGCACCTGCTGCTTGATCCACTTGGCATAGTCGTTCAGGCAGCGCTCGGTGCGCATGGTGATCTGGGGCACCTCATAGCTGTGATGGCTGCGCAGCAGCGCGGTCAGCCGCGGCAGTGCCTCGGGCAGGGTCTTGCAGATCAGGCGCCATTCGGGAGCGGTCTGCAGCACGCCGTCCCACTCGTAATACGAGGTGATGCGCTCGGTCTGCACGCAGGCCGCAGCCTTGGCCGAGACCAGAGCCCGCGCCATGTCCTCGGCCTCGGCCGAGTGCCCCACTGTGGTGGTCACCACGCACAGCGTGGCCCAATGACTGTCCTGCGCAGGGGCGGACTTGAGAGGTGCGGTCTGGGTAGATGTGGTGCTCATGCCGGCTAGTCTAGGCCCAAGACCGTCACGAGCCGCCAAGCGTTACAACGGATACAAACCCAGTTGCTGGGCGCGCAGCCGCGTCAGCCCCAGCAGCGCATCGGTGAATGGCGTGCTCATGCCGCACATGGCGCCCATCTCGCGCACCGCTCCCACCAGGGCATCCAGCTCCACCGGCTTGCCGGCTTCCACATCCTGGAGCATGGAGGTCTTGAAGCTGCCGAGCTTGAGCGTGACCTGATGACGGTCCTGCGGGCTGTCGGCAATCGGCAGGCCGATGCGCGCGCCGATTTCCCGGGCCTCCAGCATCACGGCCGTGATGAAGTTGCGCACCAGCTCATCGCCCAGAATCCTGTCCGTGGTCGCGCCCGTGATCGCACTGACGGGGTTCATGGTCATATTGCCCCAGAGCTTGTACCAGGCATCGCACTGGATGTTGTCGCTGAGTCTGACCTCGATGCCGCCCGCGCGCAGCAGCTCGGTCAGTGCCAGCAGGCGCGGCGTGGGTGCATCGCCAGGCAGGGCCGTTGGCTCACCAACGATGAGGCTGTTGCCGAAATGCCGGCGCACCACACCCGGCGCGTCAAGCGAGCAGCTGGCATGCACCACCGAGCCGAGCACCTGCCCAGTGGGAATGGCGCGCGCGATCTCGCCCTGCGGATCCACGGCCCTGAGCTGCAGGCCGCGCAGGCCGGCATCCACGCCACCGGCCAGAAACCACCAGGGCACGCCGTTCATGGCGGTCAGCACCAGGGTCTGCGGGCCGAGCAGCGGTGCGACGGCACGCGCCACATCGGGCATGGACGGCGCCTTGACGGCAATCACCACCACATCCTGCACGCCCAGGGCGGCCGGGTCCTGCTGCGCATTGACGGCCACGGTCTCGCGCTCCTGGCCATGCACCAGCGTCAGGCCGTTGTGCTGCAGCGCAGCCAGCGTCTGGCCTCGCGCCACGGCGCTCAGCTCGCAGCCCGCCCTGGCCAGCGCCACGCCCAGCCAGCCGCCAATGGCCCCGGCACCGTAAATACAGACTCTCTTCAGACGCATGCTCTTGTCTCTCCTGTCTTATAGAACTATCAAAAAAACAGTAGCTGCCGGCGCTTTGCCCGAAAGCGCTCGGGCACTTCCTGATCGCCCAAGCCGGCGGCCGCTGCTCATTGTTGATACGTTAACAGCAGTATCCACCCGCGCGACACTGAAGGCCGTTGACAGCTGGGCACCCCGCACTGCGCGCCATGCCAGCTGCCCTGTTCATCGACATTTCAAGGACCAATTCATGAGCTCCAACACCACCGTCGTCAATCTCACAGCCCAGATCACGGCACTGTCCACCGCCTTGCGCATCGTGCTGGACGCCAGCCCCCAGGCCGCCCAGACGCGCGAGCAACTGGCTGCCGCTCTGGACAAGACCATTCACGACGCGCTGGAAGAAGGGGTCTGGGACAACGCCGACGGCGTCAAGACCATCAAGGCAGCGCTGCTGGGCTGATCGTCACCGCGCCATGAAAAAGCCGGGCACCAGGCCCGGCAAAGAGAAGCAGCAATCAACGATCTCGCTCACGCCAGCGTATAAGCCGTCTTCACCGTGGTGTAGAACTCCTGAGCATAGCGACCCTGCTCGCGCGGGCCGTAGCTTGAGCCCTTGCGCCCGCCAAACGGCACGTGGTAGTCCACCCCCGCCGTGGGCAGGTTGACCATGACCATGCCGGCCTGGCTGTGGCGCTTGAAGTGCGTGGCGTGCTTGAGGCTGGTGGTGGCAATGCCGGCCGACAAACCAAACGGCGTGTCGTTGGACACGGCCAAGGCTTCTTCGTAGTCCTTGACGCGGATCACGCTGGCCACGGGGCCGAAGACTTCCTCGCGGTTGATGCGCATGCCGGCTTCGGTGTCCACGAACAGCGTGGGCGCCATGTAAAAGCCCTGCTTGCCGCTGCCCGTGTGGCAGGCGACGCGGGCTCCGCCAGCGGCCAGGCGGGCGCCTTCAGCCTTGGCGATTTCCACGTACGACAGGTCCTGCTCCAGCTGGGCCTGGCTGACCACGGGGCCCATGTCGGTACCGGCGGCGCGTGCATCGCCCACCTTGATTCGGGCCATGCGCGCCTGCAGGGCCTCGATGAAGGCCGGGTAGATCTTGTCGGTGACGATCAGGCGGCTGGAGGCCGTGCAACGCTGGCCGGTGGAGTAGAAGCCGCTCTGGGCCGACAGCTCCACCGCCTGGGCGAGATCAGCATCGTCCAGCACGATCTGGGGGTTCTTGCCGCCCATCTCCAGCTGCACCTTCTTGCCCGAAGCCACGCAGGCTGCCGCGATGCCGCGGCCCACGCCCGTCGAGCCCGTGAAGCTGATGGCCGCCACATCGGCATGGTTCACCAGGGCTTCACCGATCACGCGGCCCGGGCCCATGACCAGGTTGAAGACGCCGGCGGGGATGCCCGAGCGGTGGATGATGTCGGCCAGGGCCCAGGCGCTGCCGGGCACCAGGTCGGCGGGCTTCAAGACCACGCAGTTGCCGAAGGCCAGGGCCGGGGCGATCTTCCAGGCCGGGATGGCGATGGGGAAGTTCCAGGGCGTGATCAGGCCGACCACCCCGATGGGCTCGCGCGTGATTTCCACGCCGATGCCGGGGCGCACCGAAGGCACGGTCTCGCCCGTCAGGCGCAGGCACTCACCGGCAAAGAACTTGAAGATCTGGCCGGCGCGGCCGACTTCGCCAATGGCTTCGGGCAGGGTCTTGCCTTCTTCGCGGGCCAGCAGCTCGCCCAGCTCCGCCTTGCGCGCGAGGATTTCCGTGCCTATCTTGTCCAGAGCGTCGGAACGCGCCTGGATGCCCGAGGTGGACCAGGCGGGAAACGCGGCAGCAGCGGCCGCCACGGCGGCCTGCACGTCGGATGCGCCGCCCTGGGCGTACGCGCCGATCAAATCGGACAGGTCGCTGGGGTTGGTGTTGGGGGAATAACTGTCAGCAGCCGTCCACTGGCCGTTGATCAGGTTGAGATGTGGGGTCATGGATATGCTCTTGATAGAGGAGCTTGTTGCGCTCGCTATTCATAGAACTCAGCATGAAAAATATCTGAATTCTCGAATAAACAAGCGCAACCAGCTCCTGTATTCATAGTCGTCTCAACGGGCCCAGCGCAGCACCAGCGGGTCCAGCCGGCGTGCAATGTCCAGCAACTGGCGCCGCACCTCGGGATGCATGGGCGGCCAGGGCGAGCGCGGTGCATCGCAGGTGATGACACCGCCCTCCTTCATCAGCGCCTTGGCAGCCAGGAAACCGGCCTGGCGGTTTTCGTGGTTGATCAGCGGCAGCCAGCGCTGGTATTGCTCGAAGGCCTTGTCCTTGTCGCCTGCGCGGTGCGCCTCGATGATGGGGCGAATGCCGTCGGCAAAGCCGCCGCCTGTCATGGCGCCCGTGGCGCCGGCCTCCAGATCGGCCAGCAGGGTAATGGCCTCCTCGCCGTCCCAGGGGCCTTCGATGGCTTCGCCGCCCAGTGCGATCAACTCGCGCAGCTTGGTGGCGGCGCCTGCGGTTTCCATCTTGAAGTAGCTGACCTGTGCTATCTCCCTGGCCATGCGGGCCAGAAAGGCGGGCGACAGCGGCGTGCCCGCGGCCGGTGCGTCCTGGACCATGATGGGGATGTCGATGGCGTCGGACACGCCCTGGTAGAAGGCCTGCACCTGGGCTTCGCCAAAGCGGAAGGTGGCACCGTGGTAAGGCGGCATGACCATGACCATGGCAGCGCCCATGTCCTGTGCGCGGCGGCTGCGCTCGGCGCAGACCTTGGTACTGGTGTGAGTCGTGGTCACGATCACGGGCACCCGGCCGGCCACATGCTCCAGCGCCGTGCGCGTGAGGACTTCGCGCTCATCGTCCGAGACCAGGAACTGCTCGGAGAAGTTGGCAAGGATGCACAGGCCGTCCACGCCCGAGTCGATCATGAAGTCCAGACAGCGCTTCTGGCTGGTCAGGTTCAGCGTGCCGTCCTCGTGAAAGGTGGTGGGCACGACGGGGAAGATGCCCCGGTAACGGGGATTGGAGAGTGCTGGCATGCTGCGTCTCCTCAATCGATGATGTGGAACTGGTCGAGGTACTCGGTCTTGAGCGTGAGGCCCAGGCCCGGCACGTCGTCGCGCAACTGCAGGAAGCCGTTGTCGGCAACTGGTTCGCCGTCGAAGATGTACCAGAACAGCTCGTTGCCCACTTCCACGTCGAAGATGGGGAAGTACTCGGCCATGGGCGAAGCCAGGGTGCTCATGGTCAGGTGGTAGTTGTGCATCTGGCCGGCATGCGGGATCACGGGCACCGAATAGGCCTCGCACAGGGCGTTGATCTTGTGCGCCGCCGTGATGCCGCCCACGCGGTTGGTGTCGTACTGCACGACGGAGACGGCCTTCCTGTCCAGCAGCTGCTTGAAGCCGTAGAGTGAAAACTCGTGCTCGCCGCCCGAGATGGGGATGATGTTCATGGCGCTCAGCTCGGCGTAGCCGTCGATGTCGTCGGCGATCACGGGCTCTTCCAGCCAGCGCGGCTCGAACTTCGCCAGCTTGGGCAGCATGCGCTTGGCGTATTCCAGGTTCCAGCCCATATAGCACTCCAGCATCAGGTCGGTGTCGTAGCCGATCACTTCACGGATGGCTTCGACGGACTTGAGGTTCTCCTTCACACCTTCTTGCAGATGGGCGGGCCCGTAGCCAAAGCGCATCTTGAAGGCCTTGAAACCCTGATCCAGGAATTTCTGTGCCTCGTCCTGCATCTCCTTCAGGTCGGTGCGGTAGAGCTTGCTGTAGTAGCAGGGAATCTTTTCCTTGGTGCGCCCGCCCAGCAGCTTGAACACGGGCTTGTTCACGCTCTTGCCCAGAATGTCCCAGATGGCCAGGTCCACGGCCGAGATGGCGGCCATGGTCACGCCCTTGCGGCCCCAGGCATGGGTGGCGCGGTACATGCGCTGCCACAGGTATTCGTAGTCCCAGGGGTCCTGACCGATGACCAGGGGCGCCAGGTACTCGTCGATGATGGCCTTGGCTATCCTTGGTGCCAGGGCCACATTGCCCAGACCGATGATGCCGTCATCGGTTTCGATCTCGACCACGGTCCACGAATGGAAGCGGAAGGTGCTCATGGACTCGGTGTTGGAGTACACCAGATCCATGGCGTTGGAGCAGAAGTTGCCCTGGGGCGGAACGGTCTTGCCCTTCCATTCATAGACACGGGCGCGGACGGACTTGATCTTCATACAGACCTCGGAAGCAAAGAGTGAGTAGGACAGGCGGCCCAAGCCGCCCGGAAAATGGGCTCAGACGGCTGGGGCAGCCTGGCGATCGCGGTGGGCGGCCCCCATGCGCGCGGCAATCTGCAGCGCCTGCCAGGTGGCTTCCACATTGGCCTTGCCCTGGCCCGCGATGTCGTAGGCCGTGCCGTGGGCCGGCGTGGTGATGGGGATCGGCAGGCCGCCCTGCACCGTCACCCCGCGCGAGAAGCCCAGCAGCTTGATGGCGATCTGGCCCTGGTCGTGGTACATGGTCACGATGGCCTGGTACTCGCCGGCCTGGGCCTTGAGGAAGATGGTGTCGGCCGGGAACGGGCCGTGGAACGGCGCATCGCTGGGCCAGTCGCGCGCCTGCAGGGCCTGCACGGCGGGCGCGATGATGTCGATTTCCTCGCGGCCGCAGGTTCCGCCGTCGCCGTTATGTGGATTGAAGCCGGCAATCGCCACCTTGGGAGCAGCCAGGCCGCTGGCGCGCAAGGCGTTGTAGATCAGCTCGGCCGCCTGGCTGATGCGCTCCTGACTCAGATAGCCGGCCACATCCTTGAGCGGCACATGCGAGGAAATGCGCGAGGTCCAGAGATCGCCCAGCGTGTTGAACTCGCAGAAGTAGCCGGTCACGCCCAGGTACTCGGCAAAGTGGTGCAGCTCGTCCTCATGGCGCAGGCCGCCCAGCTTCATGGCCTGCTTGTTCAAGGGTGCAAAGCAGATGGCGTCGATATCGCCGGCCAGGGCCGCATCCATGCACTGGTCGAGCACCTGCAGCACCGAGCGGCCGCCTGCCGCCCCCACCTGCCCCTGCACCACATCGGCCTGGGCAACGGTGTCCACGGCCACAAAGGCCGGCAGTCGCGTATCGGCACGCTCGCGCGCAGCCGACAGGCCGGTCAGCGGAACGGTTGCCACTTGCAAACCGGCGATGCGCTGGCCCTGCTCCCAGAGCCAGGGATCGCCCACCAGCACCAGGTTCGCCTGCTCGGTGGCTTGCGGCCTGGCCAGCAAACGTGCGATGAGTTCGGCGCCGATGCCGGAAGGATCGCCAAGGGTCAGGGCGACAACGGGAAGAGAAGCCTTGCTCATGCTCAGTCCAGCTTGATGTTGTTCTTGCGAATGATGTCGCCGAAGCGCTTGTACTCGGCGAGGTGAAAACTGCCGAAGTCGGCCTGGGCCATGGGCCGCAGCTCGGCACCCACGGCTTCGAGACGGGTCTTGGTCTCGGGCATGGCGATGACCTTGTTGACCTCGTCATGCACTTTTTGCTGCACTGCCTTGGGCGTGGAGGCGGGCATGTAGATGCCGTACCAGGCGCTGATTTCCACATTGCGCAGACCCGCTTCGGCCATGGTCGGCACCTGGGGCAGCTGCTGGTTGCGCTGGGGCGAAGTGACCGCCAGCGCGCGCAGCTTTCCGGCCTTGATCTGACCTATGACCGAGGGCATGGTGTCGAAGCTCATCTGCACCTGGCCGCTGACCAGATCGACCAGGGCCGCGGCGCTGCCCTTGTAGGGCACGTGGGTGATCTGAATGCCGGCGGCATCCTTGAACACCTCGGCAGCGATATGCTGGGTGCTGCCCGTGCCACTGCTGGCGAAATTGATCTGACCGGGATTCTTCTTGGCCATGGCCACCAGCTCCGCCACCGTGTTGGCGGCAACGGAGTTGCCCACCACCAGCACATTGGGCACGGAGCCGACAAAGGCCACGGGAACCAGATCCCGGTTGTTGTCGTACCCCAGCTTGAGCAGATGCGGCGCGATGGCATGGGCCGTGACCACGCCCATGACCATGGTGTGGCCGTCCGTGGCCTTGGCCGTCATGTCCACGGCCAGCGTGTTGGAGACGCCGGGCCGGTTCTCCACGATCACCGGCTGCTTGAGCAGCGGCCCCAGCCTGTCGGCCACGGCGCGGGCCATGGCATCGGTGCCGCCTCCGGGCGCAGAGCCCACCAGCATGCGCACGGGCTTGACGGGCCAGTTCGCAGAGTCCTGTGCCTGTGCCTGGACCTGCCAGGGCAGCACGGCGGCGCCGCACACAGCGGCTATGGAAAGTAGATGACGTCTTTGCACATTTGTCTCCTTGGCTTTTTTATTCGATTGCAGCCCGATGCTAGGGAAGGCGCTGATATGCGTAAATTGAAAGTTATTGATTAATCGATAACCTGAAGCAATAAGAAGCCATGCCATGGGATCGATCGACAAACGCGACAACACGCCACAGCTGCTGAACCGGCTACGCATGCGCCAGGTGGCTTTGATACTGGCCATCGACGAGCGCCAGACCTTGCGCGCGGCAGCGGCAGAGCTCGGTCTGACCCAGCCGGCCGCCACCAAAATGCTGCAGGAGCTCGAAGATGCACTGGGCCAGCCGCTGTTCGAGCGCGTGGGCCGGCGGCTGCAGCGCAATGCGGCAGGAGAGCGGGTGCTGGAATATTTCCGTTCGCTGCGCGGCAATATCGAGGCCCTGAATCGCGAACTGGGCGAGCTGCGCCAGGGAAGCTCCGGACGGCTGGCCGTGGGCAGCATCATGGCCGCATCGCCCGGGCGGCTCACCCAGGCCCTGCTGGAGCTGAAAAAGCAACTGCCCCTGCTGGAGCTGGAAGTGGCCGTGGACACCAGCGATCGCCTGCTGGCGCAGCTGCGTGAGGGAGTGCTGGAGGTGGTCGTCGGGCGCATGACCAATGAAGCCGGCAGCGATTGCCGCTTTTGCCCGATCGACGACGAGCAACTGGCCTTTATCGTGCGCAAGGAGCACCCTCTGCTGTCGCTGCAGAGGCCCGGTCTGCAGGCCTTGCAGGGACATGGCTGGGTGATGCAACCGCCCGGCAGCCCCATGCGCAGCTTGATCGAGCAGGAGTTCCGCGAGCACAGTCTGCCGCTGCCGCGCGGCCTGATCGAAACCGGCTCCATACTCACCACCATCAATCTGGTGCGAAGCTCGAACATGGTGGGCGTGATTCCGCGCACGGTGGCAGATCTTCATGCTGCCCACGGCATGCTGCATATCCTGCCGTATCGGACCAAACACAGTCTGGAGGCCTACGGCAGCCTGGTGCGCAAGGACAGGCCCATCAGCCGCTCGGCACAGATGTTCCTGGATCTGCTGCACCGTCACGATGCAGCAGCCTGAACAAGGGCCGGCACCGGGCCTCGGGGCTGCGCATACAAGCCCGAAGCAGCACTAGCCGTCCAGGTCCAGCTCCCGGCGCAATGTCGCAGCCCGGCGCGCATGCTCCGACTCGCCGGGCCGGCCCAGACTGCGGTGCAAGGCGGCAAGGTTATCCAGCAGCGGCAGCAGGCGTGCATCGCTGCCGCCCAGCGCCTGCTCCATCAAACCCAAGGCCTTGATGAACATGGGCTGCGCCTCCTGAAAACGACGCTTGCGGTATGCCAAGCCGGCAAGGCCGTTGAGCACGCCTGCCTCGCCCACCCGGGCCTCGGGATTTTCCTGCTGTCGGTACAGCGCCAGCGATTGGGCATATAGCGTCTGCGCCTGCTCCTCGTAGCGAAGGGCTTCGGCCATGCGCGCACGGCTGGCCAGAAGATGCGCCTGCCACAGCACATCGGGTGCATGCCGGTCGGCAATGGCCTGCGCCTGCTCGAACAAAGCATGGGCTTGCGCATAGTCCTTGTTCTGCGCCCGCCACAGGCCCAGCTCGTTCAGCACCTGGGCCAGAACCAGGGCTTGCGGATCGTGCTGCATCAGCACTTCCCTGGCATGCTCGTACTGCGCGGCAGCCTTCGCATCGTCACCCTCTCGGTGGTGCAGCCTGGCCCGGGCCAGCAACACCGGTACCAGACTCCTGCTGCCGTCACCTGACTGCTGCTGCAGCGCCATTGCCTGGTCCAAGGCCTGCTGCGCTGGCTGCAAGCGACCTTGCTGCTCCTGGCTGTGCGCCAGGGCCAACAGGGCTTGCACGCGGGTCGTCACATCGGCCTGGGCCGCAGCATCGACCGGCAGGGCCGACAGTTGCTGCAGATAGGCTTGCGCCTGGTCATGCTCGCCCAGGCTCGCATGCAGATCACCCAGGGCCTGCAGCGCTTTTTCGCGCAGCGCCAGCGAGACGGCATCTGCCGGCAGGGCCTGCGCCACTTCGAGAGCCCGCCGATAGCTCTGCACTGCCTCGCGCGGTTGCTGCATGGCCTTTTGCACATTGCCCAGATTCCAGGCCACGGATGCGGTGTTGGCATGCGTGCCAAGGCTGGCCTGATTCAGCTCCAGCGCCTTGAGCAGAGACTGCTCGGCTTCGGCGTTGTGGCCACGGGCCTGCTGGATCAGTCCGAGCAGATTCAGACTGCTGGCCATATAGGGCCGCTGCCCCTGGCGTTGCTGCTCTGCCAGCTCCAGTGCCTGGCGCGCAGTTTGCTCGGCGGGTTCATACGCTTTTTCGTTCTGCTGGCGCAGTGCCTTGTCGTAAAGGCCCTGCCACTGCGCGGTCTGAGCCAGCAATGGCGGGCTTGCAGCCGCGCTGATCAGCAGCGCCAGCGGCACCAGGGACACCAGCACGGTCCAGGACGGCAGCCGCGTCGGCCTAGACATGAATTTCGCAATGCGTTTGTACATAGCCATGCACCGTCAGAAACGCAGCTCGCGCGGCTTCTGCCGCACGCCCCTTGGCGGTATCGTCCAGCGGCACGGCATCGAGTTGTGCGCTGAAGGCCTTCCAGCTCAAGGCTCGTCCCTGCACATGCGGTGCCAGATGACGCGCGCCGAAGCCGGCATTCAGCTCCAGCGCTGCAGCCGCCTTGAGCAGAAAGGCCGCCCCCAGGTTGGAGCCCTCCTCCACATACAGCCAGCCCAGGGCCGTGGCAAGGTCCACGGCAGCACCCGGCGCGAACACCGGCGCGTCCAGATCCTGCGGCAGGGCCTGTTCCAGATCGCTCAGGTCCTGGATGACCGCATTCAGCCGCTGACGCCCGGCCAGACCAGGCAGTAGGCGATTGAGCTCCGGGTGGTCAAACAATGCAGCCACATCGCGGTGAAAGCGATATTGCACCTGCAGAAATTGCGCATAGCGCTCACGGCTGGAAAAAGGCTTTGCAGCCATGATGCGCCTGTCCAGCGTGCCGTGGCTGGCGTGTGAGGCAGAACGCAGCAGAGCACTCAGCCCCTCGGCTTCTATCGTCGATGTATCCATGGGACATTTCGCTTTCCGTCATAAAGGCGGGCACCGCCTGCTCCAGGTCCGGTGCCCGCCTGCGCCTTCATCAATAGGGGTAAATAAAGGGTTTGTGGCTGAAGGTCCAGCCGCTCTTCTCGGCAATGCGGAAGGACCATTGCATGCCTTCGCTGGCCTTGTTCAGATCGGCCGCAACAGGCACGGGAGACGGCACCTGCATCACCAGGCTGAATTCCACCGTCTGGCCCTTGCGAATCACCTGAGCGTTGCTCAGACCCTGGAAGCTCAGTGCATAGCCGCTCTGTACCGAAGTCGCAGCCAGATCGGCGATGGTGTAGTCGCCGCCGAAGGCCGTCAGGCGATAGCGCTGCACCGCCATCGGCACACCGCCTGTCAGCTCATGCGGCCAGATGGGGAATGAGGCGTTCTGCACGGACGCATAGGGGAACAATTGCTGTGGCAGGCGGTTGGGATGCGATTGCTCGCCCAGCGTGCCCGAATTTGTGGGCGAACCCAGGTATTCAAGCAGCAGGCTGGGATAGTTCTGACGCTCCGCGGCGTGCAGCGTCATGGCAAAAGGACCGGCAAAGGCCATGCCGTCGCTGATCGCCAGCTGCAGCTCATAGGCACCAGCCACTGTGGGCGCAATGCCGATACGGTCAGGGCAGGTCCATTGACGCAGGGCCAGTCCCTTCTCGATCCAGCTGGCAAACGTGGAGACAGTCGCGCCAGGCCACTGGTTGCTGCCGGTGTTTCCGCACATATAGATGCCTTCAGGCGCCTGCAGCTTGCTGCCGGCAGGTTCACGCGACAGAGTCCACAGATAGGTCAGCGTGTCGCCATCCGGGTCATAGCCATTGCCGTTGAACAGGAAGCTGTTCCAGATATCGGCAGCGTCCGGCGAATCGCCAAAGCGCAGCTGCCTGCCGGTCTGCCCGATGACCAGAGGCTGCTCCAGGGTGTAGAGCGCATCTGCTGCCAGACGCGCGATGGGCGCATTGTTCCTGGTCTTGACGATCACGCTGAGCTGCGTGTCCAGGGTGGAGACGCCATCAGAGCTGGGCGCCCCATGCTCATCGGTCACGACCAGCGAGAAGGAGTACGGACCTGGTTTGTCGGCGACGAAGCTGGGGTTCATGGCTGCCGCATTGCTGAGCTTGGCCATGCTGCCATCGGGCTTGTCCAGCAGGGTCCAGGCATAGCTCATGCGGTTGTTGTCGGGGTCGGTACTGGCCTCGCCTGTCAACGTGACCGTGGTGCCCACGCCAATGGCGCTCGCACCTCCCATGACTGCGGCCTTGGCCACCGGCGGACGATTGGCACCATTGAGCACGGTAAATACCTGCGTCACCGGCTCGCTCCACTCCTTGCCGTCGTTCACGCGCAGCTGCACCACGTAGTTGCCGTAATGCGTGCCGGTGAAATTGCCCCAGGTAGGGTTGAATTTGCTGGCGGCATCAAAGCCGGCCGGGGCAGACACCAGCGTCCATTCACGCGTCAGCGTGTCCTCGTCCTTGTCCTGCGAATAGGCCCCGGTGGGGATGATGGAGGTGCCCAGTTCCGCTTCGAAAGACTTGCCGAAAGGACGGGAAATGACGGCTACCGGCTTGGTGTTGGGCGCGCCGTCCGGCTTCTTGACCTTGATCTGAATCCCGCTGAAAGCCGTGGTCGTGCCGTCATACACCACCAGCGTCAAGCGGTAGGTGCCGGCGAAATCAGGCGTCAGCGTCGGCCTGGCCGTATTGCTGCCCTCGATTACGGCCTGCGAGCCCCAGGGCCGGCCGGCAGGAGCGAAGAACCAGCGGTATTGCAGGCTGCTGCCCTCCGCATGGGTGCTGGCCGAGCCGTCGAGCTGCACGCGCTGACCGCGCACCGCATTGTCGATATTGGAGCCGGCCTTGGCCACCGGAGCCGTGTGCATCTGGTTGGCGTTGATCCTGACCGTCACCGGCTGGCTGCTCTTGCTGCCATGCGTGACCACCAGCGTGGCGCGATAAAGGCCCACCACATCGGGCAAAAAGCGCGGCTGGGACAGATGAGGGTTGTCCAGTGCGGCCTTGCTGCCATCCGGCTTCTCCACCAGCGTCCAGTTGAAGCGAAGGTCAGCGGCGCTACCTCCTGCGGGCGGCTGGCTGGCCGTGCCGTCAAGCTGCACCGTGGTGTTGACCAGCTGCGCGAGCTCGGGCAGCACCACGGCCACCGGGTTGGGGTTGCGCACTTCCAGCTTGACGCTGACCTCGTTGCTCGAGGTCACGACATCGCTCACACCGAGGCTGATACTGTAGTTGCCAGGCAGATCGGGCGTGAAGCTGGTGCTAGCGGCGGTCGGTGTCGCCAGCGCGGCCGTGCTGCCAGCAGGGCGCTCCGTGACTTTCCATTGATAGGTCAGTGTGCTGCCATTGGCTGGCGTGCTCGCAGAGCCGTCGAAAGTGACTGTGTCGCCTGCGCTTGCCGTGGCAGCGGAGGCCGTGATACGGGCCGTGGGACGGTTGAGGCTACCCGTGCCGCCGCCGTCATCACCTCCGCCTCCTCCGCCGCCACAGGCGGCCAGGAACATGGAAAGGCCAAGACCCCAAAGGACATGGCGAGACAAGAATTTCATGGCTGAAATTTCCTTTGCAATAAAGCAGGCTGATGCTGCGAAAGAATCGAAGGCAGGCACGCCGACAGGCGTGCCATGCGCGCTCAGAACTGCAGGGTCACGCTCAGGCGTGCCGTGCGCCCGGGCGCCGGAACCATGCCCAGGCTCAGGGCATCCAGGTAATAGCGATCCGTCACGTTGTCCACGTTGAAGTCCACGTTCACGCGGTCGCTGAGCTTGTAGCTGGCAAAGACATCCCAGAGCACATACGAGTGCCACGGCACGACCTGGTTGAAGCCCTGGGCGGTTTCGTTGTTGAACTCCGGTGTCGGATTGCGCTTGCCCATGAAGGTGCCGCGCACTCCGACGGTGAGCTTGCGCTCGAGCAGACGCGCACCCAGCAGGGCACTGGCGTGCCATTTGGGCGGAATCATGTTGTTGACATAGCTGTTGGCGATGCCGTAGTCGGTGCAGGTGTAGCGCCGGAAACTGCCAAAGTGGCAGGTCTCGATGAAGGTATAGCGCGTGCCGCTGGCCTCCATGAAGACCGGCCCCATGTCGTAGGAGCCCGAGACCTCGAAACCTTCGAAGCTCACGCTTTCGATATTGCGCAGGGTGAAGAACTGGCGGCCGGAGCCTTCTTCCCAGGTGTTGGGGAAGGTGCGGGTGAGATAGTCCTTGGTGGTGTTGCTGAAGTAAGCCAGCTTGGCGCGCAGCTTGTCGCTGCTGCGCCAGACCCCATCCTTGAGGAAGTTGATGCCGATCTCGCGATTGAGCGTGCGCTCCGGCTTGAGGTGGATGTCCTGCGAGGGAGAGACGGAGTAGCCCGCCGTGGTCTCGAACAGGCTGGGCATGCGCATGGCACGTGCATGGCGTGCATACAGCTGCACGCTGGGCGTGACATCCCATAGGGCGCTGAACATGGGCGATGTGCCGTTGTTGCGGCTGTTCATCATCAGCGGATCACAGCTGCCCGTGCCCTTGCTGTCCACGCAGTAAGCGCTGTCGGGGCTGACCAGCATGGGCTTGTCATCGCGCGACTCGAAGCGGGTATGGCGCAGCCCTGCTCCCAGTGTCAGGCTGGGCAGAGGCTTCCACTGAAGATCGGTGAACAGGCTCCATTCGGTGCGCCGCCCCAGACGTCCCCCGGAGCTAAGCATATTGCCAGTGGCAACGCCGTTGACTTTCTCCAGCTGCGCGGCAAGTCCGTAGTCCAGCTTGATGCCGCCGGCGCTGGCAAAGCGCATGCTGTTGCTGACGTCGAAGCCCCAGCGCTTGTAGTTTTCGGAGCCGGCGCCGAACATCTCGTTGACGGTCTCTTCCGAGTAGTTCTGATTCAGGCTGTCCGTGTTGGTGTGCCAGAGATTGCTGGTCAGGTTCAGCCAGTCATTGTTCTCGGGGTTCCAGCGGTGACGCAGGGTATAGGTGTCTGCGGTCACCTTGCTGTTGGAAGTCTGGGCCACCTGACCCAGCCACAGCAGCTGGGACGGCATCAGCTCGCCATAGGTGCTGGTGTAGCGCATATAGCCGACTTCAAGCTCCTGATCGTTGGGCAGGTACAAGCGCGTCTTGAGCAGGACCGACTCGTTCTCGTGATTGGTGTTGACAATGCGCTCGCCACCACGAAAACGCGTGGCCCCTACCACCTTGGGAACGACCTCGGTATAGAAGCCGCGGTTATAGGTTTCCGAAAGATCCAGCGAGGGCACTGGCCCCTTGGTACCCGCGTAATAATTGCCCTGACTGCGGCGGGCGTAGGCCGCGACGATATCGGCCTTCTCGAAACGCTTGGCCAGCGCAATGCTTCCCGCCCAGCTCTTGGGCTGCATCAGACCGGGCCGGTTCATGCTCTCGGCAGGTGGCACCACATTGGCAATGTTGAAGGGGCCGTCACACAGGCTGGCAATCACGCAGTTGGTGCGATAGACGCCTCCCGTTCCGTTGCTGGAACTGCCCCCGGTATTGAAGCCTGCCTTGGTCCCCGGCGCAGGTGCCGAGCCGCTGTTGTTACCGATCAGGCTGCCGCGCAGACGAATGCCAAAGGTCTGGCCGGGGCGCACGATGTCATCGGCATTCAGGGTGCGGGCGCTGACCAGTCCCCCCACCGCACCGGTTCCCTGCGCGCCCATGACAGGCCCTTTTTCGATCTGTATTCCGCCGATCAGATCAGGGTCGATATAGGAGCGCGAAGCGACGCCCGCATAGCCACGGTAGACCGTCGTTTCCTGGCGTGCACCATCGACGAGCACAGGCACACGCCCCTGCCCCTGCATGCCGCGGATGTTCACATCCAGGCCGCCGCTGTTGCGGTTCTCGCCAATCAGCACACCGGGAGTGCCCTGGAAGATATCGCCCACCGAGGTTCCGCGAAAGCGTTCGATGTCTTCGCGCTTGAGCACATTGCTGGATCCTGCCGTGCGGTACTGCCGGTCCTTCTCATCCCGTTCGGCATCGGCCAGAACCAGCACGGTTGGCATGACGCGGCCTGGTGGCTCCCCCTCCTCTGCATCCAGTGCAGCAGCTGCGTCTGCCTTGGTTCCAGACACAGGCTTCAGCCTTACCACCCCATTGCCCGCAAACACCGGCGCAAAACCGCTGTCGCGCAATAATCGGGTCAGTGCCTCGCCCGGCGTCATCACACCCCGTACGGCCGGAGCAGACAGACCTTGCAACTTTTGCGGATCGAAGACCAGACGCAGTCCGGCCGCCGCCCCGAGAGCCACCAGCGCCTGACCAAGGTCTCCTCTGGGAAGATCGAAATCCACGCGCGCCTGAGCGGCATTGTCCTGTGCTGACGCAGCAGGCAGGGCCGGATTTTCGTCAGCCCAGGCCTGCCCCATCAAGGCCATGCTTATGGCTATGGCTATGGACGTACGGCGTCCCTTGGCACATTCATTGAATTGGCGACTGTATGTCTTCGGCAGAGCACTTTCGGCCCCTGTTGCCCATCGGTTCATGGCGTCCTCTGAAGTTCTGTGACCGCATGGCAGACGCAGCACCCAATTCCTGGATGCAGCCTGCGATGCCTCTCTTCAGAGAAGACGGTTGATGCGCAAGATTCAGTAAATACGAATCAAAATTATTTTCAATAAATCAAAAGAGCACTACCAACCCTGGCAGTTGCAACAGCTGCGCCCCCAGTTCCTGAGCGATGGCCTGCACGGCCCCTGGCGCATCGGATTGCAGAAAGACGCCGCTGACGCGCCGCTGCGCCAGCACCTGGTCACGCACCACAATGCGGCTCGAGTGATAGCGATTGAGACGATCCACCACATCGGCCAGCGTCATGCGCTCGAAGACCAGCAGTCCACGCTCCCAGGACTGGCCGGCATCCTCGCTCAAATCCTGCACAGGCGTCATGCCCCGCCCGTCATAAATGACGCGTTGGCCTGGCGATAGCACCACGGCATCCTGTGGCGCATGGTCCAGCGACACCTCCACCTGGTGGAACACACCGGTCACTTGAGTTCTTTCGTCCAATCGCTCGACGATGAAGCGGGTGCCCAGAGCACGAGTACGCCCGTCGGCCGCGGCAACCACAAAAGATCGCTTCTCCGCATCGCGCCCACCGGACACATCCACGGGCTTCGCATCGAACAAGGCTTCGCCGCGAAGCAAAGCCACATGTCGCTGCCGCGTGTCGTATCGCACGGCCACGGCGCTGTCGCCACCCAGGTGCACGCGGCTGCCATCGGGCAGCGCTACTTCGCGACGCTCTCCCACCCCGGTGCGGTAGTCAGCCTCAAAAGCCAGCATGATCTGGCTGCCGGCCCCCACCCACAAGGCGCCTGCAGCAAGTACTGCTGCCCCGGCACCTTTCCACAGCATGCGTCGCTGCACGGTTCCTTGCAGCAACGGCTTTGTCTCCGAAACCATTTCTGCGCCCTGCTCTGGAAGCAGCCCCGACTGTCCCAGCGCCCCCAGTTCGGCCCAGATGCGCTGGGCATGGGCATAAGCCTGGCGATTTGAAGCATCCGCATTCAGCCAAAGCTGCAAGGCCTGTTCATCCTCAGGCAGCCAGCCCTCGTCCGCACGACGTACCAGCCAGGCGGCAGCCTGCAGGCGGATGTCTTCAGCTGCATCGTGCAGGGATGTGGATTGAGATGAAGGATTCACAAAAAACTGCTGTCTGAATGCAAACGATTGGAGTGCATGATGGGAAGACGTTCAAGCATTGGCAAACCAGTAATTTTCATCCAAGACAAGCATCTGGAGCTCTGACACACTGCAAAGCTTCAGTGAAGCGGCAAGCGCGCCATGGCATGGGCCAAGGCCCGCGCCAGATGCTTCTGCACCGAGCTGGTGGAGATCTCCAGCGCATCCGCCACCTGCTGATAACTTTGCTCCTGCACCCGCACGCGCATGAAGATGTCCTGAGTAAGCGGCGACAGCTCCTGCAGAGCCTCAGCCAGTTGTAGCAGACGCTGGCGGCCAGCCACCGACTGATCCGGGCCGGGCGCGGTGTCCGCTATGTGCACCAGCTCCTCTGGCGCAACCGCTGCGGTCTTGCGCGCCTCCTGCTGGCGAGCCATGTCGACGAGCATATTGCGCGCCATCTGGAACAGATACGCCCGGGCATCCTGCACAGGCGCAACCGCCGTGACCTCGATGAAGCGCAGGAAAATCTCCTGCAGCATGTCCTGAGCCACATGCATATCGTGCACGCGGTAGGTAAGCCAGGCCAGCAATTCCCGGCGGTGGGCAATGAAGATACTTTGAGGATCGCTGGACATGATGAAGACGTGGATTGTATCCATGATTGAGAATGAATCTCATTCGTGAAACAATGAAGCCTACGCCTTGCGAGCAGCACAGACTACTCCCCGAAGCTGATGTTCTAGATGGCGACAGTCCCTCGGAATTTTTTCTCTCGCGCCGCCAAAGAGACAGCGCCTCGGTAGACCTGCTTCTACTCGGGACTTCGACGCACTTGAAACTGAGCCGCTTTTCGTAGATCGCTCGTCATCTATCGACTGTCGAATCTGTCTTTGCTGCGCTCAATGTCTGATGTCAACATCAGCTGCCATTCGCTTTGACGCTTCAACCTGCCTGAAGCGGTCAGCCGTGAATATCTGCGGGATGACTGGTTCTGGATGAAGGTACAACAACTATAGGGATACCCGAAGCAGGCAGTTGCTTCGCACGAAGACTCGAGAGCGGCCTGAAAAGATATGAAGTCCCACGAAAACCAGACCTTCCCGGTTGAACATCTAGTCCAGCCAAGGCGCCACATCCTTGCCCATGCGCACAGCCAGCTTCTTCAATCGGGGAAGATAGCGGGCAAGCAACTCCTCCCTGGCGACAGCAGACTTCGGGAAGACCAGATTCAGACCTCCGATCAAACGACGTCCACACTTCAAGGGCACTGCGACTGCTCCAAACGGCGCTTGCTGATGCCAATCACCATCGCTGATGCCATATCCTCGCTGGCGCGTCTCTTCAATCAAACGCTCTACCGATGCTCTATCCCTTGCCATGGCACCAGTGGCATCGTCACGCTGAGCGAGCAACGAGAGCAAGCCTTCCTTCTCATCTTTGGTGCAAGACGCCAGATAGGCTCGTCCCATCGCCGTGAAGAACAGCGGCAATTTTTCTCCAATCATGCCGCGATGCTGAGACAACCGGCTGAAACGGTGCGTGCTTTCACGCACCACCATAAAGCCGCCTTCCACGGTCCCCAGATCGCAAGGCCAAAGCAGCTCGGGCACAGCAGCACGCATCAGCGGTAGTGCGACCTGCTCAACCCAGGCATCATCGACAAGCCCTTCGCTAAGGCTGCGCACTGCAAAAGTCAGGTAGTACTGTCCGTCTTTCTCACCCCTGCGCACGAAACCCTCCGCCCGCAAGGTCTCCATCAATCGCTTGACGGTGGTGCGATGAATATCGCATGCCTGTGCCAGTGCCGTGGTTGAAGCGATGCCGCCAGGGGCTCTATTCATGGCCTGCAGCAGAGCCAGCCCTCGCGACAAGCTGCGTACATCCTTGTAGTCATTCATGGGACTGTGCTCAAAAGTGAAGATTTCCTGGGAATGCCCAAGTATGAATACCGCAGGCCATACGGCGCAATCGCAGGGTGCTGTGCTGCTGCGCTCAATGAATATTCCCGACTCGATGCGCAACCGCGCGCAGCTTTGCCCTGCACCATCCCGACGCCCACCTTACGAGTCTCGCGTCAACTGATTGGAAGACGGTGCAAGCGGTGACAGCAAGGGTATGCACCTAGCAATAGGTGCACCAGGTGCACAGTGTTTTCAGACTCCTCGAGTGTTTTGACAATTATCAAAACAGCACTCGATGCGCTCACCCAATACGGAGACTGAAAATGAACGCCCCCCAAGAAAACCAAGCGAGTCAAGACGATGCCGATGTCCTGATCATTGGCGCTGGCCCGGTAGGGCTGACACTGGCAAACACTCTGGGGCTGGCTGGTGTACGCGTCATCGTGGCAGAGAAGCTGCCACAGATTATTGACTACCCCCGAGCCATCGGCATTGACGACGAATCGCTGCGCACGCTGCAGGCAGCAGGTCTGTCCGATCAAGTACAGGCACACATCACCCCTCATCACTGGATGCGCTTCTACACCGCCAGCGGCCAGTGCTTTGCCTCGATCGAGCCTCGCACCGATGAGTACGGTTGGTCTCGCCGCAATGCCTTCATCCAGCCTCAGGTAGACGACATCCTGTACCGGGGGCTACAGCGCTTTGAACAGGTCCAGGTACTGCTGGGTCAGGAGCTTCACGGCTTTACCCAGGACGATGCAGGCGTCACCGCCACAATCAGGAGTTCCGAGGGCGTAGAGCGCACACTGCGCGCCAAGTACCTGGTCGCCAGCGATGGCGGCAATAGTCTGGTGCGTCGCACGCTGAACGTGCCCTTTGAGGGCCGTACCAAACCCAATCAATGGATTGTGGTTGATGTACGCAATGACCCCCTGGGAACCCCTCATATCGACATGCATTGCGACCCGGAGCGCCCCTACGTCTCTGCAGCCCTGCCGCATGGCATTCGCCGCTTTGAATTCATGGTCATGCCTGGGGAGACCGAAGAGCAGCTCTCAAAGCCGGAGAATCTTGCCCAGCTGATGCGCAAGGTCGTGGCAGATCCGGACAAGGTCGACTACATCCGCAAGCGCGTGTATACGCACAACGCACGACTGGCGGCGCAGTTTCGGGTCGGACGAGTCTTGCTGGCAGGCGATGCCGCGCACATCATGCCGGTCTGGCAGGGCCAGGGCTACAACAGCGGCATGCGAGATGCCAGCAATCTCGCCTGGAAGCTGGCCATGGTCATCAGGGGAGAGGCCAGCAGCGGCCTGCTTGATAGCTACGAACAGGAACGCCGCGACCATGCCCGCAGCATGATCCATTTGTCCGAAGTGGCAGGCGACATCTTTGCCCCTGAAAGCCATACCGCCGCCAAAGTACGCGACACGGTGATGCTGGCCCTGAACGCTGTGCCGCCCGTCAAGCAGTACTTCGCCGAGATGCGCTTCAAACCCATGCCGCGCTACGAGCAGGGCGTGGTGCTGCACCACACGGGCACCGGCAATCAAGGAGCCAGGACACCGTTCGCCGGTCTGCTGGACCGCTCGGGCAACACTCCCTTGAGCCGCCTTCTGGGCCTGATGGCGGAAAAGAAGGAGTCTCTGGTGGGGCGTCTGGTGCATGGCCTGGAGACGGCGGCGTCCAGTCCCGTAGGCCGGATGTTCATTCAGCCTCGTGTTGCCACTGCAAACGGCCACTCTGGCCTGCTGGACGACTTTGTCGGACTGAATTTCTGCATTCTGGCCTGGGGTACGGACCCCAGCTATGGCATGGACGAAGAGGCTCTGAACTTCTGGCAGCGCCTTGGCGCTCGCTTCATTCGTGCCATGCCCTCTGGCCAGCTGCTTCATCCAACGCCCACGCGCGATGGCGTGCTGACCGTTGGCGACGAACAAGGCCGCCTCAAGGACTGGTTCAGCGCCCAGGGAAAGTCGGTGGTGTTCGTGCGCCCGGACCGCTTTGTCGCGGCGCTGGCATCTCCGCAGGAGGTCAGCACTGTCACCCGTCAGATGGCCCGGGTACTGCATTCCCCACTGGAGGCATGAAGATGAGTGGTAGCGCCATCGCCACTGCGCGCCGGGCATTTCTTGGCATGTCGCACTCGCCTTTGCTCGGTCTCAATCCTGTTGCTGCAGACGATCAGATCGCCATCGACAAGGCGATTGCTGCGGCGCGCGCGGCCGTTCACGAGTTCTCGCCAGAGCTCATCGTGCTGCTGGGTCCGGACCACTACAACGGCTTCTTCAATGAGCTGATGCCGCCGTTTTGCATCGGCAGCCAGGCAACGGCCGTGGGCGACTATCTGTCTCCAGCCGGTCCTCTCAATGTGGCTGGAGAACTGGCCATAGCGCTGGCCGAGCACCTGATGGATAAACATTTCGATATCGCGGTGTCGCGGCGCATGTGGGTCGATCACGGCTTTTCGCAGGCCCTGCAGTTTCTGTGGGGGGACGAGATGGACACGCCGCCTGTCATTCCCATCTTCATGAATGCAGTAGCCCAACCCGGTATTGCGCGCATGGCCCGATGCAAGGCACTGGGAGAAGGCATTGGCAGCTTTCTCGACCGGTTGCCACAGCGCACACTGCTGATTGGTTCGGGCGGGCTGTCGCACGAGCCTCCCGTGCCGACACTGGCCCATCCTGACCCAGCCGTGCGCGAGCGCATCACCGTCCGCTCCACGCCCACAGAGCAGGAGCGCGAGCTCAAGACCGAGCGCGTCAAGGCTGCCGGTCTGGCTCTGGCCAATGGCGACAGCTGGATGAAGCCGCTCAACCCCGAGTGGGATCTGCAATGGATGGACGCCATGGCCAGCGGCCAGCTGGACGGCTTATGTGCAATGAGCGAAGCCTCGATCGGCGCCATGGCCGGCAACTCTGCCCATGAGTCCAAGACCTGGCTGGTGGCGCGCTCCGCCCTGCCTGCCAACACCCGTCTGCCCTGCCCTGTACGGACCTACCGCGCCATTCCATCGCTCATTGCGGGCTATGGCGTGATGTTCATGCACCACTGATCCTCATCCTTTCATGACTGCCATGCCGACCACCAAGCAAATACAGGTCTGGGCCGAACGCCTGCGCCACGCGGAAGCCACCGCCACCCCCATTGCTCCCCTGCGCGAGGAGATCGCCGACAACGACAGCGCCTATGCCGTGCAACTGGCCAATGTGCTGTATGCACAGAGTCAGGGCCGCCGGATTGTGGGTCGCAAGATCGGGCTGACATCCCTTGCCGTGCAAAAGCAGCTGGGCGTGGACCAACCCGACTTCGGCACGCTGTTCGCCGACATGCTCTACGGCGACGATGAGGTCGTGCCCCTGTCGCGGACGCTTCAGCCCAAGGTCGAGGCCGAGGTGGCGCTGGTGCTGGCCAAGGATCTGGAGCGGCCCGACACCACGCTGGTGGATGTCATCAGCGCCACCGCCTATGTGCTTCCGGCCATCGAGATCGTGGGCAGCCGCATTGCCGACTGGAACATCCGCTTCATTGACACCGTGGCCGACAACGCGTCCAGCGGTCTGGTCGTGCTGGGTGCCGTACCGACTGCGCTCAACGCACTGGATCTGAAGCTGTGCGAGATGCAGATGACACGCAATGGCGATGTCGTCTCCACCGGCTCCGGTGGAGCCTGCCTGGGCCACCCCCTGAATGCCGCCGTTTGGCTGGCCCGCCGACTCGCCAGCCTCGGCCAGGCGCTGCGAGCCGGCGACCTCGTGCTGACCGGTGCCCTGGGGCCCATGGTCGCAGTGAATGCCGGCGATCGCTTCGAAGCCCACATCAGCGGCGTCGGCTCCGTGTACGCGCAGTTTGAACGGTGAATCTTCTCGAAAGCATTCCCGGCCCCGTTTTCCATTGCTCATAACGATTATTCAGGAGACAAATCATGTGGAATCGACGTCAATTGTTCGCAGCCGGTGCTGCCTCGCTCGCTGCCTGCCTGGGTACACCCGCCATCGCGCAGAATTTCCCCAACCGTGCCGTGACCATGGTCGTTCCCTTCCCGGCCGGAGGCATCACCGATGCCGTGGCGCGTGCACTGGCAAGCAAGATGGGGGAGCAGCTTGGCAAGCCTGTCATCGTTGACAACCGGCCCGGCGGAGGCGGCCAGATTGCGGCGGCCTATGTGCGCCAGCAAGCGGCGGACGGTCATACCCTGTATGTCGGTGCCACCGAGATGTTTGCCATCAACCCCTCGTTGTTTCGAAATTTTTCATATGACCCGCTGAAGGATTTCAGTCCCGTCACTTCGCTGATCGCTTCGCCGTTGGTGCTGGTCGTGCCTGCCAATAGTTCACTGACCAGCGTCAAGGAACTCATAGCCCAGGCCAAGAGCCGCAAGGACGGACTGAACTTCGCCTCGCAGGGTATGGGCTCCATCGGCCATCTTCTCGGAGAGACCTTCCGTGGCAAGGTTGGCGGAAAGTTCAACCATGTTGCCTATAAAGGCTCCGCACCCGCACTGCAGGACGTGATGGGTGGACAGGTGGACTTCATGTTCGACCCGGTCATCACCACAGCCCCCCTGGTGGCCGGCAAGAAACTCAAGCCCCTGGCGATTGCGGCCGACAAGCGTTCGCCACAAATGCCGGACGTACCCACCCTGGCCGAGCTTGGCGTGCCCGGTGTGAATGCCGGCGTGTGGTTCGGTGCCGTGGTCAAGACAGGCACCCCGGCAGCTGCGGTTGAACGTCTGAACGATGCCATCCACCAGGCCATGAAGGACCCTGAAGTGGTCAAGCGTTTTGCCGATCAAGGCATGCAGGCGTTCCCGTCAACCCCGGCCCAGTTTGGCAGCTTCATGCAGTCGGAGATGACCAAATGGGGTCCTCTGGTCAAGGCCAGCGGCGCTTCGATCGAGTGAGCAGGCTGCCAATGTTGCATCGTCGAACTCTTTTGCAGTCGGCTCTGGGCTTGGGCAGCCTGTCGATCGGCGGCCTCGGCTCAGCGCAGGCCTTTCCCGGCAAGCCCATCACACTCGTGCTGCCGTTTTCCGCCGGCGGCATCAGCGACGTCATGGCCCGTGCCATCGGTCAGCATGTGGCTCAACAGCTGGGCAAGCCCGTGATTGTTGACAACAAGCCTGGTGCAGGAGGGCAGATTGCGGCCAGCGCAGTGCTTCAACAGGCCGCCGATGGTCACACCGTGTATGTGGCTGGCACGGCCATGTTTGCCATCAACCCAACGCTGTTTCGCAAGTTTTCCTACGACCCCGTCAAGGACTTCGAGCCGGTAACGTCTCTGGTCACCTCTCCTTTGGTGCTCGTGGTTTCGGCCGCCAGTCCTGTCAGGACGCTGAGCGAGCTGGTGGCGCTTTCCCGCAGCAGCAAGCAAGGCCTGACATTTGCATCACAAGGCCTGGGCTCCATCGGCCACCTGCTGGGGGAGCTGTTTCGCAGCAAAACCGGTGGCGGCATGTCTCATGTGGCCTACAAAGGCTCGGTGCCGGCACTGCAGGACGTGATGACAAACCGGGTCGACTTCATGTTCGATCCCACGAGCTCGACCGAAGCGCTGATCCGCAGCAAAAAGCTGCGCGCGCTGGCGATTGCCTCTGAAAGACGCAGTCCCCAACTGCCCGACGTTCCCACCCTGGCCGAGCTGGGAGTGTCCGGTGTCGATGCAGGCGTCTGGTTCGGTGCAGCCGTGCGAAGCGGAACTCCTGCCACGGTGGTCCAGACATTGAACCGTGCGCTGGTCGCAGCCTTGCGGGAGCCGGACATACAGAAACGCTTCGAAAGCCAGGGCATGCAGGCCTATCCGCAAACCCCGGAGCAATTCAAGCAATTCATCCACAGCGAGATCGCACGCTGGGCACCGCTGATCCAGTCCAGCGGAGCCGGTATCGACTGATTTTTCTCTGAAGGTAAACGCTATGACGCGCAAACTCAAGGCCGCCATCATCGGCAGCGGCAATATCGGCACGGATCTGATGATCAAGATCCTGCGCCATGGCAAAAACATCGAGATGGGCGCCATGGTCGGCATCGATCCCCACTCCGACGGCCTTGCCCGCGCCTCCCGCATGGGTGTGGCTACCACCCACGAAGGCGTGGAAGGCCTCACGCGCATGCCCGGGTTCGCCGACATCGACTTTGTGTTCGATGCCACCAGCGCGGGCGCACATGTGAAGAACGACGCCTTCCTGCGCAGCCTCAAGCCCGGCATCCGCATGATCGACCTGACGCCGGCAGCCATCGGCCCGTACTGCATTCCCGTGGTCAACGGCGACATGCATCTGGATGCGCCGAATGTGAACATGGTCACCTGCGGCGGCCAGGCCACCATCCCCATGGTGGCGGCCGTCTCTCGTGTGGCCAAGGTGCACTACGGCGAAATCATTGCCTCGATCGCCAGCAAGAGTGCCGGCCCCGGCACCCGCGCCAATATCGACGAGTTCACCGAGACCACGTCCAAGGCGATCGAAGTCGTGGGCGGCGCCACCAAGGGCAAGGCCATCATCATCATGAACCCGGCCGAGCCGCCCCTGATCATGCGCGACACGGTCTACACCCTGAGCGAGCTGGCCGACGAGGCCGCCATTGCTGCATCGGTAGAACAGATGGCCGCTGCCGTTCAGTCCTATGTGCCGGGCTACCGCCTCAAGCAGCAGGTGCAGTTCGACCGTATCGACACTCCGATCCGCATCCCCGGCGTGGGCAACGCCCTCACGGGCCTGAAAACCTCGATCTTTCTGGAGGTTGAGGGGGCGGCCCACTATCTGCCCGCTTATGCCGGCAACCTCGACATCATGACCAGCGCCGGACTGCGCACCGCCGAGCATATGGCCGAGCGCATGCTGGCGACGCTCGCCGTGGCAGCCTGAGGAGACGACACACCATGACGCAAACCAAGAAAATCTACATCTCCGACGTGACCCTGCGCGACGGCAGCCACGCCATTCGTCACCAGTAC
>NZ_QQAS01000007.1:156775-247812 GCF_003350425.1 Comamonas sp. AG1104 | reverse complement strand
TTACCCCAGGAACCCGCATTCTGGTGGACGGTACCCACAGAGCCTGCGTTCGATGTGGTGTTGGTCAACGAGCCCCAAGGTGAGGAAACGGCTCCTGATGTGGCGTTGTAGCCAGAGGTGGTGCCAGCATTGTTGTTGACGTAAGCCAAGCCGCCGCCAGGGCCGGCGCCAGTTGCAGCAACATTCGCTGTCTGAGAAGAGGCGCCGCCGAAGGCAGTGCCGCTGACGGGTCCTGCGTTATAGCCGGCAGCAGCAGCCGAGCCCGCATTGGCATTGGTTGCTGCGCCACCACCAGCAACTGCGTTGCCCGAGGTTGCCGAAAGGCTCTTCACGTTACCGAAAGTAGTGGCGCTACCACCGACAGTTGCTCCACCGGCGCCGAAAGGTCCAATAGCGAAGCCGCCACCAGCAGCATTGGCATTGGAAGTCGCACCGGAAGTGGCGCTATTTGAACTCAGCGCAGCACCGTTGCCCGAGCTGGCAGCACCCGACACCGTGCCAGAAGATGCACTCGACGTCGTGTTTGTGGCTGCAATGCTTGAGCTGCTCACGGCAGCAGAGGCAACACCAGTCAACGCAATAACCGCCATGGCAATCAGAGACTTTTTCATGATCATTCCTTTGAATAGCGAGTTTTCAGACAAGTGAAAGAGAGAGTGTGTGTGAGCAAAAGACCATTTGCAGACCTGCAAAAGGCCCCTGTTAACCGTCGTCAAGTTTTGGAGTGCTTAGTTACTTTCCAAAACAGGCATTCGGTAGTGGCAGTTTCAGAAAATGTTAAGAAAACAGTAATACCCTATTCAAAGATATTTTTTTGCAAATTTAAAATGATAAAAAGATGACTCATTTCTTGTGGATTGAGGATGATGCGCTATTGAATAAATAGCACCCTTGGAAAAATTCCTACAATGATAAAAAATGTAATCTTTATTACAGATTATTTTTAAGACAATTATTTCAAAAACAAAGGGTTTTTATCTAGATTTATTTCCAGGATGGTTAATACCTTGTATTTGAGTATTAATATGTAAGAAATTAAACTCAATTTTTCTTTATTTGTTTTCTATGGATTTTCAGTAAAACAAATTCTATTTTCTGCGTGACTTCCAACCAATCGATCTGCTGGGGTGTCACATGTATCTAACCGACGCATCTATGAGTTCACGGTCTGACGTCGGCAGAACTGAAGGCGCATCTATTGCTTTCGGTGGCATGTGGCCGTCCGACATGAAAGGTCAGCAGAGCCAACCTGTGCGAGTCTTTCTGGTCGACGAAGACAGACACATCAGGAACGTGATCTCGCAGGAGCTCATGCGTGACCCGCGCACTCTTCTGGTAGGGCAGGCGTCCAGCTACAAAGAGGCTCGTAAGAGCATCTTTTCGCAAGAGTTCGATGTACTCCTCATTGACCTGTCTACTGGCGAAGGTCAAGGAGCTGAGCTGCTGGAGTCGATCCAGCTAAAAAGACCTGAGGTGCTATGCATCGCAATTTCTGCAAGTGAAAACGATGATGCCGCCATGGAAGCTCTTAAGAGAGGCGCTGTGGGATACCTTGTGAAGAATTCATGGTTTGGAAGCTATTTGCAGGCTGTGCTGGAAGTCGCCAATGGAGGGGCTGCGATTTCGCCGCGAGTGGCGAAGAAAATCATTCCCAAAATATTCAAGGCATCTATGCAGGGGGAAAACATCTCCACGCATAAAAAATTTGAGTCGCTGACTGAAAGAGAGATAGATATATTGAAATTGATAGCTCAAGGGAAAAGCACTCAAGAGGTTGCGTCCTACCTGGAAATCAGCCCATTGACTGTGGCAACACATGTAAAAAATATTTATGGAAAAATGCAGGTCAGAACCAGAGCACAAGCTGTCAGATATGCGATGCTGACAGGTATCATTTAAAACCGATTTTTTGTGTGAATTTCAAGTTCGAGATAAATGGAATTTTTCTTACAGATATTCTTTGATTGAGTATTTTTGATAAGAGAATTTTTCGTAAGGGGCACTGTTGCATAAATCAAGTTTGAGGCGAGCCTCCCCAAGCCCCGGCCGTGGCTAGGCCACGGCTGCCGTCTGAGGACGGCCCAGCTCAGTGAATCGGTCCAATATGGCTGCCCTGATATGCAGCTCATTGACTTGCCGTTCAAAGGTTCTGGACATGACCCGCTCGCCCAGTCGTTTGATGCAGTTCATCTTGCTATTCACCAAGCTTCGCCGGTGATAGCCACTCCAGACTTTCCATATCCTTCGACCCAAACGCCTGCATGCGGCGAGTGCCGCATTGCGATACGCGCAGGCATCGTCTTTGCGTATCCGTGCGTTCTTTCTCGGAGGAATGATGGGGACTGCGCCCCGTTGAATCACCGCCTCATACACGGGCTGTGTGTCATAGGCCCCATCACCGGTCAAACCGAGCACGGCTTCGTTGAGAGGGAGTTGCGCCATTGACGACGACGCTCAGCGCCGTGCTTTTTGCATTTCCACTCGCCTTCACCCAAGAACTTGATGCCCGTCGAGTCCACGAGCAAATGCAGCCCTCACAAATGCAAAAGTGACTCCACCATGGCGCAGTGCCAAGCCGAACAGATTCTTCATGGTCAGGCAAAACTGAATGGCGGCATCCGAGAACTTCGGGCTTCGCCCGCGTTTGCCGCTGGCCGCGGCAAACCATTGCATGCGCTTGTCGAGCCAGATGGTCAACGAGCTTCGTGACTTCAAGGCTGCGTTGTAGCTGAGGCAGTCGGTGGTGCGGTAGCGAAGTTTGCTGAACTGGCTCATGACGCAAGCCTACGACCTGCGGCACTGCAATTTATGCAACAACGCCGTTTGCATATCAAGCAAGCATCTTCCGCGCGAGAGTCTTAAGGAATTGATAAGTTGCAAAGCCTAGATTCCAGCCAGCAATAACAGCAGGTGAGCTGGATCTATCCAAGCACATCACGGCATGTTTAGCCGAAGGGGTCAGTGATGCTGCTAGTAAAGATGCAAAAGTTTGAGGTTGTAGCCAGAAGCGAATGCGCTGCGCCCCCCGTTATTTCACTCTGCGGCCTGGTCTGATCCATGCAAACCGCTACCACTCTGAGCGTGAAGGCTTCACGCAGCAGGCTCGACGACGCAGTCCTTTGGGGCCTGGCGATGGCGCTGTGGATCTTGGCCTTTGCGTGGATTCGCCCATTGAGCGACCCGGATGAGGGGCGCTATGCCGTCATTGCCTTGGATATGCTGCGCACCGGAAATTGGGTGACGCCTCATCTCAACGGGCTCCCCTTCTTTCACAAACCACCTCTGTACTACTGGCTTGCAGCCGGTGGCTATGAGCTGTTCGGTGTGCATGCATGGGTGGCGCGCGTGCCGTCCATGCTGGGAGCATGGCTGGCATCGATGAGCCTGCTGGTTCTAGCCAGACGCTACACAAGCACCTCGACCGCCATAACTGCGGCGATCATCTTCCTCACGATGCCCTTCGCTTATTTGGCCGCTCAGTACTCCAATATGGACATGCTGCTGGCTGGTTGCATGTGCGCCTGCACCACCTGTGCATTCATTGCCACGATAGAGGCGGACCTCGGCAAGACGTGGCGCTCCTGGATCACGGCAGCTGGTGTTTTTGCAGGTCTCGGCTTTCTCGCCAAAGGGCTCATTGGCCTGGTGTTACCGGGCTTGATTTGGTCAATATGGATGCTCTGGGAGCGTCGCTGGAAGCAAATGGCGCTTCCCCTTTACCCGCCAGTGTGGCTTGCCATACTGGCGGTTGCGGGGCCATGGGCATGGTTTGCGCAAAAGCAGCATCCGCAGTTTTTTCATTACTTCTTCGTTACACAGCATTTCCAGCGCTACACCGAAACGGGCTTCAACAACCCGCAGCCATGGTGGTTCTACCTGGCGGTGATCGCACTTGCATGTCTTCCATGGACTCTGGCTGGAATCTATATGCTGTTCAGGCAATGGCGGGCTCAGCAAGAGTTCATGCCCAAATCTGACTCACACCCTGCTCAAACGAGCCTCGATCGGTATATGGTGGTCTGGCTGTTGGCTGTGGTGGCCTTCTTTTCAATTCCCAGCAGCAAGATCGTGGGCTATGTGCTGCCGGCACTTCCACCTCTGGCCTACCTGATCGCCCGAGTCTGGCAAACGACTCTCGATGGTGATGGGTCGAACGTACTACGGGTGAGACCCAAGCTCGCTCTCACTATTGGAGCTTCGGCGGCTCTTTGCACGGCGCTGGCTATCGGCTTCGGCACCAAAGGTGTTCCACAGAAAGCTCGTTGGGACCGCCTGGCCGCGCTGCCGGTGCAGCCCGACGATCGGATCATGATGCTCGGACAGTTGTACTACGGCGCTCCTTTCTACATGCACACAGGCCAGATCCCTTGGGTCGTCGATGACTGGCAAGCCGCCAAAGCATCAAAGTCCGACAACTGGAGGAAGGAACTGCTGGATGCCGCAGCATTCTCTCCAAATAGCGCAAGCCATTTACTCCTTGAAAAACAGGATGCAAACCATGCTTTGTGCACAACCAAACACCGGGTATGGGTTGTTGGAGAGCCCGAGTCTGCGAAGCAGATGACACCATCGCTATCTGGTATCAAACCGATGCTTGAGCTGGGTTCTCGCGCTGTTTGGCTTTGCACACCTAACACCGCTTGCACAGCACCTTCTCCCATCGTGCATTGATTAGTCGACCCTGTATCAACCTCAGTCTTCGCTTTTATCCGAGCCAAGCACGCCTCCGCCGAGTGACTGATAGAGGGCCACCACATCACTAGAGCCGCTTGTATGTATACAGGTGTCGGGGTAAGGGTGCAGAGCCGCTAATGGCTGTTAGCGCAGACCGAATTGTTATGAACATCTCCATCCATGCAAATGCCTATCTCCTCAAGATATGGATGTTTAAGCGGGTGGCTCTTGGCTACACGCAGTGAGCCATGGGCCCCACTCGCAGGACAAGGGGCGCAATACATAACGGAGGTTTGGTAAACACCAAGGGCGCAAGGGCCGCGTCCGCAGCGGTAGCCGTACCAAACGGAGCGCGAGCGTAGTGACTGCGGCTACTTTGCCAAGCAGACCGTTAAGTTAATTTTGCGTAAGCAAAGTTACCCCGCAGACCTGCCCGGACTTGGCTGCTATTGATGCTCTGCGCGGCACGCACCTAGCTTTTGAGACTCTCGCTCTGACGCAGATATTCGTCTATCTCGCGTTCTCGCTCGGGGCTTAGTGGTTCATCTGCGAATAACTCACTCTGTTCTTTGCTGCCCATAGGTGGAAGCAACTTCGACAAACTGTCATACAAATGAACCTCTATGACCCCCCATTCCAAGAGAGCGGCTAAATACCCATGCCATAACAGGACGACAGTATCCGTTGGTCCGCGCCACCCCAGCTGCCTCGTGATGCGATTTCGCAACTCTTCCTCTGTTGGATAACCATTGATCATTGCGAAACCCTCTGCACAAACACAGTACCTTGCGACGTAATCACCGTCACACCCTGGATTTTCGAGCCACTGCGGCTGTCATTTCCAAATGCCCGCCCAATCCCCCGTTCAGCAATCTCTGGCGTCATTCCCGCCTGACCACGCGCATCAATGATGATGTTGCCCGACTGCCCTCGCGCATCCATGATCGTGCTTGATAGCGATTTGGAGAGCCCATCGGAGGTCTGGTTGGCCACGTTGCTCATCGTTTGGAGTTCGTATTTCGTGCCGTCGATAAAGAAATCAGCAGAGCGCCCCGCACTGGTTGCAGGAATCACTTCAACCGTCTTTCCACCGAGCGAAACCAATCTCCATCGCATCCCATCCCCTTTTGCACGCGTGAGCAAACACGCTGCGGCCTTGCGCGAACGCCGAGGTTCGCAGTGACCGTTTGATCTGGAATGAACAAGGCTAGGAACGGACTCGAACGAGCGAAATAAGAAGAGTCTTAAAAATGGCCGTGGGGATGCTTTGTTGCGGCGCAGCGCTGGCCAAACGAAGCGCAATGGCCTTCGTTGCGACGAGCTTTGCGTTTTTTGGGCTTCGATGTCGTGCGTATGCGTTTTTTATGGCGGACTGTTTCACAGACGAAGACGAAGACGCGCGCCTGTGCGCGCCATGGCAGATTCAGACCGGCCCTCCGCACCCCGTGCTGGCAGCCGCAGAAACACACCAATACAGGTATTAACCCGAATAAAGTCGCTGAAACTAGCTAGAATCGCGCCCATCCCGCGGGAGAGCGGAGCCTTTCGAGGGTTCCCGCCGAAGGCGCAAACTCCCATAATCGCTCAGGCAATAAGTACCGCAGGTGGGTCTGACAGGACCCGGATATCGCCAACTGGAGAGCAGCCCGCAACCACAAGTCTGCAGGGCTCACCGAAGGGGCAAGCATGTCCACCGCGAAGGTGCTCATGCGCAACTCTCAGGTAAAAGGACAGCGGGAGAGGCA
Source organism: Comamonas sp. AG1104 (assembly GCF_003350425.1). Lineage (NCBI taxonomy): Bacteria > Pseudomonadati > Pseudomonadota > Betaproteobacteria > Burkholderiales > Comamonadaceae > Comamonas > Comamonas sp. AG1104. The sequence goes on along the minus strand of NZ_QQAS01000007.1, from coordinate 241,393 downwards.
AGCCGGACACTCCCGCCGATGTGAGTGGCTGGTCTATTTTCAAGTGCCTTCATGCTTCCTTCCGTCTCTTTGCTGGACTCGTTCCAGGCCTCCAACTTCACCGTCATGCTGGTCATCTATCTGGTGGCCATTACCGCCGAAGCCATGTCCGGCGCACTCGCCGCTGGCCGGCGCAATATGGATATCTTCGGCGTCGTCGTCATCGCCTTTGTCACTGCCCTGGGCGGCGGCACCATCCGCGACATGGTGCTGGGCCACTACCCCATCGGCTGGACCCAGCACCCTGAATATGTGTATCTGGTCATCAGCTTCGGTTTGCTGACCACCGTGATTGCACGCCATATGCACAGGCTCAAGCAGGTGTTTTTGCTGCTGGACGCCATGGGACTGATCGCCTTTTCGCTGATCGGCTGCAATACCGCGCTGGAGCTGGGCTACCCGACCATCGTCATCATCATGGCCGGCATGATTACCGGCATCAGCGGCGGCATCTTGCGCGATGTGCTCTGCAACCAGGTCCCCGTGGTGTTCCGCCGCGAGCTGTATGCCAGCGTGTCGCTGTCCGTATGCCTGATGTTCCTGGGCCTGCGCTATCTGGATGTCAGCCCCAATATCAGCACCATCGTGTGTTTTGCCGGCGGTCTGGCCTTCCGTCTGGCCGCCATTCGTTTCAAATGGCGCCTGCCGGTTTTTTCGTACCAGCAGCGCTGGGAGTGATCGAGACTCCCCCTGTGGCGCTGCGCGCCTTCCCCCTCTCTTGCTACGCAGGAGGGGGAGGCAGCCATCACTGCGGGGCGGCCCTTGCCTGGCTGCTCTGACCTAGACTGCGCCATGCATTACCTATGTAGTTTCACTTTCCATGTCTGAACCGATCACATGGATGCCGGATGGCACCCCCTATAGCTCCAGATTCGGCGATCGCTATCACAGCGAGTTCGGCGGCCTCGACCAGGCACGCCAGGTTTTTCTCGGTGGCTGCGATCTGCCAGTTGCCTGGGCCGATGCAGCGCAGTGGCGCATTCTGGAAACCGGCTTTGGCTTCGGCCTGAATTTCCTGGTCACCTGGGCGGCATGGAAAGCCGACCCCAGACGCCCGCGCATTCTGCATTTTGTCTCGGTGGAGGCCTACCCTGTCTCGCGCGAGGATCTGCTCGCATTTCTGCCGGCCGATGAGGAGCTGCGCCCGCTTGGCGAACAACTGGCCGAGCAATGGTGGGGACTGCTGCCCGGCGTGCATCGCCTCTCGTTTGACAACGGCCAGGTGCTGCTGACGCTCTATATAGGCGATGCCGGGACCATGCTGCGCAAGCAGCAGATGACAGCGGACAGCGTATATCTGGATGGTTTCTCCCCCCAGCTCAACCCCGAGATGTGGGATGAAGATGCCATGAAGAACATTGCCCGCCATTGCCGCCGGGGCACACAGCTGGCCACCTGGTGCGTGGCCGGCCATGTGCGCCAGGCACTCAAGGCTCAGGGCTTCGAAGTCAAGAAGCGCGCCGGCGTGCCGCCCAAGCGCCATAACCTGCATGCAGCCTACAACCCGGCATGGGAGCCGCGCCATCGCCCGGACGGCCTGCCTGCGCCCGTGGGCCAGGCCGGCCGCTGCCTGGTGCTGGGTGCGGGCCTGGCTGGTGCCGCCGCTGCCGCCAGTCTGGCCAGGCGCGGCTGGGAGGTGACGGTGCTGGATGCGGCGGCCGAGCCTGCAGCAGGAGCATCAGGCCTGCCAGCCGGCTTGTTTTGCCCGCATATTTCGCCCGATGACAGTGTTCTGTCTCGCCTGTCCAGAAGCGGCGTGCGCACAACGCTACAAAATCTGCAGCAACTGAGCCAAGCGCAAAAGTTGCATCCAGCCCAGGACTGGGCCCATGGCGGCGTGCTCGAGCATGACCTGAACGAGCCTTCCCATCTGCCCAGGTCATGGTTGCAACCCGGCAGCGAGACCAGCCCCTGGGGCCTGCACTGGAGTGCGCCTGCGCTGCCGGCTCAGCTGGCTGCGGCAAAGCTGCCTGCAGACAGTCACGCCGTCTGGCATGAGCAGGCTGGCTGGGTACGCCCCGCACAACTGGTGCGCGCGCTACTGCAAGTCCCCGGGATTCATTGGCAGGGCCATGCCCGAGCTTCACGACTGGTGCGCGATGAAGTGCACAACATCTGGCAAGTGCTGGATGCCCAGGGCCAGACCCTGGCTCAAGCCCCCATGCTGGTGCTGGCCCTGGGCCCGGACACCAAGCCCTTGTTGCAAGCCAGCGGCCTGGCAGCAGGGGAATGGGAGCTGCAAGCCATACGCGGCCAGGTCAGCGTGGCCGGGCATGATGCCGGGACGCTGGCGGCCATGCCGCCCTTCCCCGTCAACGGTCATGGCAATCTGGTGCCGGACTTTCCCTCGGCCAACCAGGTTGGCGCGCACCAGTGGATCATGGGATCGACCTTCGAGCGCGATGTGACCGAGCTGCCACCCTCCGCCGCCGACCAGCAGGCCGCCCACGCCAGCAATGGCGAAAAGCTGGGCGCTTTGCTGCCCGGGTGCCGGCAGGCGCTGAGTTCCTTCTTCGATGCCGACCAGCGGCCGGCCACCTGGGCGCGCCTGCGTTGCGCGGCCTATGACCGTCTGCCGCTGGCAGGCCCCGCCGGGCAGTCGGCAGCCGATCTACCGGGCCTGTGGGTGCTGACGGGGCTGGGCTCACGCGGGCTGACGCTGTCCATGCTTTGCGGCGAGCTGCTGGCGGCACGCCTGCATGGCGAGCCGCTGCCGCTGGATGCCCGGCTGGCTCAGGCCCTGGGTACGCAACGTCTGTGGAGCCGCGCCCAGCAGCAGCCCAGGTAAGGCCACTCGCAAAAAAAAAAGCACGCAGCGCTTACGGAGAAGTGCTGCGTGCCGTTTCGGGCCTGATTCTGAAGCCAGGTTTATTCGCTGCTTAACGATGCCACGGTGACCAGGGGCTCGAGTCTGGTCGCCAGCACCTTGTCCAGCGTCTTGCCGTCCATGTCCACGACTTCAAAGCGCCAGTCTTCCCACTCCACCACGTCGGCTTCGGTGGGCACACGGCCCAGCAGCAGCATGATCATGCCGCTCAGGGTGTGATAGCGACCGCGCTCTTCCTCGGGCACGGCATGCAGGCTCAGGCGGTCTTTGAGTTCGGGCACGGGAATATGGCCGTCCAGCAGCCAGCTGCCGTCTTCGCGCTGCACGGCCCAGCTGGTTTCGGGGTCGCGTGGCTGGAATTCGCCGGTAATCGCCTCAATCAGGTCCTGCAGCGTGACAATGCCCTGCACCTCGCCGTACTCGTCGATCACAAAGGCCATATGCAGATCGGAGGTGCGGAAGTTGTCCAGCAACTCCATCCCGGTAATGGTCTCGGGCACATAGAGGGCAGCCTGCAAAGGCTGGTCCTTGAGCGCCTGCCTGCCCTTGTTGAGCAAGGCCTGCGTCAGCCACTGGCGGGCATTGAGCACGCCCACGATATTGTTCATATCGCCGCGCACGACCGGAAAGCGCGCGTGGTCGGCCTGTTCGACACGGGCCAGGGTCTCTTCCAGGCTCTCGTCGATATCGAGACAGATGACATCGCTGCGCGGCACCATCAGCGAGCCGATCTGGCGATCGTCCAGACGGAACACATTGCGCACCATGGTGTGCTCCTGCGACTCGATCACGCCGGCCGTGTGGCCTTCCACCAAAATGGCCTGGATTTCCTCTTCGGTCACCACGCTGCCATTGCTCTCCTTGACACCCAGGACCTTGAGCAGACCGCGCGTCGATGCCGACAGCAGCCAGACAAAGGGTTTGGTGGCCAGGGCCAGGAAGTTGATGGGACGCGAGATCAGGCGCGCCAGGGCCTCGGGATGGGTCTGACCCAGGCGCTTGGGAACCAGCTCGCCCACGACGATGGAGAAGTAGGTGATCAGCACCACCACCAGGCCGGTGGAGAGGTAGTCGGCGTATTTCTGGGTCATGCCCAGGGTGATCAGCCAGTTCTCCAGCGGGCCGGCCAGAGCCGCCTCGCCGACGATGCCGTTGAGCACGCCGATGGAGGTGATACCGATCTGGATGGTGGAGAGGAAACGCGTTGGGTCCTCTCCCAATTTGATAGCAGCTGCTGCGCCGCTGTCGCCCTCATCCACCAGTTTCTGCATGCGGGTTTTGCGGGCGGTGACCAGCGCAATTTCCGACATGGCGAAGACGCCGTTCAGACAGATGAGAGCGAAAAGTATGGCTATTTCCATAGTCAGGCACCCGCTTTCAATCCAGGCGCCTCAATCATTGAACAAGCCTTGATTCTAGAGAATGCCCGGCACAGGGGCGCTCACAAAATGCAAGCGCGCAGAAAGGAAATTGGTTCAGGAGCTCCGTAAGAGCGTTCTGGCAGCCCTTCACATATTCATTCAGATATATATGAAGCACTAAATAATCGTTTGTTTTTATATAAAGCCTCTCTACAGTTCTGACCAACGATCAAAGTGCAGTGCCACCCGAGGCAAGGCATCCGCTCCACGGAAGAACTGAAGACATGTATCAATACACCGATTTCGACAAAGCGTTCGTCAAGCAACGCGCCGACCAGTTCCGTGACCAGCTCCAACGCTGGCAGGCAGGCAAGCTCACGGAAGACGACTTCCGCCCGCTGCGCCTGCAAAACGGCTGGTATGTGCAGCGCTATGCCCCCATGCTGCGCGTGGCCGTGCCCTACGGCGAAATCAACTCGGCCCAGATCCGCGTGCTGGCCAAGGTGGCCCGCGAGTACGACGAGCCCGAGGCCGAAGTCTTCAAGCAGGCTCTGGAAGGCCAGGGCAAGCTGGGCACGACCTATCTGCCCAAGAACTGCGCCCACTTCACCACCCGCACCAATGTGCAGTTCAACTGGATTCCTCTGAGCAAGTCCGCCGATGTGATGGATCTGCTGGCATCCGTGAACCTGCACGGCATCCAGACCAGCGGCAACTGCATCCGCAACACCACCACCGATGCGCTGGCCGGTATCGCACCCGACGAGATCATCGACCCCCGCCCCTACGCAGAAATCCTGCGCCAGTGGACCACGCTGCACCCCGAGTTCGCGTTTCTGCCACGCAAGTTCAAGATCGCCATCACCGGCGCCAGCGAGGACCGCGCCGCCACGGGCTGGCATGACGTGGGCCTGCACATGGTCAAGAACGAAGCCGGCGAGATCGGCTTCAAGGTCTTCGTGGGCGGCGGCATGGGCCGCACGCCCGTGATCGGCACCGCGATCCGCGAGTTCCTGCCCTGGAACCAGATCATGAACTACATCGAGGCCATCGTCCGCGTCTACAACGAGCTGGGCCGCCGCGACAACAAGTACAAGGCCCGTATCAAGATTCTGGTCAAGGCCGAAGGCCAGGCCTATATCGATGCCGTGGAAGAGGAATTCCGCCAGATCGTCGAAGTGGACGGCGGCCCTCACACCGTGCCCCAGGCCGAGTTCGATCGCGTGGCTGCCATGTTCACCACGCCCGCCCTGCCCGTCGTGGCCGATGCCGCAGGCAATGAGCAGGCCCTGATTGCCCAGACCGCCAAGGAACCCGCATTTGCACGCTGGATTGCCCGCAACGTCCACGCCCACCGCGTGGCCGGTCTGCGCGCCGTGACCCTGTCCTTCAAGCGTGTGGGCCAGGCCCCCGGCGATGCACAAAGCGAACAGCTCGACGCACTGGCTCATCTGGTGGACAAGTTCTCTGCCGGTGAAGCCCGCGTGACGCACGACCAGAACGTGATGCTGCCCTGGGTGCAGGTCGGCCAGCTGCATGCACTGTGGACCGAGGCCAAGGCCCTGGGTCTGGCCAGCACCAATGTGGCGCTGCTCACCGACATGATCGCCTGCCCCGGCGGCGACTTCTGCGCGCTGGCCAATGCCCGCAGCCTGCCGATTGCCGACGCCATCACGGCCCGCTACCAGGATCTGGACGAGCTGGACGACATTGGCGAGATCGATCTGCACATCAGCGGCTGCATCAACAGCTGCGGCCACCACCACAGCGGCCATATCGGCATTCTGGGCGTGGATAAGGACGGCAAGGAGTGGTACCAGGTCACGCTGGGCGGCTCCGACGGCTCGACCCTGTCCGGCCAGGCCGTGGCCGGCAAGGTCATCGGCCCCTCGTTCAGCGCAGCCGAAGTGCCCGATGTGATCGAGGCCGTGCTCAGCACCTATCGCGACCTGCGCCAGCCCGGCGAGCACTTCATTGACGCCGTGCGCCGCATCGGCCTGGACCCCTTCAAGGAAGCCGGCAAGGCAGCCCGCCACCCTGTGGAAGCCGAAGAAGAAGCGCTGGCCTGAAGCCATAAGAACAAGGATAGAGTCATGAAAATTCTGGCAAGCAACGAATACCAGGCCCCCAGCGAGAGCACCGGCAATGTGCTGGTGCTGGCCAACGATGTGAACGCCCTTGAGGTAAATCTGGACGGCATCACGCAGGTGGATCTGCATTTCCCCAACTTCACCGACGGCCGCGCCTTCAGCCAGGCCTATCTGCTGCGCCGCCGTCTGAAGTTTGCGGGCGATATCCGTGCCACCGGCGATGTGCTGATCGATCAGCTGGTTCAGATGGAGCGCACGGGCTTCAGCAGCGCCGTGCTGCGCGAAGGCGTGGACGCCGCCGATGCCCAGCGCCAGTTCGAGCGCTTTGGCGGTTTCTACCAGGCCGACGCCGTGCACACACAGCCCCATTTCGTAGAGGTGCAAGCATGAGCCAGCTCGCCCCCGTAGGCACCCTCGACCTGGATCTGGCACAAATCAATGCCGAACTGGGCCGCGACGCCCAGGCGCTGGTGAACTGGGCTGTGGGCCTGGATCAGCCCACCATAGTCACCACCAACTTCCGCCCCTTCGAGGCGGTGATCCTGCACATGGTCACGCGCGCCAACCCCGACGTGCCCGTGGTCTGGATGGACAACGGCTACAACACCGAAGCCACCTATCAATTTGCCGATGCGGTGACCAAGCAGCTTGGGCTCAACCTCAAGATCTACCTGCCGCTGCGCTCACGCGCCCACCGCGAGGCCGTGGAAGGCGCCACGCCAGCGCTGGACGATCCGCGCCATGCGGCCTTCACGGAAGAAGTGAAGCTGGAGCCTTTTGCCCGCGCCCTGCGCGAAACCGCACCCAAGGTCTGGTTCACCGCCCTGCGCGCCACCGACACCGCCGTGCGTGCGCAGATGGAGTCCGTTAGCATCAATCCCGACGGTCTGATCAAGGTTGCACCTTTGCTGCACTGGTCGTCCAAGGAGCTGTACGAATACTGCGAGAAGCACGGCCTGCCCAACAACTTTGACTATGTGGATCCGACCAAGGGTGAAGACAACCGCGAATGCGGACTTCATTTGAGTCACTGACGTGCTCCCCCTGAGCCGCTTTGCGGCTTCCCCTCTCTCTTCGGGAGGGGGACGGCAGCCTCGCCGCAAGGCGGCTCTTGCTTGCTGCCCCTGGAATTGCAGCGCGCCCGTTTTGTAAGCCGTCGATTTAAAAAGATAGCTGATAGCCCAATATCTATAAGCGCTACAGCATTATTTGATTGGATAAAAAATGAACGCTCGTGTGGATACTTCCGTGTTGAGCCATCTCAGCAACCGCCACCTGGATGCACTGGAAGAAGAAACCATTTTCATCCTGCGCGAAGTGGCCGCGACTTTTGAACGCCCCACCCTGCTGTTTTCGGGCGGCAAGGATTCGCTGGTCATGCTGCGCTGCGCCGAAAAGGCCTTCGGCGCGGGCCGCATTCCCTATCCCTTGCTGATGATCGACACCGGCCACAACTTCCCCGAAGTGACCGATTTCCGTGACCAGCGAGCCAAGGAACTGGGTGCCGAGCTGATCGTGCGCAGCGTGGAAGACTCCATGGCGCGCGGCACCGTGCGTCTGGCACACCCCGGCGAATCGCGCAATGTGCACCAGTCGGTGACGCTGCTGGAGGCGATTGACGAGTTCCGCTTCGACGCCCTGATCGGAGGCGCGCGCCGCGACGAGGAAAAGGCCCGCGCCAAGGAGCGCATCTTCAGCCACCGCGACAGCTTCGGCCAGTGGCAGCCCAAGGCTCAGCGGCCCGAGCTGTGGACGCTGTTCAACACCCGCATTGCACAGGGCGAGCATTTCCGCGTCTTCCCCATCAGCAACTGGACCGAGCTGGACGTGTGGCAGTACATCGCCCGTGAAAACATCGCCCTGCCATCGATCTACTACACCCACAAGCGCGATGTGGTGGAGCGCAAGGGCCTGCTGGTGCCCGTGACCGAACTGACCCCGCCGCGTGACGGCGAGGAAGTCGTGCAGCGCGATGTGCGCTTCCGTACCGTGGGCGACATCACCTGCACCTGCCCCGTGGAAAGCACGGCAGCAACGGCCGAAGACATCGTGATCGAGACCATTGCCGCCGAGGTCAGCGAACGTGGCGCGACGCGCATGGACGACAAGACCAGCGAAGCATCCATGGAAAAGCGCAAGAAAGACGGTTACTTCTAACGCTCCCCCTGTGGCGCTATCGCGCCTTCCCCCTCTCTCATCAGGCTTCGCCTTCGGGAGGGGGACGACACCAGCGCGGCGGGACGGCCCTTGCGCGGTGTCCGGGGTTGGGCCATGCCTGTTCAAGGATCACGCCCAGGCTTGATCGAAGAAAGAATGCGATGACTGAAACTATTAATTCCGTAGCTGCTAGCGCAAATCCATCAAGCGCTTCAGGCCAATTTGATGCACATAACAGCAGCGCGCTGCGCTTTATCACCTGCGGCTCGGTCGATGACGGCAAGAGCACGCTGATCGGCCGCCTGCTGGTGGACACCCGCGCCGTGCTGCAGGATCAGTTGGCTGGCGTCACCAAGTCCGGCGAGACGGATCTGGCCCTGCTGACCGACGGCCTGGCCGCCGAGCGCGAGCAAGGCATCACGATCGATGTAGCCTACCGCTACTTCGCCACCGAGTCGCGCAAGTTCATCATTGGCGACGCTCCCGGTCACGAGCAGTACACACGCAATATGGTGACGGCAGCATCGAGCGCCGACGCCGCCGTGGTGCTCGTCGATGCCACCAAGCTGGACTGGAAGAATGCCGATCTGGAGCTGCTGCCCCAGACCCGCCGCCACAGCCTGCTGGCCCATCTGCTGCGTGTGAATTCGCTGGTGTTTGCCGTCAACAAGCTCGACGCCGTTCAGGACCCGGCCCTGGCCTTTGCCCATATCAGCGCGGCGCTGCAAAAGTTCACGGCCTCCGCAGACATCAAGATCACGGCCACCGTGCCCGTGTCCGCGCTCAAGGGCTACAACGTAGTCAACAGCACCGACGGCTGGGCCGGCTACCACGGCCCCAGCCTGCTGCAACTGCTGGAGCAACTGCCCAACACGCCCACCGACAGCGATCTGGCGCTGGCCTTCCCCGTGCAGTGGGTGGAGAAGTTCTCCTCCTCGTCCGACACCAGCCAGGGCCGCCGCGTGTTCTGGGGCCGTGTCGCCACGGGCGTTGCCCGGGTCGGTGCCCAGGTGCAGATTCTGCCCAGCGGCCAGCTCGCGACCGTTGCCCAGGTCATAGACCACGCCCGCGCGCCCAAGGAGGTGGCTGCGGGCCTGTCCGCCGGCATCACGCTGGACCGCGAGGTCGATGTCTCGCGCGGCGACTGGATCATTGCCGCCCCCGTGCAAGCCGAAGTGGCCGAGGACGACTTTGATGCCCCTGCTGCCGCAAGCCCCTGGCCCAGCAGCCGCGAGATCACCGCCACCGTGGCCTGGATGGACACCGAACCTCTGGTGCCCGGCCGTGTCTACTGGGCGCTGCATGGCCATCGCTGGGTCAAGGCCAAGGCGCGCCGCTTGGTGCACCGCCTCAATATCAATACACTGGCCAAGGAAGACGCCCAGCAGCTCGAGGCCAATGCCATCGGCCAGGTGGAGCTGGTGCTGCAGGAAGCCATTCCGGCCGCCCCCTTCACCCAAGCCCGCCAGCTGGGCTCGCTGATTCTGGTGGACACCGCCAGCAATGCAACAGCCGGTGCTGCGCTGGTGAACTGAAGCCGATGAAGACAGGGCCGCAACGGCGATCTGAGCGTCAAACCAGATCTCCATACGGCCTTATCCAGCCAGGCACTGGCGCTGCGCGGGAAAAAACCTAAAATCACGGGGTTTTACCAATCCCCACCCAAGAAGAAGATTCTCAATGACTCACGTCGTTACCGAAAACTGCATCAAGTGCAAGTACACCGATTGCGTGGACGTTTGCCCCGTGGACTGCTTCCGTGAAGGCCCCAACTTTCTGGTGATCGATCCCGATGAATGCATCGACTGTGCCGTCTGCATTCCCGAGTGCCCGGCCAATGCCATCTTTGCCGAAGAAGATGTGCCTGCCGATCAACTGGCCTTCATCAAGCTGAACGTGGATCTGTCCCAGCTCAAGAGCTGGAAGAGCATCACCAAGCGCAAGGCTTCGCTGCCCGACGCCGACGATTGGAATGGCAAGCCGAACAAAGTGGATTTGCTGGAGCGCTAAGCCAGTCTGGGCGCGGACTGCGCTACGCTTGCCTGCATGAGCCTGTCCAACGCAACGACCAACGCTTCCCTCTCACTACAACCCGCCGTGGAAACCGACGCCATCATCATTGGCGCAGGTCCGGCGGGTTTGTTTCAGGCCTTCCAGCTTGGCCTGCAGGGCATTCAAGCCCATTTGATCGATGCCCTGCCCCATGTGGGCGGCCAGTGCAGCCAGCTCTACGCGCACAAGCCCATCTACGACATTCCCGGCATTCCCGTCTGCACAGGCCTGGAGCTGGTGCAACTGCTGGAAAAGCAGATCGCACCCATGCAGGTGGTCCTTCATCTGTCCCAGCAAGTACAGACTCTGCAGGCCCTTGACGACGGGCGCTGGCAGGTCGGCACCACGGCAGGAGCGCTGTTCCACACCCGCACCGTCTTCATTGCCGCAGGCGTTGGCGCGTTCGTGCCCAAGGCCCTCAAGGCACCGGGTGTGGATGAACTCGGCACGGGCCAGTTGCACTATCACCCGCAGCAGCTGGATATGGCCGCAGGCCGCCAGGTGCTGGTCTATGGCGGCGATGAGGAAGCCGTAGCAGCTGCCATTGCCTGCAGTTCAAGCGCGGCCAGAACCGTTCTCATGCATCGCCGTGACAGCTTCAATGCCGAGCCTGCGCAACTGGCTAAGCTGCAGCAACTGCGCGAATCTGGCGCTGTCGAAGTGCTGATCGGCCAGATCACCGAAGTGCGGCACGGCGACGGCCGACTGCAGGCCGTGCAATGGATGGATGGCGAAGGCGACGAACATACGCGGCCTGTCGAACAGTTGCTGGTCTACCAGGGCATTTCACCCAAGCTGGGTCCTTTGACGGACTGGGGCCTGGCGCTGGAGCGCAAGCAACTGGCGGTGGATCCGGCAACGCTTGCCACCAGCGCCCCGGGAATCTATGCCATCGGCGACATCGTCAGCTACAGCGGCAAGAAACGGCTGATCCTCTGCGCCTTTCATGAGGCCACCATGGCCGCGTTTGCAGCCGCCGAATATCTGCAAGGCAGCAAGCCCTTGCTCGAATACACGACAACCAGCGCGCGCCTGCATGCCATCTTGGGCGTGTCTCACTGAAGGGCCGCCGGTGTCCTGCCCCGGACTCCTTGAAGTCAGCAGCTTTTGAGCCTGGCATAAAAAAACCGCTATCCCTCGGGATAGCGGTGTAAATCACGACGGGGTCAGACCCCACCGCGCGCACTTTGATCTCGGCTCAGTGACCATGTGCCGGCTTGACCGGAATGATGGGCACTTCCTTGCCTTCCTTGTCGTAGACCTTGCCACCTTCGACGCGGTCGCCATCGGCCAGGGCTTCCAGCACATGCTGACTCAGAGCGCGGCCATAGCCGGCTTCAAAGACGGAAGGCTGATCGGAATTGCCTTGCTTGAAGTGGTTGTAGAGCAGGTTCAGGGTCACGGCAACCAGGGCCGTTGCGCTGATGCCCGAGTGAAAGATCGTGGCAAACCATGCGGGGAACTGGTCATAGAACTTGGGTGCCACCACTGGCAGCAAACCCGCGCTCACCGAGGTGGCAACAATGATCAGATTCATATTGTTGTTGTATTCCACCTTGGCCAGGGTACGGATGCCGCTGGCAGCCACGGTACCGAACAGAACCAGGCCGGCACCGCCCAGCACGGACGGAGGCACGCAGGCCACGATGCGGCCCATCACCGGCAGCACGCCAAACACGATCAGGATCAGGCCGGAGAAAGCCACCACGAAGCGGCTCTTGATGCCGGTCACGGCCACCAGACCCACGTTCTGCGCAAAAGCGCTTTGTGTGAAGCCGCCGAAGATGGGAGCCACGATGCTGGAGAGCATGTCGGCGCGCAGACCATCACCCAGACGGCGACCGTCCACAGGGCTGTCCACGATTTCGCCCACGGCCAGCACGTCGGCCGAGGTTTCCACCAGGATCACCAGAATCACGATGAACATGGAGATGGTGGCCGCCATGTCGAAAGTGGGCCAGCCGAAGTGCAAAGGTGTGGGCACCGCAAAAATGGGGCCGTTGAACACCTGCGAGAAATCGGCCTTGCCGATGAAGACGGCCGTGATGGTGCCCACCACGATCGCCACCAGAATCGACAGGCGCGACAGCATGGCATTGCCCAGCTTGCTGAACAGCAGCACCATGAACAGCGACAGACCGGCCAGACCGATATTGCCCATGCTGCCGTAATCAGCAGACTTGGCATTGCCGCCCATGGCCCAATGCGCAGCCACAGGCATCAGCGACATGCCGATCACCGTGATCACGCAGCCATTGACCAACGGCGGGAAAAATTTGGTGATGCGCGAAAAAACCGGCGCAATGATCAGACCTAGTACCGAGGCGTACATGACAGCCCCCAGCACGCCCTGCATGCCGCCACCGGTGTGCAGGATGCTGACCATGGTGGCCACGCCTGCGAATGAAACGCCTTGAACCAGAGGCAGACGACAGCCGAAGAAAGGGATGCCCAGCGTCTGCAGCAAGGTTGCCACACCACCCATGAACAGGCAGGCGGTCACCAGCAGACCGGCATCGGCAGCGGACATGCCAGCCGCTTCAGCCACGATCAGAGGCACCGCCACGATGCCGCCGTACATGGTCAACACATGTTGCAAGCCATACATGAGGTTGGCAGTGACGCCAAGATTCTCATCCTCGGGGCGCTTGACGGCCGCATCCCTGGATGCTCCGGTCTGATCGTTCATCTTTGTCTCCTAAATTACCTACTCACCAAGGCTCTAGAGGCCTTTCGCTCTGTCCGGTCGACTTGCAGCAACTCTTTCGGCAGCGATCTTTTCCAATCGCCCCAGCGAGGCCTTGTGCTGCAGCCAGTCGCTCTTCTGCGAGAGCGATCCGACCTATAGAAAAGAGCAAACCACTCTTTCATTCACCCAAGTCAGTCTTTCAATCTCCTTTGATTGCATGACATCCGCCGGACGGACTATTCCATTACGCAATCAAAGCCATACCCAGAAGGGCATGAGTCGAGACTGTACGTTGCCAGGACACCAAAATTGTCTACAGTTTTGTATACAAAGTGCTGACCAGAACCTTTCCAAAGCAAAAAGGAACACTCATTGGCTGCGATCGGGCACTGGAAATTGACACAGATCACGTCCATCGCGGCTTCCATGCCCTCTATAAAGAACAAAAGGATGCAAGACACATTCCCCGTTGTGTCTTGCATCCAGTAGAGAAGAGAAAAAAAGACCTGGAGCGCTTGTCAGTGGCCGATCAGTCTTCCTCGGCCTGAGCGATGCCGGGAAACAGCACATCGGTAAAGCCGAAACGACTGAAATCGCGCACCCTCATCGGATAGAGCTTGCCCCAGAGGTGGTCGCACTCATGCTGGACCACGCGCGCGTGAAAGCCCTCGACCGTGCGGTCGATCGGGTCGCCGTAGATATCAAAGCCGGTGTAGCGCACCTTGTTCCAGCGTGGCACCATGGCCCGCAGGCCGGGAACAGACAGGCAACCTTCCCAGTCCAGCTGCTCCTCTTCACCGATGGGTGTGATGACTGGATTGATCAGCACGGTGCGGGGCACTATGGGGGCATCCGGATAACGAGGGTTGGGGTCACCCGAGCCAAACACCACCATCTGCAAATCCTCACCGATCTGCGGCGCCGCCAGGCCGGCACCGTTGGCAGCATGCATGGTGTCCAGCAAATCCTTGAGAAGCAGATGCAGTGCATCCGTATCAAATTCAGTCACCGGCTTGGCAAGCTTCAGCAGACGGGGATCACCCATCTTCAAAATGGTACGTACAGTCATATATCAATACGGCGTGCAGCAACCACCGGGTCACCGCACTGTTCAATCATCAAAAGCATAGCGCCGCCACCAATCCACGTGAACGGTGCGGCCTGTTCGGGTATCAGGCACAGAGAATTTAATGAAATTGTGATGAACTTCCTGCGAGCTCATTTTTACACCCTATAATCTAGGTCTTCTTCCTCAATAGCTCAGTCGGTAGAGCGCCGGACTGTTAATCCGTAGGTCCCTGGTTCGAGCCCAGGTTGAGGAGCCAAGAATTTCGATGCTTTGCGGATATCAAAGCATCACACCGACATATTCCTCAATAGCTCAGTCGGTAGAGCGCCGGACTGTTAATCCGTAGGTCCCTGGTTCGAGCCCAGGTTGAGGAGCCAAAATTTAGTCGCCTTGCAATCGTTCAAGGCATGTCACACCGACACATTCCTCAATAGCTCAGTCGGTAGAGCGCCGGACTGTTAATCCGTAGGTCCCTGGTTCGAGCCCAGGTTGAGGAGCCAAAATTTAGTCGCCTTGCAATCGCTCAAGGCATGTCACACCGACACATTCCTCAATAGCTCAGTCGGTAGAGCGCCGGACTGTTAATCCGTAGGTCCCTGGTTCGAGCCCAGGTTGAGGAGCCAAAATTTAGTCGCCTTGCAATCGCTCAAGGCATGTCACACCGACACATTCCTCAATAGCTCAGTCGGTAGAGCGCCGGACTGTTAATCCGTAGGTCCCTGGTTCGAGCCCAGGTTGAGGAGCCATTCAAAAGCCTGTATGCATGCATACAGGCTTTTTCTTTTGCCTGCTCAGGCAGCCCTCACCACGCCCACCGAAGCACCCACGGGCGGCGCATCTACGGCAACTGCCTTGTGTGCAGAGTGAGGGACATAGGGATAGTGATGCGGCACCACGGGAACATGCTGCTCGCCCTGCTCCCAGGCTCGCAATTCATCTTCCAGTCGAGCAGCACGTTCGGCATACATCTGAGCGGAGGACTGGTAGTACTCCGCCGCGATAGTGTGCTCCAGAACAGCCATGCGCGCCTCTTGCAGATAGGCACGCGTGCGGCGGATATAGCGCGGTTCGGAACGTCCAAAACCGAAGATCTTGCCGAAAAACATGACCAGCCTCCTTTTCCGGTAACAACGCAAATCCGTCACGACTCCTCAACCGATGGAGCAATGTTGCCAGCGTAATGTCTCAGGTTCAAGACATCTGTCCCACAGCAAGAGTTCGCCTCGTAGGAGGGGTGCCCGCCACTTGTGGCCGCCCACTCAAAGCCGGCTCCAGACAGGGCTTGAGATACAGCCTTCCCGTCACAAAGCCCAACTCAAGAATCAATCAGACACATTGTTCGGGTATTTCCGCCCCCACATCGCCCGGCGATCAAGGGTTTGCCCCTCGGATTGAGGATCTTCACTACAGCCACGCACCAGAACCCAGCCCGATGCCGACCAGTCAACCCCTCCCAGGGCTTGCTCGGCGACTCAGGCGGGAGCAAGCACGCAGGACTGCATCGCCGCGAGCCACGAACCTCGAGTTGCCGCCAACCCCAGCCCGCCTATGCGCTGAGGCAGGCAAGAGCACCCGCCGTCAAGACGGGATCACCCCAGAATTCAATGCAGCGTCGGCGCAGCACACACAAGCACAAGCTCGCGAGTCAGTTGTCCTGCAGGAAGCTCAGCACCCCTTCGGCCACATGAACACCAGAGGACATACAGGCCGTGAGCAGATAACCGCCCGTGGGAGCCTCCCAGTCCAGCATTTCTCCCGCACAGAAGACACCAGGCAGGGCGGCACACATCCCCCGTGCGTCCAGAGCCTCCAGACGAACTCCGCCTGCAGTGCTGATGGCCTCATCGATGGGGCGCGGTGCGATCACCGTCAAAGGCACCGCCTTGATCGTGGATGCCAGGCGTTTCATGTCCGCCATGCCATCCTTGCCGAGCACCTCATACAGCAAACCCGCCTTGATGCCATCAAGCCCCAAGCGCCCTTTGAGATGACTGCTGAGGCTGCGCGAGCCGCGCGGCCGCATCACCTCCTGCTGCACACGCTCCGCACTCCACTGCGGCAACAGATCCAGCTCGAAGCGCGCAGCGCCCTGGCGGGCAATGCAGTCCCGCAACAGGGAGGAGACAGCATAGATCAGGCTCCCCTCCAACCCGGTCTGCGTCGCAACAAATTCACCTTGACGCTCAAAGACGGCACCTTGCTCGTCCACAAACTTCAAAACCACCGATTTGAATGGCTGCCCGGCAAAGCGCTGAGCAAAGACCTCACTCCAGCCAGCTTCACGCCCTTGCTGCCAGCCCACATCAAAGCCGCAGTTGGCCGCCTGCAGCGGGGCAATGCCTACCCCCTTGTCCTGCAGCAACGAAACCCAAGCACCGTCCGAACCCAGCCGCGCCCAGCTGCCTCCGCCTGTTGCCAGCACCAAAGCCTTGCAGCCAATCTTGACTCTGGCATCCTCTGTCTGGAGAACCGGCTTGCCATCCTCTGCCCAGCCGATCCAGCGATGGCGCATATGAAACTGCACGCCCTGCGACTTCATCCGCACCAGCCAGGCACGCAGCAGCGGCGCAGCCTTCATGTCCGCAGGGAACACTCTTCCGGATGACCCCACAAAGGTATCGAAGCCCAGTTCTTTGACCCAGGCCTGAAGCTCGCTCGCACCCCACTTTTCGAGCCACGGAGTCAAATCTGCAGAGCGGCAGCCATAGCGGGTCACAAAGCTCGAAAACTCCTCGGAGTGCGTAAGGTTGAGACCGCCCTTGCCGGCCATGAGGAATTTGCGAGCCGCCGAGGCTTTCGCCTCGAACACCCTGACCGACAAGCCGGCCTTCGCCAATTGCTCGGCCGCCATCAAGCCTGCAGGCCCGGCACCGATCACAGCCACATCACAGACCCATTCGGAATCGGCCATCAAGGGCTCCGAGACACTCATACTTCTACCACCTCAATCTGCTGGCAGCCACCGGCCGCCAAAGGGTGCGCAGAATACCACCGACGGCATTTCTGCAATATTGCGGGCACTATTAGCGCGATAGCTGCAAACAACCAGCCACACACAGAGACGGGAGATGAGTTTCTGTCACAATCAACTCACTAGGCGATTAGACCGCCTACTTTTTTGATTCAAGAAAATCCAGGACTACAAATGGCCAGCGAATTGATCAAGCACATCACGGATGCAAGCTTTGAGTCTGACGTACTGCAACCCGGCACGACCGTGCTGGTGGATTACTGGGCTGAATGGTGCGGCCCTTGCAAGATGATCGCCCCCATCTTGGACGATGTGGCCGAAGGCTACAAAGGCAAGGTGCAGATCGCCAAGATGAATGTGGACGAAAACCGTGAGATCCCTGCCAAGTTCGGCATTCGCGGCATTCCCACGCTGATGTTGTTCAAGGACGGTCAGCTGGCCGCCACCAAGGTCGGCGCGCTGAACAAGACGCAACTGTCCGCCTTCCTCGACCAGCACATCTGATGCATTCCACAAACAGAGCTCCCAATGGAGCTCTGTTTGCTTCTGGGCACCCGCTCCCCCTTCATTTGCATCTGCTACAGACCCGGCACAGGCTGCAGATGACAAGTCCTCAATAAATTGCTTGCAAGCTGCGCCAGTTTTCCTGTCATAATGTATGAACCGCCGGCCACCGCATGGGACCGCGCTGGATTTTCTTCAGGCAAGCCTGCCCACTTTCACAGTGTTTCGTTAGGCTCTACGCCTCCCCCCCTGGTTATTCTCACTCCACGCTTGGAGTCATTTCATGCACCTTAATGAACTCAAGGCACTGCACGTGTCTGAAGTCTTGAAGCAGGCCGAAGCGCTTGAGATCGAAAACGTCGGTCGCATGCGCAAGCAGGAACTGATGTTCGCCATCATCAAAAAGCGCGCCAAGGCCGGTGAACAGGTCTTCGCCGACGGCGTGCTGGAAATCCTGCCCGATGGCTTCGGCTTCCTGCGTAGCCCCGATACCAGCTACACCGCCAGCACCGACGATATCTACATCTCGCCCAGCCAGGTGCGCCGCTTCAACCTGCACACCGGCGACATGATCGAAGGCGAAGTGCGCATCCCCAAGGACGGCGAGCGCTACTTTGCACTGACCAAGCTCGACAAGGTCAACGGCGGCCCACCCGAGCAAAACAAGCACAAGGTGCTGTTTGAGAATCTGACCCCTCTGTTCCCCAAGGAGCAGATGCGCCTTGAGCGCGACATCAAGGGCGAAGAAAACATCACCGGCCGCATCATCGACATCATCGCCCCCATCGGCCGCGGCCAGCGCGCGCTGATCGTGGCACCGCCCAAGAGCGGCAAGACCATGATGATGCAAAGCATTGCGCACGCCATCACCGCCAACCACCCCGATGTGCACCTGATGGTGCTGCTGGTGGACGAGCGCCCTGAAGAAGTGACGGAAATGCAGCGCTCGGTCAAGGGCGAAATCATTGCCTCCACCTTCGACGAGCCAGCTACCCGTCACGTGCACGTGGCCGAAATGGTGATCGAGCGCGCCAAGCGCCTGGTGGAGCTGGGCAAGGATGTGGTCATCCTGCTGGACTCCATCACCCGCCTGGCCCGCGCCTACAACAACGTCGTGCCCTCGTCGGGCAAGGTGCTGTCGGGCGGTGTGGACTCCAACGCACTGCAGCGCCCCAAGCGCTTCTTCGGCGCGGCCCGCAATGTGGAAGAAGGCGGCTCGCTGACCATCATCGCCACGGCACTGGTCGACACCGGCAGCCGCATGGACGAAGTGATCTTTGAAGAATTCAAGGGCACCGGCAACAGCGAACTGCACCTGAACCGTCGCCTGTACGAAAAGCGCGTGTTCCCAGCCATCGAACTCACCAAGAGCGGTACACGCCGCGAAGAGCTGCTGCTGGCTCCCGAGATTCTGCAAAAGACCCGCATCTTGCGCCAGTTCATGTACAACATGGACGAGATCGAGTCCATGGAGCTGATGATCAAGAACATGAAGGCGACCAAAAACAATGTCGAATTCTTCGACATGATGCGTCGCGGCGGCTAAGGCCTCTTCATGCATCGAAACAACAAAGCCCCGCCTCGCGGGGCTTTGTTGTTTCTGGCGCTTGACGCCATTAATTGACATAGCTCAAACTGCCTTGCAAGCCGCCCTTCAATACTAGGGATACACATCTATACAAATCTTGCGATAACCGGAAGCCAAAAGCTTTCAAGTCGCAGGTTCTGCATTCATGGCCCCTTCAGCAAATCGCACACCACCCTACAACACCACACCGATGCGCCTGCTGGCAGCCGCCACATTACTGACAGCGCTGGCAGCCTGCAGCCCGACGGTGCCGATTCTGCAGCCACAGGCCCAGGCCAGGCTACCGGACAAGTGGCCTCAGGAATGGACCAAAAAACAAGAGGGCGCTGCGCCAGCACATACGGCATCGATTGCCTGGCAAGACTTCTACCTTGACCGAAACCTGCAGGAGCTGATTGGCGCAGCTCTTGCCCACAATCAGGACCAGCGCCTCGCGTTGCTCCGTGTGCAGGAGGCCCAGGCCGCCTATGACATACAGAGTGCTGCGCGACTGCCGACGATCGGCCTGGGCAGCAGTCATGGCAGAGCACGTGTTCCCGCCGACCTCAACGCCAGCGGCCGCTCCGTCGTCGCCGGCGATCAGCAAGTGTTTGTCGGCCTCAACAGCTGGGAGCTCGATCTCTGGGGCCGTGTCAAAAGCCTCAGCGATGCCGCTTTAGGCAATTATCTGGCGCTGGATGCCACGCAGCATGCGGTTCAATCCAGTCTCGTCAAGCAGGTAGCGCTGAGCTATCTGGCTCTGCGCAGTCTGGATGAGCGCCTGGCCCTGACCCAGCGCACGATTGCCAGCCGCGAGGAATCGCTGCGCATCTTCAAGCGCCGCACCGAGGTGGGCTCCACTTCACGCTATGCGCTCACGCAGGTGCAGACTCTGGTTCACCAGGCCAAGGCTATAGGCACCCAGCTGGCACAGCAGCGCGCGCTGCAGGCCAATGCACTGCAGCAGCTCACGGGCATGGATGCAGACCGCTTGCCGCAAAGCAGCTCCACCGCAGTGATCCTGAAACCCATTCCCGAAGGCCTGCCGTCCGATCTGCTGACACAGCGCCCCGACATCATTGCCGCCGAGTACGGCCTGCAGGCCGCCAAGGCCAATGTATCTGCCGCGCGCGCTGCGTTTTTGCCTCGCATCGCCCTGACCGGCAGCTGGGGCACGGCCAGCGCGGAGCTCGACGGCCTGTTCAGAAGCGGCAGCCGTGCCTGGCAGTTTGCTCCCACGATTTCGCTGCCGATCTTTGACGGCGGCCAGCGCCAGGCCAACCTGAATCTGCAGGCCGTGCGACAGAACATGGCGGTCGTCCAGTACGAAAAAACCATAGAGACAGCAATGCGCGAAGTGCTGGACGCACTGTCCAGCCGCACCATGCTCGAGCAGCAACTCGTGGTGCTGACCGATCAGCGCGCAGCACTCAAGGAACGCGCCCGACTGGCGAGGCTGCGCTATGACCAGGGAGCCTCGCCCTATCTCGATGTGCTGGATGCCGAACGCGACCTGCTGAGCGCCGAGCAGCAACTGGTTCAGGGCCGCGAGGCCCTGCTGTCCACCCAGGTCGCTCTGTATGCCGCTTTGGGTGGAGGCTACTTTGCTCAAGGCCAGAGCAGCGCTCCCACCCCTGCCGCCCTCCAACCTTGACCAGCGAATCCATGTCCATGAACAAGAAATTGACCATCGCCGCGCTCATCGTTGCCGCCGCCGCCCTGGGCGCCTATGGCTGGCAGCAATGGCGCAGCGCACAGGCATCCGAAGGCTTGGTCAGCGGCAACGGCCGCATCGAAGCCACCGAAATCGACGTCGCCACCAAATACGCCGGCCGCATCGCTGAAATCCTGGTGCAGGAAGGCGAGTTCGTGAAAGCCGGTCAGCCACTGGCGCGCATGCAGATCGAAAGCCTGCAGGCTCAGCAGCGTGAAGCCATAGCCGGTCGTGAGCGCGCCTCTCATGCGGTGACCTCGGCTCGCGCCGAAATCGCGCTGCGCGAAAGCCAGTACGCCGCCACCATGGCCACCGTCGCCCAGCGCGAAGCCGAGCTGGATGCGGCGCTGCGCCGCGTCAAGCGCTCCGAGACACTGGCACGCGAAGGTGCTTCGTCGGAGCAGGAGCTGGACGACGACCGGGCGCGTGTGCGTGGCGCCCAGGCCGCGCTCAAGGCCGCCCAGGCCCAGGCCACGGCCGCCAAGGCAGCGATCGACGCGGCCAAGGCCCAGACCATTGGTGCGGAATCGGCGGTGACGGCCGCCGCCGCCACCGTCCAGCGCATCGATGCCGATGTGAAGGACAGCGAACTCACCGCCCCGCGCGATGGCCGCGTGCAATACCGGCTGGCCCAGCCCGGCGAGGTGATCGGCGCCGGCGGCAAGGTGCTGAACATGGTGGATGTCTCGGATGTCTACATCAGCTTCTTCCTGCCCGAGACCGTGGCTGGCCGAGTGGCCCTTGGCACCGAGGTGCGCATCGTGCTGGATGCGGCTCCGCAATATGTGATCCCGGCTCAGGTGTCCTTTGTCGCCAGCACCGCCCAGTTCACGCCCAAGACCGTGGAAACGGCCAGCGAAAGACAGAAGCTGATGTTCCGCGTCAAGGCACGTATTGCACCGGATCTGCTGCAAAAGCACCTGACTCAAGTCAAGACAGGCCTGCCCGGCGTAGCCTGGATCAAGCTCGATAAAGAGCGCCAATGGCCGGCCAAGCTGGAGCTGCGCACCGGCGACGCTTCGGCCTCGTGAACGTTGCGACCCCATTTGCCATGACCCAGCATGTAGCCACCTTGCGCGATGTGACGCTCGCCTACGGCAAGACGCAGGCGCTGCGCGGACTGAGCCTGGAGATTCCTGCAGGCATCATGGTCGGCCTGATCGGCCCTGACGGCGTGGGCAAGTCAAGCCTGTTGTCTTTGATTGCCGGCGCGCGCGCCCTGCAGGGCGGCGAGATACAGGTGCTTGGCGGCGACATGGGCAGCAAAAAGCACCGCGATGCCGTCTGCCCCCGCATTGCCTACATGCCTCAGGGCCTGGGCAAGAACCTCTACCCCACGCTGTCGGTGGAAGAGAATCTGCAGTTCTTCGGGCGCCTTTTCGGTCATGACGCGGCCGAGCGCCGGGCGCGCATCGACGATCTGACCCAAAGCACCGGACTGCAGAAATTCCTCTCCCGCCCAGCCGGCAAGCTCTCGGGCGGCATGAAGCAGAAGCTGGCGCTGTGCTGCGCCCTCATCCACGACCCCGACCTGCTGATTCTGGACGAGCCCACGACCGGCGTGGACCCGCTGGCGCGCGCGCAGTTCTGGGATCTGATCAACCGCATCCGCAGCCAGCGCCCGCAGATGAGCGTGATCGTGGCCACGGCCTATATGGACGAGGCCCAGCGCTTTGACTGGCTGGCGGCCATGGATGACGGCCTGATTCTGGCCACCGGCACCCCCGCCGAGCTGCTGGCGCGCACCGGCATGCCGGCGCTGGAGGCTGCCTTCATCGCCCTGCTGCCCGAGGAGAAAAAGCGCGGCCATGCCGCCGTGGTGATCCCGCCGCTGCAGACCAGCGATGACGACATCGCCATCGAGGCGCGTGATCTCACCATGCGCTTTGGCGACTTTGTGGCCGTGGACCATGTGAATTTCCGCATTCGTCGCGGCGAGATCTTCGGCTTTCTGGGCTCCAACGGCTGCGGCAAATCGACCACCATGAAGATGCTGACCGGGCTGCTGCCCGCCAGCGAGGGCGATGCCTGGCTGTTTGGCAAGAAGATCGATCCGCATGATGTGGCCACGCGCCGGCGCGTGGGCTATATGTCGCAGGCCTTCTCGCTCTACGGCGAGCTGACCGTGCTGCAGAACCTGGTGCTGCACGCCGAACTCTTCCACGTGGATCCGGCCGAGATCCCCGCGCGGGTCGAGGAGATGCTCACCCGCTTCGGGCTCACAGAAGTGCGCGAGACGCTGCCCGGCAATATCCCGCTGGGCATGCGCCAGCGCCTGTCGCTGGCCGTGGCCATGGTGCACAAGCCGGAGCTGCTGATTCTCGACGAGCCCACCTCGGGCGTGGACCCCGTGGCGCGCGACCAGTTCTGGCGCTTGCTGATCGAGCTCTCGCGCCGCGACCGGGTGACGATCTTCATCTCCACGCACTTCATGAACGAGGCCGAGCGCTGCGACCGCATGTCCATGATGCATGCGGGCAAGGTGCTGGACAGCGACCGGCCCGCAGCCCTGACCGCCAAGCGCGGCGCGGCCACACTGGAGGAGGCCTTCATCGGCTATCTGGTGGAGGCCTCGGGCGAGGCAGCGCCCGTACTTGATATCAAAAAAGAAGCTACTACCGCTGACTCAGCCTTATCCTCAGCATCAAAAGTATCTGATACCAATACAGATAAAGCGCAGCAAGCTCCTGTTTCAGAAGCACACAAAGGCCCTGGCTTCAGCCTGCAACGCTTGTGGAGCTATCTGTGGCGCGAGTCGCTGGAGCTGCAGCGCGATCCCGTGCGCGCCACGCTGGCTCTGGTGGGCTCGCTGGTGCTGATGGTGGTGATCGGCTTCGGCATCAGCATGGACGTCGAAGACCTGAAGTTTGCCGTGCTCGACCGCGATCAGAGCACCATCAGCCAGAACTATGTGAACAATCTCGCAGGCTCGCGCTATTTCATTGAAATGCGCCCCATCCAGGACTACGCGGACCTGGACCGGCGCATGAAGAGCGGCGAGCTGGCGCTGGCCATCGAGATACCGCCCGGCTTTGGCCGTGACGTGCTGCGCGGCTCGAAGGTCGCCGTGGGAGCCTGGTTCGACGGCGCCATGCCCCAGCGCGGCGAGACCGTCAAAGGCTATGTCCAGGCCATGCACCAGCTGTGGCTGGTGCAGCAGGCGCGCGAGCGACTGGGCGTGCAGCTTTCCAGCCAGGTCAGCCTGGAAACCCGCTTTCGCTACAACCCCGATGTGAAAAGCCTGCCCGCCATGGTGCCGGCCGTGATTCCGCTGCTGCTGATGATGCTGCCCGCCATGCTCACGGCCCTGGCCGTGGTGCGGGAAAAGGAGCTGGGCTCCATCGTGAATCTGTACGTCACTCCTGTGACCCGCATCGAGTTTCTGCTGGGCAAGCAGCTGCCTTATGTGGTGCTGGCCATGCTGAACTTCTTTCTGATGTGTGCCATGGCGGTATTCGTGTTCGGCGTGCCCATGACCGGCAGCTTCCCCCTGCTCGTCATAGCCGCCCTGCTCTTCAGCGTCATTGCCACGGGCATGGGACTGCTGGCCTCTGCCGTCACCAGCAGCCAGATTGCCGCCATGTTCTTTGCCATGCTGGGCACGCTGATTCCAGCCACGCAGTTCTCGGGGCTGACCGATCCGGTGTCCTCGCTCGAAGGCGCCGGTCGCTGGATTGGCGAGATCTACCCGGCCACGTATATGTTCGCCATCAGCCGTGGCGTCTTCAACAAGGCGCTGGGCCTGCACGATCTGGCGCCTACCTTGGTGCCGCTGCTGATTGCCGTTCCCGTGATCATGGGCGTGGCCATCTGGGCTCTGCCCAAGCAGGAGAAGTGAAGATGCCCCCCCTGAGCTGCTGCGCAGCTTCCCCCTCTCTCGCTGCGCGGGAGGGGGCATGCGGGCAACCGACGACAGCCTCGCTACGGGGCGGCCCTTGCTCGCTGTCCTGGCGGTTGGCCAGCGCCAATTTCAGCAACAGCCCCTCGTTTTCGTCATGGAGAAACACCATGTGGCATAGCCTGAAAAATATCTGGCGCCTGGGCGTCAAGGAGTTGTGGAGCCTGTGGCGCGATCCGGTGATGCTGGTGCTCATCGTCTACACCTTCACGGCCTCGGTGTACACCGCGGCCACGGCCATGCCCGATACGCTGCACAAGGCGCCGATTGCCATCGTCGACGAAGACCAGTCGCCACTGTCCGCACGCATCACCTCGGCTTTCTACCCACCTCAGTTCATGCCGCCGCAGATGGTGGATTTCAGCCATGTGGATCCCGGGCTGGATGCAGGTGACTTCACCTTCTCGCTGACCATTCCTCCCAACTTCCAGCGCGATGTGCTGGCCGGCAAAAAGGCCGAGCTGCAGCTGAATGTGGATGCCACCCGCATGAGCCAGGCGTTCTCCGGCAGCGGATATGTGCAGCAGATCGTGCTGGCCGAAGTCAACGAGTTCGTGCAGCGTCACCGGGGAGGCAGCGCACTGCCCGTGGACCTGGAGCTGCGCGCCCGCTTCAACCCCGGACTGAACAAGCTCTGGTTCGGCGGGCTGATGCAGATCATCAACAACGTC
Organism: Comamonas sp. AG1104; assembly: GCF_003350425.1. Taxonomy (NCBI): domain Bacteria; kingdom Pseudomonadati; phylum Pseudomonadota; class Betaproteobacteria; order Burkholderiales; family Comamonadaceae; genus Comamonas; species Comamonas sp. AG1104. Next base: position 215,784 of record NZ_QQAS01000007.1, on the reverse strand, counting down.
ACCATGCTCTCCATCATCCTCACGGGCGCGGCGCTGATCCGCGAACGCGAGCATGGCACCATCGAGCATCTGCTGGTCATGCCCGTGACGCCTACCGAGATCATGCTGGCCAAGGTCTGGTCCATGGGCGCCGTGGTGCTGCTGGCGGCAGGCGTCTCGCTCAATCTGGTCGTGCGCGGCGCGCTCAAGGTGCCCATCGAAGGCAGTCTGCTGCTGTTCATGGCAGGCTCGGCCCTGTGCCTGTTCGCCACTACGGCCATGGGCATCTTTCTGGCCACGGTGGCGCGCAGCATGCCGCAGTTCGGCCTGCTGATGGTGTTGACGCTGCTGCCGCTGCAATTGCTGTCCGGCGGCATGACACCCCGCGAATCCATGCCCCAGCTGGTGCAGGATGTGATGCTGTTCGCCCCCACCACGCATTTTGTGGAGCTGGGTCAGGCGATTCTGTATCGCGGCGCCGGCATAGAAACCGTATGGAAGCCTTTTCTGTGGCTGGCGGGAATCGGCGCCGTGCTGTTCTGGCTGTCGCTGATGCGGTTCAGAAAAACCTTGTCGAGCATGGCCTGAGTTCTGGCCGGGCACCACGGCAACCATGGCGGGCGTATCGCCTGTTTCTGCTGAAAGTCTTTTTCCTTCCAACTTCAAGGCCTCGACCCATGCCATTCACCATTGAAGAACGCCAATCACTGCTCGCCCTCAAGGGCGTGGGCCCGACGGTACTGAGCCGGCTGGAATCCCTGGGCTACGGCTCATTTGCGCAGTTGCGTCAGGCCAACGCCCTGGACATTGTCGCCAAGGCCTCGGCCCTCACAGGCTCCAGCTGCTGGAAGAACAGCCCTCAGGCACGCGCGGCCATCCAGGCGAGCATCGATGCGGCCAGGCAGCATCCGGCGCAAGAGAGCGAAGCCATTCGGTAAGATTCGCAACCGCCCAGCGTCTGCTCTGGGCCGCCATGAATATCCACATGGCGCCTTCAAGCCCGGCCGCCACTCGATGCGCGTCAAAAAGACTATGAGTGCGCGAGAAGCCGCACCGTATCGCGGGCGGCCACCCACTCCTCATTCGTGGGCTCAACTCCCACCAGTACCCGGCTGTCTGCAGATGAAATGACCGGTGCATGGGCTGCATTGGCCTGGTCATCCAGCCCCAGGCCCAGCCATGCCAGATCGGCGCAGACGCGGCCGCGAATCTCTTCGCTGTGCTCGCCAATGCCCGCCGTGAACACCAGCATGTCCAGCCCGCCCAGCGCAGCGACCAGAGAGCCGATCTCGCGCACGATGCGGCGCACAAAGAGGTCCAGCGCGATGCGCGCCCGCTCGCCAGCCTCACCTGAATCCCGGACATGGCGCAGGATCACGCGCGGCTCGGACGAGATGCCCGAGACGCCCAGCAGCCCCGAGTCGTGATAGAGCAGATGCCCCACCTCCTGAAGCGTCAGCTTCTCGATCTCCATCAGATAGAGCACGGCCCCCGGGTCCAGCGCCCCTGTACGGGTGCCCATCATCAATCCGTCCAGGGCCGAGAAGCCCATGGTGGTCGCCATGCTTTGCAGCTGGTGCATGCCGCACAGGCTGGCGCCGCTGCCCAGATGGGCGACGATGGTGCGGCCCCTGGCCCTGTCGCCATGACGCTCGGCCAGCGCGGTTGCCATATAGGCATACGAGAGCCCGTGAAAGCCATAGCGGCGCACGCCGCGCTGCCACCATTCGTAGGGCAGTGGCAGGATCTGCTCCACCTTGGGCAGGCTGTGATGAAAGCCTGTATCGAAGCAGGCAATCTGCACGATGTCGGGGCGCTCGCGCAACAGGATCTCGATGGCCTCCAGCGCAAACGGCTGATGCAGCGGTGCCAGCGGCACATAGCTGCGCAAGTCTCTCAACACGCCTGCATCGATGCGGGTGGACTCGAAATATTTGCTGCCGCCATGCACCACCCGATGGGCGATCGCCGCCACGGGCCGGCCCTCGAGCCGGGCCGTGATGCGCTCGCGGATGATGCGCAGCGCATCGCGATACGGATGCTCTGCACCCAGCTCGATGGCAAAGGGCTGGACGCCGGTTTCGCCGAAGTAGGGAGCGGGCCCGCCAATGCCCTGCACCTTGCCGTTCCACAGGGGTTTGCGCGGCAGGGGACTGGCGGCCTCGAAGACGGCGAACTTGATGCTCGACGAGCCGCAGTTCAGGACGATGATGACGGAATTGCTCATGTCAGTGCCTTTGTCTGCCGACAGAGCACAGACCGTGGCAACTGCCAGCCTGGCGCCATCGGCCATGCTTTTCAGGGCGGCGTCTGCCGGTAGTGATGTGCGAGCAGCAGCGCAATCGCACAGGATGCAATGCGGGATTCGCGCGAATCCGCGCGGCTGGTCAGCACGATGGGTACCTTGGCGCCAAGCACGATGCCTGCGCTGGCTGCGCCGCCCAGGTACATGAGCTGCTTTGCCAGCATATTGCCGCTTTCCAGATCGGGCACCAGCAGGATGTCGGCCTGACCGGCCACTGGCGAAGCGATGCCCTTGGTGCGCGCGGCCTCGATGGAGACTGCATTGTCGAAAGCCAGCGGTCCGTCCAGCACGCCTCCGGTGATCTGGCCCCGGTCGGCCATCTTGCACAGTGCGGCAGCATCCAGTGTCGCGGGCATGTTGGGGTTGACCGTCTCGACGGCGGCGAGGATGGCGAGCCTGGGCCTTGCCACGCCCAGAACCTGTGCCAGCTCGATGGCATTGCGTGCGATATCGGCCTTCTGCAACAGATCGGGGGCCAGGTTGATGGCAGCGTCGGTGACGATGAAGGGGCGTGGATAGCTGGCCGTCTGCAACACAAAGCAATGGCTTACACGCCTCTTGGTGCGCAACCCGGCACTGCCGGCAACGACAGCCGCCATCAGCTCGTCGGTGTGCAGACTGCCTTTCATCAGTGCCTCGACTTCGCCGCTGGCGGCAAGTCTGGCACCAAGCTCGGCTGCTGCATGACTGTGCGGCACGTCCTCGATGCGCAGGCCCTGCAGCTCGACCCCCTGCGCAAGTGCAACCGCCTCCAGCCTGGCGCGCGGAGCGATCAGGACCGGCTCGATCAGCCCCAGCCGATGCGCATCAAGCGCGGCGGACAGGCTGGTGGCATCGCAGGGATGAACGACCCCCACGCGAACCGGCGGCAGTTCCTTGACAGCCGCCAGCAGCCGGGTCAGGCCGTGATGTGAGGCAACGTCAAGCGGCTGCGCCGCGCCGCCTGATGACATGGACGCCGCTTGCTGCACGGCTGGCTGCCGGGGCTGTGCATCGTGGGCGCAGAGCAGCGTCAGCGTGCCCGCGTCACGGGAAGCCACGGTAACGCGCAGGCTGTCGCCGACGGCTATGCCCTCAAACGGCTGCTGCGTCATGTCTGGGCTCGGTTGACTCATCGCACTCCTTTCTTGCCGCGTGGGGCGGCGGGTTTACGTCGCGCAGCAGCTGCAGCCCGCTGGGGAGCTGCAGGAGTCTGTACCGGAGCCGGCACCAGCTCGAGAGGCTCCTGTATCCGGGGCTGCTGCGCCAGCACGGCCTGCTCGAACAAGGCCTGCACCTGCTGCAAGGCATGTCTCACGGCATCATCCTGCGCGCCAGGCTCCTTATCGATGGCTGCCATCTGGGTGATGGCCTCGCCGGCCTTGCGGATGGTGTCGGCAGGCGTGTTCTTCAGCAGGCCAGGAATGGCTTCGATGGCAGCGCTGCCGCATTGCCTCATCACCAGGGTCTGCTCGCGGATGGCGGCTCGCAGCTCGGCCAGACTCCAGCGCCCAGGCGCCTGCTGCTCCAGCAATTGCGCAGCCAGGTGGTAGTAGCGCTCGTCCACAGCGCGACGCTGGGAGAGCACGCTCAGCAAGCCGCGCAGCGTGGCCTCGAGCACGCCCCCTTGATCCACCCTGCTCTTGATCTGTTGCTGCCTGGCCGCCATCAGCGCCAGATGCTCGGGGGTGGAGCCAGGATGCTGGCGCACTGGTGCGCTCTCGCCATAAGCATGCCCAGCCAGCGCCTGCATGAGCGGCGAGCCATAGAGCATGTCGAACCACAGGGCGTAGATGTGGTCACGCCGGTCGCGGAAATCATCGAGAGCGCGATCCAATGCAGCCGAGCACTGCTGCTGCATGTGCAGCCATGGATTGGCCTCATCCACGGGCTGGCGATGTTCGCGTATGTATTGGGCGCTGCTGCGTATCAGGCAAGCCAGCGGGTGCTGGCTGCTCCAGGCCTCGAATTGCAGGCGCATGGGATGCAAGGTCTGCAACCAGTGTGCCGATTGGGAAGTGCTCAGCGCACGCACCCAGGGTTGCCACATGCTGCGATACAGAGCCAGGTTGATGTCGGATACCCGGGCCGCCGCGTCGAAACGGCGATCGGACTCGGGATCGGGCTTGACGATATCGCGCACTTCATCGATGCCGCTGGCACGGATGCTCAGCAGATAAGGATCATGGAGCAGCTTTTGCTCCTGCTTCGTGGCATCGTCAACGCTGGCGCGATAGATGCCTGCCGGCAGCAGATTGATCTGCTCGATGGCACTGGCGAACTTGCGGTGCTGCTTGCTGCCGACGGCGCCCGAAACAAAGATGCCCAGATGACCGATGCTGTCGTGCGTGCTGAAGATGATGGTCTGGTCATGAGCGCGCACGTCGCCGTCGCTGGCGTACAGATCGGTGATCCAGCCCAGAGCCTGGGCCGGCGGCGTGATGTTGTCGCCATAGGAGCAGAACACCAGGATGGGCGAGCGGATATCGCGCAGATCGATGCGCACCCCGTCCGATGTCAGCAACTGGGCCGTCGACAGCCTGTTGCCTATGAACAGATTGTCGACGATGTACTGCATCTCCACATCGTTGAGGAAGACATAGCCACCCCAGTATTTCTCGAAGTCTAGATAGCGCTCGGCTTCGGTGTCGGCATTCGCATAGACCTTGTACTGCTTGCTCCAGAGCGTGTTGGCCGGATCGAGCTGCTCGAAGTTCTGCACCAGATGGGCACCGTCGAAGCGGCCGTTACCCAGATCGCTGGCCAGTGCCGTCATCCAGCTGCCCCCGAGGAGCCCGCCCGAATAACGCATGGGATTGTCTCCGGCCCAGTACGACAGGGGCGCTCCGGCAACAATGATGGGCCCGAACAGCTCGGGCCAGACAGCGGCCGTCATCAGGATCTGCCAGCCCGCCTGGCAGTTGCCGATGACCGCAGGCTTGCCCTCACTCTCGGGGTGAAGCTCGGCCACGCGACGCATGAATGCGGCCTCGGCACGCATCACGTCCTCCACCGTCTGACCAGGTACGGGATCAGGCAGAAAGCCGACGAAGTAGCAAGGGTGACCGGCCTCCAGCGCCGCACCGATCTCGCTATGGGGCTTGAAGCCACCTATGCCCGGGCCATGCCCGGCGCGTGGATCTATCACGACGAATGGACGCTTGGCGGGGTCGGCAGGCCGATCTTCGGACGCCTGAATGCGCACCAGGCCATAGTTGACGGGTCTTGGGAGCTCCAGCCCCGACATCACGAGCTCTGCGGGGAAATGCAGCACGTTGGGCATCCTGGCCTCACGCTGGGTCCGGTACTGGTCGCCCACCTGCCGCTCGATGTCGGCATACAGCACCGCACGTTGAGCGGCATCCACCGCATAGGCCCCGGCGGCCCGCCACCATGCAAAAGGATCAACAGACCCGTTGGTCGACGGACCGACCCCGCTGGGTTTGCTCATGTCTTGCTCCCGAAGTCACAATCTTCTGTCTCAAGAAGATTCAAAAACAATAGCATCCAGCGTTTTATGGGTCACCACAAAACGCCGAAAACATCGGATTTTTTGCAATGGAGAGCCAGCTGATCAGCCGGCCCGCAGGCGGCAGCGTCGCCATCCTGTGCTGAAGCTGCGCCAGCCGATTGCCTACTTCTGAGCTGCTTTGCCGCTCTTGGCCTGAGCGGGGTCCTGAGTGGCCGGCGTCCAGGCAGACAGCCATTGCTTGAAGATGTCCTGCAGTGGCAAAGCGGGCTGATTGGGCGTGCCGTCTGCACGCAGGGCCTCGGCCACAGATTTTTGCCAGGCCTCCAGGGCCTGCTGCAGACCGCTGGCAAAAGCCTGCTGGTTCTTGATCGCGATATCGCTGGAGCTCTTGGCATCGCTCATGCGGTCCTCGAGCCTGCGCATGAAAGTCTCGGCGGGCAGGCTGGCCAGCGATTGCCAGTCTTCGGCACGCAGCAGGCTTTGCAGCTCTGCCGTGGTTTCGCTGATGCCGGTAGCACTGCTGTGCTGCGCCGCCTCCAGCCAGCGATGGCCACTTTCACGCATGAGCTGAGCGATGCGCAGTTGCAGCTCGGCATTGGCCTTGAACAGATTCAGGGGGGTCGCTTGAATACTCATATCGTTCTCCCTATGGTGATGGTGGTGCCTATCGAGAGGCTGGCGGACCGTCCGGCATATCACCGTGACCAAACGGCTTTTGAAAACTCAATGCCCGAGCACGTACTGGCCCGGAGCGTCATGCAGGGGCCCGCCGCTCGTGCCGCCCATGCGCGGCGGAGCTATCGGTGTGCCGGATCTGTTTTTGAGCCACTCGTCCCATGCCGGCCACCAGGAGCCCTGGCGCTGCTCGGCCTCTTGCTGCCACTGCTGGGCGACAACGTCCTGCGCGCCGACAGACCGCGTGAGCAACTGGTAGCGGCGTCGCGGATGGCCGGGCTCGCTGACAATGCCGGCGTTGTGGCCGCCACTCGTCAGCACAAAGGTGATTTCAGCCGCAGTGTGGTGGTGCAGCTTGAATACCGATTGCCAAGGCGCTACATGATCGGTGAGCGTTCCCACACAAAAGATGGGCACTTGCAGATTGAGGAGCGAGACCGGCTTGCCATCGACCGGATAGCGGCTTTCACTGAGATCGTTATTCAGAAACAGACGGCGCAGGTATTGCGAGTGCATCCTGGCTGGCATGCGCGTGGCGTCGGCATTCCAGGCCATGAGATCGCTCATCGGTGCCCGCTCGCCCAGCAGGTATTGATTGACCATGCGCGACCACAGCAGATCATGGGAGCGCAGCATCAGGAACGCGCCCGCCATCTGATCAGCGCGCAGATAGCCTTGCTGGGCCATCTGGGCCTCAAGCAGGCTGACCTGTGCTTCGTCGATGAACAGCGCCAGCTCGCCGGGTTCGGTGAAATCGGTCTGCGCGGCCAGCAAGGTCATCGATGCCAGACGCTCGTCTCCATCGCGCGCCATCGCGGCCGCTGCAATGGCCAGCAAGGTTCCGCCCAGACAATAGCCTGCAGCATGTACCTTCTGCCCCGGAACGATTGCCGTGACAGCATCCAGCGCAGCGCGCCAGCCCAGCTCGATATAGTCGTCCATGCCCAGATCTCGATCTCCGGCATCGGGATTCTTCCAGGAGACGCAGAACACCGTATGCCCTTGGTCGACCAGATACCTGATCAGCGAATTGTGTGGCGAAAGATCCAAGATGTAGTACTTCATGATCCAGGCCGGCATGATCAATACCGGCTCGGGATGGACCTTGTCGGTGGTCGGTGCGTACTGGATCAGCTCCATCAGCTGGTTGCGCAGCACCACCTTGCCAGCGGTGACGGCCACATCGCGCCCCACCTGAAACTCCTCGCAGCCCGCAGGCAGCTTGTTGGTGAGCTGGGCATGCACATCTTCCATCAGGTACTGGAAGCCACGCACCAGATTCGCCCCGCCCTCTTTGGCGGTACGTTCCAGAACTATCGGGTTGGTGGCAAAAAAGTTCGCGGGCGAAAGCATATCCAGCCACTGCCTGCCCCAGAACCCGACCAGACGCTCGTGATGTTTTTCAACACCTGCAACGCCTTGGCTGGCAGCCTGCCACCAGCGTTGCTGGGCGACGAATGCGGCACTCATGACCGTGAACGGCCATTGCTTCCATTCAGGAGCCTGAAAGAGACGTTCTGCCTCCTGCGTCTGTGGCCCGCCATAACAAAGCCTGCCCCATTCCTCCAGCGCCAGCCGTGCCAGATCCAGACGCTTTGCCGGGCTGATGGCAAGATTGCCGGCCCAATCCATCCAGGCCTGCCATTGGGACTCGGGGGAAACCGACAGCCACTGCTGCGCCCACATCGCACGCACTGCTTGATCAAGCTGCTGGCTGGAACTGAACTGAGCTTCGGCCTTGCGGTCAACCATAGCGGCCCCTTTTTGCTGCATGGCAATAACGCAACATCTTATGCGCTGCAGAAGTTGTTGCATAGTCACGGCCTGCCCGGAGTTGAGCCACATCAAGCTCCCGCCGCCGCAAGCGCTCCGGCATGCGGCTGCCGGCCCCAAACGCCGGGCTACTGCAGCGAAAAGAGCTCTGCAGCCTTGCCTGGATCAAGCCTGCCACCGAAGCTGCTGGCCATGGTTTGCAAGCTGAATGCACACCACCGACCGCTGACGCATGCGGCACTGTTTTCTCATTGTGTGCAATAATGTAGAGCTTTTATGCGGAAAGTACACCGGACAGGCTGGTGCGGCTCCCGCACTTGACCAAAGGAAAGATCATGAAAGAAGGCATTCACCCCAATTACCGCGAAGTTCTGTTCGTTGACATGTCCAACGGCTTCAAGTTCGTGACACGTTCTTGCGTTTCCACCAAGGAAACCGAAAACTTCGAAGGTAAAGAGTACCCTCTGTTCAAGCTGGATACCACTTCTGAATCGCACCCCTTCTACACTGGCACACAAAAGTCGGTGGACAACATGGGTGGCCGCGTGGAGAAGTTCCGCAACCGCTTCGGCAAGAAGTAAATCTTACTTTTTTGCTGAAAAGGCAGCTCGGGCAACCGTGCTGCCTTTTCTTTTTGGGAGCTGCTCCGCGGCATCCCAATGCTCCTATCATCGGAGCACCAAGCGCTCCGAACCCGGGCGCTCTCGCCTGATCAGGCCGTGCAGACTCGCACCGCCGCTACCGGATTGATTGCGTGAACCAGCCCACACCTGCCATCGTTGCCCAAAGCGCCGTGCGCCGACTGCCGCGCTGGGCCCTGCTTTTGCTGTGCCTGGCCTATGTGATTCCCGGCTTTGTCATGCGCGGCCCCTGGCGCTCCAACGACATGGAGGCCTTCGGCTACATGCGCGAGCTGGCACTGGGTCATACCGACTGGCTGTCTCCCACGCTTTCGGGTCTGGCTCCCAGCATCGACGGTCTGCTGCCCTACTGGCTGGGCGCCCTGTCCCTGCTGGGCTTCGAGTGGCTGCTCGGCGCCGAGATGGCTGCGCGCCTGCCGTTCATCGCCTTGCTGATCCTGACCCTGGGAGCCACCTGGTGGGGCGCCTATTACCTTGCACGCACGCCGGGTGCGCAGCCCGTGGCCTTTGCCTTTGGCGGAGAGGCGCAGCTGATCGACTACGCCCGCGCCATGGCCGACGCGGCCTTGCTGGCCCTGGTTGCCTGCCTGGGCCTGGCCCAGCTCTCGCACGAAACCACCAGCTACGTCACTCAGCTGGGCTGCACGGCACTGCTGTTCTTCGCAGCTGCAGCCATGGCCTATCACCCCAGGAAGTCAGCGGCAGCACTGATATTCGGCCTGCTGGGACTGGCGCTGAGCGGCGCCCCCACGCTTGCCGTGCTGTTCGGACTGGGCGGCAGTGTGATCGCCTTCACCCAGCGCAGCTGGGGCGACAGCCCGGGCCGCTCACACCGCCAGGCACGCATCTGGGCCGCAGCCTGGATGGCCGCCACGGTGCTGGCCGCCAGCCTGACCACCGCACTGGATCAATGGGTCTGGCATCTCGTCGATTCGCTCAAGGACTGGAGCGCACTGCTGCAGCTGCTGCTGTGGTTCTGCTGGCCTGCCTGGCCCCTGGCTTTGTGGACGCTGTGGGTCTGGCGCCGCCAGATTGCACACCCCGGCCACAACCCGCATCTGTCCATCGCCCTGCTGTTTGCCACCGTCCCTGTGGCCGCCTGCCTGAGCAGCACCCCGGCCGATCGCGCCCTGCTGCTGGGACTTCCGGCCATTGCCACCCTGGCCGCCTTCGCCCTGCCCACTTTCCGCCGCAGCATCAGCGCGCTGATCGACTGGTTCACGCTGCTGTTCTTTACGGCATCCGCGATTGCCATCTGGGTGGTCTGGCTGGCGTTTCAGACCGGATTCCCGCCCAAGATCGCCGCCAATATTGCGCGCCTCGCCCCTCAATTCGAAGCAAGCATCTCCTGGCCCACGGTCATCGTGGCGCTGATCGCCACAGCCGGCTGGTTTGTGCTGGTGGTCTGGCGCACCTCGCGCAATCGTGCAGCCATCTGGAAGAGTCTGGTGCTTCCGGCCGGCGGCGCCACACTGAGCTGGGTGCTGCTGTCCACACTCTGGATGGAGCCGCTGGATCATGCTCGCAGCTATGAATTCCAGATGACACAGCTGGGCGGCGAACTCAAGCACAACGGAGCCACAAGCTGCGTGCTGACCTACGGCCTGGGCCGTTCGCAGATTGCGGCCGTACGCTACTACACCCATGTGGATACGGCGCTATTGCGTCGCAGCAATCCAGGCGACTGCGGCTGGGCACTGGTCGACGCAGACCGTTGGGCGGGCGATCACAATCGCAAGCTGCGTCAAGGCTGGGATGAAGTCAGCCGCATCACCCGTCTGGCAGGTCAGAAGGAAGTCCTGGTACTGCTCAAGTACACCGGCCCCAAAGCCGCGCCATGAAAGGCGAGCTGCAATACATCGGCCGGCATGCAGGTACCGTGCTGGCCGGGCAGCTGGCCGTCATGGCCTTCGGCACCACCGATACCATCGTGGCCAGCCGCTACTCCAACGATGCCGTCGCCGCCCTCTCCGTAGGGTCGGCCATTTTCATCAGTGTCTATGCCTCGCTGATGGGTATCTTTCAGGCTCTTCTGCCCTTGTGGTCCGAGCAGCGTGGCGCCGGTCAGCCCCAGGCCATCGGCCATTCTCTGCGCCAGTCCATGTATCTGTGTGCACTGGCCTGTGTGCTGGGCATGGCGGTGCTGCTCATGCCCGACGCACTGCTGCGCTGGACCGATGTGCCCGATGCGCTGCAACTGGAGGTCAAGCGCTATCTCGCCGTACTGGCCTGGGGCTTGCCGCCGGCGCTGCTGTTTCGCATCTACAGCGCGCTCAACCAGGCGCTGGGCCACCCCAAGCTGGTCACCTGGCTGCAACTCATCTCACTGCTGATCAAGATCCCCTTGTCCATCTGGTTCACCTTTGGCGGACTGGGCCTTGCCCCCCTGGGAGCAGTGGGCTGCGCACTGGCCACGCTGCTGGTCAACTACACCATGTTTGCCGTGGCCCTGTGGCTGATGCGCACTCAGGACTTCTATGCTCCGCTGGCGCTTTGGCAGAGGCTGGAGCGCCCTGACTGGCTGCAACTGGGCCGCTTCTGCCGCCTTGGCATCCCTGCAGGCCTGGCCATTCTGGTGGAAGTCACCTCCTTCACCCTCATGGCCCTGTATGTGGCAAGGCAGGGCTCGCTCTCGTCTGCCAGCCACCAGATCGCCGCCAATCTGGCCGCCATCTGCTATATGGTGCCGCTGTCTCTGGCCATTGCCACCAGCGCCCGCGTCAGCTACTGGCGCGGCGCCGGTGACGAAGCCCAGGCCAGGACGCTGATTCAACAGTGTTTCAAGCTTGCTCTGCTCATCGGTATTGCGACAGCAGCTACGCTCTTGATCGCTCGCACCTGGATTGCAGACATCTACACCGACTCCCCACGGGTGCTGGCCATGACGTCCTGGCTGCTGATCTGCGTGGCCGCATACCATGTGGCGGACTGCGTGCAGACCTATTGCATTTTCGTGCTGCGCTGCTATCGCGTGACCGTGGCGCCTCTGGTGATCTATTGCCTGCTGCTGTGGGGCGGCGGCCTGGGCCTTGGCTATTGGCTGACCTACCGATGGCAGGCAGCCGAAGGCTGGCGGGACTGGCAGGCCACGCCCATGCCCTTGTGGGTGTGCAGCGCGGCAGCCCTGTTTGTCACTGCCATGGCCTTCAGCAGCATTTTGCACAGAGCCATACGCCCCCCAAAGCCGCAGGCCGAGCCTAGTGCCTCCTAGTGAGGAAGTGCCTTGGCGGGCACTTCAGCAGCCGCCCGCACACGGCTGGGCGGGAAGGTGACGGCGAATTCCGAGCCCTTGCCCAGCTCACTCTGGATGCTGAGCCTGGCGCCATGCCGCTGCAGCACATGCTTGACGATGGCCAGCCCCAGGCCGGTGCCGCCCGTGTCACGCGAGCGGCTGCGGTCCACGCGATAAAAGCGCTCCGTCAGACGCGACACGTGCTTTTCGTCGATGCCGGGGCCGGAGTCCTTGACGGCAAAGCGGGCCGATCCATCGGGCAGCAGTTGCCAGCGCACATCGATCTGCCCGCCGGCCGGCGTGTAGCGCATGGCATTGGCCAGCAGATTGGAAAACGCACTGTGCAGTTCTGCGCTCGCGCCTGCCAGGTCTCCGGCCTGCCGCAGTGCCTGCTCATCAGGAAAGTTCAGCACATGGGGTTTGGCCTGCTTGCGCGTCAAGGCATTGGACAGGCCGCGAGCCTCGTTCTCACAGCGATTGAGCAGCTGGGCCACCGACACCCAGTCATTGTTGCTGGGCAGCGGGCTGCCCTCCAGGCGCGACAAGGTCAGCAGGTCCTCGACCAGATGCTGCATGCGCTCGGCCTGCTGGGCCATCAGCTCCAGATAGCGCCTGCGCTCGTCTTCCTCGAGCGGCAGGTTCTGCAGGGTCTCGACAAAACCGGCCAGCACCGTCAGCGGCGTGCGGATTTCGTGGGAGACATTGGCCACGAAGTCACGTCGCATGGCCTCGGCCTGCTCCAGCGCCGTCACATCGCGCGCCAGCAGCAGCTTGCGCCCTTCACCATAGCCGTAGAGCTGCACCGACAGCTTGACCGGCCGCGAAGGCGTGCTTTCACGCCCCTGCATGACCAGATCATGGCTGAAGTCCTGCGCCGCAAAATAGGCACTGAACTGAGGATCTCGCACCAGATTACCGATGCTTTGCAGCACGTCGCGCTCGGCATCAAAGCCGAACTGCCTGGCAGAAATCTGATTGCACCATTCGATGCGGCCCTGTGCATCGAGCAGCACCACACCATTGGGACTGGCCTGCAAGGCTGACAGAATGTCATTGAGCCGCTGGTCGCCCTGCTGCACCTGCTGCACGCTCTGGCGAATCCAGCGGCGCATGCGCACGCTGGCCTCGCCCCAGATACCAGCCAGATTGGGCACCGCGCCCAGCTCCGACTGACGCAGCCAGTGCAGCAGACGCGCGCCATTCCAGCTGTCCACCAGCCACCATATCCAGCCGCCGATCAAGGCGCCCGTCATGGCCGCCACACATTGCTGCAGCGCCGTCGCAGCAGGTGCAACGAGATAGGCCCACAGCAGCCATACCACCACGGCTGCCGCGAGCTGAGAAGCCAACAATCGAAAACCACGCCACCCCATATTTGCTTTCAGTTGTGATTTTTGACGACCCAGCCAGGCCGGGCCGAGGTTCGGGGGGAAGTACTGTCAGGCCATGGCCTGGGCGCTGAAACGGTAGCCCGCACCGCGCACGGTCTCAATCAGAACACCCGCCACGCCCAGCGATTCTCGCAAGCGCTTGACGTGCACGTCCACGGTGCGCTCTTCAATGAAGACATGATCGCCCCAGACCTTGTCGAGCAACTGCGCACGGCTGTGCACACGCTCGGGGTGCTTCATCAGATAGTTGAGCAGCTTGAACTCGGTGGGACCGATCTTGATCAGATCGCCCTGCCAGCTCACGCGGTGGGCCGCAGCATCCAGCACCAGCTCGCCAATGCTGACCTTGTCCTGCACCTGCTCAGGCGCACGGCGGCGCAGCACGGCACGAATGCGGGCCAGCAGCTCCTGAGTGGAGAAAGGCTTGGTGATGTAGTCATCGGCCCCTGCATCCAGGCCCGCCACCTTGTCAGGCTCGTCGCCGCGCGCCGTCAGCATGAGAATGGGCACGGCCTTGGTGCGGCTGTCGGCACGCCATTTGCGGGCCAGAGACAGACCGCTGGCCCCGGGCAGCATCCAGTCGAGCAAGATCACGTCGGGCAGCACGGCATCGAGCTCGCGCTGCGCCGAAACACCGTCTTCCGCCCAGACGGGCTGGAAGCCGTTATGCCTCAAATTGACCGCGATCAACTCTGCAATCGCAGGTTCGTCCTCCACGATGAGGACCATGGGCATCTTCTTCATCCCTGAGTAGCCTCCGTCTTACAACACCGCAGATTCGATTTCAGCCATGGTCTGATGGCGCACATCCTTGCCCTCGACCAGGTAGATGATCAGCTCGGCCACGTTCTTGGAGTGGTCGCCGATACGCTCGATGGCCTTGGCCAGGAACAGCAGGTCCAGGCTGGCGGAGATGGTGCGCGGATCTTCCATCATGTAGGTGATGAGCTTGCGCACAAAGCCGTCGAACTCTTCGTCGATCAGATCGTCTTCACGCAAGATGGCCACTGCCGCCTTGGTGTCCAGTCGGGCGAAGGCATCCAGGGTCTTGCGCAGCAGCTCGGAAGCCATCTGGGCAGCCATGCGCAACTCGCCGCTGGGCAGCGAACGGGCAGCGCCGCTTTCGATGATGGACTTGACCATACGGGCCATCTTGCAGGCTTCGTCGCCCATGCGCTCCAGGTTGGCCGTGGCCTTGGAGAAGGCGATCAGCAGGCGCAGGTCGCGGGCCGTGGGCTGGCGGCGCGCAATGATGGACGACAGTTCATGGTCGATCTCGACCTCCATGGCGTTGACGCGCTGCTCGGTGCTGATGACCTGCTCAACCGCCTCGGTGCTGAAGCTGGTCAGCGCATAGACGGCATTGCTGATCTGCGACTCGACCAGACCGCCAAGCTCCATGACGCGGGCAGAGACACGATTGAGTTCGGAGTCGAACTGCGTGGACAAATGTTTTTCTGTCATTTTTAAGTCCTTAGCCGAAGCGGCCTGTGATGTAGTCTTCCGTTTCCTTGCGCTGGGGCTTGAAGAACATTTTTTCGGTGTCGCCAAACTCCACCAGATCCCCCAGATACATATAGGCCGTGTAATCGCTGCAACGGGCGGCCTGCTGCATGTTGTGTGTCACGATGACCACGGTGTAGTCGTTCTTCAACTCCGCAATCAGCTCCTCGATCTTGGCCGTGGAGATGGGGTCCAGCGCCGAGCAGGGCTCGTCGAGCAGCAGCACCTCGGGCTTGATGGCAATGCCGCGCGCAATGCAAAGACGCTGCTGCTGCCCGCCCGACAGGCCCGATCCGCTTTGCTGCAGCTTGTCCTTGACTTCATTCCACAGCGCAGCCTTGCGCAGTGCCCACTCCACGCGGTCGTCCATGTCCGAGGCGTTGAGATTCTCGAACAGCTTCACGCCGAAAGCGATGTTGTCATAAATGGACATCGGGAACGGCGTGGGCTTCTGGAACACCATGCCGACCTTGGCACGAATCAGTGCCACATCCTGCTTGCTGGTCAGCAGGTTGTCGCCGTCCAGCATGATCTGACCTTCGGCGCGCTGCTCGGGATAGAGCTCGAACATGCGGTTGAAGGTGCGCAGCAGTGTGGACTTGCCGCAGCCCGAGGGGCCGATGAAGGCCGTGACCTTCTTCTCGGGAATATCGAGATTGATGTTTTTCAGCGCATGAAACTTGCCGTAGTAGAAGTTCAGGTCGCGCACGGCCAGCTTGATGTTGGCGGGAGCAGTGGTTGCAGTCATGATCTTGAACTTTCGAATTATTTCTGGCGGGTGATGAAACGCGCCAGGATATTCAGACCCAGCACAGCCACAGTGATGAGGAAGACACCGGCCCAGGCCAGTTGCTGCCAGTTCTCATACGGGCTCATGGCAAATTTGAAGATGGTGACCGGCAGGCTGGCCATGGGCTTGCTCATGTCGGCATTCCAGAACTGGTTGTTCAGCGCCGTGAACAGCAGCGGAGCAGTCTCGCCGGCAATACGGGCCACGGCCAGCAGAACACCGGTGATCACGCCGGCGCGGGCTGCGCGCAAGGTCACCATGATGATGACCTTCCACTTGGGCGTACCCAGCGCATAGGCCGCTTCACGCAGGCTGGCGGGAACCAGCACCAGCATGTTTTCCGTGGTGCGGATGACCACGGGAATCACGATCAGCGCCAGCGCGATCACGCCGGCCATGCCGGAGAAGCTCTTGAAGCGCACCACCACCACGGTATAGACAAACAGACCGATGACGATGGAGGGGGCCGACAGCAAAATGTCGTTGACGAAACGCGTGACGGAAGCCAACCAGCCTTTTTTGTCGTACTCGGCCAGATAGACCCCGGCCATCACGCCGATAGGCGTGCCCACGAAAGTGGCCAGCGCCACCATCATCAGCGAGCCCCAGATGGCATTGGCAATACCGCCCTCCTCGTTGGGGGGAGGCGTCATCTGCGAGAACAGGGCGAAGTTCAGACCGCCCAGACCCTGGCGGATGGTTTCCCAGAGAATCCAGACCAGCCAGAACACGCCAAACAGCATGGCGGCCATGGACAGGGTCAGCGCGACCTGATTCAGGTGCTTGCGCTTGTTGTACTTGGCCTGACGAACCGCAGCCAGATCGGCTGCGTCGAGCATTTTGGAGGAGGTGGAAGTCGGGCTCATGAGCGAGCTCCTTCGTTCTTCTGCAGACGGTTGAGCAGCAGCTTGGAGCAGGCCAGCACCACAAAGGTGATGAAGAACAGCACCAGACCCAGATAGATCAGCGACGCCTGATGCAGGCCCTCGCCCGCTTCGGCAAACTCATTGGCCAGCGCCGAGGTGATGCTGTTCGCAGCCTCGAACACGGACAGGGAATTGAGCTGGTTCATGTTGCCGATCACAAAGGTCACGGCCATGGTCTCGCCCAGTGCGCGGCCCAGGCCCAGCATGACGCCGCCCAGCACGCCGGTCTTGGTATAGGGCAGCACTACTTTCCAGACCACTTCCCAGGTCGTGGAGCCCAGACCGTAGGCCGACTCCTTGAGCAGCGCCGGCGTGACTTCGAACACATCGCGCATCACGGAGGCGATGAAGGGGATGATCATGATGGCCAGAATGATGCCGGCCGACAAAATACCGATGCCCACGGGAGGGCCGGAGACAAAAGCGCCCAGATAGGGCACACCGGTCAGCAGGTTCTGCAGAGGCTGCTGCACATAGGTGGCCAGCACGGGGCCGAACACCATCAGGCCCCACATGCCGTAAACGATGGAGGGAACTGCGGCCAGCAACTCGATGGCCGTGCCCAGCGGGCGCTTGAGCCAGGCGGGCGAGAGTTCCGTCAGAAACAGGGCAATGCCGAAGCTCACGGGCACTGCAATGATGAGCGCGATGGCCGAAGTGGCCAGCGTGCCGTAGATCATGACCAGACCGCCGTATTGATCCTGCACGGGGTCCCAGACACTGCTGGTCAGAAAACCCAGACCATATTCGGAGATGGCGGGCCAGGCACCGATGATCAGCGAAACCATGATGGCCAGCAGCAGCACCAGCGTCAAAATCGCTGCGCTGCGTGCCAGGCCACCAAACAAACGATCCGCCATACGTCCCGAGATCATCGGAGCACGTGGCGGAGAGGGAGAGCGTCGCTTGGCGGCATCGGTGGGGGCTGCAGCCAGCGAACTGGAGGGCGACGTAGTGGACACGTGAGCGCCTTTATTCGCAAAGGGTTGAAACAAGCAGCGAACATACCGTCCGGCACGGCAGCCCGCTGCTCACTGATGACACGAAGTTACTTGGAAACAACCTTGCCCGAAGCGTCCTTGATGTCGTTCCAGGACTTGAAGATCACGTTCTTGACAGCGTCAGGCATGGGCACATAGTCCAGGTCGGCGGCAGTCTTGTCACCTTGCTTGTAAGCCCAGTCGAAGAACTTCAGCGAGGTGGCGGCCTGAGCAGGCTTTTCCTGAGTCTTGTGCATCAGGATGAAGGTTGCCGAGGTGATGGGCCAGGCGTTCTTGCCGGGCTGGTTGGTCAGGATCTGGTAGAAGCTCTTGGCCCAGTCAGCGCCGGCAGCAGCTGCCTTGAAGGTCTCGTCGTCAGGAGAGACAAAAGCGCCTTCCTTGTTCTGCAGCTGTGTGTAGGTCAGCTTGTTCTGCTTCACATAGGCGTACTCGACATAGCCGATGGAGTTGGGCAGGCGACCCACAAAGGCGGCAACGCCTTCGTTACCCTTGCCGCCGGCACCGGTGGGCCAGTTCACGGCCTTGCCCTCGCCCACTTTTTCCTTCCACTCGGCATTGACCTTGGAGAGGTAGTTGGTGAAGCCGAAGGTGGTGCCGGAGCCGTCAGCGCGGCGCACGGGAGCGATCGCGGCGTCAGGCAGCGCCACACCGGGGTTCAGAGCCGTGATGGCGGGGTCATTCCACTTGGAGATCTTGCCCAGGTAGATATCGCCCAGCACCTGGCCCGACAGCTTCAGCTGGCCGGGAGCCACGCCCTTGATGTTGACCACGGGAACAATGCCGCCGATCACGGTGGGGAACTGAACCAGGCCCTTCTTGGCCAGTTCGTCATCCTTCAGGGGTTCATCGGAAGCACCAAAGTCCACGGTCTTGGCTTCGATCTGCTTGACGCCGGCGCTGGAGCCCACGGACTGATAGTTAATCTTGACGCCAGTGGCCTTGTGATAGTCGGCAGCCCACTTGGAATACAGAGGAGCCGGGAAGCTCGCACCGGCACCTGTGGCTTCCTGGCTGGCGTTGGCAATACCCGCTGCAGACAGAGCACCAGCCACCAGAACGTGAATCAAGGACAACTTCATGAAACGACCTCTTAGGGTTGAAAGATTCGATGGAGTGAACTTTAAAAACCTTTTATGACAAGGTCGTGACATGGAAATTTCAAGGCGCAACCGAGTGAAAGACCTCCAAAGCAGTCATGCGAGTGTCATATTTCATTCGCAAACTGCTGAGCCTTGAGCCGCAGGCTCGGCCTGGGTAACAGCTTGTCGCAACGCTGGAGTCTGATCGCCGGCAATGTATGACATAGTCTGTCACACAGCGTGTCCGCACTCTGGCAGCCCCATCGGGCTAATACCTGCAAATACCTGACTTGGCAGAGGTTGAACCCAGCGCCCCTCAAGCTCGATGACGGCCCGTATTGCATATTCCACTGCCCAGTGCATGTGTCGCCAGTTCCATCACGCTCATGCTCTGCCCGTGCCCCAACCCGCATAACAACAACGCATTGATTGGCTCAGAAATGGCTCCTGAATCGCTGCTTGCCGCCGTAGACCTTGGCTCCAATAGTTTTCGCCTGGAAATAGGCCGCATCGGCTCGCATCAACGCATCGAGCGCGTGGAATATCTCAAGGAAACCGTGCGCCAGGGCAACGGCCTGAACTCGCGCCAGGAACTCTCGCGCGAAGCCATGGAGCGCGGCTGGGAATGCCTGGCTCGCTTTGGCGAGCGCCTCAGGGGCTTTGATGCCACGCATGTGCGCGCCGTCGCCACCCAGACCCTGCGTGAGGCCCTGAATGCCGACGAGTTCGTGACGCGTGGCAGCCAGTTGCTGGGCTTTCCCATCGAAGTCATCCCCGGCGAGGAAGAAGCCCGGCTCATCTATCGCGGCGTGGCCAGCTCGCTGCCGCCCAGCCAGCAAAAACGCCTGGTCATCGACATTGGCGGGCGCTCCACCGAAATCATCATCGGCCAGCACAGCCAGCCTATGCAAGTGGCGTCGTATGCGCTGGGCAGCGTCTCCTGGAGCAGCCGCTTCTTCAGCGATGGCGCATTGAACAAGGCCAACTTCCAGGCCGCCGTTGCCGCTGCCAAGCAATGCCTGGCCCAGGCCCAGTTCGCCTACCCGGGCACGGCCTGGGACTGCGCCTATGCCTCCTCGGGCACGGCCAATGCCGTGGCCGATGCCCTGACGGCACAGGGCCTGGGCGGACAGGTGATCACGCCCGCCAAGCTGCGCCACCTCTACGAGATGCTGCTGGACATTGGCCATGTGGACCGCCTGCGCATGCCGGGCCTCAAGGAAGATCGCCGCCCCGTGGTCGCAGGCGGCATCAGCGTGATGATGGCCGTGGTCGATCTGCTGGGCATTACCGAGCTGGAAGTCGCCCAGGGCGCACTGCGCCAGGGAGCCTTGCACGACCTGCTCGACCATGAGCCCCCTGCCGACAAGGAAGCGGCGGAAGTCGGCGCCCTGCAGCTGGACTTCGGCGTGGACGCACCTCATGCCCAGCGCGTGCAGCGCATCGCCAGCGAGCTGTACCGGCAAATCCTGCCAGGAGAAACCGCTGCGCAGAGCACCCAGGCCCTGGCCATTGCGGCGCAGCTGCACGAGGTGGGCATGCGCGTGGCACTGAGCAACTACCATCGCCACGGCGCCTATATCGTCGAGCATTGCGGTCTGGCCACCTGGCAGCCCGAGCTGCGCCAGCGCATCTGCCAGCTGGTGCTCGGTCACCAGGGCAAGCTGCGCAAGCTGGAAGACGCCATCGAGGAGCCGCAGCTGGCCCTGCCGCTGATGGC
This sequence comes from Comamonas sp. AG1104, assembly GCF_003350425.1. Lineage (NCBI taxonomy): Bacteria > Pseudomonadati > Pseudomonadota > Betaproteobacteria > Burkholderiales > Comamonadaceae > Comamonas > Comamonas sp. AG1104. The sequence goes on along the minus strand of NZ_QQAS01000007.1, from coordinate 195,318 downwards.
ACTGCGCATTGCCGTGCAGTTGAGCCATACCCGCCGCGACCCTGACATGCAGGGCATACAGATCAAGCGCTCAGGCTCGGAATGCAAGCTCTCCACTCCTTCGGGCTGGATGCTGACCTACCCGCAGTCCGCCCGCCTGCTCGAAGAGGAAGCCATGGCCTGGAGCAAGACGCCCTGGAGCCTGAAGCTGCAGCTGCGCTGATATCACCAGTCAGGCCGCCGCGGCCTGCAAAAGGCAAAGGGACTGCGAGGCAGTCCCTTTTTTATTCTGCAGAACCCTTCAAAAAGATAGCTGCAAGCGCCTGCCAAACAATGATTTCAATACTAAAGATATCTGAAAACATTGCATATCATGCGCAAGATGCTCCTCTTTTCAGAGTATTCAAACGCTCTTTCCGCCGTAGCGCACCATCAGGGCCTGCTGGGCGCCCTTGCCCTCCAGCGGACGCGCGGGCTTTTGGTAAATGCCCGAGGCGTCCAGCGTCCAGGCATCGCGGTCGTCGCCCAGATAGGCCACCAGGCACTCGTCGATCACGCGCTGGCGCAGCTTCTTGTCAAGCACCGGCCAGGCCAGCTCCACACGGCTGAGCATATTGCGATTCATCCAGTCAGCACTGGACAGCAGCAGCTCTTCTTCCTGGCCCCAGGCAAAGTAGAAGACGCGCGAATGCTCCAGAAAACGGCCGATGATGGAGCGCACGCGGATATTGTCCGTCACGCCCGGGCGCTGTGCCGGCAGCATGCAGGAGCCGCGCACGATGAGGTCGATCTGCGCACCCTTGCGGCCTGCCTCGACCAGGGCGCGAATCAGGGGCTCGTCGGTCAGCGCATTCATCTTGAGCACCATGCGTGCCTTCTCGCCCCGCGCCGCTGCGGCGGCCACCAGGTCGATCAGCTCCAGCATGCGGTTTTGCAGATGGAACGGCGCCATGACCAGCTTTTGCAGCTTGGGCATGGTGTTATGGCTGGAGAGGTGGCGGAACACCGCATCCATATCGGCCGTGATCTCGTCATCGCAGGTCAGCTGGCTGATGTCGGTGTACAGACGCGCGCTGCGGGCGTTGTAGTTGCCCGTGGACAGATGGGCATAGCGCTTGAGCTGGTTGTTGCGCTTTTCACGGCGCGTGATGAGCAGCATCTTGGCATGGGTCTTGAGACCGACCACGCCATACACCACCTGCACGCCCAGCGATTCCAGCTTTTCCGCCCAGTTGATATTGGCCTCTTCGTCAAAGCGCGCCTTGAGCTCCAGCACGGCCAGCACCTCCTTGCCGCGGCTCACAGCCTCGGCCAGCAGGCTCATGATCTCGGAGTCGGTGCCCGTGCGGTAGATGGTCTGCTTGATGGCCAGCACCTGCGGATCGTTCACGGCCTCGCGCAGCAGCTCCAGCACGCCATCGAAACTCTCGAAGGGCTGGTGGATGATGATGTCGCTCTTGCGCATCTGCGCCAGGATGGAGCGGCCGGGCACGAGCTGCGTGGGCCAGGCCGGCTTCCACTTGGGAAACAGCAGGGCCGGGTCGTCGACCAGATCGATCAGCTGCATCTGGCGCACCAGATTCACCGGCCCCTTGACGCGGAACAGCGCCTCGGCCGGCAAGCCGTATTGCTCGAGCAACAGGTCAGAGAGCACCACGGAGCATGAGGAAGACACTTCCAGACGCACCGCCTGGCCGTAATGGCGGTGGTGCAGGCCCTGGCGCAGGGCCATGCGCAGGTCCACCACATCGTCCTCGTCCACGGCCAGATCGGAGTGACGGGTGACACGGAACTGCGAGAACTCCGACACTTCGCGCCCCGGGAACAGCTCGGCCAGATGGGCACGCACCACGCTGGAGATGCTGACAAACAGCTTTTGCTTGCCCGAGATCTTCTCGGGCAGGCGGATCAGGCGCGGCAAGGCACGCGGCACCTTGACGATGGCCACCTCATTGGCCCTCCCGAAGGCATCCACGCCATTGAGGCGCACGATGAAATTCAGGGCCTTGTTGGCGACCTGCGGAAAGGGATGCGACGGATCCAGCCCCACCGGCATCAGCAGGGGTTGGACCTCGCGCATAAAGTACTCGCGCACCCATTTGCGCTGCGCCACGCTGCGCTCGCCGTGAGAGACCAGGCGAATCGCATGCTTGTCGAACGCGGGAATGATGGACTGGTTATAGAGCTGGTACTGCTTGGCCACCAGGCCGTGGGCTGTGGTCATCAGTCGCTCGAAGCTGGCGCGCGAGTACGGGCCCTGTTCATCGCCCACCTTGGCGGCCGAGACATGAGGGGCGCAGCGCACTTCGAACCACTCGTCGAGATTGGAAGACACGATGCACAGATAGCGCAAGCGCTCGAGCAGCGGCACATCCTCGCGCTCGGCCCAGTTCAGCACGCGCTCATTGAAGACCAGAATGCTTTGATCGCGGTCCAGCAGCTCCAGAGTCGGCTCGATCACAGGCGGCATGGCTACCTCGTTCTTGGACGCCGCTCGGCGTCGGCGCGGCGCTTTGGCAGGGGCGGAAGAAACCGATGTCGCAGCGTCAGAAACGGCACCGGGCACACCATGGTGCCCGGCAGCTCCGGCTTGCGCAACTGCAGCCGGCTCGCTCGCGCAGTTGACGACCGCCGTCGTGGCGGGAGGCACAAGCGAGATATGCGCCAGACCCAGAGATGCAGGTCCCGCCTCATGCGCCTGACTGCCGGTCTGCGAGGTCACTGGGGAAACTGCAGCCGGATCCTGCCCTGAAGATGAAGTGATGGAAGTGGGGAAAAAAGAGTCGGGACCAGATACGGATTGGGACATGTGGCAGCAGCCTGCGAAAGCTTGAAGCGCCCATGAGGGCATGTCCGCAGTCTGCCCATGGTTTATGACAATTAGATGACCAAAAGATGACTGTCATTGTTGTTCATGACAGTCATCAGGGTTTGCACAACTTCAGCTGGCCCTGACCACCTCGGCCAGACGCTCGGCACAGTTGCTGGCCATATCCGCACTCCTGGCCTCGACCATGACGCGCACCAGAGGCTCGGTGCCGCTGGGACGGATCAGCACGCGGCCGTCGCTGCCCAGCAGTTTCTCGACAGCCGCCTGCTCGCCGGGCAGCTTGGCGTTATTTTTCCAGTCCTGACCAGGCTTCAAGCGAACATTGATCATGACCTGGGGGAACAGCTTCACGGACTCCAGCCACTGGGCAATGGTCTTTTTCGAGCGCACACAGGCCTGCAGCACCTGCAGTGCGCTGACCAGGCCGTCACCGGTCGTATGCTTGTCCAGCGCCAGCAGGTGGCCCGAGCTTTCGCCGCCCAGCTGCCAGCCCTTGGCATTGAGCGCTTCCAGCACATAGCGGTCTCCCACCTTGGCACGGACAAAACCCACGCCCTGCTCCTTGAGCGCCTGCTCCACCGCCATATTGGTCATCAGGGTTCCCGCCACACCGCTGACTACGTGGCCGCGCGCCAGACGATCGGCCGCCATGAGATAGAGCAGCTCGTCGCCGTTGTAGAGACGGCCTTGCGCATCGACCAGCTGCAGGCGGTCGGCATCGCCGTCCAGCGCCACGCCATAGTCGGCATTGTTGGCTCGCACGGCCCTCACCAGCGCTTCGGGATGGGTCGCGCCAACTCCCTCGTTGATGTTCAGGCCGTCCGGAGAGCAGCCGATTTCCACCACGCTGGCGCCCAGCTCGTGAAAGACCTTGGGAGCAATCTGATAGGCCGCGCCATGGGCCGCATCCACGACGACCTTCAGGCCGCGCAACGACAGGCTGTGATCGAAAGTGCTCTTGCAGAACTCGATATAACGGCCGGCGGCATCGGCCAGGCGTCGCGCCTTGCCCAAAGAGGCCGAATCCACCCAGACGGGGTCTTCCTTGAGAGCGGCTTCCACATCCTCTTCCCAGGAATCAGGCAGCTTGGTGCCCTCGGCACTGAAGAACTTGATGCCGTTGTCGTAGAACGGGTTGTGGCTGGCACTGATCACCACCCCCAGGCTGGCACGCTGGGCGCGCGTCAGATAGGCCACGCCCGGTGTCGGCAAAGGGCCAAGCAGCATGACATCGACACCGGCAGAGTTGAAGCCCGACTCGAGCGCGCTCTCCAGCATGTAGCCGGAGATGCGGGTGTCCTTGCCGATCAGCACCAGAGGGCGCTCTTGCGTGCGGCGCAACACGCGACCCACGGCATGCGCCAGACGCAGGGCAAAGTCAGGCGTGATGGGCGACTTGCCCACCGTGCCGCGAATCCCGTCGGTGCCGAAATACTGTCGTGCCATATTCTCGTTGTCCTTTTTAGATTCAATACCCTGTCATCAGGCCTGCGGCGCTTGCGCATCTTGCATGGCCTGCCAGACTGCCAGCGCAGCCACCGTATCCTTCACATCGTGGACACGCACAATTTTGGCCCCACGCTCGACCGCCAGCAATGCCGCCGCGACGCTGGGCACCATGCGCTGATCCACAGGCAGGCCGGTCACCTGCCCCAGGGAGCCCTTGCGCGACCAGCCCGCCAGCAGGGGGAAGTCTAGGCCCAGCAGCTCACCCTGATGTGCAAGCAAGGCAAAATTTTGTACCACGCTCTTGCCGAAACCAATACCGTAATCCCAGGCAATGCGGGTGCGAGCAACGCCCGCATCGAGCAAAGGCTGCGTCACCTGCAGCAGAAAGTCCCGAACCTGGGCCACGGCATTGCCCTGCATATGCTCCAGGTGCATGTCTTGCGGGGTCTTGTGCATATGCATCAGGCACACCCCACAGCTGGCGTGCCTGCTCACCACCTCGAAGGCACCGGGCTGGCGCAGCGCCCAGATGTCGTTGATGATGTCGGCCCCCAGATCCAGAGACGCGGCCATGACTTCGGGCTTGTAGGTATCGATGGAGATGGGCACGTTGAGCTTGACGGCCTCGCGCAGCACGGGCAGAACGCGAGCCAGCTCGTCTTCAAGGCTCACAGCGGGTGAGCCCGGCCTGGTGGACTCGCCACCTATATCCAGAATATGCGCCCCCTGCTCCAGCAGCAGCTCCGCATGGGCCATGGCCTGGGATACACCGGCATGCCTGCCTCCGTCCGAAAAGGAATCCGGGGTCACATTCACAATGCCCATGACCTGAGGCTTGTCGAGCTGCAAGAGAAAACGCGAGGTTTGCCACTGTTGCGACATAAATCTTCCGATATCTGAGAGTGCAAAAACAAAAGGCCCCTGAGGGACCTTTTGTGTATGAGGCTTGGCGCTCAAGCCGTAGTCGGCGAGGGCTCGGCATTCGATGCGGGATTGCCTCCCGAGGAATTGCCACCATCCGATGAAGGTGGGTTGCGAGGCGTCCAGTCCTTGGGAGGACGAGGCTCCTTGCCGGCCATGATGTCGTTGAGCTGCTCGGAGTCGATCGTCTCCCAGTCCAGCATGGCCTTGGCCATGGCGTGCATCTTGTCGCTGTTGTCTTCGATCAGCTTGCGCGCCAGCGCATATTGCTCGTCGATGATGCGACGCACTTCGTCGTCCACCTTCTGCATGGTGGATTCGGACAGATTGGAGCCTCGGCTGAAGGTACGGCCCAGGAAAGGCTCGCCTTCCTGCTCGGAGTAGACCATGGTGCCCAGCGCATCGCTCATGCCGTAGCGCGTCACCATGTCACGGGCGATCTGGGTCGCACGCTCGAAGTCGTTCGATGCACCAGTCGTCATCTGGTTCATGAACACTTCTTCGGCGATGCGTCCGCCAAACAGCATGGCGATCTGGTTGAGCATGTACTCCTTGTCGTAGGAGTAGCGGTCCTTCTCGGGCAGGCTCATGGTCACGCCCAGCGCACGACCGCGCGGGATGATGGTGACCTTGTGCACGGGATCGCACTTGGGCAGCAGCTTGCCGATAAGGGCGTGGCCCGCCTCATGGTAGGCCGTATTGCGGCGCTCTTCCTCAGGCATGACCATGGACTTGCGCTCGGGGCCCATGATGATCTTGTCCTTGGCCTTCTCGAAGTCCTGCATCTCCACGGTGCGAGCATTGCGGCGTGCCGCCATCAGAGCCGCTTCGTTGCAGAGATTGGCCAGATCGGCACCCGACATGCCGGGCGTGCCGCGCGCGATGATGGCGGGGTTCACGTCCTGGCCCACGGGAATCTTGCGCATGTGCACGTTCAGGATCTGCTCGCGGCCACGGATATCGGGCAGCGTCACATAGACCTGACGGTCGAAGCGGCCGGGGCGCAGCAACGCTGCGTCGAGAATGTCGGGACGGTTGGTTGCCGCCACCACGATCACGCCGAGGTTGGTCTCGAAACCGTCCATCTCGACCAGCATCTGGTTCAGTGTCTGCTCGCGCTCGTCGTTGCCGCCGCCCATGCCGGCGCCGCGCTGGCGACCGACCGCGTCGATTTCGTCGATGAAGATGATGCAGGGTGCATTCTTCTTGGCGTTCTCGAACATGTCGCGCACACGGGCCGCGCCCACGCCGACGAACATTTCAACGAAGTCGGAACCCGAGATCGAGAAGAAAGGCACCTTGGCTTCGCCCGCGATGGACTTGGCCAGCAGCGTCTTGCCGGTGCCGGGAGGGCCGACCAGCAGCAGACCACGGGGAATACGGCCGCCGAGCTTCTGGAACTTGTTGGGGTCCTTGAGGAAGTCCACGACTTCCTTGACCTCTTCCTTGGCTTCATCGGCACCAGCCACGTCGGCAAAGGTGACGGTGTTGCTGTTCTCGTCGAGCATGCGCGCCTTGGACTTGCCGAAGCTGAAGGCGCCGCCCTTGCCGCCGCCCTGCATCTGACGCATGAAGTACACCCATACGCCGATCAGCAGCAGCATGGGGCCCCAGCTCACGAGCAGCGTCATGAGCAGCGAGCCTTCTTCACGTGGCTTGACGTCGAACTTGACGTTGTTGTTGATCAGGTCGCCCACCAGACCACGATCCAGGTAGGTGGCTGTAGTGCGGATCTTGCGATCATCGGTGGTGGTGGCTACGACCTCGGTACCGCCGGCACCTTCCTGAATGGTGGCGCTCTTGATACGGTTGTTGCGCACCTGCTCCAGGAATTCCGAGTAGCCAACATGAGAGGCACCGCCAGCACCTCGGGTGTCAAACTGTTTGAACACCGTAAACAGCACCATGGCGATGACCAGCCAGACGGCGACTTTTGAAAACCACTGATTGTTCAAGCGGGGCTCCAATGGAATATTCAGACGTAAAGGCCCGGAGGGGACTCCAGACCTAGTTGAGGTTCATTTTAGGTGTTTCAAGCGACCAGGACGCCTATTTCCCCCTATAGCGGCCATAGGCAAGCTATGGTCCGACAGGCAAACGGCTCTAAGCCTGTGTTTTATCAGGGCTTTGCGCTATCAGTTTCACTGGTTTGCTGCAGCAAGGCATGAGATCAAATGCCCCTATGCAAGCCGGCAACTGAGTCAGGAGCCCTGCTTCAGCCCCATCCCCACCAGGAAAATCTCGGAAGACCGGTCGCGCGAGGCCTTGGGCTTGATGGGCTTGACCACCTTGAAGGTCTGCTTGAACAGATCCACCAGCTCGTTATAGCCGCTGCCGTGGAACAACTTGACCACCAGCGCGCCCTCGGGCTTCATGTTATTGATCGCAAAATCGACGGCCATCTCGATCAGCACCGCAACCCGCGCGCCGTCAGTGGCGCCATGGCCCGACAGATTGGGGGCCATATCAGAGACCACCACATCGGCCTTGCCGCCGCCCATGGCTTCTTCCAGCTGCGCCAGCACCGCCTCTTCACGAAAGTCGCCCTGGATGTAATGCACGCCCTCGATGGGTTCCATGGGCAGCAGATCCAGCGAGATGATGCGGCCGTTGAGCTCACCCACAGCAGCACCGCTGGGAGAGAGACGACGGCGCACATACTGACTCCAGGCACCGGGCGCACAACCCAGGTCCACCACGGTGTGGCCGGGCTGAATCAGCTTGAGCGACTCGTCAATTTCCTTGAGCTTGTAGGCCGCGCGGGCACGATAGCCATCCTTTTGGGCGGCTTTCACATACGGGTCATTGATGTGATCGTGCAGCCAATTCTTATTGACCTTCTTGCTTTTGGTTTTCGTTTTCATGCCTGAATTCTCGCAGCCTTGATAATACGGGTATGCCCCAAATTGAATTAACTCCCGCGCAGCGCCGGGAACACCGCGCCGAAGCCCACCATCTGGACCCCGTCGTCCTCATCGGTGGCGATGGTCTGACCACTGCCGTTCAAAAGGAAGTGGACGCCGCACTCAATGCCCATGGTCTGATCAAGGTCCGCGTTTTCGGCGACGACCGTGCAGCCCGCGAGCAGATCTATCAACAACTTTGCGACGAGCTGAACGCCGCCCCCATCCAGCACATCGGCAAGCTGCTGGTGCTGTGGCGCCCGATTCCCGAAAAGGAAAAGGCCTTTGACGAAGACCGCATGCCCGGTCCTCGCGACGTCAAGGTGCTCAAGTTCGGCCGCGCCGGCCAGAAGCCCGAAGTCAAGCAGCTGCGCGTGCTCGGCAACCAGCGCCTGACCGCCGGCGGCACCATCAAGCGCGCCAAGCCCAAGCAGAAGTCGGTCAAGAAAGGCCGCCAGGACTGATCTACGGATCCGCCCTGTCTGCCCGCCCACCCGCCTTTTTTCTTCGCCTAGACCACCAAGCCATGGCTCAGACCACACAGCAGCAACGCCACATTCTTTGCATGAAATGGGGCACCAAATACGGCCCAGAGTACGTCAACCGACTCTACGCCATGGTGCGCCGCCATCTCAGCGGAGATTTTCGCTTTGTCTGCCTGACCGACAGCACAGAGGGGATTCGCTCCGAAGTGGAGTGCTTTCCCATTCCCGACCTGAACATTCATCTGGCTCCCGGCCAGCGTGACGGCGCCTGGAAGAAGCTCACCACCTTCGAGCGCGACCTGCACGGACTCAAGGGTCAGGCGCTGTTCCTGGACCTGGATGTGGTGATTGTGGGCAGCCTCGACGAGTTCTTCACGCTGCCCGGCGAGTTCCGCATCATTCACGACTATCCGCGTTTCTGGCGCTTTGGCGAACGCATTGTCGGCAACTCCTCGGTCTACCGCTTCGAGCTGGGTGCCCATGCCGATGTGCTGGAGCATTTCCGTGCGCACACCGAAGAGATGCGTGCCAAGTACCGCAACGAGCAGGAGTACCTGTCGCACTTTCTGCACAAGCAGGGCAAGCTGGACTACTGGCCTGCCGCCTGGTGCCCCAGCTTCAAGTACTACTGCATTCCGACCTGGCCCAGCAACTACTGGAAGGAGCCGCTGCCGCCGGCCGATGCGCGCATCGTGATCTTCCACGGCGAAGTGAACCCGCCCGATGCCCTGGAAGGGCGCCGCAACAAGCGCTTTCGCCATATCGAGCCCGCCAGGTGGATCGAGAAGGCCTGGGGCTGAGAGACGGCTGCAGTTGCAGCCTCAAAAACAAAAGGCGTTGACCGCGAGGTTCAACGCCTTTTTTGTGCTCGCCTGACCGATGGATCAGCGATATTTGGCATCGACCAGCGGATGCCCCTTCATGCGCGAGAGAATGGACAGCGGGCTGGCCGCGGGGTTGTATTCACTGCCTGACGGCAGAAACAAGGTCTGCTCCAGCATGTACTGCCCCGACATGACGGCATGCACTGCCTGATCGGAGAAGCACACCCAGGTGGAGCCTGCCGCGAAAGGCACGGTTTCCTGGGGTGCATTTTTCTGATAGTCAGGATCGCCCTTCATGCCGTCATGCAGCTGCAGCATCAGATGGTCGTATTCGCTGCGATAGGACTTGGTCACATGCAGCAGCTCCAGCGCCTTGGCCTGCCAGGCGCTGTAGGGCTTGGCACGCGGCACGAAACGCTTGGCCACATCGGTGAACGGCTCGCCCACCCGCCAGACCCGGGGCTGGCCATCCGGGTTGACATTGGTGAAGACGCGCAGAATGCGCTCGCCATAGTTGGGCCGCGAAGGAAAGGCATCCACATGCATACGCTTGTCGTCCGCACGCCAGGACTGCGCCCGCGTTTCCACCTGCGAGGGGCGGTAGCTGGTGGGTGCCATGCGTACCACCGGCATGTAGGCAGGAAACAGGCCCGCGATCAGCGCCGTGGCCTGCTCGCGAAAGCGTCCGACCATGCCCGCCACCTGGGCCTGCGTGGACTCGTCGCCTGCAACGCCCTTGATCGAGCCATCCACATTGAGGCTGATATTGCGCGTCTTGGGATCGCGCACATCGGGGCGCAGCAGCGTTTTTTCCTGCTCGGAGAGCTCAAAGCTCAGCTGGGGAAAGTACAGCACCTTGCCGGCTTCGACGGCAGCAGTCCATTCATCGCGCCCCTGGACATTGCTCCAGTCGGTCGCGTCGATTTTTACGATTTGAGATTCCATGGCTTCGGCAGTGTACTCCCGGCAGCTGGGGCGGGCTTGCACTGGATCAAGCCCGCTTGCGAGCACCCGCCACACGCCACAGCACGACGGCGGCGCACAGCCACTGCAGCGCATACATGCCGGTGCCCACGCTGTGCCAGAGTCTGAGGTTCTCGCGCGCCACAATCTTGGGCGACACGCCATACTGAACCAGCAGGGCCAGCAACATGCCGGTGATCACAAAACCGATAGCTGCCTGCGCCCATTGCTCAAGCTTTTCAGCATGTTTTCGCTTTGAAAACACCAGCAGCAGAGCGCAACATGCTATGGAAATCCAAGTCTGCGCCGCAAACAGCTTGGCTGCCATAAAGCCCGCCAGAGCCGGTGTGGGCAGATGGGCAAACAGCATGGGTACGGCCACAAAGCCGATGGCCGACAAACTGCCCCACCAAAGAGCAGCGCAAAAGAAAGGCAGGCGTTCAAACATAGTGACCAGTCTGTAAACCGGCACAGCCCAAGCAAAGGACATCAAGCAAGGGCCGCCCCGCAGCGAGGATGTCGTCCCCTCCCGAAGAGAGAGGGGAAGGCGCGCAGCGCCTCAGGGGTGATTAGATGTACTTTACGCCTACGATCTCGTAGCGACGCTCGCCGCCCGGTGCCTGCACCACGGCGGTATCGCCCTCTTCCTTGCCGATCAAGGCGCGGGCAATCGGGCTGGACACGTTGATCAGGCCGTGCTTGAGATCAGCCTCGTCCTCGCCCACGATCTGGTAGGTCACGGCCGAGCCGCTGTCTTCATCTTCCAGGTCCACGGTCGCACCGAACACCACACGGCCGCCAGCATCCAGCTCGGTAGGATCGATCACCTGCGCGGCAGACAGCTTGCCTTCGACCTCGATGATGCGACCCTCGATGAAGCCCTGCTGCTCCTTCGCGGATTCGTATTCGGCGTTTTCGCTCAGGTCACCCTGGGCACGGGCCTCTGCAATGGCTTGAATGACCGCAGGACGATCCACCGTCTTCAGGCGTTGCAGTTCCACCTTGAGCTTTTCTGCTCCGCGCTTGGTGATTGGGATGGTGGCCATGATCGAGTCTCCAAATTCAGCAAACGCCGCGCCCAGCGCGGCACCTCTCGCACAGGCCTGAGTGACAACGTCAAACAGGGGCCTGTGCCCCAAAAGCAAACCGCCGCACGTTGCCGCGCGGCGGTTCAAATACATTACCGCAGATTATGCCGTGTTTGCCGCGGCACAAGTGCGGTAAAAACCCGGCAGCCCTTGCGGGCTGCTTCGGGCGTCAGCCTTTTCAGGCCTTGGTCAGCATGGCGTGCAGCTCTTGCACCGAGTGCACGTCCAGGCTGCCGCGCATGGCCTTCATGCCTTCCACGGCCGCTTCCGCGCCGAAGATGGTGGTGAAGGTGGTCACGCGTGCCAGCAGCGCACTGGTACGAATCTGGCGCGAGTCGGCGATGGCGTTGCGACGCTCTTCCACGGTGTTGATGACCAGGGCGATTTCGCCGTTCTTGATCATGTCCACGATGTGAGGACGGCCTTCAGTCACCTTGTTGACCGCTTGCACTTCCAGGCCAGCTTCAGCAATCGCTGCAGCCGTGCCGCGTGTGGCGCACAGGTTGTAGCCCATGGCAACCAGCTCCTTGGCCACGGCCACGGCACGGGTCTTGTCGTTGTTCTTCACCGACAGGAAGACCTTGCCTTCGGCGGGCAGGTGCACGCCGGCGCCCATCTGGCTCTTCACAAAGGCTTCGCCAAAGGTCTTGCCCACGCCCATGACTTCACCGGTGGACTTCATCTCGGGGCCGAGAATGGTATCCACACCGGGGAATTTCACGAACGGGAACACGGCTTCCTTGACGCTGAAGTAAGGCGGCGTGACTTCCTTGGTGACGCCCTGCTCGGCCAGAGTCTGGCCGGCCATGCAGCGCGCAGCCACCTTGGCCAGTTGCACGCCAGTGGCCTTGGAGACGAAAGGCACGGTGCGCGAGGCACGGGGGTTCACTTCCAGCACGTAGATCACGTCCTGGCAGTCTGCTTCCTTGATGGCGAACTGCACGTTCATCAGGCCCACCACATGCAGGCCTTCGGCCATGGCTGCGGTCTGGCGCTTGATTTCAGCGACGGTTTCGGCCTTCAGGTAGTAAGGAGGCAGCGAGCAGGCGGAGTCACCGGAGTGCACGCCGGCTTGCTCGATGTGCTCCATCACGCCGCCGATGTACACGGCGCCGGTCTTGTCGCGCACGCAGTCCACATCGCACTCGATGGCGTTGGACAGGAAGTGATCCAGCAGCACGGGAGAGTCGTTGGAGACCTTCACGGCTTCGCGCATGTAGCGCTCGAGGTCGCGCTGCTCGTGCACGATTTCCATGGCACGGCCGCCCAGCACATAGGAAGGACGCACCACCAGGGGGTAACCCAGGCCGGCAGCCTTTTCCAGGGCTTCGGCTTCGGTACGCGCAGTGGCATTGGGAGGCTGGCGCAGACCCAGTTCGTTGAGCAGCTTCTGGAAGCGCTCGCGGTCCTCGGCGGCATCGATCATGTCGGGCGTGGTGCCGATGATCTTCACGCCTTCGCGCTCCAGACCCAGGGCCAGCTTCAGAGGCGTCTGGCCGCCGTACTGCACGATCACGCCTTCGGGCTGCTCCACGTCCACGATTTCCAGCACGTCTTCCAGCGTCAGGGGCTCGAAGTACAGGCGATCGGAAGTGTCGTAGTCGGTGGACACGGTCTCGGGGTTGCAGTTGACCATGATGGTTTCGTAACCATCTTCGCGCATGGCCATGGCGGCGTGCACGCAGCAATAGTCAAACTCGATACCCTGGCCGATACGGTTCGGGCCACCGCCCAGCACCATGATCTTCTTCTTGTCCGTGGGAGCGGCTTCGCACTCTTCGTCATACGTGGAGTACATGTATGCGGTATTGGAAGCGAACTCGGCAGCGCAGGTATCCACGCGCTTGAACACGGGACGCACCTTCAGCGCCTTGCGCGCTTCGCGCACGGCCTTGTCGCTGGTGTGCAGCAGCTTGGCCAGGCGGCGGTCCGAGAAGCCCTTTTGCTTGAGGCTGCGCAGGGTCTGCGCATCCAGAGCCGCCAGAGCGCCTTCACCCTTGGCTTCGTAGAGCTTGTCCAGCTCGAGTTCGATCTTGACGATCTCTTCGATCTGCACCAGGAACCACTTGTCGATCTTGGTGATGTTGTGCACCTCGTCCAGCGACCAGCCGGCAGCGAAAGCGTCACCCACATACCAGATGCGATCGGGACCGGGCTCGCCCAGTTCCTTTTCCAGGATTTCGCGATCTTGGGTCTTTTCGTTCATGCCGTCCACGCCCACTTCCAGGCCGCGCAAGGCCTTCTGGAAGGACTCCTGGAAGGTACGGCCGATGGCCATCACTTCGCCCACGGACTTCATCTGCGTGGTCAGGCGGTTGTCGGCGGCGGGGAACTTCTCGAAAGCGAAACGCGGGATCTTGGTGACCACGTAGTCGATCGAGGGCTCGAACGAAGCGGGGGTCTTGCCACCGGTGATTTCGTTCTTGAGCTCGTCCAGCGTGAAACCCACGGCCAGCTTGGCCGCGATCTTGGCAATGGGGAAGCCCGTGGCCTTGGAAGCCAGTGCCGAGGAACGCGAGACGCGGGGGTTCATCTCGATGACGATCATGCGACCGTCCTTGGGATTCACCGAGAACTGCACGTTGGAGCCGCCAGTGTCCACACCGATTTCGCGCAGAACGGCCAGAGATGCGTTACGCATGATCTGGTATTCCTTGTCGGTCAGTGTCTGGGCCGGTGCCACGGTGATGGAGTCACCGGTGTGCACGCCCATGGGGTCCAGGTTTTCGATGGAGCAGACGATGATGCAGTTGTCGGCGGTGTCGCGCACCACTTCCATCTCGTACTCTTTCCAGCCCAGCAAGGATTCTTCGATCAGCAGCTCGTTGGTGGGCGAAGCCTCCAGACCGCGCTTGCAGATGGTTTCGAATTCCTCGGGGTTGTAGGCAATGCCGCCGCCGGTGCCGCCCAGCGTGAAGCTGGGGCGGATGACGGTGGGAAAGCCCATCTGCTTTTGCACTGCCCAGGCTTCGTCCATGGAGTGGGCGATGCCGGAGCGCGCGGAGCCCAGACCGATCTTGGTCATGGCGTCCTTGAACTTCAGACGGTCTTCGGCCTTGTCGATGGCTTCGGGCTTGGCGCCGATCAGCTCGACCTTGTACTTGTCCAGCACGCCGTTCTTCCACAGGTCCAGTGCGCAGTTCAGCGCAGTCTGACCACCCATGGTGGGCAGGATCGCATCGGGACGCTCCTTGGCGATGATCTTCTCGACCGTCTGCCAGGTGATGGGTTCGATGTAGGTGACGTCGGCAGTGGCTGGGTCGGTCATGATCGTGGCAGGGTTGCTGTTGATCAGGATGACCTTGTAACCCTCTTCGCGCAGGGCCTTGCAGGCCTGCACGCCGGAGTAGTCAAACTCGCAGGCCTGACCGATCACGATGGGACCGGCGCCAATGATCAGAATGCTTTTAAGGTCGTTGCGCTTAGGCATTGTTGTGTTTCTCCATCAGCGCTGTGAAGCGGTCAAACAGATAGCCGATATCGTTGGGGCCGGGCGATGCTTCGGGGTGACCCTGGAAGCAGAAGGCAGGCACATCGGTGCGCTCCAGGCCTTGCAACGTGCCGTCGAACAGGCTGATGTGCGTGGCGCGGGCATTGGCGGGCAGCGACTCCAGCTCCACCGCAAAACCGTGGTTCTGGCTGGTGATGCTGACGCGGCCGGTGTCCAGGTCCTTGACGGGGTGGTTGGCACCGTGATGGCTGTTCTGCATCTTGAAGGTCTTGGCGCCGGAGGCCAGAGCCATGATCTGATGGCCCAGGCAGATACCGAACACCGGCATCCTGGCGGCCATGATCTCCTGCACGGCGGCAATCGCGTAGTCGCAAGGCTCGGGGTCGCCAGGGCCGTTGGACAGGAACACGCCGTCCGGATTCAGGGCCAGCACATCCTTGGCTGGTGTCTGGGCGGGCACGACGGTCACGTCGCAGCCGCGCTCGGCCAGCATGCGCAGAATGTTCTTCTTCACGCCGAAGTCATAGGCCACGACCTTGAACCTGGGCGATTCGAGCTTGCCGTAGCCTTCGCCCAGCGTCCACTCGGCCTCGGTCCATGGGTAGGACTTGTCGGTGGACACGACCTTGGCCAGATCCAGCCCCTTCATGCTGGGGGCTGCCTTGGCGGCGGCGATGGCCTCGTCGATCCTGGCCTGGGTGACTTCTTCACCAGCGGCCAGACCCACGATTGCGCCGTTCTGCGCGCCTTGATCACGCAGCAGTCGCGTGAGCTTGCGGGTGTCGATGTTGGCGATGGCGACGGTCTTACCTTCGATCAGGTACTCGGACAGCGTCTGGGTGCTTCGGAAGTTGCTGGCCAGCAAAGGCAGGTTCTTGATGATGAGACCTGCGGCATGGATCTTGTCAGCTTCGACGTCTTCAGGATTGACACCATAGTTGCCGATGTGCGGATACGTGAGCGTCACGATCTGCTGGCAATAGCTGGGGTCTGTGAGGATTTCCTGGTAGCCGGTCAGCGAAGTGTTGAAAACGACTTCGCCAACAGTGGTGCCTTGCGCACCAATCGAGTTGCCAATAAAGACCGTGCCGTCTGCGAGCGCCAGAATGGCGGATGGGAAATTTCCCTTGAGAGACAAAAGCACTGGGTTCTCCGGTTTTTTAATTACGGTTACGCCCAACGAAGCCCCGGCGTGTGCGCTGGGACATTTGTGTCTGCAGGGAATGGCGAGGAAGCGTCGCTAGGCGTATGAAGGAATGCTTGAAAGCCGCCCATTATAGGCTCTGTCCGCTTCACCCCTTTGAAGCGCCCCGGGATTACCCTCTACGGCGTAGCATGCTTACGCTGCTCGCGTGCAGACAGATCGCTGCAGCAGCAGCCACATTGAGTGACTCCTCACCTCCGGGCTGTGCAATGCTGATGCGGCGCTGCGCCATCTCCATCAGCGCATCACCCACGCCCTGCCCCTCATGGCCCATGGCCCAGGCACAGGGCCAGGGCAGGTCCGCCTCATGAATCAATGTCCCCTGGTGGGAGCTGGTCACTACCAGGGGCACTTGCAGGGCTTGCACATCCTCGACCGATGCCGCCTCGACCAGATGCAGGCCGAAGTGAGCACCCATTCCGGCGCGCAGCACCTTCTGACTCCACAGCGCGGCCGTACCCTTGAGTGCCACGATCTGGGTGAAGCCGAAGGCCGACGCGCTGCGCAGGATGCTGCCCACATTGCCGGCATCCTGGACGCGGTCCAGCACCACGGTCGCAACGCCCGGCTGCACCTGCACACCCGCATCCCAGTCCATCACATAGCCCATGCGGGCGGGAGACTCCAGGGCGCTGATCTCGTCGAACAAGACATCTGCCAGCACCACTACCTTGCCGGCTGCCTGCACCCACTCTTCGGGCGCCTGAGGCCAGAAAGACTGAGCAAAAACGGCAACCTTTGGTTTCAGGCCCCGCACCAGGGCTGCACGGCAAAGATGATCGCCTTCAAGCCAGACTTGGCCATGCTTGCGGTAGGCCGTGCTGTCCTGGGACAGACGGCGCAGCTCCTTGACGAAAGCGTTGTCGCGCGAATGAATGTCCGTGACCTGGGGGCGTGCAGCCATGTCGACCTCTGAGAAAAAAACAAAAACCCGGCATGCAAGCGCCTGGCCGAGCCTGAAACGAAAACACGACTTACGCAAAACGGGTTCAGGCCGGGCGACTGCCTCAGAAGGCAGGCCGTTGTGACACTCTTGTTTGCGTAAGCCCCAAAGAAGATAGAACGCCCGAGGCGGCCCTGCGCCGCACTCGGGAATGCAGACAATGTCGATCAGGCGCGCATCAGACGTAGAGCAAAGCCTGCGACATCTGCAGGCTGGACGTCACGCCCGACAGCCCGGTCTCGCACAGCACGGGCTGCGCCGTGCCGCCCGCACACACCTGGCCGGCTTGCAGCACCTGGGCCACGGGCGCAAAGGAGCGCCTGTGCTCTGCCGTCGCGCCATGGGCGCGCAAGGCCTGCAGATGCGCGGCCGTGCCATAGCCCTTGTGGCCCGCAAAGCCGTACTGCGGGTACTGGGCATCCAGCCGCTCGCACCAGCGGTCGCGCGTGACCTTGGCCAAGATGGACGCTGCAGAAATGGCCTGCACCAGCGAGTCCCCCTTGACGATGGCCTCGGCCTGCACATCGATCTGCGGCAGCTGGTTGCCGTCCACCAGCACCAGCACGGGCTTGAGACGCAAGCCCATCACCGCGCGGCGCATGGCCAGCAGCGTTGCCTTGAGGATGTTGATCTCGTCGATCTCCTGCACCGAGGCCTGTGCTATGCAAAAGCACAGCGCCTTGGCACGGATTTCGTCGTAGAGCACCTCGCGACGGTTGGCCGTGAGCTTCTTGGAGTCGTTAAGCCCGGCAATAGGCTTCAGATCGTCCAGAATGACGGCAGCAGCCACCACCGGGCCGGCCAGCGGGCCACGCCCTGCCTCATCCACCCCGGCAACCAGCCCGGGCGGATGCCAGGGCAGGCAGCCTTGCTCAAGCAGCGGGGGTGGCAATGATTTTTTGGATCGCATGGGCAGCCAGTTCGGCGGTATCGCGGCGCAATTCGTGATGTAGCGCGGTGAAGCGCTCAACCAGCGCTTCAATGGTGGCAGGAGAATCCTGGCTGGCTCTGAGCCAGCCCAGTGCGGCCTGGGCCAGCGCCTCGGGTGTTGCCGCATCCTGCAGCAGCTCGGGCACGACAAAATCTCCGCACAGAATATTGGGCAGCCCCACCCAGGGCTGCAGCTGTTTGCGCTTCATGAGGCGCCAGCTCCAGGGGTGCATGCTGTAGCTGATGACCATGGGGCGCTTGTAGAGCGCGGCCTCCAGCGTGGCGGTGCCGCTGGCAATCAGCGTGCAGTCGCAGGCAGCCAGCACATCGTGGGACTGGCCCTTGACGATGAGGCAGTGGTCCTGCATGCCGGCCTCGGCCGCAATGCGCTGCACCTCCTCATACAGGGAAGGCACGGCCGGCACCACGATTTGGGTCTGCGGCAATGCCTTGCGGACCAGCGCGGCCGCCTTGAAAAAGCCTGAGGCAATGTAGCGCACCTCGGAGCGGCGGCTGCCGGGCAGCAAGGCCAGCACCAGCCCCTCTTCGGCCAGACCCAGGCGCGCACGCGCGGCCACCCTGTCGGGATGCAAGGGAATCACCTGCGCCAGCGGATGGCCGACGTAAGTGGCTTCGATGCCGTGCTGGGCCAGCAGTTCCGGCTCGAACGGGAAGATGCACAGCACATGGTCGGCCGCGCGACGGATTTTCTCCACGCGATCGGCACGCCAGGCCCAGATCGAAGGGCAGACAAAGTGCACGGTCTTGATGCCGGCTTCGCGCAAGCCGGTTTCCAGCCCCAGATTGAAGTCCGGCGCATCCACGCCCACGAAGACCGAGGGCGGATGTGCAATCAGACGCTGACGCAGCTTTTTGCGAATGCCGAGCAACTCGGCCACGCGCGCCAGCACTTCCCAGCTGTAGCCATGCACAGCCAGGCGCTCTGACTGCCACCAGGCGTCAAAGCCGCGCTCCTGCATTCTGTCGCCGCCTATGCCCATGGAGCTCGCATCCGGCCAGCGCTGACGCAGTCCGTCCAGCAACAGCGAAGCCAGCAGATCGCCGGAGGCCTCGCCGGCCACCATGGCAATGCTGGGCGCTATTGAATCTGCAGCTACTTGCGTTTGCTTATTGGGCATTTCAGAGCCATTCACGTCTCAAACTCAGATAGGGACAGCGCGAGCTGCTATCAACGTGTAATGCCGTTGCTTGCCGATGCCAGAAAGGACTGCATGAAGTCCACATCCTGCACCGCTTCAGGCGTTGCCGACTTGATCGCATCCATGGCCGCAATGGCATGCTCCAGCGTCAGACCCTGGCGGTACAGCAGCTTGTGCATCTCGCGCACCGCGGCAATGCGTGCATCCGAGAAGCCACGGCGTTTGAGACCGATCAGATTCACACTGCGCGCGGCCAGCGGATTGCCGTCCACCGTCATGAAGGGCGGCACATCCTTGTTCACATGGGCCTGAAAGCCCACCATGGCGTGCGCGCCGATGCGCATGCGCTGCAGCACACCAGTCAGGCCCCCAATCGTCACCCAGTCGCCGACATGCACATGGCCTGCCAGCGTGGTGTTGTTGGCCAGCGTGGTCTGGTTGCCAATGATGCAGTCATGCGCGATATGCACATAGGCCATGATCCAGTTGTCATTGCCGATGGTCGTCTCGCCGCGATCCTGCGTGGTCCCCGTGTTGAAGGTACAGAACTCGCGCACCGTGTTGCGGTCGCCCATCACCAGGCGCGTGGGCTCGCCCGCGTACTTCTTGTCCTGGGGCTGCGCACCCAGCGACGCGAACTGGAAGATGTGGTTGCCTTCACCAATGGTGGTGTCGCCTTCGATCACGCAATGCGCGCCCACCTTGCTGCCGGCGCCAATGCGCACCCTGGGGCCGATGACCGCATACGGCCCCACCGACACCGAGGTGTCAAGCTGGGCCGCAGGGTCCACCACGGCGGTGGGATGAATCAAGCTCACAGCCGCCATCAACGCTTATCCCACGTGACGCATGGTGCACATCAGCTGGGCTTCAGCGGCCACTTCGCCATCCACGCTGGCGACGGCGTTGAACTTCCAGATGCCGCCGCGCACGCGGTCGATGGTGATCTCCAGAGCCAGCTGGTCTCCCGGCACCACGGGGCGCTTGAAGCGAGCCGAGTCGATGCCCACGAAGTAGTAGATATTGTTTTCGTCGGGCACCTGGCCCATCGCATCGAAGGCCAGCAAGCCGGCAGCCTGGGCCAGAGCTTCAAGAATCAGCACGCCGGGCATGACCGGACGACCGGGGAAATGCCCGGTGAAGAACGGCTCGTTGAAGGTGACGTTCTTGATCGCCTTGATGCGCGTGTTGCGCTCAAGCTCCAGCACCCGGTCCACCAGAAGAAAGGGATAGCGGTGAGGCAGTTGCTTGAGAATTTCTTGAATATCCATCATCAATTTCCGTTGTTGCTTTGCCGGCCCTCTGCCAGCGCTTGTTCAAGCTTTTTGACCCGCTCCCGGAGCGTGTACAACTGCCTGAAGGTTGCAGCGTTCTTTTCCCATTGCTCGTTCTCTTGCAACGGAAAGATGCCTGTATAAAAACCTGCCTTGGGCAAGGAACGAGTGACCATGGAGGTCGGCGAAATCACCGTACCGTCCGCAATCGTCAAATGCCCCAGAATATTGGCGGCTCCACCAATCTGGCAGCGCTTGCCGATGCGCGCACTGCCGGCAATACCGGTATTGCCGGCAATCACCGTATGCGCACCAATGTGCACATTGTGGGCAATCTGCACCAGATTATCGATCTTGACGCCGTCTTCAATGACGGTGTCATCGAGTGCCCCACGATCCACGCAGGTGTTGGCGCCGATTTCCACATCGTTGCCGATGCGCACGGCCCCCAGCTGCTCGATCTTTTCCCATTGACCCGCCGAAGGCGCGAAGCCGAAGCCGTCGGCACCGATGACCACACCGGGATGCACAATGCAACGCTCGCCCAGCACACAGCCCTGGCCGATGGTGACACGGGATTTCAGCACCGTATCGGCACCGATGACCGCGCCGGCCTCCACCACGCACTGCGGCCCCACATAGGCGCTTTCATGCACCTGTGCCGTGGCATCCACCACCGCACTCGCATGGATGCCGCGCGGCCTGCCGCCCTGCTGGTGCGCCTTCCACCACTGGGTGGCACGCGCGAAATAGGCATAAGGATCGGCCGTGACAATGCAGGCGCCACGCTGCGCCGCTTCATCACGCATCGTCGGCGCCACAATGACACAGGCCGCCTGTGAGGCGGCCAGTTGCTGGCGATAGCGGGGATTGCTTAAAAAGCTCAGATCACCGTGACCCGCAGAGTCCAGTGGAGCGATGCGCGAGATAGGCATCTCGCGCTCGCCACCGACCAGTTCTCCACCGAGCGCATCGAGAATCTGTCCCAATAGAACGCTCACAAAAGTATCCTTGGGATTACTTTGTGCCGTTCAGGGCCTTGATGACCTTGTCGGTGATATCGAACTTGGGGTTGATATACACAGCCTCTTGCAGGATGACGTCGTACTTTTCAGTCTCGGCCACTTGCTTGACAACCTTGTTGGCACGATCGAGCACCGTAGCCAGCTCTTCGTTCTTGCGGGCGTTCAGGTCTTCCTGGAATTCACGGCGCTTGCGCTGGAATTCACGGTCCTGATCCACCAGCTGACGCTGGCGCGAAGCGCGCTGGCTCTCGGACATGGTAGTAGCTTCACGCTCGAACTTGTCCGAAGCAGTCTTCAAGGAATTGCCCTGATCGACCAAATCCTTTTCACGCTTAGAAAACTCCTGCTCAAGCTTGGCTTGGGCAGCCTTGGCAGCGGATGCCTCACGGAAGATGCGATCCGTGTTCACAAAACCGGCCTTGAATTCCTGTGCATGCGCAGAGACGGCCATGGCGCCAAGCAGCACAGCCAGAGAAAGATGGCTAGAGAGAGATTTCATTAGAAAGATGTTCCGATTTGGAATTGCAGTTTCTGGATTCTATCGCCGGTTTCCTTACGGATTGGCTGAGCATACGCCAAACGCAGAGGACCCAGCGGCGAAATCCAGCTGATACCGATACCGGTGGAAGCACGCAAGGTCCCCAGATCCATGCTTTCACCTTCCGCCCACACATTACCCACGTCCACAAAGCCGAACAGACGCAGGGTTCTGTCGTTGCCGGCACCGGGGAATGGAACCATGAATTCACCGTTCAGGGTCAGCTTGCGGGTACCACCCAGGGCCAGATTGGTGTTCACGGAATCGTGCTTGCCCAAAGAGCCTTGCTCGAAACCGCGCACCGAGCCCAGACCGCCCGAATAGAAGTTCTTGAAGATGGGATAGGGATTGCCGCCCAGGCCCTTGCCCCAGCCCAGCTCACCGTTCAGGGCGATCGTGTACTTCTTGTTCAGCGGAATATATTGCTGAATCTGGTAGTTGGCCTTCGCATAGCGCATATCGCTCATGAACGAAGCTTCCAGATTCACGCGCTGATAGCGACCGGCATTCGGAGCCAGCGCGCTGTCGCGGTTATCTCGAGACCAGCCCAGCGTCAGGGGAATGCCGGTCTTGGAGCAGCCGACATTCGCGCCCACGGCCCCGCCGCAATACTCGTTGTAGACCTCGGGCATATAGGTGCCCGGCTTGATCTCATTGCCTTCGACACCGGCGCCGAAGAAGATGGTGTCAACTTCGCTGAAGGGCACGCCAAAACGCACGCTGGCACCCTTGGTGACGATCTTGTAGGCGCCGTCGTCGTAGTAGGGACGGATGGTGCGGTAGTACAGGTCATAGGTGCGCGAGATACCGGTATCCGTGAAGTAAGGATTGGTTGTCGACACCACCATGGTGCGGTTGTACTTGCTGGTGTTGACATCCAGACCCAGGTAGTTGCCCGAGCCGAACACGTTTTCCTGCTTGATGCCGAAGGACAGCGAGACCTTTTCAGCGCTGGAAAAACCTGCGCCCAGCTGGATCGAGCCTGTGGGCTTCTCAACCACATTGATCATCAGATCGACCTGATCGGGAGAGCCGGGCACTTCCTGGGTCTCAATGTCGACCTGGGTGAAGAAGCCCAGACGGTCCACGCGGTCGCGCGACAGCTTGATCTTCTGGCCGTCATACCAGGAGGCCTCGAACTGGCGGAACTCGCGGCGAATCACCTCGTCGCGCGTCTTGTTGTTGCCGCTGACGCTGATGCGACGGATATAGGCACGGCGCGAAGGCTGAGCCTGCAGCACCAGGGATACGCGGTTGTTGGCACGATCGATTTCGGGCACGGCTTCCACCTTGGCGAAAGCAAAACCGAAATTGCTGTAATAGTCGGTAAAAGCCTTGATGGTCTCGGAAACCTGGTCGGCGTTATAGGGCTCACCGGGCTTGATCTTGACCAGCGACTTGAACTCGTCGTCGCGATCCAGGTAGTTGCCTTCGAGCTTCACGCCGGAGACCACATACTGATTGCCTTCGTGAATGTTCACGGTCAGGCCGATGCTCTGCTTGTCAGGAGAAATGGCGACCTGTGTGGACTCCACACGGAACTCCAGATAGCCGCGCTGCAGATAGTAGGAGCGCAGCGACTCCAGGTCGGCATTGAGCTTGTTGCGGGCGTAGCGGTCAGACTTGGTGTACCAGCTCATCCAGTTGCCGGTGTCCTGGTCGAACAAGTCCTTGAGCGTCGATTCCTTGAAGGCCTTGTTGCCCACAATGTGGATTTCGTTGATCTTGGCCGGCTCACCTTCGGAGACTGTGAAGGTCAGGTTCACTCGGTTGCGCTCGATAGGCGTCACCGTGGTCACCACTTCTGCACCATACAGGCTGCGGTTGATGTACTGGCGCTTGAGCTCTTGCTCGGCGCGATCGGCCAGCGCCTTGTCGAAGGGGCGGCCGTCGGCCAGCCCCACGTCACGCATGGCCTTGAGCAGAGTGTCCTTGTCAAACTCCTTGGTGCCGGCAAAGTTCACCTCGGCAATGGTGGGTCGCTCTTCCACAACCACCACCAGCACATTGCCATTAGCTTCGAGGCGCACGTCCTTGAACAGACCCAGTGCAAACAGCGAACGAATGGCAGCAGCGCCCTTTTCGTCGTTGTAGTCATCGCCCACGCGCAAAGGCATGGAAGCGAACACCGTACCGGGCTCCACTCGCTGCAAACCCTCGACGCGGATATCTTGAACTTTGAAGGGCTCCAATGCCCATGCCGCTTGCGCAGCTAAAACCATAGCAGCCAGGGCAGTTGCAGAGCGCACGCCCAAGCGATTGAAATGTTTTTTCATGAGTGGAAATCGCCGCGAATGCGGCCTACCGTAGCGGTAAAAATTAGCCCCAGAGCCGGTTGATATCGTTGAAAAAGGCGACTGACATCATCAGCAATATGACTGCGATGCCTGCACGCTGCAATCTTTCAGCCCAGACATCAGAGACACTGCGCCCCGTCAAACCTTCCCAAAGATAATACATCAGGTGCCCACCATCCAGAACGGGCAATGGTAGCAGGTTGAGAACGCCCAGGCTGATGCTGATCAGCGCGAGGAACGACAGGTATTGCACCAATCCCATGCTGGCGGACTTGCCGGCATAGTCTGCGATCGTCAAAGGACCGCTGATATTCTTGAGCGAGGCCTGACCGATCAGCATGCGCCCCATCATGCGCAGCGTCATGGTGGACAGCTCCCAGGTCTTCTTCACACCGGCGCTCAGGCCATCCAGAAAGCCATGGCGCACCAGCACCATCTCGGGCTGGCTGCCGATAAAGGCATTCACACGTGCAGTTGCGGCTTGTCCATCCTTGCCAGGAACTATTTCCGGCTGCACCCGCAGATTCAGACGCTGGCCCGCACGTTCCACAACCCAGGCCTGCGGCTCAACCTGACCGGATGCGCCCGAGGCACGAATCGCGGCACGCGCCTGAGCACCATCCTGAGCTGCCTGGCCATCGATGCTGAGCAACACATCGCCTTTTTGCAGACCCGCCTTCTCTGCCGGGCCACCGGCAACAACCTCTTCTATGACCGGACGACTCCAGGCACCCTGCAGCCCGACCTTGTCAAAGAAAGCCGCATCCGGTTCCTTTTGTTGCAAAGCAGCGAGATCGAGAGGCACGACACGCGCCGCGCCATGCTCTTGGGCAGCCACCTCCAGCTGCAAGGTTTCACCTTCAATGGCGGCTGTCGTCACCAGCCAGCGCAGATCACCCAGGGCGCGCACAGGCTGCCATTCCTTGCCACCCACAGAGGCACGCTGCACCCAGTCGCCACTTTGAATACCGGCCTGATTCAGCAACGAGCCTTGCGCAGGAGCCGCCAGTCGGGCTGCAGGCTCGTTGGTGCCCACCCAGTTGACCACCGCCAGCAGCGCCACGGCCAGCACCAGATTGGCTGCCGGCCCCGCCGCAACAATGGCTGCACGTGAACGCAGGGGCTGATTGTTGAAGGCCAGATGCTTTTCCTCGGGCCTGACCTCGCCCTCACGCTCGTCAAGCATGCGCACATAGCCGCCCAGAGGCAGCGCCGCGATTACATACTCGGTGCCCGACTTCTTGCCGACCCAGCGCAGCAGCGGCTTGCCAAAGCCCACGGAGTAACGCAGCACCTTGACGCCACAGGCCACGGCAACGCGATAGTGACCCCACTCATGCACCGCAATCAGAACGCCGAGCACCACGATGAAAGCCACAACTGTCAGCAACACCTGAAACTCCTTTTTGCCAATCGATGCTTGGAGTGTGCGCCGGGCCGCAAGTTCAACCGCCGCCCTGCAAGCACCCGCGCTTCGCGCCCGTTCAGCGCGCCCACCGGCCGGCTATGGCGGCCGCGCTCTCGCGTGCTCGCGCATCGAGAGCCATCAGATCCTCAAGACTGCTCACGGCTCCCGGTTGCACGGATTCCAGCGTCTGCAGGTTGACGGCATGGATGCGGTCAAACGACAGGCGACGCTCCAGGAAGGCGGCGACCGCCACTTCGTTTGCGGCGTTGAGCACCGTGGTCGTACCTTCGGGCGCACGCAGCGCCTGCCAGGACAGATGCAGGCCGGGAAAGCGATGCGCATCCGCCTCCTCGAAGGTCAGCGCCGCCAGCTTGGCGAAATCCAGCACAGGTGCGCCGCTTTCGATGCGCTCGGGCCAGGCCAGACCGCAGGCAATCGGCACCCGCATATCGGGCGTTCCCAGCTGGGCGAGCACCGACGAATCCTTGAACTGCACCATGGAGTGCACGATCTGCTGCGGATGGATCACCACCTTGATCTTCTCGGGCGCCATATCGAACAGCCAGCGCGCCTCGATCACCTCCAGCGCCTTGTTCATCATGGTGGCGGAGTCCACCGAGATCTTGCGCCCCATGGAGAAGTTGGGATGCGAGCAGGCCTGCTCGGGCGTGATCTCGGACAGTGTCGCCGGGTCGCGCTGGCGGAACGGGCCGCCCGAGGCCGTCAGCAGCAAGGAGTCGACGCGCTCGGCCCAGGTACTGCTGTCTTCGGGCAGGCACTGGAAGATGGCCGAGTGCTCGCTGTCGATGGGCAGCAAGGTGGCGCCATGGCGCCTGACGGTGTCCATGAACAGCGCACCGCCCACCACCAGGGCTTCCTTGTTGGCCAGCAGCAGGCGCTTGCCCGCTCTGGCCGCAGCCAGACAGGGGGCCAGTCCAGCCGCACCGACAATCGCCCCCATGACGGCATCCACATCAGGATGTGAAGCTATCACTTCAAGAGCATCCCGCTCTTGAAGAACCCGTGTCTGGAGTCCGCTCTGCTTGATCTTTTCAGCCAGCTGCCGTGCATGGGGCGCACCGGCCATCACGGCGAACTGCGGCTTGAACTGCGCGCATTGACTGAGCATCAGATCCACTTGCGTGGCTGCGCTCAGCGCGAAGATTTCGTATTGTTCAGGGTGGCGCGCCACCACATCCAGGGTATTGGTTCCGATGGAACCGGTAGAACCCAGAACCGTGATTTTCTGCTTCATGGATGCACAAAGGATGAGAGCATCATCGCCAACGGCAGTGTGGGCAGGAGGGCATCAATGCGATCCAGGACACCACCATGGCCGGGCAGCAAGCCGCTGCTGTCCTTGACACCGACGCTGCGCTTGATGAGGGATTCGACCAGGTCGCCCACCACACTCATCGCAGCCATAAACACCGCAGCCAGCAGCAGGAACCAAAGTCCGCGCGACTGCAGCACCGAATAGAAACTGGGAACACCGGCGCTGTAGTGGCGATCTGCCCAGCTCCAGACCAGAGCCAGAACAATCACCCCCAGCATGCCGCCCCAGACACCTTCCCAGCTCTTGCCGGGACTGATGGACGGCGCCAGCTTGTTCCTGGTGAACTTCAGGCCGAAAGTGCGGCCGGCAAAATAGGCAAAGACATCAGCCACCCAGACCAGCACCAGCACCGACAGCAGGAAGTTGATGCCGATATTGCGCGCCTGCACCACGGCGAGCCAAGCCAGCCACAATGCCAGCACGCCGCCGACCAGACGAACTGCAGCGGGAATATGCGGCCAGCCAGCCACGCCAGCACGCAGCAGCAGCACGCCCCCCAGCACCCAGAGAGAACCCGCAATCAGCCACAGCGTGGACAGAGGCTGATCGACCCAGCCGGCCCACCAGGAGCCTGCGCACAGCGCCGTACAGACAGCACCCAGACCCAGTGAACCGGCCTGCCCAAAACCATTGAGTCGCCCCCACTCCCAGGCACCAGCCGCCATGAACAGCAGCATCAGTGCGGCAAAGGGCACAGTGCTGGCCGTATAAAACAGTGCCGGCAGCAAAATGGCCAGCAAAATCAAGGCGGTAATGACGCGCTGCTTGAGCATGGCACCTCTTATGGTTAAGCCGTCAAGGTGACGGTAGATGATGGTTGAATTTGCTCGGAAGTCTGACCGAAGCGGCGCTCACGGCCGCCAAACACGGCAATGGCCTCGTCAAGAGCCGCCTCGTCGAAATCAGGCCACAGGGCATTGCTGAAAAAAAGCTCTGTATAAGCAGCCTGCCAGAGCAGGAAATTGCTGATGCGAGTTTCACCGCCGGTGCGGATCATGAGATCAGGATCGGGCACATGGGCCAAGGCCATGGCCCTGTCAAGATTCTCGGGAGTCAGCTCCAGCCCCTGGACCACCAGCTTCTGAGCAGCCTGGGCAATATCCCAGCGGCCACCGTAGTTGAAGCAGACGTTGAGAACCAGACGCGTATTGTGAGCGGTGATGCGCTCAGCCTCTGCCAAGCCCTCCCGGACCTTGTCGCTCAGCCCCTGACGGTCGCCAACAAAGTACAGGCGCACGCCGTCGCGACTGAGTTGAGCAACTTCCTTGGCCAGAGCATTGGCCAGCAGGCTCATGAGGCCCGAGACCTCTTCCTGAGGCCTGTTCCAGTTCTCGGAGGAAAACGCAAACACCGTGAGCACCTGCACGCCACGCTCGACGCAGGCGCGAGCGCAGCGGCGCAGGGACTCTACACCTTGCTTGTGACCGGCAAGACGCGGAAGCAGACGGCGCTTGGCCCACCGTCCGTTGCCGTCCATGATGACGGCGATATGGCGCGGAACCGCGCCGTTTTTCTTGGATGTCAAAAGTGCAAGTCCTTCGAAAAGACTCAGACCGCCATGATGTCCTGTTCCTTGGCCGCTACCAGCGTATCGACCTCGGCAATATGCTTGTCCGTGATCTTCTGGATTTCGGCTTCGGAGCGCTTCTGATCGTCTTCAGAGGCTTCCTTGTCCTTGACCAGCTTCTTCACGCCTTCGTTGGCATCGCGGCGCAGGTTGCGAACGGCAATCTTGGCGTTCTCGCCTTCGTTGCGCGCCAGCTTGGTCATTTCCTTGCGGCGCTCTTCGCTCATGGGAGGCATGGGCACGCGAATCAGATCGCCCATGGAAGCGGGATTCAGGCCCAGATCGCTCTCGCGAATGGCCTTTTCCACCTTGGCAGCCATGTTCTTTTCCCAGGGCTGCACGCTGATGGTGCGGGAATCCAGCAAAGACACATTGGCCACCTGGGACAGAGGCACCATGGAGCCGTAATACTCGACATGAATGGCATCCAGCAGCGCGGGATTCGCACGGCCGGTACGCACGCGAGCCAGGTTGTTCTTCAGCGCCTCGATGGACTGACCCATCTTGGTTTCGGTATTCTTTTTGATTTCAGCGATCGTCATGTTCTTGTTCCTTTGCGGGCATGTGGCAGCAAAACGCTCAAGCGTACACCAGAGTGCCTTCGTCTTCACCCATGACCACGCGCTTGAGTGCGCCAGGCTTGACGATGGAGAACACGCGAATCGGCAGCTTCTGGTCGCGGCACAGCGCGAAGGCCGTGGCATCCATGATGCCCAGATTGCGCGAGATGGCCTCATCGAAAGCCAGCTTGTCGTAACGCGTGGCCGAAGGATCCTTGACCGGGTCAGCCGTGTACACGCCATCCACCTTGGTGGCCTTGAGCACGACTTCGGCGCCGATTTCAGCACCACGCAGCGCAGCGGCGGTGTCAGTGGTGAAGAAGGGATTGCCCGTACCGGCAGCAAACACCACGACCTTGCCCTCTTCCAGGTACTGCAGCGCCTTGGGACGCACATAGGGCTCGACCACCTGCTCGATACCGATGGCGGACATCACGCGAGCCGTCAAACCCTGCTTGTCCATGGCATCTGCCAGAGCCAGGGCATTCATCACCGTGGCCAGCATGCCCATATAGTCGGCAGTCGCACGGTCCATGCCGACCGAGCCGCCTGCCACGCCGCGGAAGATGTTGCCGCCGCCGATCACCACGGCGACCTGCACACCCACCTTGGTCACTTCCACGATCTCAGCCACCATGCGCTCGATGGTTGCACGGTTGATGCCGAACTGGTCATCTCCCATTAACGCCTCCCCCGACAGCTTGAGCAAGATGCGCTTGTGGGCTGGAATGGCGTTGGACATGGTGTTTCTCCGATGGAAGTTGAATGAGTATGAAAACGGGAGGGGAATAAATCAATCGCGGCTCTAGGCCGCGATTGTTGCTAAGGCTTAGGTTTAAGCACCAGCCTTGGCTGCTGCCACCTGGGCAGCCACTTCAGCGGCGAAGTCGTCAGTCTTCTTCTCAATGCCTTCACCCACGACATACATCGTGAACGCCTTCAGATTGGTGTTGGCAGCCTTGAGCATCTGAGCCACGGTTTGCTTGCCGTCAGCAGCCTTCACGAAGACCTGGTCAGCCAGGGACACTTCCTTCAGGTACTTCTGCACGGAGCCTTCCACCATCTTGGAGACGATGTCGGCAGGCTTGCCGGATTCAGCTGCCTTGCCTTCGGCCACAGCTCGTTCCTTGGCGATCAGATCAGCAGGCACGTCAGCGGAAGTCAGAGCCACGGGCTTCATGGCAGCCACGTGCATTGCCACGTCCTTGGCAGCAGCAGCGTCGCCGTCGAACTCGACCACCACGCCAATGCGGGTGCCGTGCACGTAGGCAGCCAGGCCAGCGCCGCTGAAAGCCTTGAAGCGACGGAAGGACATGTTTTCGCCGATCTTGCCGATCAGACCCTTGCGCACGTCTTCCAGAGTGGGGCCGTAGCCGTCTTGTTCGTAGGCCAGAGCACCCAGAGCGTCCAGGTCAGCGGGGTTGTGCTCAGCGACCAGCTTGGCAGCGGCGTTGGCCATGGCCAGGAAGCTGTCGTTCTTGGACACGAAGTCGGTTTCGCTGTTCACTTCGATCAGGCCGCCCTTGCCGCCTTCGATGAAAGCAGCCACAACGCCTTCAGCAGTCACACGGGAAGCGGCCTTGCCAGCCTTGGTACCCAGCTTGACGCGCAGCAGCTCTTCAGCCTTGGCCATATCGCCATCAGCTTCTGTCAGAGCCTTCTTGCATTCCATCATGGGGGCGTCGGTCTTGGCGCGCAGTTCAGCGACCATGCTTGCAGTAATTGCCATCGTATTTCTCCAGTATCAGTTCGATTCGTTACAGGATTCCGGCTAAAAAAACGGGGCTACCTAGAGCCCCGCTTTTTCTCGCGATGCGGTCGCGCAGCCGGACTTCGCTTAGGCGGCGGACGCTTCCACTTCCACGAATTCGTCGCCGTTCTCACCGGCAGCAGCCTTGACCACGTCGTTCAGACGGGCTTCACGGCCTTCCAGGATCGCGTCAGCGATACCGCGGGCGTACAGCTCGACTGCCTTGGCGGAGTCATCGTTACCGGGGATCACGTAGTCGATACCTTCGGGGTTGTGGTTGGTGTCAACCACGCCGACCAGAGGAATGCCCAGCTTCTTGGCTTCAGCGATAGCGATCTTGTGGAAGCCCACGTCGATCACGAAAATGGCGTCGGGCAGACCGTTCATGTCCTGAATGCCGCCGATGTCCTTTTCCAGCTTTTCCAGTTCGCGAACGAACATCAGCTGTTCCTTCTTGGACATGGATTCCAGACCGGCTTCTTGCTGAGCCTTCATGTCCTTCAGACGCTTGATGGAGGTCTTGACGGTCTTGAAGTTGGTCAGCATGCCGCCCAGCCAGCGCTGGTCAACGAAGGGCACGCCAGCGCGCTTGGCTTCTTCAGCCACCAGCTCACGGGCTTGACGCTTTGTACCCACCATCAGGATGGTGCCGCCGTTAGCAGTCAGCTGCTTGGCGAACTTCTGGGCTTCCTGGAACATCGGCAGGGACTTTTCCAGGTTGATGATGTGGATCTTGTTGCGGGCACCGAAGATGAACGGAGCCATCTTGGGATTCCAGAAACGAGTTTGGTGACCGAAGTGGACGCCGGCTTCCAGCATCTCGCGCATTGTTACTGCCATGTTAATTACCTCAAAGGTTGGGTCTAAAATCCGGCCCAACGATTGCAGCCGCCTTGAAATAAGCGATCGCAACACCTTGAATAGGCCGGTTTGCTATTTGCCTTGCCGACTTAAAAGCAATTGCTGCAACACAAAAAACGCCATCGCATCAACCACCTTCAGAGCTTTTCAAGTCAATCCTCACGGACTAACCCTTAGCAAAGCCGCAAAATTTTAGCACACTGCCATGCAACTCGACCTCAGTCACGTCGCTCTTGAGATCCGCGAAGGCCGCCAAAGCGCTGCAAACCTCATGCAAATGAGCATTGCTGCCGCGCAAAGCCCCTTATGCGCCAACGTTTTCAGCCAGACTTTTTTTGACGAGGCACGCTGGGCTGCTGCAGAAACACCATCCACTACGCCCCTGGCCGGCCTGGCCATCTCGATCAAGGACCTGTTCGACACACAAGGCACGCGCAGCGCCGCCAGCTCCCTGGTGCTGCAGGATGCGCCCCTCGCCCGGACGGACGCCACGGCCGTTGCCCGCCTGCGCGCGGCAGGCGCTGCCATCATCGGCCGCACCCATATGGTCGAGTTCGCTTTTTCCGGCGTTGGCGTGAACCCGCATTTCGGCACCCCCGCCGCGCTGGACGCCCGCCACCCCGCCAACCCTCAGCTGGCGCCCACGTGGCCGGCGCGCATTCCCGGCGGCTCCTCGTCAGGCGCTGCTGTTTCCGTCGCCAGCGGCGCCGCCTGGGCGGCACTGGGCTCGGACACTGGCGGCTCCATCCGCATTCCCGCTGCGCTCAATGGCCTGGTTGGCTTCAAAAGCACGGCCAGACTGGTCCCCACCGAAGGAACAGTACCTCTATCGCCCACATTGGATACCGCCTGTGCCATCACCCGCAGCGTGCGCGATGCCGTGCTGCTGCACGAGATTCTGGCCGGGCGCAAAGTCGCCAAGGACGAACGCGGCCAGAGCCAGTGGCGTCTGGCAGTGCCGCGCCCCCTCTTCTTCGAGCAGATCGAGCCCGCCGTGCGCAACGCCTTCGAACGCAGCATCGCCAAGCTGCAGGCCGGCGGCGCACAGATCGAGTGGATTGACCTGCCAGAGCTGCAGGAGCTGGACGAGATCAGCACCATCGGCGGCTTCTCGCCCACCGAAAGCTATGCCTGGCACCGGCGCCATCTGCGGGATCCCGCCAAAGCCGAGCTCTACGATCCCCGGGTGCGCTCGCGCATAGAGCGCGGCGCGAGCATGAGCGCTGCCGACTATCTTGATCTGCTGGCCGCGCGCAAGAGCTGGATTGCCAAGATGGAGAGTGCCATCGCCGGCTATGACGCCCTGCTCTCGCCCACCACGCCAATCACAGCACCCACGATTGCCTCAGTCGCCCCGGCCAACGGCTTCGATGCTGCAGCCGACCTCAGGCGTGACGAAGAATTTTTCCGCGTCAACGGCCTGCTGCTGCGCAATACCAGCGTGGTCAATATGCTGGACGGCTGCGCCCTGTCACTGCCGTGCCACAACCCGAACGAGCTCCCCATGGGCCTGATGATCTGGCATGCCGCCCTGCACGACGACGCCATCCTGAATATCAGCGCGGGCATCGAAGCCATGCTCAATCGGGACTGACTTCCATTTTTGTAGCTATAACCGCTTATGGTTATCGGGCCACAAGGCAAACATCATCAAAACCCACAAATACGCAGCCGGAGGCTATCCTCGGACCATGCTGCGCATTTCTCCCACCGACACCCCGCCCGCCTCCATTTCCGCTGGTCAAGGCTGGCCGCTGTTCAGCACCACTGCCACGCGTCAGATTGAGAAGGCTTGCGCCGAGCGCCTGCCGCCTCACAGGCTGATGGAACGCGCAGGCCTTGCCATCGCCAAGCTGGCAATGGCAATAGCCCCGCACGCGCAACGCATCTGGATTGCCTGCGGCCCTGGCAACAACGGCGGCGACGGCTTTGAGGCGGCGGCGCAACTCAGGGCCATGCTGCCCCACGCACAAATCATGGTCAGCGAAGTGCGGGCGGCTGCCGAGCTGCCCTCCGACGCGCAGACTTCCCGGGACAAGGCCTTGCAGGCTGGCGCGCAGTGGCTCGATGACGCACCCGTCGATCTGGGCCCACAAGATCTGTGCGTCGATGCACTGCTGGGTATAGGACTGAGCCCGCGCACTTCTGGCAAGACCTCGGCTGCCTATCAGCGCCTGCTGCAGTTGCTGGCCCAGGTTCAGCATTGCACCTGCAGCGTACTCTGTGTAGACATTGCTTCAGGCCTCGATGCCGATACCGGTCAATATCTGAGGGAGTTCGCGCCTGTCCATATCACCACCGACCAACGACGCCACACGCTTGCCTTGCTGACCTTGCAACCCGGCCTGTTCACCGGTCAAGGCCGCGATGCCTGCGGACAAATCTGGTGGGACGACCTGGGCTGCGGCATTGCCAGCACTCCCGACGCACCGAGCTCGCCCACCCTAGCCGCTGCAGCACAGCCCGTGGCGCACCTGAGCAACCCTGGCCTTGCCTCCTCAAGAACACGCCCGCACGCCAGTCACAAAGGCAGCTTTGGCGATGTGGCCGTGCTCGGTGGCGAAGGCCTGGGCATGCGCGGCCTGTCGATGACGGGCGCAGCCTGGCTGGCGGCACTGGCTGCACTGCACACTGGTGCCGGCCGCGTCATGCTGGCCTTGCTGGACGAGCCATCACCGCAAGGCATTGCGCCCTGGCCGGAAATCATGTTGCGCCGGCCCGCCGCACAGGACTGGAGCCAGGCCACCGTGGTCTGCGGCTGCGGTGGCGGCGAAGCCGTGCAGGCCTGGCTGCCCCATATACTGGCACAAGCACCGCAACTGGTGCTGGATGCCGACGCACTCAACGCCGTTGCGGCCAGCCCGGCACTGGCACAGCAGCTGAGCCAGCGCGCCGCACTCCAGCAGAGCACGGTCTTGACTCCCCACCCGCTGGAGGCCGCGCGCCTGCTGCGAACGAGCACCGCTCAAGTACAGGCCGACCGCCTTCAATCCTGCCTGCAGCTTGCCAGCAAATTTCAGTGCACGGTGCTGCTCAAGGGCTCGGGCACGGTTGTTGCCAATCCACAGCAGCAAGTCTGGATCAATGCCAGCGGCAATGCCCGCCTGGCCACGGGCGGCACGGGCGATGTGCTGGCCGGATTGATAGCGGCGCTATGGACACAGGGTCAAAGTGCCGATATGGCAGCGACTCAGGCTGCATTCCGCCATGGCCACATTGCAGATTGCTGGCCAGCAGATCTCCCATTCAGCGCCAGTGCACTGGCTCTGCGTCTGGGCAATCCATAAACTGCCAAAAACAAAGGCCTTGCCATTATCTGGCAAAGCCTTTCAGCTCTTGATAGGAGAGCAATCAGCGCTCAGTCTTGCGCTTGCTGGTCTTGCTTGCCGGCACAGCCTTGGCACCTGCCGCAGGCTTGGCAGCAGCCTTTACGACTTTGGAAGCCGACTTCACCACAGACTTCGCTGCGACCTTTGTTGCGGGCTTTGCGACCGACTTTGATTCGGTCTTGACCGCAGCCTTGGCAACGGAGATGGCCGGAGCATCAGGCGCAAGCAGGGCTGCAACCTTTTTCCTGCCCCCCGCCTTGCGCGGCTTGGCTTGCTGCACCGCTGTGACGGACTCCATCACAGGCTCAGGCTTGGGCGCGGCTTGCTCTTGTGCGTACTCTGCCTCCAGTGCGGCCAGATTCACGCTTTTCAGCATGGCTTTCTTGGCTGCCTTTCGCCCCTGCTTGGCGCGATCGGGCTCGGGTGCAGAAGCAGGGCCCGCAGCGGCATTGCGCTGCGCACGACTTGCCTTGGCATCGCGGCGACTCCACTTGTCGGCATAGCCGCCCGCACTGCGCTCGTCACGTGACTCGCGGCGCCCACGCCCTTCATCCTTGGCCTGGCCACGCCCGCTGCGCGGTGTTTGTACCAAGCCATCCTCGCCATCGCGAACCAGGCGGAAGTCGATGCGACGTCCGTCCAGATCCACGCGACTGACCTGCACCCGCACTCGTGCGCCGATGCCATAGCGAACACCCGAGCGCTCGCCACGCAACTCCTGGCGAGCTTCGTCAAAGCGGAAGTAATCGCCGCCCAGCTCGGTGATATGCACCAAGCCTTCCACGTACATGGCATCAAGCGTCACAAAGACGCCGAAGGTCGTGACCGAGGAAACCGTGCCCGCAAACTCCTCGCCCAGATGCTCGCGCATGTATTTGCACTTGAGCCAGGCCTCCACATCGCGGCTGGCTTCATCGGCGCGGCGCTCGTTGGCGCTGCAGTGCAGGCCGGCAGCCTCCCATGCCTGGAATTCCTTGGCCGCCGAGCGCTTGCGCGGCTTTTGCCCCGGCTCGACCACACGCGAAGAGAGGCGCTTGGCCATCTTGGCTTCGGCTTCACCCGGCGTGGGCAGGCTTGGCAGCTTGTAGTGTGTGCCGTTCAGCTCAGCCTTGATCACGCGGTGCACCAGCAAGTCCGGATAACGACGAATCGGGCTGGTGAAGTGGGTATAGGCCTCAAAGGCCAGGCCGAAGTGCCCCGAGCCCTCCGGCGTATAGAAGGCCTGCATCATGGAGCGCAGCAGCATGGTGTGAATCTGCTGCGAGTCAGGACGGTCCTTGGTGGCATTGGCAATCTGTTGAAACTCCTTGGTCGAAGGGTTTTCGCTGATGCTCATGCTCACACCCATGGCCTTGAGGTAGTTGCGCAGAATTTCCTGCTTTTCCAGCGAAGGCTTGTCGTGCACTCGGAACAGACCAAGCTGCCCGCTTTGGTCGATGAAATCTGCGCTGCAGACATTCGCCGCCAGCATGGCCTCTTCAATCAACTTGTGCGCATCGTTGCGAGTGCGCGGCACGATTTTTTCGATGCGACCGTTGTCGTCGCAGACGATCTGCGTCTCTGTCGTCTCAAAGTCCACTGCGCCGCGCGCCTCGCGAGCCTTGAGCAGGGACTGGAAGACGCCATACAGGTTCAGCAAATCCTGTACGCGCTCCTTGCGCTTGGCTGCTTCAGGGCCACGCGTATTGGCCAGGATTGCAGCCACCTCTGTATAAGTGAAGCGCGCATGACTGTGCATGACCGCCGGGTAGAACTGATAGGCGTGAATCTCACCTTGCGCCGTGATCAGCATGTCGCAGACCATGCACAGCCGATCGACGTCGGGGTTCAAGGAGCAAAGCCCGTTGCTGAGTTTTTCCGGCAGCATGGGAATCACTCGGCGCGGGAAATACACGCTGGTGGCGCGATCGTAGGCATCCACATCAATGGCGCTGCCTGTGGTCACATAGTGACTCACATCCGCAATCGCAACAAGCAGACGCCAGCCCTTGCTGCGCCCCACCTTGGCGGGCTCGCAATACACGGCATCGTCAAAGTCGCGCGCATCTTCGCCGTCAATGGTGACCAGAGGAATATCGGTCAGATCAATGCGGTGCTTGTAGTCTGCGGGCCGGACTTTTTCTGGCAGCGCCTTGGCTTGCTCGAGACAGGCGTCGGAAAAGATATGCGGCACGCCATACTTGCGCACCGCAATCTCGATTTCCATGCCTGGGTCATCCACCTCACCCAGCACTTCGATGATGCGGCCCACAGGCTGACCGAACAGCGCCGGCGCCTCCGTCAATTCGACCACCACCACCTGCCCCGGCTTGGCCGCGCCTGTGGCGTTGGAAGGAATCAGAACATCCTGACCGTAGCGCTTGTCTTCAGGGGCCACAAGCCACACACCGCTTTCCTGCAGAAAGCGGCCAATGATGGGCTGATCGGGACGCTCCACGATTTCCACCACGCGCCCTTCGGGGCGACCGCGATGATCATGGCGAGCAATGCGCACCTGGACTCGGTCCTTGTGCAACACAGCACGCATTTCATTGGGGGGAAGGTAGATGTCACGCTCACCATCGTCACGGACGACAAAGCCGTGTCCGTCGCGGTGGCCCTGCACTGTGCCCAAAATTTCTTCGTTCATATCGGCAACTTTTGCGCGAGGGTTCATTTTCTTGATATACAATCTATGTCTTTCCTGAGATGCCCAGGTGGCGGAATTGGTAGACGCACTAGTTTCAGGTACTAGCGGGTAACTCCGTGGAGGTTCGAGTCCTCTCCTGGGCACCAAGTTTAACGACAACCTGCAAGGGTTGAAACAAACTTGGAAAACATTCCTCAAGGGAATGTTTGCAAGCCAAACGGCATCTTATGAAAATTTAAAGATTCGGATTGAATGCAGAAAAATGCATTACAATACGAAGCTTCCCTGAAAGCCCAGGTGGCGGAATTGGTAGACGCACTAGTTTCAGGTACTAGCGGGTAACTCCGTGGAGGTTCGAGTCCTCTCCTGGGCACCAAACACGACAAGCCGTTGCATGTAAATGCAGCGGCTTTTTCGTTTTGGCAGTCATCCCGGCTGCCGCGCAAAGTTTTCTGAAAAATCCGCGCAAACCGGCATGAACAGTACTCAAGCCGCTATATAATTCGCTCACTCTGAAATGCCCAGGTGGCGGAATTGGTAGACGCACTAGTTTCAGGTACTAGCGGGTAACTCCGTGGAGGTTCGAGTCCTCTCCTGGGCACCAAACACGACAAGCCGTTGCATGCAAATGCAGCGGTTTTTTCGTTTTGGCAGTCATCCCGGCTGCCGCGCAAAGTTTTCTGAAAAATCCGCGCAAACCGGCATGAGCAGTACTCAAGCCGCTATATAATTCACTCACTCTGAAATGCCCAGGTGGCGGAATTGGTAGACGCACTAGTTTCAGGTACTAGCGGGTAACTCCGTGGAGGTTCGAGTCCTCTCCTGGGCACCAAACACGA